>NZ_AFFX01000012.1:0-231500 GCF_000222125.1 Pseudomonas sp. S9 | reverse complement strand
ATGCTGACAACCAAGAGTAGTCAGTCAAGGTCGATATCCAGCCAATAAAAAGCCACCTCGCGGTGGCTGTTTATTGACGGCACAGATGGCTTAGTCGCCGCGATATTCGCAGCCACTGGTGCAAGTCTCATGAATACGGATGCGTGACAGTTCTGGCAACAAGGGTTTGAGTTGTTGCCAGATCCACTTCGCCAGCACTTCACTGGTGGGGTTCTCAAGGCCAGGAATATCATTAAGGTAGTTGTGGTCAAGTTGCTCATAAAGCGGCTTGAAGATGGCTTTAATCTCAGAAAAGTCCCGGATCCAGCCAGTATGCGGATCAACCTCCCCCTCGATGTAGACCGCAACCTTGAAGGAATGCCCATGCAGGCGTCTGCACTTGTGGCCATCTGGAACGTGGGGAAGGCGGTGCGCCGCTTCAAACATGAACTCTTTAAACAATTCCACAGATCTACTCTCTACAATACATCGCGACAAAATTCTTCAGCAGTAACTGGGTACCGCCTGATTGCGGTTATCTTAACAGCTTGAATAAGTTCGGGTGTTACGTCGCGAGTAATAGCGATGAACTGTGCGTAGCGCATGATGGTTGCTCAAGCCAACCGCCATGCGCTGTTGATTGCAGGGTTGCAGCATGGCGCTTATACGCGAAACTGTCCGAGCAATGTACTGAGTTGCGTGGCCAACTGGCCAACATGCTCACTGGCTTTATTTGAATGTTGCGCTGCAGTCGCGTTTTCATGGGCCAGGCCCGTAGCCTGCGTGACATTTTGATTGATGTCTTCAACAACATGGGACTGCTGCAGCGTTGCGCTGGCAATAGAGGCGTTGAGTCCGGTTATGTTCTTTAGTGAGTGGACTATTTGATCAAGGCTGCTTCCGGCCAAATTAGCTTGTTCAATGGTCAGTTGTGATGCCTGGCTGCTTTCATTAATGACCTTGACTGCTGCTTGCGAGTTGCTCTGCAAGCGTTCGGTCATGGCCTGGATCTCTGCCGTGGATTTTTGTGTGCGTTGTGCCAGTAAACGCACTTCATCGGCAACCACGGCAAAGCCGCGGCCTTGTTCGCCGGCACGAGCAGCCTCGATTGCAGCATTAAGCGCCAATAGATTGGTTTGCTCGGCGATCGAGCGAATGACTTCAAGCACGCTGCCAATCTGGGTACTTTCTTCTGCAAGTGTGTTCATCACGGTAACGGCGCGGTCGATCATCGCCGACAGATGTTCGATTTGTTGCAGGCTGGACTGGATGTTGTCCTGGCCTTGTGCAGCTTGTTGCTCGGCTGCGAGCACCTCGGAAGAAGCATGCTCTGCATTCTTTGCCACATCCTGGACCGCATAGGACACCTGGTTTATGGCAGTGGCCACCAATTCCATTTGCTGCGATTGTTGTTGGCTGTGGTTGTGCGCGTCTGTTGCCACGCTATCGAGTGACTGCGCTGCCTGAGTAAGCTCCGAGGCGGAGCCAAGGGACTGCTTGATCACCTGACGTAGCTTGTCTGTAAAAGCATTGAAGTGCCGAGCCAATGCAGCCAGTTCATCATTGCCCTGTGCATCAAGGCTGCGCGTCAAATCGCCTTCTCCGCTGGCAATATTGGCCATTGCGCTTACCGCCTGATTTAGCGGTTTGGAAATGCTACGGGCTATCAGTGTGACAACGAGCGTCATCAGCAGCATCAAGGTCAAGCTAATGATCACAACACGTATGGCCTGGGTTGAAAACTCAGCCTGCAAGTCATCGACATACACGCCAGAGCCAATAATCCAGCCCCAGGGTTCGAAAAGCTGTACGTAGGATATTTTCGGTACTGGTTCGCTTGCCCCTGGTTTTGGCCAGCGGTAATCGACCTGACCGGCGCCTTTTGCTTTAGCGATGCTCACCATTTCATTGAACAAAGCTTTGCCGTCAGGGTCTTTGAAGGTCGATAGATTCTGGCCTTCAAGTTTGGGATTGGTGGGGTGCATGATCATGGTCGGGGTCAGATCATTAACCCAGAAGTATTCGCTGGTGTCGTAACGCAGGCCACGGATTATTTCCAATGCCTGTTTCTGTGCCTCTTCACGCTTGAGCGTTCCCGCAGTTTCTAAGGCATGGAAATGCGCCATGATACCGGTTGCACTTTGTACCAGGTGCTGGGTTTTTTCGCTTTTGCCTGCATACAGGTCACCATGAATTTGTTTGAGCAAAACGCTGCCCAGGGTCAATAACATGATGATTGCGACAATCAGTATCAACCACAGGCGACGGCTGATGGGGAGGCTACGTAAGCTGCTCATGGGGAAACTCCTAATTCTTATTATGGGAGCTCGATGGTGTTGTCTTGGCATTTCCCTATGCCTGATGCTGATTGGAATCAAGCAGCCTGAGTAAAGATCAAGTAACCGGCTCTAAAATGCTAATTCTCTGTTAGCATTTCGGCCCGAAACGCAGAAACCTGAGGGTTAACGGATAATTTGTTTGCGGTAGTGGGGCGTGCTGCTCCAGCCCTGTCGATAACGCTAGAAATGCTTCAATCATTTATTCTTGCGCGGTTATTACTCCGCGCACATTGGGAGTTCGGATGGACGTGTGGTTGGCCGTACAGGCATTTATTTTGGGTGTGGTTGAAGGCATTACCGAGTTTTTACCCATCTCTAGCACCGGGCACCAAATCATCGTTGCAGACTTGATTGGTTTCGGTGGTGAGCGGGCAATGGCGTTCAATATCATTATCCAGCTTGGCGCCATCTTGGCGGTGGTCTGGGAGTACCGTAAGAAGATTTTAGATGTCGTTATCGGCTTGCCTAAAGAGCCTCAGGCACAACTGTTCACCCGCAACTTGTTAATCGCATTTTTCCCGGCAGTTATTCTTGGCGTGTGCTTTGCCGACTTGATTCACGAGTACCTGTTCAACCCGATTACCGTGGCTACGGCATTGGTCGTCGGTGGTGTCGTCATGCTCTGGGCCGAGCGCCGCAAACACAAGGTCCATGCTGAAACGGTTGATGACATGACCTGGAAGGATGCCCTGAAGATTGGTTTCGCCCAGTGCCTGGCGATGATTCCCGGCACGTCCAGGTCCGGTGCTACCATCATTGGCGGTTTGCTGTTTGGCCTGTCACGTAAAGCTGCCACTGAGTTTTCGTTCTTCCTGGCCATGCCGACCATGGTCGGTGCGGCAGTGTATTCCGGTTACAAGTACCGTGATTTGTTCCAACCTGCGGATCTGCCAGTATTTGCCATTGGCTTTGTGACTTCGTTTATTTTCGCGATGATTGCAGTGCGTGCCTTGCTGCGCTTTATTGGTAACCACAGTTATGCGGTATTTGCCTGGTACCGGATCGGTTTCGGGCTGCTGATCCTGGCAACCTGGCAACTACATATGATCGATTGGAGCACCGCTCAGGGCTAGTTAGTGAGTCATCTATGAGCACAAGGTTATCCGGCTCAACAGCCAGTATCACCAAGCAGGTGGTGCAGCGCTATCATCTGGCATGGAAGGCTAGCGACCTTGATGCGGTGATGGCGCTCTATCATCCGGATGTTGAGTACAGTGATTTCTTTCAGAACAAGGTGTTTCACTTCACGCAGCTGCGCGAGTATGTGCGCAGCTCGATGCCGCTTGCGCCTCAGGAGGTGCTTGAACACACCGACCGAATTCGCTTTGATGATGACACGGCGTTTATCCAGTACCGGATTACTTTACGTGGCGGTCCCGGTTTGGTTTCGTTTCGCTCAAGCGAGGCGATCACGGTTCGGGACGGGCTGATCTGGCGGGTTAACGAATACGCGTCGTTGATCCACGAACAGCATGACGGCCAGCATGAGCCGGACAGCCGCCCAGCCACCAGTCGACTGGGGCTGTCTGCACGCCAACTGGGCATTCTGGCGCTGGACCTGCAAGAGTATTTCGCCCAGAAGCAGCCCTATTTGGACCCGGGGCTCAATCTCCAGCAAGTGGCGAGCGAAACGGGTTATAGCCGCAATCAGATCTCTTATCTGTTGAATCAGGTACTGGGCCAAAGCTTCTACCGTTATGTTAATCATGAGCGGCTCAAGCATTTACTGCAGAGTGTCGAACTGCTCCCGCCGTCGGCCAAGGTTGATGATCTGGTCTTCGCGGCGGGCTTTAACTCACTGTCTGCTTTTTATAAATGCTTTCGTTTGCATATCGGTATTACGCCCAAAGCCTATTTGAAGTTGCCTGTTGCGGAACAAAATGCCCTGCGTGCCAGCGCGCGTGAGAATGGTTAGTTGTGATGTGCCGGGGATGACTGTTTGATCATGGAAGTACATGGCTCGATCAAGAGCTGGAACGATGAAAAAGGCTTTGGTTTTATCCGTCCGGAGCAGGGCGGGCCGGAGGTGTTCGCTCATATTTCGGCAATGCGCGGTGATCGTCGCCCGCTTGTGGGTGACAAGGTGTTGTATATCGCCAGTAGAGATGACAAGGGACGAATTCGAGCCGAGCACCTACGTCTTGCCGGGGAATTGTCCCTTGATCAGCCCAGTATTCGTCGCAAGCCGCGCAAGCCACAGCCTGAAATAAAGAAGGCTTCAAGGCCGCCAAGGCGCCAAGGCTCTGCGCCCATGCAAAACCTTGGGTTCAAAACCCTGGTGTTCGCCTGTCTATACGCCTTGCCACTGTTTGGCAGTTTCCAGTTGTTTTTCAAGGCTGGTTTTATCTGGATATTGGTGGCTTATGGACTGATGAGTCTGGTTAGCTTCGTGCAGTACTGGAGTGACAAAGCCAAAGCCATGCGTGGGGCTTGGCGCATACCGGAAACCACATTGCACCTGGTTGAGTTATCCGGCGGTTGGCCTGGCGCCTTGATTGCCCAGCAATGCTTTCGGCATAAAACCCGAAAAGGTGCCTACCAGTTGATTTTCTGGCTGATCATCCTGGCCCATCAACTGTTCTGGTTTGATTGGTTGGTCTTGGGTGGCGAGTACTTCGGCCACTTTATCCGGCGTTTATAGGTCAATCAGCAGGCCAAGCTGTTTGCGCTTTGACAATTTAGCCACCACCAGCTGATGGGAGCGGGTGAGCAGTTCGCGCAGCTCTTGATCGCCGATGGGCAACTGATCACAGTCCATGCTGATCCAGTGTGCGCGGGCCAGATAGGGGGCGGGGCGGATTCCCGGGCGATCAACAAAGCCGAGAAACAGGTCTTTATCGACCTTGAAGGCGAGATTACCGCCAAGGAAGTTAAGGATCGCAAACATCTTGTTTCCAGCAATGGAGAATACCTGGTTTTCGCCCCATTTGAAGTCTTCACGGGCGCCCGGCAACTGCAGGCAAAATGCAGCAATTTGTTGGCGGTTCATCTTTATGTTCCTGTGTTAGGCCGAGCCCAACCTTGAGCGACTATCTCTGCTTAGCAATACCAGGGTCAGCAGCATGCCGAGCAGCGCCATGCAGGCGGCAACCATAAAAATCGAGCCGAAACCGAAATGACCGGCAACGGCACCCATAAGAGGGCCGGCGGTGCCCAATGCCAGGTCAAAGAATACTGCGTAGGCGCCGAGTGCCGAACTGCGGCTGGCAGGCGGAATATGCGAGATGATTTCGACCCCCAGCGCAGGATAGACCAGTGACAGGCCAAAGCCGGTGAGGGCGGCGCCACATAAGGTTAGCCATGGGGTGGGTGCAAGCCAGATCATCATCAGGCCAACGCACTCGATAAACAGGCATATGGTTGCTACGCGATACCCCCCGCGCTTTTTGATTGCACTGGAAAACCATAGGCGAGCGAGGATAAACGCGGCGCCGAATGCGCTCAGGCAATACGCCGCGTTATCCCAGTCACGGCTGTCGTAATACAGGGTGATAAACGTCGCCAGCGTGCCGAAGCCAATTGAGCCAAGTGCAAGTGCCACGCCGTTTGGTGCGACTTTCAGAAACACGCTGCTAAAGGGCAGGCGCTTCCCCTGAATAATGGGCGCCGGGGTTTTGATGCGGGCCAGCAGAAATGATCCGCCAGCAAGAGCCAACGTCAGGCTGCCTATGCTCCAGAGGCCCAGGCTGGACACCATCATCACTCCCAGGGGAGCTCCGAGCGCTACTGCTCCATAGGATGCAATACCATTCCAGGAAATCACCCGGGCAGTGTTTTCCGCGCCGACCCTGCCGATGCCCCAACTGATCGAACCTGTACCGACCAGGCCTTGGGATACACCGAGGATGATCCGGGCGAGTATCAGTAATATCAAGCTGGCCAGTGGATAGGCAATCAGGGAGGTGGCGATCAGGGTTACAGCGCCACTTATCGAGCAGCCAACAAGGCCATAAAGTACACCTCGTTTGGCGCCCAAGCGGTCGGCGATAGAGCCGGATATAGGTCGAGTCAGCAGGGTCGAAAAATACTGTGTGCCAATAACCACCCCGGCCAGTACCGAGCTATAGCCAAGGTCATACAGGACGAAGCCGGGGAGTACAGCGAGGGGCAAGCCAACGCACAAGAAGCTGATAAAGGTGAAAAATACTATAGTCAGGATCTGCAAGGTGGAGTTGTCTGCAGATGTCGGCTCGGTCGTCATTTGGCAGCTCAGATTGGCAATGGCGGCGGAAGATCGCGGACCCCAGAAAACAACTGCGCGAGGTATCGCCAGGTTGGAAGCTGCTCAGAGTGGTTGGCCCACTAAGCTCGGCTTTTTAGTCCTTTGCGATTTTCGATCGCGGCGTTTCCAGAGCCTCTTTTGATGATGGCTCATCATACAACTGAAAACAAAGCCTGCTAACGAATATTTCAGGATTTTATTAGCCGGCCGAATGCACATGGCCAAGGTATCCCTTGCTCTTGAGTCGAAATATCAATTCGCGCGAGCAATGCCACGGGTGTAATGTGCTCGGATCAACCTGCCGTTGTGGAGTAATAAGCATGTCGTTGTCCATGTATCAAGCCAGCGTTCCTGTTTTTATCCGTATGCTGAACAATCTCGAAGCGATCCTCGATAAGGCTTCGGCACACGCCGAGGCTGAAGGTTTCGATTCAACTGTGCTGGTCAATGCCCGCCTGGCACCCGATATGTACCCCTTGGCGCGACAAGTTCAAATCGCCACTGATGCAGTCAAAGGCTGTGTCGCGCGCCTTGCCGGAGTGGATGTGCCGAGCTATGCCGACGACGAGGCAAGCATTGCTGAACTCAAAGCGCGGATTGCCAAGACCCTTGCTTTTATTCAAACCGTCAAGCCGGAGCAGATTGATGGCAGCGAGGACAAAACCATCAACATCAAGCTGCCTTCGCGCGAGTTGAGCTTTAATGGGCAAATGTTCCTGCTGCATTTTGCTTTGCCGAACTTCTATTTCCACATCAGTTGTAGCTACGCGATCTTGCGCCACAATGGTGTGAAAATTGGCAAGATGGACTTCTTGGGCGCAGTTTGAGCCAGTCAATCACCAAGGGCAGCCGACAGGATGAATGCATTGAAGGCGCAATTGCTTGAGGCGATCAAAAGCTTGCCGGGCATGCAGGTTGTGGTCTGGCCTGGGCGATCGGATGGCTTTACTACGCTAAACCATGGCCAAAAGGAAATTGCCCATTTTCACCACGACAATGAGCTTGATCTGGCGCTGGGCAAATCGCTGATCAAGCAGCTGGGGTTGCAACATCCGGCGAACTCGATAAAGCATCCAAGGCGCTCGGCTTCATCTGCTTATATCGAGTTGCGTTATACCAGTGCTGATGAGGTGGATGAGGTCGTTCGCCTCATCAGGCTGGCAATAGCCGAGCGTGAGTCCACTGCTTGAGCCCGGGCCAGCAGCGGACAGATTCAATCGCGACAATGGACTGATTGACCTGCAGCAAAGGTTTCTTTCACGGCGCGGTCGTCGCCCAGGATAGTCAGGGCGAAAAGTTTCTCTTCCAGGCTTTTGGCTTGCTGCATGCGGTAGTCAATCAGCGGTGTGGCTTTATAGTCGAGGACGATAAAGTCGGCGTCCTTGCCGCTCGCGAAGTTACCTATCTTGTCGTCCAGATACAGGGCGTTGGCGCTGCCAAGTGTTGCCAGGTAGAGCGACTTGAATGGATCAAGCTTGTTGCCCTGCAGTTGCATCACCTTGTAAGCCTCGTTCAGTGATTGCAGTTGCGAGAAACTTGTACCGGCTCCGACATCAGTGCCCAGGCCGACGCGAACACCATGCTGTTCAAGCTTGTTCAGGTTGAACAGGCCACTGCCGAGGAACAGGTTCGACGTTGGGCAAAAGGCAACGGCAGAGCCGGTTTCGCCCAGTCGTTTGCATTCATCGTCACACAGGTGCACGCCGTGGGCGAACACCGAGCGGGCGCCAATGAGTTTGTAGTGATCGTAGACATCCAGGTATCCGGTGCGCTCAGGGAAGAGGGCTTTGACCCAGTCGATTTCCTTGAGGTTCTCGGACAGGTGCGTATGCATGTACAGGTCGGGGAACTCATGATACAGCTTGCCCGCCAGCTCAAGTTGTTCCGGGGTACTGGTCGGTGCGAACCGTGGCGTGACTGCATAGTGCAGGCGACCCTTGCCGTGCCAGCGTTTGATCAGTTCCTTGCTGTCGGCGTAGCCGGACTCGGCTGTGTCGGTCAGGTAGTCGGGCGCATTGCGGTCCATCAGCACCTTGCCGGCGATCATGCGCAGGTTGAGCGCTTCGCTGGCCTCAAAGAATGCATCAACCGACTGCTTGTGTACGCTACCGAACACCAACGCGGTGGTGGTGCCGTTGCGCAACAGTTCCTTGATGAATATACCGGCAACATCGGCTGCATGGGCTTTATCGGCGAACTGCTGTTCGGTCGGGAAGGTGTAGGTGTTGAGCCAGTCCAGCAATTGCTCGCCGTATGAGGCAATCATGCCGGTCTGTGGGTAGTGGATATGAGTGTCGATAAAACCGGGGGTGATTAGTGCATCGTGGTACTCGACAATCTCTATACCTTTGAGTTTGTCGAGTAAATCTGCCGCGTGGCCGACCTTCACCACGCGACCGTCTTCAACGAGCAGGATACCGTCCTCGAAATACTCATAGGATTGTTCGATACCTACCACCGCTGGGTCGCCAAGGCTGTGGAGTATGGAGGCGCGGTAAGCTTTTGCAGGGGTGGACATATTTTTCTCGGCATTCTGTATTCACCGTCCGCCATTATCCTTGGGGGACGGCACTGGAATTAAGCGTGGTTGCGGCGTGAAGCCGGTAATAGTTGAGCGATGGGGCCGGCGGATTTACTGTGCTTTTGCTCGCCAAAATGGGCGTTGTAGGTGGCGATGATTTCACCCGCAATCGACACTGCAATTTCGACGGGTAACTTGCCTTTGACTTCGGCCAGGCCCATAGGGCAGCGCATGCGCTGAACCACTTCGGGATTGAAGCCACGGTCACGCAAGCGATGTTCAAACTTGGCACGCTTGGTTTTCGAGCCGATCAAGCCGTAGTAGGCAAAATCATCGCGCTTGAGGATTGCGGCGCTTAGCTCAAGGTCGAGCTGATGGTTGTGGGTCATGACGATGAAGTAGCTCCCGGCGGGCATGTTATCGACTTCATCGACCACTTCATCATTGACCACTTTCTCGGCACCGCTTGGGATCTGCTCTGGAAACTCGGCTTCACGAGAGTCAATCCAGCGCACTTTGCATGGCAAGCCGGCAAGCAGCGGCACCAGGGCGCGGCCGACATGGCCGGGGCCGAATACGGCGATTTGCGCCTGCGGCTGGCCCATTGGCTCGAACAGCAATACTGTTGCGCCGCCACAGCACTGGCCAAGGCTGGCGCCCAGGTTGAAGCGTTCCAGGCGCGTGCTTTGGGAGCCACTGGCGAGCATTTGGCGGGCCATTTCCATCGCCTTGTATTCAAGATGACCACCACCGATGGTTTGGTAAATCCGCTCGGCGGTGACCACCATTTTCGAGCCGGAATTACGCGGGGTTGAACCGCGTTCGTCGATGATGGTGACCAGGACGCAAGGCAGGCCTTGCTCTTGAAGCTCGGCGAGGGTGCTGATCCAGCTCATTTTCTCAGCCTCCAGCTGTGTAAGGGTTTGGCAGGGCGTGACAGGCACCAGTTAGCAACTTTAGGTTGCTCAACAACAGTGCTTGATGGCGCCAGCACAAACAGCGGCGACACCTGATGGCCAGGGGCTTTGGCTGTTTCGGTTAAATTTTCGGTGGTATTTGTCATTGTTGTACACCATTGAGAAAACAGAGCGGCGTAGCATCACGCCGCTCATTGCACCCGATTAGACAGGCTCTGCAGCCTCACGCGCTACCGCCTTGGCCGGTTGCTGGTATTTCTTCATTTGCTCGACACCCCAGAGCACGCGCTCAGGCGTTGCAGGTGCGTCGATGTCGGGCTGCTGGCGATACTCAGCCAGGCTGGCGACGGCATCCTTGATCGCACACCACACGGCAATGCCCAGCATGAATGGCGGCTCACCCACGGCTTTGGAGTGGAATACCGTGTCTTCCGGGTTCTTGCGATTTTCGACCAGCTTGACCCGCAGATCGAGTGGCATGTCGGCGATGGCTGGAATCTTGTAGCTGGCCGGACCATTGGTCATCAGCTTGCCTTTCGGGTTCCAGACCAGTTCCTCCATGGTCAGCCAGCCCATGCCCTGAACGAATGCGCCTTCAACCTGGCCAATATCGATTGCCGGGTTAAGCGAGGCGCCGACATCGTGAAGAATGTCGCTACGCAGCATCTTGTATTCGCCAGTCAGGGTGTCGACTATGACTTCGGAGCACGCGGCACCGTATGCAAAGTAATAGAAGGGGCGGCCGGCGGCTTTATCGCGATCGTAGAAAATCTTCGGTGTGCGATAGAAACCGGTGCTCGACAGCGAAACCTGAGCAAAGTATGCCTGCTGGATCACCTGGTCGAAGGCAATGAACTGGTCGCGCACGCGGACCTGGCCGTTGCGGAACTCGATGTCTTCTGCACTGACCTTATGTTCGCGCACCAGGAAGTCGACCAGGCGTTGCTTGATGGTTTCTGCAGCGTTCTGTGCGGCTTTGCCGTTTAGATCGGCACCGCTGGAGGCTGCGGTCGGCGAGGTGTTGGGCACTTTGTCGGTATTGGTCGCGGTAATCTGGATACGTGATATATCGACCTGGAAAACCTCAGCCACGACCTGTGCGACCTTGGTATTGAGCCCTTGGCCCATCTCGGTGCCGCCATGGTTGAGATGGATGCTGCCATCGGTGTAGATGTGTACCAGCGCGCCTGCCTGGTTGAGAAAGGTGGCTGTAAAGCTGATGCCGAACTTCACCGGTGTCAGCGCCAGGCCTTTTTTCAACACCGGGCTTTGCGCGTTGAATGCACGAATTTCCTCGCGACGCTTGCTGTAGTCGCTGCTGGCTTCAAGCTCGCTGGTCATTTCGGCCAGCATGTTGTGCTCTACCTTTTGGTAGTAGTGGGTGATATTGCGATCTTCTTTGCCGTAATAGTTGAGCTTGCGCACCTCCAGCGGGTCTTTGCCAAGCTGGCGGGCAATATGATCCATCACTTGCTCGATCGCGACCATGCCTTGCGGGCCGCCAAAGCCGCGGTAGGCGGTGTTCGAGGCGGTGTTGGTCTTGCAGCGGTGGCCGTTGATGGTCGCGTTGCCGAGGAAGTAGGCATTGTCAGAGTGGAACATCGCCCGGTCGACAATGGAGCCTGACAAGTCGGGCGAATAGCCACAGTTGCCCGCCAGTTCAAGCTCGATACCCTGGAGCAAGCCGTCGTCGTCGTAGCCGACATCGTACTCGACATAGAAAGGGTGGCGCTTGCCGGTCATCTGCATGTCTTCGACACGCGGCAGGCGCATCTTGGTTGGCCGCCCGGTGAGATGAGCAACCACGGCGCACAAGCATGCGGGCCCGGCCGCCTGGGTTTCCTTGCCCCCAAAACCACCGCCCATGCGGCGCATGTCGATGACGATCTTGTGCATCGCCACGCCCAGCACTTCAGCCACCAGTTTTTGCACTTCGGTGGCGTTCTGCGTCGAGGTGTACACAATCATCCCGCCGTCTTCGGTGGGCATCACCGAGGAGATCTGGGTTTCCAGGTAAAAGTGCTCCTGGCCACCGATGTGCAGGCGGCCTTGCAGGCGGTGTGGGGCCGCAGCCAGAGCGCCAGCAGAGTCGCCGATCTTGTGCTGGTGACTGTCGAGAACAAAGTGCTTTTTACGCAAGGCATCGACTACATCGAGCACAGGTTCCAGGTCTTCGTACTCAATAACGGCTGCCATGGCTGCCTTGCGTGCAGCGTCCAGACTATTTGCGGCTACCGCCAGTACCACCTGGCCAACGAACTCAACCTTGCCGTCGGCGAGCAGGGGGTCTCCAGCGACTACTGGGCCAATATCCAACTGCCCGGGTACATCTTTGCTGGTGATGGCTATGGCCACGCCGGGAATTTCATAGCAGGGTGCAGTATCGATCTTGACGATTCGCGCGTGTGCACGGTCGCTCATGCGTGCGTAGACATGGAGCTGGTTGGGGAATTCCAGGCGGTCGTCGACGTAGGTGGCCTCGCCAGAAACATGCTTGGCTGCGCTTTCGTGTTTGACACTGCGGCCAACGCCAGTTGTGAGGTCGGCGCGGAACAGTTCAGCCAATTCAGCCTGGGTTTTTTGAATGATGTGATTAGACATATGCAGTCACCCGCGTCTCAACTTCTGGAGCTTGCATTTCAAGGAAGAACTTACGCAGCAGGTTTTGTGCGATAAGCAGGCGATACTCTTTACTGGCGCGGAAATCGCTCAGCGGCGTGAAGTCCTCGGCCAGAGCCGCGCAGGCTTGCTCGATAACCCCCGGATACCAGGCAGCACCGTTCAAGGCCGCTTCACAGGCTGCGGCACGCTTGGGGATGGCGGCCATTCCGCCAAAGGCGATGCGTGCGCTTTGCACCACGCCGTCTAGCACTTCGATATTGAATGCTGCGCAGACTGCCGAGATATCGTCATCCAGGCGTTTGGAGACCTTGTAAGCGCGGAAGGCACGATTGGCTTGCGCGCGAGGCACTATGATCTTTTCGATAAACTCGGCTTCCTGGCGAGCCGTAACCTTGTAATCGATGAAGTAATCTTCGAGTGGCAAGGTGCGTGACTCATTGCCTTTGCGCAGCACGATCTGCGCGCCGAGGGCTATCAGCAGCGGCGGGGCATCACCAATGGGCGAGGCATTGCCTATATTGCCGCCAAGGGTGCCCTGATTGCGGATTTGCAAGGATGCGAAACGGTGCAACAACTCTCCGAAGTCGGGGTAATCCTTGGCCAGAGCCGAGTAGCAATCGCTCAACGCCGTGGCGGCGCCAATCTCGATGGTTTCGTCATTGATGTCGATGCGTTTCATCGATTCGATATGACCCACATAAATCATCACGGGCAGTTCGTGGTGGAACTGGGTGACTTCAAGCGCCAGGTCGGTGCCACCTGCAAGCAGGCGTGCTTGCGGGTTGGCCGCGTAGATATCAGCCAGGTCTGCAACAGTCAGTGGCAGCAGGCAGCGTTTGTCACCGCTCTTGAGTTCGGCTGTATCAAGGGGAGCAATGGCTTTGAGCTGGGCAATGGTCTGGGTTTCAGCGTTATCGAACTGGTCCGGTTGTTTCTGGCAGCAGGCTTGCTCGGCAGCATCGATGATCGGACGGTAGCCAGTGCAGCGGCACAGATTGCCTGCAAGTGCTTCGAGGGTTTCAGCCTTGTTGTAGCCGTTGCTGGTCTTTTGCAAGGCAAACAGCGACATGACAAAGCCGGGAGTGCAAAAGCCGCATTGCGAGCCGTGACAGTCAACCATGGCCTGTTGCACGCTGTGCAGTTGGCCCTGGTGCTTGAGGTCTTCAACGCTGATCAGTTGCTTGCCATGCAGCGAAGAAACAAAGGTCAGGCATGAGTTGAGTGTGCGATAGCGAATGCGCTCGCGGCCTTCACTTGTATCAAGCTCGCCAACCACCACGGTGCATGCACCGCAGTCACCAGAGGCGCAGCCTTCTTTGGTACCGGGTTTGCCAAGGTGCTCACGCAAGTAATTGAGCACTGTGACGTTGGGGTCGAGTTGCTGCTCTGTACGCAGCTCCCGGTTAAGTAAAAACTGGATCAAGGAAGACCTCCAGGCATTTTATTGTTGTCGATTTGCTGGCCTGAAGCTGATCCGAGAAGGAGCCAGCCAGGGTTCAAGCAATCCGTTTGAACTAAATCTAGTGATTTCTGACTTTTGGGTCAACTAATATTTGACGTGCGAGTCAGGTGGTTTTCATGCCCGATAGTTATGAGTAAGTCGGTTGCCAATGAATGTCTGATGCTCGCTGCTTTTTTCATGCCAGGCGGTCGTACTGCCTCGGATACCCGGACAGATGAGCCGAGCCGGTGAAAACCGGGCTCCCCATTGCGCGAATTCGGTATGTGGTTGTGGCCTGGGTGCCATGATCTGGTGCGTTGGCCGTGACAGCTTTGCAAGCCAGGGCCCTGTGTTACACTTTGAAGATCTGTGGAACAATCTCAGCGCCTATCACCTAGCGACTTGCAGCGACTGCGCCCAAGTTCGAGCTTGACCCGGATGTTCGTCCGTAACCTTGCATGTTGGCGCTTATTGCGCCTGTCGATAATTTCTTGCAAAGCACCCTCAGGTTTTAAGGAACAGCATGACCTTCAAGGCCCCGGATAGCCTCGCCGAGCAGATTGCGCAGCATTTGTCAGAACGTATCATTCGCGGTGAGTTGCGGGCGGGTGAACGCATTCAAGAGCAGAAAGTTACCCAGTTGCTGAATGTCAGTCGGGGTTCTGTGCGCGAGGCCTTGCTGATACTTGAGCGCCGGCACTTGATTATTATCCAGCCCCGGCGCGGCGCACAGGTTAGCGAGTTGACCGCGCACAATGTCAAGAGCCTGTACGCGCTAGTGGTTGAGCTCTACGGCTTGCTGGCCTGTACGGTTGCGCGTGGCTGGCGCGAACAGTCTGAGCTGGAGCCGTTCGTTGATATCCAAAAACGCCTTTCCAGCAACTTCCAGCAGGGCGATATCAATGCCTTTGTCGATAACAGCTTCGATATCATGCGTGCCGCCTATGGATTTTCAAACAACCCTTATTTGCAACAAAGCGTAGAAAACCTGCTGCCGGCGATCAGCCGCACCTATTATCTGGCATTCGAGCGGCGGCGCAGTGAAATGGGGCAGTTCATCAATAGCTTCACTCGCTTGTTGCAAGCGATCATCGAGCGCGATGAGAATCAGGCACGCGAAGTGCTTAAAGGCTACTGCGCACATAATTCTAAACTGGTGCTGGCAGCATTAGCTGAACGCTAAGGAACGCTTTGCATGCGTCTGAAGTCGATCAAACTCGCAGGTTTCAAGTCCTTTGTTGACCCAACCACCGTGTCGTTTCCCAGCAACATGGCAGCGGTCGTTGGGCCCAATGGTTGTGGTAAATCAAACATAATCGACGCTGTTCGTTGGGTAATGGGTGAAAGTTCGGCGAAGAATCTCCGCGGCGAGTCGATGACCGATGTCATCTTCAATGGCTCGAACACACGTAAACCCGTTACCCAGGCCTCGATCGAGCTGATTTTCGATAACAGCGACTCAACGCTGGTGGGTGAGTACGCGGGTTATGCCGAGATCTCGATTCGCCGCCGGGTGACCCGCGATAGCCAAAATACCTACTTTCTCAACGGCACCAAGTGCCGTCGTCGTGACATCACCGACATCTTTCTGGGAACTGGCTTGGGGCCGCGCAGCTACTCGATTATCGAGCAAGGGATGATCTCCAAGCTGATCGAGGCCAAGCCCGAAGACTTGCGCAACTTCATCGAAGAGGCCGCGGGGATTTCAAAGTACAAGGAACGCCGCCGCGAGACCGAGAACCGGATTCGACGCACCCATGAAAACCTTGCGCGCCTGACTGACCTGCGCGAAGAACTGGAGCGCCAGCTCGAACGCTTGCATCGCCAGGCCCAGGCTGCTGAGAAGTATCAGGAATACAAGGCAGAAGAGCGCCAACTCAAAGCACAACTCACAGCCCTGCGCTGGCAGGCCCTGAACGAGCAAGTGGGCCAGCGTGAGTCGATCATTCGTGATCAGGAAGTGGGTTTTGAAGCGTTGGTGGCCGAGCAGCGTAATGCCGATGCCAGTATCGAGCGCTTTCGCGACGGTCACCATGAATTGTCTGAACAGTTCAACCTGGTGCAGGGGCGCTTTTATTCGGTGGGTGGCGATATTGCCCGGGTCGAGCAAAGTATCCAGCATGGCCAGCAGCGGGTGCGTCAGTTGCAGGAAGACCTCAACGAGGCCGAGCGCTCGCGTCAGGAAACCGAGTCCCACTTGGGTCATGACAGCACCTTGGCTGCGACCCTCGGCGAGGAGTTGGCCCAACTGGAGCCCGAGCAGGCACTGATTGCCGCCGCGGCCGAGGAATCAGCCGCGGCGCTTGAGTTGGCTGAGGCTGCAATGCATGGCTGGCAGGAGCAGTGGGACGTTTTCAATCAGCGCTCGGCTGAGCCGCGCCGCCAGGCTGAGGTACAGCAGTCGCGTATTGGGCAGTTGGAGCAGAGTCTTGAGCGCCTGGTCGAGCGCCAGCGGCGACTCAGTGAGGAGCTGCAGCAGCTTGCCGCCGATCCGGAGGATGCGGCGATACAGGCGCTCGGCGAGCAGGTTGCGGTTAGCGAATTAAGCATCGAGGAGCTGCAAGTCGCCGAGGCAGAGCACGCTGACCGCTTGCAACTGCTGCGTGGAGAGCTGGAGCAAGCTGGGCAGGCCCAGCAACAGGCCCAAGGTGAGCTGCAGCGCTTGCAGGGGCGGCTGGCTTCGCTGGAGGCGCTGCAACAAGCGGCGCTGGAGCCGGGGCAGGGGGCCGCCCAATGGCTGGATCGGCAACAGTTGCTTGATCGGCCTCGGTTGGCCGAAGGGCTTCGGGTTGAAAACGGTTGGGAGTTGGCGGTCGAGACGGTTCTCGGCGCTGATCTTCAAGCGGTGTTGCTGGATGATCCTGAGGCTTTAAACCAGCTGGACTTTTCAGATTTCGAGCAAGGTGATCTACGCCTGCTTAGCCCGGCTAAAAATGGCCAGAGAGTGGCGGGCAGTTTGCTCGACAAGGTTGAGTCTGCGCTCGACTTATCGCCATGGTTGGGTGCTGTTCGCCCAGTTGAAACACTTGATCAGGCCTTGGCCCTGCGTGGTGGTCTGGGTGAAGGCGAAAGCCTGATAAGTCGTGACGGCTACTGGGTTGGCAAGCATTTCCTGCGGGTGCGGCGCGCCAGCGAGGCTGAAAGTGGTGTGCTGGCACGCGGGCAGGAACTGGAGCAGCTTGGGTTCGAGTGCACGGAGCGTGAGGCGGCACTGGAGTTGCTCGGGGAGCGCTTGCTCGGCCTTCGTGAACAACAGCGCGAGCATGAGGAGCAGCGCGAGCAATTGCGTCGTCAAGTGCAGGAGCAATCGCGACACCTGGGGGAGCTCAAGGCACAGTTGTCGGCCAGTGCCGCCAAGGCCGAGCAGTTGTTGCTGCGTCGACAGCGTCTCGACACTGAACTGAGCGAACTGTCTGGCCAGCGTGAGCTTGAGCAGGAGCAACTCGGTGAGTCGCGCCTGCAGCTGCAGGACGCGCTGGATGCCATGGCCCAAGACAACGATCAGCGCGAGACGCTGCTCGCCAGTCGTGACCAGTTGCGTGAGCAGCTTGATCGGGTTCGTCATGATGCGCGCCAGCACAAGGATCATGCTCACCAGCTAGCCGTGCGCCTGGGCTCACTGCGTGCGCAGTACGACTCAACCCGTCAGGCCCTTGAGCGCTTGCGCCTGCAGTCCGAGCGCCTGCATGAACGTCGCGAGCAGTTGAATCTTAATCTCGAGGAAGGTGCCGCACCGCTCGAAGAGTTGCGTATCAAGCTCGAAGAATTGCTCGACCGCCGCATGGGTGTCGAGGATGAGTTAAAGCTGGCGCGCTTGACTCTTGAGGATGCGGATCGACAATTGCGTGACGCCGAGAAACGCCGTACCCAGGCTGAGCAGCAGTCGCAGTTATTGCGCGGTCAACTCGAGCAGCAGCGCATGGAATGGCAATCGCTGACGGTGCGGCGTAAAGCATTGCAGGATCAGTTGCTGGAAGACAATTACGATTTGCATGGTGTTCTGGCAACGCTGCCGAGTGAGTCCAGTGAGAAGTCCTGGGAAGAGGAGCTCGAACGCATGGCGGCGCGCATCCAGCGCCTGGGGCCGATCAACCTCGCGGCAATCGATGAGTACCAGCAGCAATCGGAGCGCAAGCGCTATCTGGATGCCCAGGATGCGGATTTGGTCGAGGCCCTGGATACGCTGGAGAATGTCATTCGCAAGATTGACCGCGAAACACGTAATCGCTTCAAGGAAACATTCGATCAAATAAATGCGGGGTTGCAGGCGTTATTTCCGAAGGTTTTTGGTGGTGGCACAGCTTATTTGGAACTCACAGGCGAAGATTTACTCGATACTGGTGTAACAATTATGGCGAGGCCACCTGGCAAGAAGAACAGCACTATCCATTTGCTCTCCGGTGGAGAGAAGGCCTTGACCGCGCTAGCGCTGGTTTTTGCAATCTTTCAGCTTAATCCGGCGCCGTTTTGCATGCTCGATGAGGTCGATGCACCTCTGGACGATGCTAACGTTGGTCGTTATGCGCGCCTGGTCAAGGAGATGTCTGAGAAAGTGCAGTTTATTTACATCACCCACAACAAGATCGCCATGGAAATGGCGGATCAATTGATGGGGGTGACCATGCATGAGCCGGGTTGTTCGCGTTTGGTGACTGTGGATGTCGAAGAGGCGCTGGCGATGGTGGACGCCTAGTGTTGGGCAAGTCCTTGGAAGTGATGCTCTGCTGTGATGTGGTCAAGTTTTGAGCAAAATGTTACGGCTAACTTGATATAAGGGGTTTTTTTCACCTTTTCATCGTTTTAGCCTACTGTTGTAGTGTGTTTTCAAACTCGCCAGCAGTGTAAAGTAACCTTTCGTCGTGCTAGCTTAATGCCCACTTTTGTTATGCGTGGAAAGTGCCAGTTGGAACATGGTGTTGGCCCCACGTTTTTTGAGTTATCGGAGCAGGTTTGAATGCTTCCGTTGTGTATATTAATTGTCATTAGGGGTTAAGGTATTTCATGGAATTCGGTCTACGTGAGTGGCTGATCGTTATCGGCATCATTGTGATTACTGGCATCTTGTTTGATGGCTGGCGCCGGATGCGTGGTGGTAAAGGGAAGTTGAAATTCAAGCTTGATCGAAACCTGTCCAACCTGCCGGATGATGACAGTGATCCGGAGTTGTTGAGCCCCGCCCGAGTGGTCGATAAGCCGCAACATCAAGAACCTTCCTTCGATGAGCATGATTTACCATCGATGAGCGCACGCGAGTTGAGCCGTCGACGTAACAATGAACCCCAGCAGGGTGACTTGAATCTTGATGTGGACGAGCCGGTCCCGACGCTGCTTAACCCGGTTGATGATGCTCCGGCGAGCAAGGTCGAGGCTAAAGAGCAGGCGCCGGTTGACGAAGTCCTGGTGATTAACGTGATTGCCCGCGATGCCAATGGTTTCAAAGGCCCGGCATTGCTGCAGAATATTCTGGAAAGCGGTTTGCGTTTCGGTGAAATGGATATTTTCCATCGTCACGAAAGCATGGCAGGCAACGGCGAAGTATTGTTTTCCATGGCCAATGCACTCAAGCCCGGAACCTTCGACCTGGATGACATTGAAGGCTTCAGCACACGCGCCGTGAGTTTCTTCCTTGGCTTGCCTGGCCCGCGTCACCCCAAGCAGGCTTTTGATGTAATGGTGGCTGCTGCACGCAAGCTTGCCCATGAGCTCAACGGTGAACTCAAGGATGACCAGCGCAGCGTGATGACCGCTCAAACCATCGAGCATTATCGCCAGCGTATCGTCGAGTTTGAGCGTCGCCAACTGACCAGTAAGCGTTAAACGCAACCGTGATTATCAGAAAGCAGCTTTGGCTGCTTTCTGTGTTTTTGAGAGAGCAACATGACTGACGCCGCCCAACGTATCTTGCAGCTTCGTGCCGAGCTGGACCAGCACAACTATCGTTATCACGTGCTCGATGAGCCTAGCATTCCCGATGCCGAGTACGATCGCCTGTTTCACGAGCTCAAAGCGCTTGAGGCGCAAAATCCCCAACTCGTGACACCAGACTCGCCAACCCAGCGGGTCGGTAGCCTGGCGCTGTCAGCTTTTGGCGAGGTCAAGCACGAAGTGCCGATGCTAAGCCTGGGCAATGCCTTTGAAGATTCCGATCTTGAGGATTTTGACCGGCGTGTCCGTGAGGGGCTGGATCTGCCTGCGGGCGATCTGTTTGGCTCGGTGGAATACAGCTGTGAGCCCAAGCTTGATGGCCTTGCTGTCAGCCTTCTCTATGAAAACGGCTTGCTGGTACGCGGCGCTACGCGCGGTGACGGCAGTACCGGAGAAGACATCAGCGTCAATGTACGCACCATTCGTAATGTACCGCTGAAGCTTCAAGGCGAAGGCTGGCCGCAGGTGCTTGAAGTGCGCGGTGAAGTCTTCATGTCCAAGGCCGGGTTCGAGGCGCTTAATGCCAGGCAACTGGAGCAGGGCGGCAAGGTGTTTGCCAACCCGCGTAATGCTGCTGCGGGTAGCCTGCGCCAACTGGACTCGAAGATCACCGCCAGTCGGCCTCTGGAGTTTTGCTGCTACGGCATTGGCCGGGTGCAGGGTGATTTGCCTGAAACCCATATTGGCATCCTGCACGCGCTCAAGGGGTGGGGCATGCCAATCAGTCGTGAGCTGAAGCTGGCAAAGGGTGCCCAGGCCTGTCTCGATTATTACCGCGATATAGGCCAGCGGCGCACTTCGTTGGCCTACGAGATCGACGGCGTGGTGTTCAAGGTCAACAGTCTGGCCCAGCAGCGCGAGCTTGGGTTCAGGGCGCGTGAGCCACGTTGGGCCATCGCCCATAAGTTTCCGGCGCTTGAGGAGCTAACCGAACTGCTTGCGGTTGAGTTTCAGGTGGGCCGTACCGGCGCTGTAACACCTGTGGCACGGTTAAAGCCGGTCAAGGTCGCTGGGGTCACGGTTTCCAACGCAACCCTGCACAACATGGACGAGGTTGCCCGGCTCGGCCTGATGGTTGGAGACACCGTGGTTATCCGCCGGGCAGGCGATGTTATTCCCCAGGTGGTGCAGGTGGTCAGCGAGCGCCGGCCGAACTGGAGTCCGGAGGAGCGTGAGCAACGCAGCGTAAAAGTCCCGGAGCATTGCCCGGTATGTGGGTCGGCTGTCGAGCGCACGCAGTTGGTCAAGCGCAGCAAGGGCAAGGAGTCTTTTGTCGAGGGCTCGATCTATCGCTGTGTGGGGCGCCTGGCCTGCGGTGCGCAGCTCAAGCAGGCCATCATCCATTTCGTCTCCCGTCGGGCGATGGATATCGAAGGCCTGGGCGAGAAGAGCGTCGAGCAGTTGGTGGATGAAGGCCTGGTTAATTCACCTGCAGACCTCTATGCGCTGACGTTCGAGCAAATCGTTGGCCTGGAAGGCTTTGCCGAGTTGTCGACTAACAACCTGCTCGAGGCTATCGAGCAAAGCCGCAAGCCAACCCTGGCACGGTTTATCTATGCACTTGGGATACCTGACGTAGGCGAGGAGACCGCAAAGCTGCTGGCCCGAGCCCTGGGCTCGTTGGCGCGCATTCGCCAGGCACTGCCCGAAGTGCTGACCTACTTGCCCGATGTCGGCCTGGAAGTGGCCCATGAAATCCATAGTTTCTTTGCCGATGAGCATAACCAAGGCGTCATAGGCCAACTGCTCAAGCACGGCATCGAGTTGCAGGAAGAGGGTGATTTGCACCCTGAGTTCGCAGCCAGCACTACACTTGCCGGTTTTATTACCAAGTTGAATATTGCCTTTATTGCCGCCACTGGGGCGGAGCGGCTAGCTGCTAAATTTGGCTCGGTCCAGGGCATTATCGATGCTGACTGGCTTGATGTGCGCCAGGTCGAGCGGCTCAGCGAAAGGGCAGCCAAGTCGTTGCGCGATTACTTCGACGACCCGGCCAACGCGCAGCGTGCGCTGGCGATAGAAAATCAGTTGCGTGAGTTCGGCATGCACTGGCAGAGCGAAAGAAAGCAGCTCGAAGGGCTGCCGCTGGCGGGGCAAACCTGGGTGTTGACCGGCAGTCTTGAGGTCATGAGTCGGGATGTAGCCAAGGACAAGCTTGAGGCTTTGGGCGCTAAAGTCGCGGGCTCTGTTTCGGCTAAGACCAGTTGTGTGGTTGCAGGGCCGGGCGCGGGGTCAAAGCTGGCCAAGGCTAACGACCTGGGCGTGAAGGTACTGGATGAGGATGCGTTTCTGGCTGTGCTGGCCGGGTACGGTGTAGCGCTCTAGCTTAGAGTAACCGCTCAAGTATTCGGATTAATCGACTTGAGCGGTACATCGTGCGGGTCTACTGCTTGAAGACCTCGCGACGCTCCAATGCTTAGTTGATCGCGTCAGTCAGTGCTTTGGCTGGCACGTATTTAACGACTTTCTTGGCTGCGATCTCGATGGCCTTGCCGGTTTGCGGGTTGCGCCCGGTGCGTGCAGGACGTGCAGTTACTTTCAGCTTGCCAATGCCAGGAAGAGTGATCTCGTCACCATTTTCCAGTGCATCACTTACGATTTCGCTCAGTTGATCAAGCGCGGCACGTACAGTGGTTTTTGGGGTGTCGATGGCTTCGGCGATATCACTGATCAATTGGTCTTTGGTCATAGCCATGTTGTAGCTCCTTGATTGATTGAGGGCTCTTGTCGTGCCCACGCAGGTAAGTGCGTTTTGAGTCGCAGGTCTTGTTTATAGGTTATTGCCTAAAGATAGCGACCTGTTTCTGACTCGCGGTTCGACAAGAAATTCCGTTGGGAATGCATTTCTACGATTAATAATATCGGCGTCACAGGCCTTGATAGCCTGCTGTGCACACCAGTTGCAAATATATCCGGGTAAATGAATCGACCCGCGCGTTGCCATGAGACCGATAATGACACAGGGCTGCGCTCGATTATCCAGTAGCATCGGTGTTTTGTGCGGCGCTGGTCATGATGCATGTCAATTTTTGAGTGATGAGCACTGATCTGGCGCTGCAGTTTTGCAGGTGCAGGCCTATTGCCAGTCAAGCGAGGCAATTTCAGTGCTAAGTGCTTGAAGCGGTTGTAACTTTAATTCAAGCCGGTACAATGGCGCGGCTCGCTTCTGGTGAGCAGCGTGATGGTGGTCCTGCCGGTCCCCCCGCAACGATTACCCGTGAACCTGGTCAGATCCGGAAGGAAGCAGCCACAGCGGGAACATTGTGTGCCGGGGTGTGGCTGGTGGGACCGCCTCCAATCTATAAATCCTTGAGTCTTCAAGGATTTATCAGTCAAATACGCCATCTCGGCATTGCAGTCTCTCGCTGCATAATCCCTATTTTCTTAATGTCTTTAGCTGCATAACGGCGCAAATAATCGTTGTTATTGATTCAATGCGACTGATTGATGCTGCGCTGCTAAAGCTGCAGGCAATAAAAAACCCCGCCATTGCGGGGTTTTTGTATTCCAGCCAGGCATCAAGAAATGTGATAGCTGAGAACGCTGTCCTGTTCTTTCAGGGCTTTGCGCATTTCCGCAGGAATCGAGCCGGAGCGTACGGCCAGCTCCAGGCGGATTTCTTCGAGGCTTTGTGCGAAGCTCTCGGTGTTATTGAGTTGCTCTGCGCTTAGCACGCGGCTATAGACATTGGTTTCAGTCTCATCCAGCAATGACAGAACAATGCTGCCATCGGGGCGTGGTGAGCTGAATGTGGTGCGTAGCGGGGCAAACAGGTTCTCTACGTTTGACTGAATAGTGTTGTCCATTCCCTTATTCCATCCTATATGGTGATTCAGTTAGAGGCGAGTTTACCGGCAAAGTTCGCAGTTTGCCGGTTAGATTGCAGCTGCATTGCTTGGAATCTAGCTGCAATCACTGGCAAAGCCCTGAGTTAGATGCATTTTTCTCTATACAGAGAAGCAGTGCCTTGCCGCGCTGGTATCGAAGACTCGCCTAGGCGACGAGTGACTCACGGGCGCGCTCAATAACCTGCTGCAAACGCTCACCATTGTATTGGCCTGGATACAGGCGCTGGCTGTGCTTGGCAATGCCGGCCTGATTGACAATGGTGAAGCTGAAGCTACCTTTGCGGGCAGCGAGGATGCGGCAATCAAACGGCGCAAATGCGCTGGATAGGGTGCGAATGGCATCCTGAATTTGAGTATGTGTATTCATTTTTTTGGGTGTTTCCTAAAACTACATGCGCATCATTGCGCGGATAAAGCTCCAACATCCGGCCCAGTTTAGGCTGGAGGTCTTGATGTAATCGGAGCGAAGTTGCGCGATTAAGTTCCGGCAACAGCTTGGCGTTGCTGGTCGTTCAATCGGGTCTGTACTTCGGAGGCAGGCGAGCAGCATCGCTTAAGCGAGGCAGCCTGGTCAGTCAGCAGGGTGGGCTTGGTTGAGAGCTGTGTGGCACCGTTGTTACGAATGCGCTCTGCAACTAAATTCCAACGAGGGGGCCTTGCGTCTATCAGACGGGAGCCTATTTGACTTACAGCGTGGTACGAACAGCGGCAATACTAGCCGTTTGATCAAAAAATAGCCAGTGCTTTTATTGGTAGCCAAACTGGCGCACATTTACTGCAATGCACAGCGGATGCAATTTACCCGGTGCTCCGTTAGGATTAGCTCACTTTTGCTTCCTCACGCGACGGGTTTCGATGAGTTATCAGGTTCTTGCACGCAAATGGCGTCCGCGCACATTCAGCGAAATGGTGGGGCAGACCCACGTACTCAAAGCGTTGATTAATGCACTAGACAGCCAGCGCCTTCACCATGCGTATCTGTTTACCGGCACCCGTGGCGTGGGTAAAACCACTATTGCCCGAATTATTGCCAAGTGCCTGAATTGCGAAACCGGTATCAGTTCGACCCCATGCGGGACCTGCTCGATCTGCAGGGAAATCGATGAAGGACGCTTTGTAGACCTGATCGAAGTCGATGCTGCCAGCCGGACCAAGGTCGAAGACACCCGCGAGTTGCTCGACAACGTCCAGTATTCCCCGAGCCGTGGGCGCTTCAAGGTCTACCTGATCGACGAAGTGCACATGCTTTCCTCGCACTCGTTCAATGCCTTGCTCAAAACCCTGGAAGAGCCGCCGCCACACGTTAAATTCCTGCTGGCGACGACAGACCCGCAAAAACTGCCAGTCACTATTCTCTCGCGCTGCTTGCAGTTTTCGCTGAAAAACATGCCGCCTGAGCGCGTTGTCGAGCACCTGACCCACGTACTTGGTGTTGAGCAGATTCCATTTGAGGATGACGCCCTATGGTTGCTTGGGCGCGCAGCCGATGGCTCCATGCGTGACGCCATGAGCTTGACCGACCAGGCGATTTCGTTCGGCGAGGGCAAGGTGCTTGCCGCTGACGTACGGGCAATGCTTGGCACCCTGGATCATGGCCAGGTCTACGGCGTGCTGCATGCCTTGCTTGAAGGCGATGCTCGCGCGGTGATCGATGCTGTGCGTCACCTGGCTGAGCAAGGACCCGACTGGGCTGGCGTGTTGGCCGAGATACTCAATGTATTGCACCGCGTCGCCATTGCCCAGGCCCTGCCGGATGCAGTGGATAATGGTCAGGGCGATCGGGATCGAGTCATGGCGCTGGCCCAGGCCTTGCCTGCAGAGGACATCCAGTTTTATTACCAGATGGGCTTGATCGGTCGTCGCGACCTGCCACTGGCACCGGATCCCCGCAGCGGTTTCGAGATGGTGCTGCTGCGCATGCTGGCGTTCAGGCCTGCCGATAGCGATGATGCGCCGAGGGTGGCGCTAAAGCCGGTTGGGATTAGCCAGCCCCCTGCTAATCCCCCAACAGAATCAGTGGCTGGCGCTGCACAAGCGGCTCCGGCAACTATTGCTCCAGCGCCTGTCGTTGAAACGCCTGCGGCTGTTACGGCTCAAGCTCCTGTATCAACAGTCGCCATCGAGCCTGTGGTTGAGTCCGCAGCCGAAACTGTGGCCAATCAGCCAGATGCTGTTGCCTCGCCTGTCGTAGCAGAACCAATTGCCTATGCAACCCCTGCGCCTGCTCCCGTTGTCGAGCCAGAGCCAAGTGCTGCACCTGCGGTAACCAATTTGCCCTGGGAAGAGCAGGCGCCCGAGCCGCTTGTTGGCGCAGAGGCCGCCGCTGAGCTGGTCAATCCGCCCGCTGAAATTGTCGAGGCGATCGAGCAGGGCGCGCAGGTCATTGCTGTGGCTGAGCCAGAAGCCGACGAAAGCGACGATGACGAGCCGCCGCTGGATTATGATTACGTGGAAATGGATGCCGATTCCATTGATTACGATTTCGACGCGGTAGAGCCTTCAGTACCAGCGGAGCCTGAACCGCAGCCTGCCATGCAGCCGGCAACAGGCCTGGCGGCTGATTGGTTGCAGTTGTTCCCGCAACTTGGCCTGTCGGGCATGACCGGGAGTATTGGTGCAAATTGCACGCTTATCTCGGTTGAGGGCGATAGCTGGTTGTTGCACCTTGATCCAGGCCATAGTGCCTTGTTCAATGCGACTCAGCAGCGGCGGCTCAATGATGCACTCAATGCCCAACTGGGCCGTGCCATCGAGTTGAAAATCGAATTGGTTACACCTGAACAGGAAACACCTGCGCAGGCTGCGGCGCGTCAGCGCGCTGATCGCCAGCGTGAGGCTGAAGAGTCGATCAACAATGACCCCTTCGTGCAGCAAATGATCCAACAGTTCACCGCGGTTATCCGCGCTGACAGTATTGAACCCATTGATACCCCAGTTAACCCCTGAATACCGAGGACAGCACCATGATGAAAGGTGGCGGCATGGCCGGCTTGATGAAGCAGGCGCAGCAGATGCAAGAAAAAATGCAGAAAATGCAGGAAGAATTGGCCAACGCTGAAGTTACCGGTCAATCCGGCGCCGGCTTGGTTAGCGTGGTGATGACTGGTCGCCACGACGTCAAGCGCATCAGCCTGGACGATAGCCTGATGCAGGAAGACAAGGAAATCCTCGAAGACCTCATTGCTGCGGCCGTCAATGATGCCGTGCGTAAAGTCGAGCAAAACAGCCAGAGCAAGATGGCCGGCATGACTGACGGCATGCAGTTGCCGCCTGGCTTCAAAATGCCATTCTAGGCAGCGCCGACAGTCTGATCGAATGACTGTTTTCCTATGTTCGCGGCGGTTTTACCTGGGTAAATTCGCGGCGAACATATTTCATCCTGCCTGACAGCTCCGCTGACAGGCTTGGATAACCATCGATTTCTTCGCCTTATTGCCCACGCGAGTATTGCCATGAGCTTCAGCCCATTGATTCGCCAGTTGATCGATTCCCTGCGTGTATTGCCGGGAGTGGGGCAGAAGACTGCTCAGCGCATGGCCTTGCAGTTGCTCGAACGTGATCGCAGTGGTGCCTTGCGCCTGGCGCAGACCCTGACCCAGGCAATGGAAGGTGTTGGCCATTGCCAGCAGTGCCGTACGCTTAGCGAAGAAACTATTTGCCACATCTGCCAGGACACGCGGCGGGATGACACCCTGTTATGCGTGGTAGAAGGCCCGATGGATGTCTATGCGGTCGAGCAAACCGGGTTTCGCGGCCGTTATTTTGTGCTCAAGGGCCCCTTTTCACCACTGGACGGGCTTGGGCCTGAAGCCATTGGTATCCCGCAATTACTTGCCCGTATCGAACAGCAAGGCACTTTTACCGAAGTGATCCTGGCGACCAATCCGACGGTAGAAGGTGAGGCCACCGCACACTACATCGCCCAGTTGCTGACCAACAAAGGCCTGATCGCCTCGCGCATTGCCCATGGCATGCCGCTGGGTGGCGAGTTGGAGCTGGTCGATGGCGGTACTTTGGCGCATGCGCTGGCAGGTCGTCGGCCTATCTCTATCTGATACGCCGGTCTATACGCTCAAGGGCGGTACCGAATTGGCTCGCAGGCTTGTGTTGCAGGTCGGGTTTGGACGCTGATTCGAGTGGATCACTGGATATTTGTTGTTGAGAAGCATTACCATTAGCATCTTCCGTTAAAAGATGCTTGTGAGTGCCTGCGATGTCGGTTGTGCAGTTGTCTTCCCAGCAGTACGTACAACGTCTCTACAGTGACCATAACGCCTGGCTCAATGGCTGGCTGCGTCAGCGCCTTGGTTGCGCGCATAACGCCGCAGACCTGGCGCAGGACACCTTTGTTCGCCTGCTCAAATCGCCTGATGGCCTGGCCACCTTGCGACAACCCCGTGCTTACCTGTCGACCATCGCCCATGGCCTGGTCGTTAACTTCTGGCGGCGACAGTCGGTCGAGCGGGCTTATCTGGACGCGCTCGCGGCGCAGCCAGAGGCGCTGGCTCCATCGCCAGAAGAACGTGAAATGATTGTGGAAACCCTGCTGGCCATCGATGCGATGTTGCTGAGACTGCCGAGCAAGGTGCGCGAGGCATTTCTCTTGTCGCAACTTGATGGCCTGACCTATGCCGTCATTGCCCAGCGCCTGGCTGTATCCGAGCGTATGGTTAAAAAATACATGGCGCAGGCCATGTTGCATTGCCTGATGTTGGCGCAGCAATAGCATGTCTGCCCAGTCCGATTTCCGGGTACTTGAACAGGCTGCCGAATGGTTTGCGGTGTTAGCGAGCGAATCTGTCAGTGACAGGCAGCGCAAGGCGTGGCAGTTGTGGCTGGCGAGCAATCCGGCGCATCAGGCCGCCTGGCATCGGGTGCAGCAAATCAGTGGTCAATTCCAGGCCTTGCCTGCCGCCCAGCGTGAGCCTGCCCACAATGCTCTGCGCGCAGGCGTTCGTACTCGTCGTCAAGTGCTTAGTAGTCTGTTGCTGTTGGTGGGTGGCGCTGGTTTGGGCCTGACTGTGTCACGCAAGCCCGTGCAGGCCTGGATGGCTGACCAGAGCAGCACAACCGGCCAGATCAGACAATTGCACTTGGCAGACGGCGCCCAGTTGTGGCTCAACAGCAACAGTTCAGTCGATATCGACTACAGCCTTGACCTGCGGTTATTGCGTTTGTGGCAAGGCGAGTTGCTGGTCGACAGCGCCCCGGATATCCAGCAGCCCGCTCGACCGTTGTGTGTCGACACGGTTGACGGGCGCTTGCAGGCGTTGGGTACTCGCTTCAGTGTGCGCATGCAGCAGGCTGGCACATTGCTCAGTGTCTTTGAAGGCCGTGTCCGCATTACCTGTGCTCAGGGGGCGAGCAAAGTGGTGGGCGCTGGACAGCAGGCCTGGTTTGATCGGCGGCAGATTGGCCCCATCAGCCAGGTTTCACCCGCCCGTAATGCCTGGCAGCGCGGCATGCTGCTGGCGGACGATCGTGCGCTCGGCGACTTCATCAGCGAACTGGCCGAGCATGTGCCCGGGCATTTGGCAGTCGACCCACGGATTGCAGGTCTGCATCTGGTTGGCGCATTCCCGTTGAATGACCCGGAACGCATCTATGCGGCGCTTGAGGCGAGTTTACCCATCCGTGTCAATCGGCGCTGGCCATGGTGGATCACCCTTGAGCCGGTTTCAGGTTAAGACCTGCGATTGTTTTTTTATGCGATGGGTTCCCTTTTTCGCGACTCGTTTGGCCTATCAACATAACCATCTGCCAAAGGGTCATCCGATGCGCTCCAACGATTTTCGTCCAACTCATTTGCGCCAGGCTATTCGCTGCGCTGCACTGATGTTTCCACTTGCGCTGATGTCGCAGCAGTCCGTGGCTGCTGAAGCCCAGGCGGCGAGCCAGCAAGTGCGCCAATACAATATTGCGCCTGGCAACTTGTCATCTGCATTGAGCCGTTTTGCCGGTGAGGCGGGGGTGATGCTCTCGGTCGATGCACGGCTTACCGAAGGCAAGCAAACAGGGGGCTTGAACGGGGAGTACGGTGTTCATGAAGGCTTTACCCGCTTGCTCCAAGGCACTGGCCTGAGTATCAGCCAGGGCGAGCAGGGCGGATATACGCTGCATGGCCAGGGCAGTGACGGCGCCATGCAATTGCCCGCCACCACAGTCAAAGGCTTTGCCCTGGGCAATGCCCTGGGCAGCATCGATGGCTATAACGCCACGCACAGTAGCGTTGCCACCAAGACCAGCTTGCCCCTGCTTGAAACCTCGCAATCGGTTTCGGTGGTAACGCGCGAGCAAATGGATGACCAAGGCTCGCAAACCGTTGCCGAAGCCATGCGCTACACCCCGGGTGTGATGACCAATCCGTACGGCGCGACGCATCGCTACGATTATGTAGCGATGCGCGGTTTTAATGACGGCTCGGTGGACAATCTGTTCCTCGACGGGCTGAAGATGATGGGCGACAGCGGCACCTACAGCAGCCTGCAGATCGACCCTTACTTTCTTGAGCGTATCGATATTCTGAAAGGCCCGTCCTCAGTGCTTTATGGGCGTAGCCTTCCGGGCGGTCTTGCGGCGATGACCACCAAGAAACCAGAGTTTCAGGCCTCAGGACAAATCCAGGCCATTGCCGGCAGCAACGACAAGAAAGGTATTGGTTTTGACTTCACCGGGCCATTGGATGACCAGCAGCGCATTGCCTATCGCCTGACCGGGCTGGTCGACAGCGCTGACACCCAATTCGATTACGCCGATGAAGAGCGTTACACCCTGGCGCCAAGTGTTTCGATCGACTTCAGCGAAGACACCCATTTGACCTTGCAGGCTTACCTGCAGAAAGATCCGAACAGCGGCTACCATGGCGGCCTGCCTGCAGAGGGTACGATCAATCGTCACGCCGGGCGCCATATCTCCGAGCATTTTTTCGAAGGTGAGCCGGATCAGGACAGCTTCGAGCGTGAGCAGCAGATGATCGGCTACCAGTTCGAGCATCGTTTCAACGATACCTGGTCGGCGCGGAAAAACTTCCGCTATCAAACCTCTGATGTCAGTGCCGAGCAAGTCTATGCCGCTGGCTGGGCCAATGATACCGAGTTGTATCGTGCCTATACCGGCGCTGATGAAAAGCTGCACGCCTGGATCATCGACAATATGCTCCAGGCCGAATTCAATACTGGCGCAGCGCAGCACACTGTAGTGGGCGGGCTTGACTATCAGCGGCGCAAAACCCGGGTCGACTACACCGCCGGCACCGCCAGCAATATCGATGCTTTCAACCCAGTCTACGGCGGCACGGTAACCATCAATCCGGCATGGTCAAGCAGTTCCACGCGACGGCTTGAGCAAACCGGTGTGTACCTGCAAGACCTGATCGCCCTGGATAACTGGCGTTTTTCGCTGGGCGTGCGCCAGGACTGGGTCAAGGTCGAGTCAGAAGACGAAATCTACGGCGGCACCAGCAAGGATGAACCCAGCAAGTTCACCGGGCGTGCCGGAGTGTTGTATCTGTTTGATAACGGCCTTGCGCCGTACATGAGTTACTCGGAGTCCTTCAACCCCAACGCCTATGCCGACCAGGACGGCAATCCGCTGGCGCCCACGGAAGGCAAGCAATGGGAGTTTGGCTTGAAGTTCCAGCCTAATGGCACCGATGACCTGTACACCGCATCGCTGTTTCATATCGATCAGGAAAACCTTGCAACCAAGGCCGCCGATGAAGACTTCTACCGCCCCGTCGGCGCTGTGCGCTCGCAAGGGTTGGAACTTGAGGCACGCCTGCAATTGACAGAAGCTGTGCGCCTGCTTGGCAGCTATACCTACACCGATATCGAATACTCGAAATCAATAATCAGCACTGTCGATCCAACCTTGGACAACAAGGGCAACTCACCGACCCAGGCCGCCGAGCACATGGCCTCTGCGTGGCTCGACTACAGCTTCCTTGGTGGTCGCCTTGAAGGGCTGAAAATCGGTGCAGGCGTGCGCTATGTGGGCGATAGCTGGGCGGATGCCGAGAATACACTTGAGGTGCCATCCTACACGCTGGTCGATGCATCCCTGGGTTATGACCTCGGTAAGCTGGGCCTGACCGGCGTCGATGTGCGCTTGAACGCCAATAACCTGACTGACAAAAAGTACGTGGCGTCTTGCGGCAGCCTTAACTATTGCTACTTTGGCGAAGAACGCAACATCCCTCCGCCGGCCAGTTACAACTTCTGATCTTGTGTCCCTAACGCCGGAGCTAGTAACTCCGGCGTTCATTTTTCTGCAGCTTTGCAATCGAGCGGCTGTTGAGTCGGCGTTATGGCGGGTATCTCATCTTGCTTGCCTAGCAAGCGCTTGGTATGGTCGCAAGAAAATAACGAGCAAAACCCATGACTGCCATGCACGACTATTTTGACGATTCCCATCGTTTAGTTCGCGATACCGTCCGGCGTTTTGTAGAGCGCGAAATTCTTGCGCATGTCGATCAGTGGGAGGAGGCTGGGGAATTCCCGCGTGAGCTGTATCAAAAGGCAGGCGCTGCCGGCATCCTGGGAATTGGTTACCCGGAAGATTTTGGTGGTAGCCACGAGGGCGATGTATTCGCCAAGGTTGCCGCCAGCGAGGAGTTGATGCGTTCAGGCTCTGGTGGCTTGGTCGCCGGCCTGGGATCGCTGGATATTGGTTTGCCACCGGTGCTCAAGTGGGCCAGGCCGGCACTGCGTGATCGTGTTGTGCCACAGGTGCTTGCAGGTGAAAAGATCATGGCGCTGGCGGTTACCGAGCCCGGCGGTGGCTCTGATGTTGCAAACCTGCAGACCCGTGCGGTGCGCGAGGGTGATTACTACCGGGTAACGGGCAGCAAGACCTTTATCACCAGCGGCGTGCGCGCCGATTTCTACACGGTTGCCGTGCGAACCGGTGGTGATGGCTTTGGCGGTGTCAGCTTGCTGCTGATCGAGAAGGGCACGCCTGGGTTCAGCGTCGGCCGCAAATTGAAAAAGATGGGCTGGTGGGCGTCGGACACCGCAGAGTTGTTCTTTGATGACTGCAAGGTGCCAGCCGAAAATCTGATTGGCGCTGAAAACATGGGCTTTGCCTGCATCATGGCCAACTTCCAGAGTGAGCGTCTGTCGTTGGCAATCATGGCGAACATGACGGCTCAGCTGGCGCTTGAGGCCTCCTTGCAGTGGGCGCGTGAGCGGCAGGCGTTCGGCAAACCTATCGCCAAGTTCCAGGTGCTCAAGCACCGCCTGGCTGAAATGGCCACTCAACTCGAAGTGTCGCGTGAGTTCACCTATCGCCAGGCTGCGCAGATGGCGGCTGGCAAGAGCGTGATCAAGGAGATATCCATGGCCAAGAACTTCGCCACTGATATCGCCGACAAGATTACCTATGACGCCGTGCAAATATTAGGCGGCATGGGTTATATGCGCGAAAGCCTTGTCGAACGCCTGTATCGCGACAATCGGATTCTTTCGATTGGTGGTGGTTCGCGCGAAATCATGAACGAGATCATCAGCAAGCAGATGGGCCTATAGCGACTGTGGCAACGCAGGCTTTTAGCCTGCGAGAGCGCCATATCAGTCATCAGGCTACAAATTAGCTGGCACTGCGCAGGCGGGCGAGGTCGCGTAAAGGCGGCGCGCCGAACAGGCGGCTGTATTCACGACTGAACTGGGACGGGCTCTCGTAGCCAACCTTGTAGCCTGCAACCGCCGCTTCCATGCCTTCGCTAAGCATCAGGCGCCTGGCTTCTTGCAGGCGCAACTGTTTCTGGTACTGCAGCGGGCTCAGTGCTGTTACTGCTTTGAAGCGGTGGTGCAGGGTTGATTGGCTGAGATTGACCTCGCGGGCCAGGTCTTCGATTCGCAAGGGCTCGGTGTAATTGCTGTTGAGCCAGTCAATCGCCCGGGCAATGCGATGGCTCTGGCTGTCATTGATCACTATTGCATGCAGGTGATGCCCTTGGGCACTGTGCAGCAAGCGGTAGAATATTTCGCGTAGCACCATGGGCGCCAGGATATTGATATCACGCGGTGTCTCAAGCAATTGCACCAGGCGAATCACGGCATCGAGCAGCGGCAAGTCAACCCGGTCCAGATACAAGCCGCGACGCGGCCCGCTGTTGGGTACGCCTATTGGGCCTGTGTCGGCTATCAGATTGCTGACCAGCGCCGGGTCGATATCCAGGCGCAGGCAGAGGTAGGGCTTTTCAGGCGTGGCTTGCGTGATATGCCCGCTGACGGGCAAAGGGACCGAGGCCACCAGGTAATTGAGCGGGTCGTACTGGTACACCTCATCGGCCAGGCGTACCTCTTTGCGACCCTGGGCAATGATGCACAGGCTTGGCTTGTACAGCACCGGCATCGGCAGCGTTGGCTGGTCGGCGCGGGCGAGAAATACACCTTTGATTGCGGTCTCGACCACATTATCAGTCGGCACCAGCCGGCTTATCAGTGCGGCCAGTTCGTCCTGGCGCTGGGCGAGTAGTACGGCTGTGTGTTCAGGGCTTGTCATGCGCGGGTCTCTCGGTTGGTCGCCAAAGCTTAGCCCGGTAGATCAGGCAATTGGTGGCCTGGGAAATACTATTGCAGGAATAGGCAAAAATTGGCTTTTAACAGGCAATTGCCGATGCCGCGCCTGCAGGTTAAATGCTTTTGACTCAAGTGACACCAGCCAATAAAAAAACTGCTCTTGCAGTTTTAGGCAATAACCAACCAGTAATTGACTAGTGGCAATAGCGGCTAGCCGATTACTCTTTAGCTACTGGGGAATGTTCTATTACCCAGGCGCAGTGCAACGCTGACGCACAGGTTCGGCAGATATTCGATCTGCACTGAATCGGCTCTGACCCAAGCTCTGGTCAAAGCCATTACGCTAGCCAATCAAAAGCAGGTACAGACTCTCGGGGCCGTTGGCGCGAATTTATCGCTGACTGTCTTGCCGTTGTAACTGTATTTGGCGAGCCCTGTCGCGTCAGCAGGCTGAAACAGCGGTTAACAAAGAGATGGAGAGCGACATGACGACTTATCAATGTGCCCTGATCCGGGCCAACAGCGGCTGTGATGAAGTGCTTGGAGCTTATTTGTGCGAAGCCCTTGATGATGTTTCGTCCATGGCCGGTTGCCGAGCATTTGCTGTCGAGGCAGATCCGCAACTCAGCGCCAATTGGCTGTTGAGTGCAACCTGGGAATCGCCAGAGGCGATGCGCGCGTTTATAGGCAGCGAGCAACTGGCGCAGGTGCTCAGTCACGCATTGCAACAAGGTTGGATCCAGGAAATCAACTGCAACGCGCCATAGGGGCGCGCTGCAGCTTTAGGGGAGGGGTTAGGCTTGTGCGACCAGTTCTTCGAGGTGGTCGATAATGTCGTCGGGCTTGAGTACCAGCACATCGCTCTCAAGCGCGTCGAGAATCACCTCGGCAGTATTGCCGATCAATGCGCCGGAAATCCCCGTGCGTGCGACAGTGCCAATGACGGTAACCACCGCGCCAAGGTTATGCGCAGTAAGTGGGATCAATGAGTCGGCCGGGCCTTCGGCAATGTGCAGGCGGTCCTCGCTGATGTCGAACTCAGCCTGGAACTCCTTGCAGGCTGCCCGGTAGCGCGCCTCGATTGTTTCTTTGAGTTGGAATGTTGGGTCAGCGGCAGACAGCATCGGTGTCGGGTGTGCGCTGATTACGTGCAGCTTGGCGTGGGCCAGGCCGGCAATCTCGAAGCCGTGGCTGATAATCCCGGCGTGGAGTGCCTTGTGCTCGTAGTCATCGTTGCCAACATCGACTGCCGCCAGCACCACTCCTTCGGTCCAGGGACGATCGGTCTTGACCATCAACACCGGGCTGGGGCAATAGCGCAGGAGTTTCCAGTCATCGGGCGTGAGAAGGGCGCGTTTGAGTGGGTTGTCTGGCAGGTGCTGCTTGATGACCAGGCCGCAGCCCTCGGCCTGCTGCTCGGTAATAATGGTGTTGTGCAGGTTGTCGCGCCAGGCCTGGTTGCTACTGACGCTAAAGCCCTCGTCAATCACCATGCTGCAAAGGTCTGCGAGAAACGCCGAGTGGTCGCCTTTGTGGCTGCAAACCAGCAGGTGTAAGTGCGAGCCGGTGACGCCGGAAATCAATTTGGCACGCTTGAGCGCCAGAGCGTCCGGCAGTGCGGGGTCAAGCACAACGAGAATGCTTCGGATTGCTTGCATGATGATCTCCCAGGGAATCTGCACCACTTCATCAACTATAGATGCAACCAGCGCACTGTGTAGTTGATGCAAGTCAATCTGCCGGGCTGGCTGTTCGCCGTGTCATTCGTATAATGTGCCGCCGGTATCTACGCCGGTTTCGTCCTTGATTGTTGTGAGCCTATGCAACCGCCAGCCAATATTGATTGTTTGTCGCGTCTTCGCACGCCCCTAGTGTCAGCCACAGTGCTGGCTTGGTTATTTGTGTCCATCACTACGGAGCGTGCCTGTGCTGACTGAAATCAATGCGTTTCTGGGCAGTGAAACACCGCAAGGCTGGATCGATGCGGCGCTTGACCAGCAAGAAGTGATGCTGCTGGATCACAAGAATTGTGAATTCAAGGCCGCATCAACGGCCTTGAGCCTGATTGCCAAGTACAACACCCATACCGACCTAGTGGTCTATATGTCGCGCCTGGCCCGTGAAGAGCTGGTGCACCATGAGCAAGTCGTGCGCATCATGAAAAAGCGCAAAATCGAATTGCGGCCACTGTCAGCCGGCCGTTATGCCTCAGGTTTGCGCGCCGGGGTACGCAACCATGAACCAGTGAAGATGGTCGATACCCTTGTGGTCGGTGCTTTTATCGAGGCGCGCAGTTGTGAGCGTTTTGCCAAGATTTACCCGCATTTGGACGAAGAACTCGGCAAGTTCTACCATGGTTTGCTGAAGTCGGAAGCTCGGCATTACCAGCATTACCTCAAGTTTGCCTATCAGTTTGGCGATGCGGCGGATGTTGAGCGGAGCATCGAGCGGATAAGGGCAATCGAGCAGGAACTGATTGCCAGCCCCGACACAGAGTTTCGCTTTCACAGTGGCGTGCCAGTCGCCTCCTGACCTGCTGTACCCCCTCTAAAACGCGGTTTTCAGCTGCAAGCCTTGGCTTGCGGCTCGCTCGTGCCTGAAAAATGCAACAAAATGTTTTGAAATATAGCTGCCTAGGCAGTAATATCTAGCGCATTCTCTGCCTAGGCAGCTTTTCAGGTGCGCAATGAGTAATCCAACCCCGCCATTATTTCCATTTTCCGTGATGGGCCTGTTGATCGGTCGTACGGCATTGCTTAAAGACCAGATCCTGGACCGCAACCTGGAGCCTTATTCGGTCACGGCAGCGCAGTTCAAGGTGCTGATCATGATTGCCCACTTTGAGGTGGATACCCCAGCCGAGCTCTGTCGGCAACTGTCGTTGGACAGTGGCGCCATGACCCGCATGCTCGATCGGCTTGAGCACAAGCAATTGGTTATCCGGCGTCGCTGTGCAGAAGACCGCCGTCATGTGCGCCTGGCGTTGGCCGAAGACGGACTGGCGTTGGCGAATCAACTGCCAAGAATCGGTACTGCTGCGATGGATGAGTTGCTTGGGGTGCTGGAGCCGGAAGAGCGCGCCATGCTCGAGAGAATCCTCAAGAAAATACTGTTCAGCGCAGGAGACACCATCACTATGCAACGTCTGGGTGATCATCAATGAGTCGCGCAATCAGGCAGCAATTTTCCCTTGCACTGCTGGCGCTGAGTATTGCCGGCTGTGCCAATTATTCAGGTCTCAATACTTCGGCCACGGGCATTGATGCCAGTGAACTGCAAGCCCAGAAGTCGTTAAGTGAGGTCAAGGTTTCCCCGGCCAGCTGGCCCAAAAGCGACTGGTGGAGAAGCCTCGGCGATGCCCAGCTCAATGGGTTGATTGAAGAAGCCCTGAGAGACAGTCCGGACCTGCAGGTGGCTGAGGCGCGTGCGCACCAGGCAAGTGCCGCAGCCTATGCGGTGGATGCCGAGCGGATGCCGCAAATTGATGCCCAGGCCGGAGTTGATCGTGAGCGCTTGGCCCGCGTCCAGGATCCCACGGGCGAGGGCAGCCGTTACAGTACCTTGCGCAGCGCAGCCATAGACTTCAACTACAACTTCGATTTGTGGGGAGGGCAACGTGCCGCTTGGGAGGCCGCCCTGGGGCAGGCACGCGCCGCGGAAGTGGATCAGAAAGCTGCACAGCTGACGATTGCCGCCGACGTGGCCCGAGCCTACAACAACCTGGGCCAGGCCCATGCGCTGCATGACCTGGCCCTTGAAGACCTAAAACGCACCACGCAGATGGTCAAGCTCGGCAAGCGCCGCATGGATGCAGGTATTGACAGTGTTTATCAGTACCAGCAATCCGAGAGCCTTGCCGCCAGTTCCAAAGAGCAGTTGCTGGCCTCGGAAAAGAATCTGCAAAGCGCCAAGATTGCCCTGGCGGTGTTGCTTGGCAAGGGGCCTGACCGTGGTGAGCAAATCGCCCGGCCTGCGATCTTGCAGGCCAGTGCCGTTGCCTTGCCCAGCCAGTTGCCGGCTGAGTTGCTTGGGCGTCGCCCGGATATAGTCGCATCACGCTGGAGAGTTGAAGCCGCCAGCAAAAATATTGATGCCAGCAAGACGCGCTTTTACCCCAATCTCAACCTGAGCGCCTCGGGTGGCGTGCAATCGCTGCTGGGCGATGCCATGTTTGGCAATGCCAGCCGATTTTTCTCCATAGGCCCAAGCCTGTCGCTGCCGCTGTTTGACGGGGGCCGCCTGCGTGCGGATCTTGATGCGCGCGATGCCGATTACGACCTGGCGGTTGCTCAGTACAACAAGAACCTGGTGCAGGCGCTGGGGCAGGTCAGTGACACCATCAGCCAGTTGCGCTCGATTGACCAGCAAATAGATTCGCAAAGCCTTGCTGCCCGGATTGCACAGAATTCCTACGACACTGTCGCCGACCGCTATGGCTCGGGGATAGGCAATTATCTCGACGTGTTGAGCATTGAGCAGCAGCTACTCGGCGCACAGCGCCAGTTGGCCAACCTCAATGCCGAACAAATCAACTTGTCGATCCTGCTTATGGAGGCGCTAGGTGGTGGTTATCAACCTGACACCACAGCCCTCGACACCACATCGCTAAGCGCGCACGCCAACGCGCCGCTCACTGAATAATCAAAGGTAACTTGCCATGGCTACAGCTACTCATTCTGAACCCGCTGAAAACCAACAAGCGGTTGATGCGGGCAATAAGCGCAAGCGCAAAACCTGGCTGTTTGTACTCTTGCTGGTGGTCATTCTCGGTGGCTTGGGCTTTGCGGCCTGGTACGAGTTTTATGGGCGCTGGAATGAAAACGCCGACGATGCCTACGTCAACGGTAACGTTGTCGAGATCACGCCACTGATCACCGGCACAGTTGTCAGTATTGGTGCCGATGATGGTGATTTGGTGCATGAGGGGCAGGTGCTGATCAACTTCGACCCAAGCGATGCATTGGTTGGGCTGCAAAGCGCCAAGGCCAATCTTGCGCGTACCGTACGCCAGGTGCGCGGCTTGTACAGCAATGTCGATGCCATGAAGGCGCAAGTGCAAACACAGTTGACTGCGGTGCAAAAAGCCAAGAAAGACTACCAGCGCCGGCAGAGCCTGGCCGCTGGCGGGGCGATTTCCCGCGAGGAACTGTCCCACGCCCGTGATGCACTGACCTCGGCGCAAAGCGCCTTGAATAACGCGCAACAACAACTCAACAGCACCCGGGCGCTGGTCGATGACACCGTTATCGCTTCGCATCCGGATGTGCTGGCTGCGGCAGCCGATTTGCGTCAAGCCTACCTCAACAATGCACGCAGTGCCTTGATTGCTCCCGTGACCGGTTACGTGGCCAAGCGTACCGTGCAACTTGGCCAGCGTGTCCAGCCGGGCACGCCGTTGATGGCCGTGGTGCCACTGGATCAAGTGTGGATCGATGCCAACTTCAAGGAGACCCAGTTAAGCAAAATGCGTATTGGACAGTCAGTCGAGATCACCAGCGACCTGTATGGCGATGACGTGACTTTCAATGGCACGGTCGACAGCCTCGGGGCTGGCACTGGCAGTGCTTTTGCACTCTTGCCCGCGCAAAACGCTACCGGCAACTGGATCAAGATCGTGCAACGTGTTCCGGTGCGCATCCATATCAACCACGACGAGTTGGCCAAGCACCCGCTGCGCATTGGCCTGTCAACCCTGGTCAATGTCAACCTGCACGACCAAAGCGGCCCGGTCCTGGCCCAGCAGCCGCCGGTCAAGGCCTCGTACACCACCAATGTCTACAAGCAGCAGCTGGCTGATGCCGATGCCCTGATCAGCAAGCTGATCAAGGACAACAGCGAGCCAGTGGCCAAAACCGCGGCGCGTTAATCCCCCTCGGGCCTCGCTTATCGGGCGAGGCCAGTCTTAATACATTAAGGAGTGGTGATGAGCTCTCAAGCTTCTTTCACACCGCCCAGCTTGTTGCTTTGCACCATTGGCTTTTCGTTGGCGACCTTCATGCAGGTCCTCGATACCACTATTGCCAACGTGGCGCTGCCGACGATCGCAGGCAACCTCGGGGTCAGTGCGGAGCAGGGCACCTGGGTCATTACTTCGTTCGCCGTCAGCAACGCAATTGCCTTGCCGCTGACCGGATGGCTGAGCCGCCGTTATGGCGAGGTAAAGCTGTTTGTCTGGGCCACCATGCTGTTCGTACTGGCTTCATTTCTGTGTGGGATTTCGCGCTCCATGCCTGAGCTTGTGGGCTTTCGGGTGCTACAGGGGTTGATGGCCGGGCCGCTGTACCCGATGACACAAACCCTGTTGATTGCGGTGTATCCCCCGGCCAAACGGGGGCTGGCGCTGGCTTTGCTGGCGATGGTGACTGTTGTGGCGCCCATTGCCGGGCCAATTCTTGGCGGCTGGATAACCGACAGCTACAGCTGGCCATGGATCTTCTTTATCAATGTACCAATAGGTTTGTTTGCCGCCTTCGTGGTGACCCAGCAAATGCGCAAGCGGCCGGTGGTCACCAGTCATCAGCCTATCGACTACATTGGCTTGCTGACCCTGATCATCGGTGTCGGTGCGCTGCAGATTGTCCTCGACAAGGGCAATGACCTGGACTGGTTCGAGTCGAATTTCATCGTGATCGGCACGCTGATCTCGGCGATCTCACTGGCGATATTCATTATCTGGGAAATGACAGACCGTCATCCGATCGTCAACCTGCGTCTGTTTGCCCATCGCAACTTCCGGATCGGCACCATAGTGCTGGTTGGGGGCTATGCCGGCTTCTTTGGCATCAACCTGATCTTGCCCCAGTGGCTGCAAACGCAGATGGGCTACACCGCGACCTGGGCGGGCCTGGCCGTGGCGCCGCTTGGCGTCTTGCCGGTGCTGATGTCTCCGTTCGTGGGCAACTATGCGCATAAGTTCGACTTGCGAATTCTGGCAGGCATCGCATTTTTGGCGATTGGCACGAGTTGCTTCATGCGCGCCGGCTTCAACTCGCAAGTTGATTTTCAGCATATCGCCCTGGTCCAGCTGTTCATGGGGATAGGTGTCGCACTGTTTTTCATGCCAACGTTGAGCATCCTGCTCTCGGACTTGCCGCCGGATCAGATTGCCGATGGCTCGGGACTGGCGACTTTCCTGCGTAATCTGGGCGGTAGTTTTGCCGCATCGCTGACCACCTGGATCTGGATACGTCGCTCCGAAGTGCATCACGCCTACTTGAGTGAGCATATCAGCGTGTACGACCCGGTAACGCGCCAGGCGCTGGATCAGCTCGGTGGGGCCAACGTCCAGTCCTATGCCCAACTTGAGCAGACCCTGACCAGCCAGGCCTACATGGTCTCGACCGTGGATTACTTCACCCTTATGGGCTGGGTGTTCATAAGCCTGATACTCATTGTATGGCTGGCCAAGCCACCCTTTACCGCCAAGGCAGGGCCAGCAGCCGCAGGGCACTGATCAGGAAGAGTGTCGGTTGAGAAAAACGGTGCAAAGGCACCGTTTTTTATCAGGCGTCGAGGCTGAATGGCGCCTGGTTGAAGCCGGTTTCATCGACCTGCAAGGCCCAGCCTTGACGATCCCAGTCCCCCAGGACGATACGCCTGGCGGGCTCGCCGTTTACCAGCAGCTTGTGCACGGCCGGTCGGTGGGTATGACCGTGGATCAGGGTCTTGACGCCGTGTTCGGCCATGACCCGACTGACTTCATCCGGGGTGACGTCGACAATGTCGCTGGCTTTCATCCGGGTTTGGGCCCGGCTTTCATTGCGTAGCTTGCGCGCCAGCTTATGGCGAGTCCCCAGTGGAAGGTGTCGCAGAATCCACAGGCTCAGGGGGTTGCGCAAGTAGCGGCGCATGCGCATGTAGTTTTCATCGCGGGTGCACAGGCTGTCGCCATGCATCAGCAACACAGCTTCACCGGCCAGTTCGACTACGCTGGGGTCGCGCAGCAGGGTGCAGCCGGCTTCGCGACAAAAGCGCTGGCCAATCATGAAGTCGCGATTGCCATGCATCAGGAATATGGCGGTGCCGCTTTCACTGAGTTGTTTCAGTGCGTCTGCAATCGAACGTTGAAAGGGGCTGATTGCATCGTCACCAATCCAGACCTCGAAGAAATCCCCGAGAATGTACAGCGCCTCAGCCTGGCGTGCGCGGGTGCCGAGGAAATGTAGAAACGCCCGGGTAATGTCCGGGCGCTCCTGTTCAAGGTGCAGATCAGAGATCAGTAGGATCACTCAACGATCTCGGCACGCTCGATGATGACGTCGTCCACCGGAACATCCTGGTGGCCAGACTTCATGGTGGTAGGCACGCCCTTGATCTTCTCGACTACATCCATGCCATCGGTCACTTCGCCGAACACTGCATAGCCCCAGCCTTGGACCGTAGGTGCGGTGTGGTCGAGGAAGGTGTTGTCGGCTACGTTGATGAAGAACTGGGCAGAGGCCGAATGTGGCTCCATGGTGCGCGCCATGGCAACGGTGCCCACTTTGTTGGAAACGCCGTTGTTGGCTTCGTTCTTGATGGTGGCGTTGGTCGGCTTCTGTTTCATGCCAGGTTCAAAACCGCCACCCTGAACCATAAAGTTGCTGATCACGCGGTGAAAAACGGTGCCATCGTAGTGGCCGCTTTTTACGTATTCCTTGAAATTGGCCACGGTTTCTGGCGCCTTGTCGGCAAACAGGGTCAGGGTGATAACGCCGTGGTTGGTGTGCAGCTTGATCATGGTAGTAATCGCTCTATCAAAATAAGCAGGAGGCTGGGGCGCGCTAAGCCAACCCACAAAGCCCTGAAACTCGTGCGTCAGGTCATGGCGCAGAGGTAAAGGATCTGCGTGTCCGTGGCTTTGCAGGCCGCATTTTTGCGCGAGTTTTAGATGCGCTCATCGGTGCAGCGGGTATTGTAAACGTAACTTAAGTGCTACGCAGCGCAAATGAACTGGTTTCAAGGCCTGTCAGGGGGTTGACAGCTTCGGCTATGATAGGCGCTTTGCAATTGCCGGAAAACCATCACCATTGTGATTGTCGTGCACCGCTTGGTTATCGTTTGCGCTACCCCAATAGCGTGGTTCTGCGATAGCGCCAATGCAATGTTGTAACGCTCGCTCAGCACACTGGTCTAGAGGTTTTCAGCGCATTCATCGTTTTAGTCGGCCGTTGCTAAGCCGCGAACCTGCATGATCAAGGACACCATGAGCAAGTCAGAGACTCCCGCCGCAACGAACTTCCTTCGCCCCATCGTCCAGGCTGATCTGGAGTCAGGTAAGCACGCGAAGGTTATTACCCGTTTCCCGCCGGAACCTAACGGTTACCTGCATATTGGCCACGCCAAGTCGATCTGCCTGAACTTCGGCCTGGCAAAAGAGTTTGGTGGTGACTGTCATTTACGTTTCGATGACACCAACCCGGCCAAGGAAGACCAGGAATACATCGATGCGATCAAGCAGGACGTGCAATGGCTGGGTTTCCAGTGGGCAGGCGACGTACGCTTCGCCTCCAACTACTTCGACCAACTGCATGATTGGGCTGTAGCGCTGATCAAGTCCGGTGATGCCTATGTTTGCGACCTGTCGCCTGAAGAGTCGCGGGCATACCGTGGCTCCTTGACCGAGCCGGGCCGGAACAGCCCGTTTCGTGACCGTTCGGTTGAAGAAAACCTGGATTTGTTCGCCCGCATGAAAGCAGGCGAATTTGCCGATGGCGCACGCTCGCTGCGGGCTAAAATCGACATGGCAGCGCCAAACATCAACCTGCGCGACCCGATTCTCTATCGCATACGCCATGCCCATCACCACCAGACGGGTGACAAGTGGTGCATTTACCCAAGCTATGACTTCACGCACGGCCAGTCCGATGCCATAGAAGGCATTACCCATTCGGTTTGCACCCTTGAGTTCGAAGACCATCGTCCGCTGTACGAGTGGTTCCTGGCGCATTTGCCTGTACCGGCACAGCCACGCCAGTATGAATTTGCGCGGCTTAACCTCAACTACACCATCACCAGCAAGCGCAAGCTCAAGCAGTTGGTGGACGAAGGCCATGTAAATGGCTGGGACGACCCACGCATGTCAACGCTGGTTGGCTATCGCCGTCGTGGCTACACGCCTGCATCGATGCGTAACTTCTGCGACATGATCGGGGTCAATCGTGCCGGCGGCGTGGTGGATATCGGTATGCTTGAATTCGCCATCCGCGAAGATCTTGACGCCAACGCCGCGCGTGCCATGTGCGTGCTCAAGCCCCTGAAGGTGGTGATCACCAACTACCCGGAGGATGAGGTTCAGCTACTCAGCCTGGCGCGTCATCCAAAGCAGGACATGGGCACCCGTGAGCTGCCGTTTGCCCGCGAGATCTATATCGATGCTGGCGACTACGAAGAAAACCCGCCAAAAGGCTACAAGCGTCTTGAGCCGGGTGGCGAGGTGCGTTTGCGCGGCAGCTATGTGATTCGTGCCGATGAAGCGATCAAGGACGCCGAGGGCAATGTGATCGAACTGCGTTGCTCCTACGACCCTGAAACCCTTGGCAAGAACCCGGAAGGGCGCAAGGTCAAGGGGGTGGTGCACTGGGTGCCAGCCGCTGCCAGCGTTGAGTGTGAAGTGCGGCTTTATGACCGTTTGTTCCGCTCGGCCAATCCGGAAAAAGCCGATGAAGGCGGTAGCTTCCTGGACAACATCAATCCCGAGTCGCTGGTCGTGCTCAAGGGCTGTCGCGCCGAGCCGTCGCTGGCCAACGCAACGGTTGATGATCGTTTCCAGTTTGAGCGCGAAGGTTACTTCTGCCTCGACTCGAAAGATTCCAAGCCGGGTGCGCTGGTCTTCAACCGCACCGTAACCCTGCGTGACTCCTGGGGTTGAGCCCAGGCACAGGGCTGAGTGAGTAATCCAGGGCCGCAGTGAGCCTGCGGCCCTGGGTTATGCAGCAGATTTTGTGGCTTAAAGGGCCGCGTTTAAGGATTTTTTATGCTGACCATCTACAACACCTTGAGCAAGACCAAAGAAGCGCTTAAACCGCTAGTCGGCAACCAGGTACGGATGTACGTCTGCGGCATGACGGTTTATGACTTCTGCCACATCGGTCATGCCCGGGTGATGGTCGCGTTTGATGTGATTGCACGCTGGCTGCGCTTTCGTGGCTATGAGTTGACCTATGTGCGCAATATCACTGATATCGACGACAAGATTATTCGTCGCGCCCAGGAAAATGGCGAAGGCTTTGAAGTGCTGGTCGAGCGAATGATTGCTGCCATGCATGAAGACGAAGCCCGTCTTTCGGTGCTGCGTCCTGACATGGAACCCCGTGCGACAAGCCATATTTCCGGCATGCACGAAATGATTCAAACCCTGATCGACAAGGGCTTTGCCTACGCCCCGGGCAATGGTGATGTGTATTACCGGGTGGGCAAGTTTGTCGGTTATGGCAAGCTCTCGCGCAAGAAGATCGAAGACCTGCGCATCGGGGCGCGCATTGAAGTCGACGAGTCCAAGCAGGACCCGCTTGATTTTGTCCTGTGGAAGGGCGCCAAGCCTGGCGAGCCAAGCTGGACATCCCCATGGGGGGAAGGGCGACCCGGCTGGCATATCGAATGCTCGGTCATGTCGACCTGCTGCCTTGGCGAGACATTCGACATTCACGGCGGCGGTCCCGACCTGGTTTTCCCGCACCATGAAAACGAAATCGCGCAGAGCGAAGCCGCCACCGGCAAGCTTTACGCCAATGCCTGGATGCACGCTGGCGCGGTACGCGTGGATGGCGAGAAAATGTCTAAATCCCTGGGCAACTTCTTCACCATCCGCGAGGTGCTGGAAAAATACCATCCTGAAGTGGTGCGCTACTTCCTGGTGTCGAGTCAGTACCGCAGCCCCATCAACTACTCCGAAGACAGCCTGAAAGAAGCCAAGGGCGCGCTGGAGCGCTTCTACCACGCACTCAAGGGGTTGCCTGAGGCCGCTCCTGCTGGTGGCGATGCCTATGCCGAGCGTTTTGCCGAGGCGATGGATGATGACTTCAACTCCCCAGAAGCCTGCGCCGTGTTGTTTGAGATGGTTCGTGAGATCAATCGCCTGCGCGATACCGACCTAGAGGCCGCCGCCGGTTTGGCTGCGCGCTTGAAACAGCTGGCTTCGGTGCTGGGGGTGCTGCAGCTTGAGCCTGAGTCCTTCCTGCAAGCGGGAGCGAAGGGCAAGGTTGATGCGGAGCAGGTAGACGCATTGATAGCTGCACGGTTGCAAGCGCGTAGCGAGAAGAACTGGGCTGAATCCGACCGTATTCGCGATCAACTGACCGCCATGGGAGTCGTTCTTGAGGACGGCAAGGGCGGTACAACCTGGCGTTTAGCCGAGTAAGGCGTTTTCAAGCCTGTAAGAAAAGCCGCTTATGCGGCTTTTTTTATGCGCCGATGGTGGGGCACAAGTTGCTGATGTCAAAACCTGTCACGTAAAAACAAACCTTTGTCGTGTAATGTCAAGCGCAGGCATATGGCAAAGCCGTACCTTGCAGCCTGGAGCACTGTTTCGTTTGAACCTCAGGCACCTACTGGCGTTGTCACGCGTGCAGCCGGTGCCTGTGACGGTTGGAGTTAACGCGTGATTGTCGTGGGCATTTGCCCAGCAACGACTGGGTTCATCGATGCACACGCTTGCTCCGCAGGCTAATAATAATGACTCAAAGGATGTCCTGATGACTTGGTTACGAGTACGTCTAAAAACCATCGGCACGGCCGCGCTGCTAGCGTCTTCGGTATGCGCCGCCTCCCTGGTATCTGCCGCCGATAAGCCCAATATTCTGGTGATAATGGGCGATGATATTGGCATCACTAACATCAGCAAATACAGCTACGGCATGATGGGCTATCCAACGCCCAATATCGACCGCATAGCCAATGAAGGCATGATGTTCACCGATTATTACGGGGAGCAAAGCTGTACCGCCGGTCGCGCAGCCTTCATTACAGGCCAGCACCCGGTACGTACGGGGCTCACCAAGGTCGGTATGCCTGGCTCGACAGTCGGGCTGCAAAAAGAAGATCCGACGCTGGCCGAATTGCTCAAGCCATTGGGTTATACCAGCGGCCAGTTCGGTAAGAACCACTTGGGCGATCGCGACGAATTTTTACCGACCAACCATGGTTTTGACGAGTTCCTTGGCAACCTTTATCACCTCAATGCCGAGGAAGCGCCTGAGGACGAGGACTGGACCAAGAACCCGGTCATCGATAAAGCCATTCGCCCGCGCGGAATCATTCACAGCACCGCCGACGGCAAGGTCGAAGATCTTGGCCCGCTGAACCGCAAGCGCATGGAAACCATCGACCAGGAATTCCTGGATGCGTCGCTTAACTTCATGGACAAGGCGGTTAAAAAAGACAAGCCGTTCTTCGTCTGGTTTAACTCAACGCGCATGCATTACTACACCCACATCAAGGAAGAAACCAAGGGGCTTTCGGGCCAGGGTTTCTATAACGACGGCATGGTCGAGCATGATGGCCAGGTCGGCGAGCTGCTCAAGAAGCTTGATGACCTGGGTGTCGCTAAAAACACCATCGTGATCTACACCACCGATAACGGTGTGCATTTCAACCAGTGGCCTGACGCTGGAATCACCCCATTCCGTGGTGAGAAAAACACCAACTGGGAAGGTGGTTATCGCGTCCCGGCAATCATTCGCTGGCCAGGCCACATCAAGGCCAACTCTGTTTCCAACGAGATAGTCTCGGCTCAGGACTGGGTTCCAACATTGATGGCTGCCGCTGGTGTACCGGATGTCAAAGAGAAACTGCTCACTGGCTACACGGCCGGTAGCAAGAGTTTCAAGGTCCATCTCGATGGCTACAACCAATTGCCGTACCTTGAGGGCAAGGAACCTAAAGACCCGCGCACTGACTTCTACTACTTCAGTGACGACGGTAAATTGCTGGGCATGCGTGATGGTGATTGGAAGGTTGTTTATGCTGAGCAGCGCGCGCACCGCTTTGATGTATGGCGCGATCCCTTCGTAGACCTGCGTGCGCCAAAGCTGTTCAACCTGCGTCGCGATCCATTCGAGCGTGCCGATACAGATTCCAACAGCTACAACGTGTGGTGGGACAAGAAAGCCCAGTCGGCAATCTTCCCTGGGATCTTCCGTACCCAGCAGTTCCTGATGACGTTCAAGGATTTCCCGCCACGTCAGCGCCCAGCCTCGTTCACGATCGACCAAATGGTTGAAAAACTGATGGATTTCAAAGGCAAATAGGTCTTTGCGCCAGCTGTCCAGAGGTACAAAAAAAACCGCTTTCGAGCGGTTTTTTTGTACCCTTGCACCAGACCTATGTTTTCACACCTTGCTCACGCAGGCGCTTGTAGAGGGTATTGCGGCTTACGCCTAAATGCCGGGCAAGTTGCGATACATTTCCGGCGCAGGCCTGTAGTTTTTGATTGAGGTCAGACGCGCCGCTCATGCCACCATGGGTGCCAGCGCCGGTGTTTGCTTGCGCCATGGAACTTGCTGTCGCTGGCTGGTGGGCCTGCAGCTCGGCAATAAAATCATCCGGCAGATGCTCGACTCTGATCGGCTGATCATCAGCCATTGCCAGGGCGACCTGGATCACACTGCTGAGCTGGCGCAGATTACCCGGCCATGGGTGCGCATTGAACAATTCAAGTACTTCATTGCTCAAGCCTGCCCATTGCTGTGGTTCCCGGTATTGCTGCCACAGGCGTTTGAACAAGGCGGTTTTATCGCTGCGTTCACGTAGCGGGGGCAGTTCGAGGCTGAGCCCGTTAATGCGGTAGTAAAGGTCCTGGCGGAACAAGCCCTGCTCAACATCATTTCGCAGTGGACGGTTGGTCGCCGAGATCAAGCGGATATCCACCGGGTAGTTTTCACTGCTGCCCAGCGGTTGCACGCAACGTTCTTGCAGCACTCGCAACAGACGCGCCTGGACCCGCGCTGGCATGTCACCGATTTCATCGAGAAACAACGTGCCCTTGTCTGCCTTGCGGATCAGGCCACTGCTGCCTTTCTGGTTGGCGCCGGTGAAGGCGCCTTTCTCGTAGCCAAAGAGCTCGGACTCAACCAGCTCGCTGGGAATGGCGGCACAGTTGACTGCAATCAATGGCTGCGCCGCGCGACTGCCGGCGTGGTGCAGGGCTTTGACGAAAACTTCCTTGCCCACGCCGGTTTCGCCATGGATGAGCAGGGGGATGTCTTTCTCGATCAGGCGTTGGGCTTGCTGGATGGCCTTGTCGACCCGGGCATCACCCATGCTCAGGTTATCCAGGCTTAGGTTATCGGCGGGCAGGCCATGATCGTCTTGAGAGATTGCCGCGCCCTTGGCCTGCCGCCGGAAATCACGGGCGGTTGGAGCTACGGGCTGCAGTGGCTGGGTGATATGGGCATGGAAACGAAAGCGTCCGCCGGCTTTCAAGTTGAACGGCTGGCCGGAGGGTTGGTTGAGCAACTGCTGCAGCGGCACATCGAATAACATTTCGATATTGACCAGCGCCAGGCTGGTGCCGAGAAGGTTGTCCGCCCGACGATTTGCCGATATCACCTGGCCGCTTTCGTCGAACACCACCAGCCCCGCCCAGGGGCTTTCTAGGTTATTGAGGCTGGTGTTGAAGGTCAGCTGGAAATAGTGCTGCTTGAACAGGTTCAGGATCAACCGGTTTTCCACCGACTGGCTCATCATCTTGACCATGCCCAACGTGTGCGAGGGTGGCAAATAGCTGTCGCTGGAGACATCGAGTACTGCAATCACCTGGCGCTGTTCATCGAAGATAGGCGAGGCGGAGCCGGTCATGAATCGGTTGGCCTTGAGGTAATGCTCGTCGTGTTGGATATGTACCGCCTGGGCACAATTGAGGGCAGTGCCTATGGCATTGGTGCCGGTTTGGCGTTCCTGCCAGCTGGCGCCAGCGACAAAGCCCGCACTGCGCTCTGCATCGAGAAAGCGTTGGTCGCCCCATGACTGCAAGACCTGGCCCCGGTTGTCCGCCAGCATGATCAGGCAATTGGAGTTGGCGAGGATGTTGCCGTAATACGGCAGGACTTCCTGGTGCGTCGTGACGACCAGGCTTTGATGGCGCTCAAGCAGGGCGCTGACTTCGCCTCGCACCGGGGAGCCAAAGCTAGGCGCTGTCTGATGCGTCAGGCCAAATTCGCGGCAGCGTGACCAGGAATCCTCAACAATTGCCTGGTGAGTCAGTATGCGGGCAGATTCAGCCATGCAGGCAGTTCTCCGTTGCAGTGTTTCTTATTGTTGTTAGCCACGGTCTTCGCCGCACTTATTCTCATGCCCACAATGCAACAGCATTGGCCAGGCCGAGCAAGGCATTTGCTTGTAGCCGAACGCTTGGCCGAAACCGAATTTCGCGCGTTCAGTCCCTGTGGTTTTGCCGGTTTACTGAGTGTCGCTGATGACTGTTCAATGTCAACGCCCGGGTGTTCAGTTGTTCAGTCCACAACTGTTCAAAGCTGTTCAGTGAGTAACAGAAACTGCAGCGGCCATAAATAAATATGCATTGTCAGACAAGAACATAGAACAATAATCGCTGAGCTGGCACGGACATCGCTTGGTTGTGTGAAATGGCATAACAAAAAAAGGAAACGCCATGTCACTGACGCTGGAACATGTCAGCCGTTGGGTTGATAACCAGGTTTACATCGACGATGCCTGCCTGAGTTTCGAGCCTGGGTCATTCAATGTGCTGCTGGGACGCACCCTGTCCGGGAAAACCAGCCTGATGCGGCTGATGGCCGGCCTGGACCGTCCAAGTAAGGGGCGGATCCTGATGAATGGTGCGGATGTGACCGCCATCCCAGTGCGCCAACGCAACGTGTCGATGGTGTATCAACAGTTCATCAACTACCCCACGCTCAGCGTATTCGAGAATATCGCCTCGCCATTGCGCCAGGCGCGTTGCTCGGAGGCCGAAATTACCGAGAAAGTCCACGCCACGGCCAAGATGCTGCGCATCGAGGGCTTGCTCAAGCGTTTTCCCCTGGAGCTTTCCGGCGGCCAGCAACAGCGCACGGCCATGGCCAGGGCGCTGGTCAAGGATGCTTCCCTGATTCTGTTTGACGAGCCGCTGGTCAATCTGGATTACAAATTGCGCGAAGAGCTGCGCCAGGAGATGCGCGAGCTATTTGCCGCACGCCATACCATTGCCATCTACGCCACCACCGAGCCGAATGAAGCGCTGGCGCTGGGGGGTACCACAACCATTTTGCACCAGGGGCGCATTATCCAGAGCGGCAATACGCCCGAGGTCTACCACCGTCCGCAGCATATATTGGCTGCAGAGCTGTTTTCTGAACCGCCAATCAATATTCTCCCAGGCCAGATCAGCGGGACCGAAGTGAGTTTTGCCGATACCGTGCATTTTCCCCTGAACCCTGACTTGCAACAGCTTGAGCCCGGCGAATACCGGTTTGGCATGCGCCCAAGCCATATTGGCCTGGTGCCTTCCAATGATGATGACCTCGAGCTGGCGGTGACGGTTGACCTTGCCGAAATAAGCGGTTCGGAAACCTTCCTGCATGTGCGAGGCGAGCAGTTCTCGTTGGTGCTGCACCTTCCCGGTGTACATGAGTACGACGTGGATACACCGATTCTGATTTATATCCCTACCCACAAATTATTTGTCTTTGATGTTCAGGGTCAACTCAAGCAGGCCCCAGCGCGACGCACGGGGAGGGCTGCCTGATGGCTGAGATCCGCTTGCAGAATCTTGCCCATAGTTACAGTCGCACGCCAAGCAGCGCCGCTGAATATGCAATTCGCGAAATGAACCATACCTGGGAGCAGGGCGGTGCCTATGCGCTGCTGGGGCCATCAGGTTGCGGGAAGTCGACACTGCTGAACATCATCTCCGGGCTGCTCAGCCCGTCCCATGGCCAGGTGTTGTTTGATTCAAGGGTGGTCAACGACTTGACCCCGCAAATGCGCAATATCGCCCAGGTTTTCCAGTTTCCAGTGGTGTACGACACCATGACCGTGTTCGATAACCTGGCCTTTCCACTGCGTAACCAGGGCATGGCTGAACCGCAAGTATTGAGCAAGGTGCACGAGATTGCCGAAGTGCTTGATTTGCATCCTTTGCTGACGAAAAAGGCCAGCAACCTGAGCGCCGATGAGAAGCAAAAAGTCTCCATGGGCCGTGGCCTGGTGCGTGATGACGTCTCTGCGATTCTATTTGACGAGCCGCTGACGGTGATTGACCCGCACCTGAAGTGGAAACTGCGGCGCAAGCTCAAGCAGATTCACGAGCAGTTCAATATCACCATGATCTACGTCACCCATGACCAGTTGGAGGCCTCGACCTTTGCCGACAAGATCGCGGTGATGTATGGCGGCCAGATTGTGCAGTTTGGTACGCCGCGTGAACTGTTCGAGCGGCCCAGCCATACCTTCGTCGGTTATTTCATTGGCAGCCCCGGGATGAACTTGATCGAGGTCGAGCGTTGCGCGGATGGAGTCTGCTTTGCCAACACTCGCTTGAGCCTTGGCGCAGCGCTAAACCAGCGACTTGATTCGCTGGATTATCAGCAATTGAAAATCGGTATTCGCCCCGAGTTTGTTCATCTCTGGGATCTTCCCGGCAGCGATCTTCCCGGTGCTGAATCCTTGGTCGAAGTAGCGGCCGACAGCGACGCCTTTAGTGCCGAGGTGGTACATGTCGAGGACTTGGGCACTTATAAAATCCTCAGCCTGAACCTGGATGGCCAGCCGCTCAAGGTGCGCCTGCAAGAGGACCAGGTCGTACCCAGGCATCGGGCATCGGTGAGTTTTCCGGCGCAGTGGCTGATGGTCTATGCCGATGACTTTCTGGTCACGGTAGACGCACAGGAGGCGCGCCATGAAAGTGCATAACAATAAAGCCTGGTGGTTGGTGTTGCCGGTGTTCTTGCTGGTGGCGTTCAGCGCGGTGGTGCCGATGATGACTGTGGTCAACTACTCGGTGCAGGACATATTTGACTCATCCAGCCGCTTCTTCGTTGGCGTTGACTGGTTCAAGCAGGTGCTGCGTGACTCGCGCCTGCATGACTCCCTGTTGCGCCAGTTTATTTATTCAGGCTGTGTATTGCTGATCGAAATTCCACTGGGCATTGCGATTGCCCTGACCATGCCGACCAAGGGGCGCTGGGCGTCAGTCTGTCTGATCGTGATGGCCATTCCATTGCTGATTCCATGGAATGTCGTCGGTACCATCTGGCAGATCTTTGGCCGCGCCGACATCGGCCTGCTGGGCTGGACCCTGAATGCGCTGGGCATCAGCTACAACTATGCGTCCAATACCACTGATGCCTGGGTCACGGTGCTGGTGATGGATGTCTGGCATTGGACCTCACTTGTGGCGCTGCTGTGTTATTCAGGCCTGCGGGCGATTCCCGATGTGTATTACCAGGCTGCACGTATTGACCGCGCTTCATCCTGGGCGGTGTTTCGCTATATCCAGTTGCCCAAGCTCAAGAGTGTGTTGTTGATTGCTGTGATGCTGCGTTTCATGGACAGCTTCATGATCTATACCGAGCCCTTTGTGCTGACCGGGGGCGGCCCCGGCAATGCAACGACCTTCCTCAGCCAGACATTGACCAAAATGGCTGTCGGCCAGTTCGACCTCGGTCCGGCGGCTGCATTCTCCCTGGTCTACTTCCTGATCATCTTGTTGGTGTCATGGCTGGTTTTTCCCCCCCCCCCCCATAACCCCCAGCGATAAGAACAGCTGAGGAGGCGGGCAATGTTACGTAAACGCGTGGTTTTGGTGATCTATATCCTGTTTCTGCTGGTGCCGATCTACTGGCTGGTGAACATGTCGTTCAAGAGCAATACCGAGATTCTGGGCAGCCTGACGCTCTGGCCCAGCAGCTTTACGCTGGATAACTACAGGGTGATCTTCACCGATCCGAGTTGGTATCAGGCATACCTCAATTCATTGTATTACGTGAGCTTGAACACCCTGATCTCGCTCAGTGTGGCCTTGCCGGCCGCCTATGCATTTTCGCGCTACCGCTTTCTCGGTGATAAGCACCTGTTCTTCTGGCTGCTGACCAATCGCATGGCGCCGCCCGCCGTGTTTCTGCTGCCGTTTTTCCAGCTTTATTCATCGATCGGCTTGTTTGACACCCATATCGCAGTGGCCCTGGCGCACTGTCTATTCAACGTGCCCCTGGCGGTGTGGATTCTCGAGGGTTTCATGTCCGGGGTGCCGAAGGAAATCGATGAGACGGCTTATATCGACGGTTACAGCTTCCCCAAATTCTTTGTGAAGATCTTTATCCCGCTGATTGGCTCCGGAATTGGAGTGACGGCATTTTTCTGCTTCATGTTTTCCTGGGTTGAGCTGCTGTTGGCACGAACCCTGACATCGGTGGATGCCAAGCCCATCGTCGCGGTAATGACGCGTACGGTTTCAGCCTCGGGGATCGACTGGGGCGTGCTGGCCGCTGCTGGAGTCTTGACCATTTTGCCGGGCATGTTGGTGATCTGGTTCGTGCGCAACCATGTGGCCAAGGGCTTTGCCCTGGGCCGGGTGTAAGGAGAATCCTATGGAGTGGATGGCCTGGACATTACCGACAGCGCTGTTTTTTGGCGGTATCGGCTTGTTGCTGGTTGGTATGACGGTTTGGGAGTTGCGTTCGCCCTGTGTTGAGCGCCGCGGCTTTTTACCTATTACCACCAGTCGTGGTGATCGTTTGTTTATCGGGCTTTTAGGCAGCGCATACCTGCATCTCATGGTGATAGGTGTGACTGACTGGAGTGTCTGGATAGCCTCGGCGCTGTCCGTGGTGTGGTTGGTTGTAGTGATGCGTTGGGGCTAGTGGAGGGCAGTTGGTAGCGGCATTTCCTGGCTTTGGTAAATACCCTGAGATGGAGGTCTCTATGTTCGAAAATAACAACAAAACCCGACATAGCATGGCGCTGGCTGCCTTGCTGGCGTTGTCCGGACTCAGTGGCGCGGCTTTGGCCGATGCTTATGAGGATGCGGCGAAGAAATGGATGGCAAGTGAGTTTAGTCCCTCGACACTGACGCCTGAACAACAACTGGCCGAGCTCAAGTGGTTCATCAAGGCGGCAGAGCCGTTTCGCGGCATGACCATTAACGTGGCATCCGAAACCATCGCCACCCATGAGTATGAGTCCAAGGTGCTGGCCAAGGCCTTCAGTGAAATCACCGGGATCAAGCTCACCCATGACCTGATGCAAGAAGGCGACGTGGTTGAAAAGCTGCAAACCCAGATGCAATCAGACAAAAACATCTACGACGGCTATATCAACGACTCTGACCTGATCGGCACTCACTTTCGCTACGGCAAGGCAGTGGCCATCAGCGACATGATTGCCAACGAAGGCAAGGACTTCACTTCGCCAACCCTGGATCTGCCCGATTTTATCGGCATATCCTTCACCACCGGGCCGGATGGCAAGCTGTATCAACTACCCGACCAGCAGTTCGCCAACCTTTACTGGTTTCGCGCGGATTGGTTTGAGCGCGCTGACCTGAAAGCCAAGTTCAAGGAAAAATATGGCTATGAGTTGGGTGTGCCGGTCAACTGGTCGGCCTACGAAGACATCGCCAAGTTCTTCTCTGAAGATGTCAAGGAGATCGACGGCAAGAAAGTCTACGGCCACATGGATTACGGCAAGAAAGACCCATCGCTCGGCTGGCGCTTCACCGATGCCTGGTTCTCCATGGCGGGCGGCGGCGACAAGGGCTTGCCCAATGGCCTGCCAGTTGATGAGTGGGGTATTCGGGTAGACGGATGTCGCCCGGTGGGTTCGAGCGTTGCCCGTGGCGGTGCCACCAATGCTCCGGCGGCCGTCTTTGCGACCCAGAAGTACGTCGATTGGCTGCGCCAGTACGCACCGCCAGAAGCGCAGGGCATGACTTTCTCTGAAGCAGGGCCCGTGCCTGCACAGGGTAACATTGCCCAGCAAATCTTCTGGTACACCGCCTTTACCGCGGATATGACCAAGCCAGGTTTGCCGGTGGTTAATGCTGATGGCACGCCAAAGTGGCGGATGGCGCCTTCGCCTAAAGGGCCGTACTGGGAAGAGGGCATGAAGCTCGGTTATCAGGACACCGGATCATGGACCTTCCTCAAGTCGACGCCTGAGAAGCAGCGTCTTGCCGCCTGGCTGTATGCGCAGTTCGTGACCTCGAAAACCGTGTCGCTGAAGAAGACCCTGGTTGGCCTGACGCCTATTCGTGAGTCGGACATCAACTCGCAGGCCATGACCGACATCGCGCCGAAACTGGGTGGTCTGGTTGAGTTCTATCGCAGCCCGGCGCGTGTGCAGTGGACGCCAACAGGTACCAATGTGCCCGATTATCCGCGCCTGGCGCAGCTCTGGTGGCAGTTTATTGCCGAGGCCGCCAGTGGCGACAAAACACCGCAAGAGGCTTTGGATGGCCTGGCCGCAGCACAGGACACCATGCTCGGTCGTTTGGAGCGGGCCAATGTACTGGGCGAGTGTGGGCCCAAGCTTAACGAGCCCCGTGATCCGCAGTACTGGTTGGATCAACCGGGCGCGCCAAAGCCCAAGCTGGCTAACGAGAAGCCCAAGGGGGAGACGGTTAACTACGCCGACCTGCTGAAATCATGGGAGCAGGCGCGCAAGTAAGCCAAGCCAGAGTAAAGCTCGCACAAATAAAAAACGGCAGACGCTAAGCGCCTGCCGTTTTTTATTCGAGCCCTGTGCTTAGTCGTGCAGGTGTTCTGCCGCGTGCAAGGTGTTTTCCAGCAAGCCTGCGCGCGTCATCGGGCCAACACCGCCGGGTACGGGCGTGATCCAGCCTGCGCGAGGCAGGGCGGTTTCGTACACCACATCACCAATCAACTTGCCATCTTCCTGGCGGTTGATCCCGACATCAATCACGATCGCGCCCGGCTTGACCCATTCGCCCTTGATCAGGCCAGGCTTGCCAGCCGCGACCACCAGCAGGTCGGCATCGCCAACGTGGCGAGCCAGGTCCTTGGTGAAACGGTGAGTCACTGTCACGGTGCAACCGGCGAGCAGCAGCTCCATGGCCATTGGTCGACCGACAATATTCGATGCGCCAACGACCACCGCGTGCAAACCATAAAGGTCGACGCCGGTGCTTTCGAGCAGGGTCATGATGCCTTTTGGTGTGCATGGACGCAGCAGCGGCATGCGCTGCGCAAGGCGGCCAATATTGTAAGGGTGGAAGCCATCGACATCTTTATCTGGGCGAATTCGCTCAAGAATCAGCGAAGAGTCGAGGTGTTCGGGAAGCGGCAGTTGAACAAGGATCCCGTCGATGGTTGGGTCTTGGTTCAATTGATCAATCAGTGCCGCCAAATCTTCCTGGCGGGTATCGGCTGGCAGGTCATAGGCCTGCGACAGGAAGCCTACTTCTTCACAGTCCTTACGTTTGTGCGAGACATAAACCTGAGAGGCAGGGTCGCTGCCCACCAGGATCACAGCAAGGCCCGGCGCTCGCAGTCCTTGCTGGCGTCGCTCGGCGACAGATTTGGCTATCTGCTGGCGAAGGCTGGCAGCAATCGCTTTACCGTCAATCAGTTGTGCGGTCATTGCGCGTGGTTAACCATTAGAGAGGGTGGAAAAAGGATGCGTATTCTCGCACGGAGCAGGCGTGGGGCAAAGGCGCTAAGCCACGAAATTCGTGTAACTCCTTTATCTCACTGATTTTTTTTGATTTTAGTGTTGACGGATATGTAATCCGCCATTAACATTCGCCCCGCTTGTCGAGCACAGCCAGTCGCTGGGTAAGACGGCAAACAAGCAAGCTACTTACCTGGTAAGTGTTTGTGAGAATGCCGAAAGCTTAAAGTCTGCTTCTGCAGATGGATAAGCGCCCGTAGCTCAGCTGGATAGAGCATCCGCCTTCTAAGCGGATGGTCGCAGGTTCGAGTCCTGCCGGGCGTGCCATTTGGCAGCTTTGGCTCAAGTAGTTATATGGTGGGCGTAGCTCAGTTGGTAGAGCACAGGATTGTGACTCCTGTTGTCGTGGGTTCGATCCCCATCGTCCACCCCATATTGCTGAAATAAGAGCCAGGCCTTAGGCCTGGCTCTTATGTTTCACCCCCTTGTTTTGCGGACGTGGTGAAATTGGTAGACACACTGGATTTAGGTTCCAGCGGCGCAAGCTGTGAGAGTTCGAGTCTCTCCGTCCGCACCAATTAAGGTATTGTTTTCAAAGGATTTATTCTCATGAATACCCGAAAGGGGAGCAATTTGGGAATACTTTGGGAATGGGTAAAGACAAAAGGCAGCTCCGTAAGGGCTGCCTTTTTTCGTTTAAGGGTGTTTCAGGCGTATGGTGCCTGTATGCCTGAATCATTGCGCAGGGGCTGGTTAAGCCGTTGATTTGTATTGTCTTGCCGGAGCAGGTCGCTGCGGCGCTGGTGAAAAATAGCTTTTTACCATTGGTCAATACAAAAGGTGTATTATGCGCCCCGGCTGTGCCCTGAAGGCTGTACCTGGCTAGACCATTACCGCGTTTGGGGAACACAAATACGCTGATTAACAAAGCACAGCGCCCGTATTTAAAGGCGTTGCTGCGATGGTGGCCAATGCATGAGTCCAAGGCTCTGCGTGCGCACCATCTATTAGTTATCTCCCGTTTGCCGCCTGCATCTAGGGTGACTTCTGTAAATTGACCCTCTAGAATGCATGCCCTTGATCTGGGACTGGAAACAGTCGGCTTAATGTCTGTGCAACGAGGATTATCAATGCAAGTTTCTGTTGAAAACACTTCCGTACTCGAGCGTCGCATGACCGTCGGTGTACCCGTCGAGCGCATCGAGACCGAAGTCAACAAGCGTCTGCAGCAGACTGCTCGTCGCGCCAAGGTCCCTGGCTTCCGTCCAGGCAAGGTACCGATGAGCGTTATTCGTCAGCGCTACGAAGACTCGGCGCGCCAAGAAGCCTTGGGCGAGCTGATCCAGGCGACCTTCTATGAAGCTGTTGTCGAGCAGAAGCTGAACCCGGCTGGCCAGCCAGCGGTAGAGCCCAAGTCGTTCGAAAAGGGCAAGGACCTCGAGTACGTCGCTACTTTCGAAGTGTTTCCCGAGTTCGAAGTAACCGGCCTGGACACCATAGCTGTCGAGCGCCTGGAAGCTGAAGTTGTTGATGCTGATGTCGACAACATGCTGGATATCCTGCGTAAGCAGAACACCAGCTTTGAAGCTGTTGAGCGTGCCGCTGAAACTGGCGACCAGCTGACTATCGACTTCGTTGGCAAGATCGACGGTGCTGAGTTCGCAGGTGGTTCGGCCAAGGGCACCCAGCTGGTTCTGGGTTCTGGTCGTATGATTCCTGGCTTTGAAGACGCCCTGGTTGGCGCCAAGGCTGGTGAAGAGAAGGTCATCAATCCAACCTTCCCTGAAGATTACCAAAACCTTGACCTGGCCGGTAAAACCGCAGAGTTCACTGTCAATGTGACTGCTGTTGCTGCGCCAAAGCTGCCTGAGCTGAATGACGATTTCTTCGCGCTGTTCGGTATCAAGGAAGGCGGCATTGAAGGTTTCCGCGCCGAAGTTCGCAAGAACATGGAGCGCGAGCTGCGCCAAGCCATCAAATCCAAGGTCAAGAACCAGGTGATGGACGGCTTGCTGGCTGCCAACCCGATCGAAGTGCCAAAGGCGCTGCTGTCGAGCGAAGTTGACCGTCTGCGCGTTCAGGCTGTTCAGCAGTTCGGCGGCAACATCAAGCCAGACCAACTGCCAGCCGAGCTGTTCGAAGAGCAGGCCAAGCGTCGTGTGGTGCTGGGCTTGATCGTTGCCGAGGTAGTCAAGCAGTTCGATCTGAAGCCGGATGATGCTCGCGTTAAAGAGTTGATCACTGAAATGGCCTCTGCTTACCAAGAGCCTGAGCAGGTTATTTCCTGGTACTACAAGAACGATCAGCAGATGAACGAAGTTCGCTCTGTTGTGCTCGAAGAGCAAGTTGTAGATACTGTTTTGCAGAAGGCGAATGTGACCGATAAAAAGGTCTCTTACGAAGAAGCTGTCAAGCCGGTGGAAGCTCCAAAAGCCGACTGATTTCTTTACCTCGTTCGAACACACCATAAGCCAGCCCTCGTGCTGGCTTATGCGTATTTGAAATATGACTATCTAGGGAGCGAGTGCAAGAAATGTCCCGCAATCCTTTCATGCAACAAATGCCTGACATGCAAGCCGCTGGCGGCTTGGTACCTATGGTTGTCGAGCAGTCGGCCCGTGGTGAGCGCGCCTACGACATCTATTCACGTTTGCTCAAGGAGCGAGTGATCTTCCTGATTGGTCCGGTCGAAGACTACATGGCCAATCTGGTTGCCGCACAGCTGCTGTTCCTTGAAGCAGAAAACCCGGATAAAGACATTCACCTGTATATCAACTCGCCAGGTGGCTCGGTAACTGCGGGTATGTCGATCTACGACACCATGCAGTTCATCAAGCCGGACGTGTCGACCACCTGCATTGGCCAGGCCTGCAGCATGGGTGCGTTCCTGCTGGCCGGTGGCGCGCCAGGCAAGCGTCATTGCCTGCCAAACTCGCGCATGATGATTCACCAGCCTCTGGGTGGCTTCCAGGGCCAGGCATCGGACATTGACATCCATGCGAAGGAAATCCTTCACATTCGTCACCGTCTCAATACCTTGCTGGCCCATCACACCGGTCAAACGCTTGAAACCATTGAGCGTGATACCGAGCGTGACAACTTCATGAGCGCTGAGCGTGCGGCTGAATATGGCCTGATCGACTCGGTAATGATGAAGCGTGATATGCCTGCCTAAGCAGTTCAGATGAAGGTGGTTGGTCTATCTAACCACCTGTGGACTTGAAAAAGCCCACGTTTGCCTTCATCTTGTGTTTCAAGCCTACCGTATTGGATTGATCGAATGACTGACACCCGCAACGGCGAGGACAACGGCAAGCTGCTTTATTGCTCCTTCTGCGGCAAAAGCCAGCATGAAGTACGTAAATTGATTGCTGGTCCTTCCGTCTTTATCTGCGACGAGTGCGTCGACCTGTGCAACGACATCATCCGCGAGGAGGTGCAAGAAGCCCAGGCCGAAAGTACTGCGCACAAATTACCTGCGCCCAAAGAAATTAGCGCAATCCTTGACCAGTACGTAATTGGTCAGGAGCGTGCGAAAAAGGTTCTGGCGGTAGCGGTGTACAACCACTACAAGCGCCTTAACCAGCGCGACAAGAAAAGTGACGATGTTGAACTGGGTAAAAGCAATATTTTGCTGATCGGTCCAACCGGCTCGGGTAAGACCCTGCTGGCTGAAACCCTGGCGCGCTTGCTCAATGTCCCGTTCACCATTGCCGACGCGACCACCCTGACCGAAGCTGGTTATGTGGGTGAAGACGTCGAGAACATCATCCAGAAGCTGTTGCAGAAGTGCGACTACGATGTGGAAAAGGCCCAGATGGGCATTGTCTACATCGACGAAATCGACAAGATTTCACGCAAGTCTGACAACCCGTCGATTACTCGCGATGTATCGGGTGAGGGCGTTCAGCAGGCGTTGCTGAAGCTGATTGAGGGCACCGTTGCTTCGGTTCCACCCCAGGGTGGTCGCAAGCATCCGCAGCAAGAGTTCCTGCAGGTTGATACCCGCAGCATTCTGTTTATCTGTGGTGGCGCTTTCTCTGGCTTGGAAAAAGTGATCCAGGGTCGCTCCGAGAAGGGCGGTATTGGTTTCAATGCGCAGGTTCGCAGTAAGGACCTGGGTAAGAAGATCGGCGAATCGCTGCGCAATGTCGAGCCTGATGATTTGGTCAAGTTTGGTTTGATTCCCGAGTTCGTTGGCCGCTTGCCGGTTATCGCAACTCTGGACGAGCTGGATGAAGCTGCATTGATGCAGATTCTGACCGAGCCAAAAAATGCCCTGACCAAGCAGTACGCCAAGTTGTTCGAGTTGGAAGGGGTTGACCTGGAGTTCCGTCCAGACGCCCTGAAATCGGTCGCGCAAAAGGCGCTGGAACGTAAAACCGGTGCACGTGGTTTGCGCTCCATCCTCGAGGGCATCCTGCTTGACACCATGTATGAGATTCCATCTCAGACGGATGTCAGCAAGGTCGTCATCGACGAAAGCGTGATTGATGGCACATCGCAGCCACTGTTGATCTACGAAAACAGTGAGCCGCCAGCCAAGGCTGCGCCAGACGCATAATTCGTCTGTTACATCCTGAATGCAAAAGGGCCTGCGGGCCCTTTTTGTTTTTTAGTCATGGCGCTTGTTTTTTCTTGGGGGTAGCCCCATCTTAGGGTCAAGGGTCATTCCCATCGTTTACGGCCGTATGGTCGCTGTAGAGCCGAAATCATGAAGACAACCATCGAATTGCCTCTCCTGCCGCTGCGCGATGTCGTGGTCTATCCGCACATGGTCATCCCGTTGTTCGTAGGGCGTGAAAAATCCATAGAAGCACTCGAAGCCGCGATGTCGGGCGAAAAGCAGATCCTGCTGGTCGCACAAAAGAATCCGGCTGACGATGATCCAAATGAAGAAGGCCTCTACCGAGTTGGCACCGTCGCCACGGTGTTGCAGCTGCTCAAACTGCCCGACGGTACCGTCAAGGTGCTGGTTGAGGGTGAGCAGCGGGGTGAAATCGAGCAGTTTATCGAGGCCGATGGCTACTTCCGCTCGGAAGTCCAGCTGCTTGACGAAGCCGAGGTCGCCGAGCGTGAGTCAGAGGTCTTCACCCGTAGCCTGTTGAGCCAGTTCGAGCAGTATGTGCAGCTGGGCAAGAAGGTCCCGGCTGAAGTGCTGTCATCGCTCAACAGTATCGATGAGCCAAGTCGCCTGGTCGATACCATGGCCGCGCACATGGCGCTGAAGATCGAGCAAAAGCAGGAAATCCTCGAAATTACCGATCTGTCTGCGCGTGTCGAGCACGTGCTGGCCCTGCTCGACGCCGAGGTTGACCTGCTTCAGGTTGAAAAGCGTATCCGTGGGCGGGTCAAGAAGCAGATGGAGCGCAGCCAGCGCGAGTACTATTTGAATGAGCAGATGAAGGCCATTCAAAAAGAGCTGGGCGATATCGACGAGGGCCACAATGAGATCGATGAGCTGAAAAAGCGCATCGAAACATCGGGTATGAGCAAGGATGCCCATGCCAAGGCCACCAGTGAGTTGAATAAGCTCAAGCAGATGTCGCCTATGTCGGCTGAAGCCACTGTGGTGCGCTCCTACATCGAGTGGCTGACTAACGTGCCGTGGAAGGCGCAGAGCAAGGTTCGCCTTGACCTGGCGCGCGCCGAGACCATTCTCGACGCCGATCACTATGGCCTGGAAGAAGTCAAGGACCGTATCCTCGAGTACCTCGCCGTGCAAAAGCGGGTGAAGAAGCTCAAGGGGCCGGTGTTATGCCTGGTGGGGCCTCCTGGCGTAGGTAAAACCTCGCTGGCGGAGTCGATCGCTACCGCAACCAATCGTAAATTTGTCCGCATGGCGCTGGGTGGCGTGCGTGATGAGGCGGAAATTCGCGGTCATCGCCGCACTTATATCGGTTCCATGCCCGGTAGATTGATACAAAAGATGACCAAGGTTGCGGTGCGCAATCCGCTCTTCCTGCTCGATGAAATCGACAAGATGGGCCAGGACATGCGCGGCGATCCGGCTTCGGCATTGCTGGAAGTGCTTGATCCCGAGCAAAACCACAACTTCAACGATCATTACCTGGAGGTCGACTACGACCTTTCGGATGTGATGTTCCTTTGTACCGCCAACTCGATGAATATTCCGGGGCCGTTGCTCGACCGCATGGAAGTGATTCGTCTGCCTGGCTACACCGAAGACGAAAAAATCAACATCGCCATCAAGTATCTGGCGCCAAAACAGACTCAGGCCAACGGCGTGAAGAAGGGCGAGCTGGAGTTTGAGGTCGACGCGATTCGCGACATCGTCCGTTATTACACCCGTGAAGCCGGTGTGCGCAGCCTTGAGCGGCAGATTGCCAAGGTTTGCCGTAAAGCGGTTAAGGATCACGCCAAGGAAAAGCGTTTCAAGGTCCTGGTGACCGCCGAAAACCTCGAAGATTTCCTCGGCGTGCGCAAGCATCGCTACGGTTTGGCCGAGCAACAGGACCAAATTGGTCAAGTTACCGGGCTTGCCTGGACTCAGGTTGGTGGAGAATTGCTGACCATTGAAGCCGCCGTTGTACCCGGCAAGGGCCAGTTGATTAAAACCGGTTCATTGGGTGACGTGATGCTCGAATCCATCACTGCCGCGCAGACGGTAGTGCGCAGTCGGGCGAAAAGTTTGGGCGTGCCTCTGGACTTCTATGAGAAGCGCGACATCCATATCCACATGCCGGAAGGGGCGACGCCCAAAGACGGCCCCAGCGCGGGCGTGGGGATGTGTACGGCGCTGGTTTCTGCGTTGACTGAGATCCCGGTGCGCGCAGACGTTGCAATGACCGGTGAAATCACCTTGCGCGGTCAGGTTTTGGCCATCGGCGGCCTCAAGGAAAAACTGCTTGCAGCTCACCGTGGCGGCATCAAAACCGTGATTATTCCGGAAGAAAATGTGCGTGATTTGAAAGAGATTCCGGAGAACATCAAACAAGACCTGCAGATTAAACCCGTGAAATGGATTGACGAGGTCCTGCAAATTGCGCTGCAATACGCCCCGGAGCCCTTAGCTGATGCGGCTCCAGAGTTAGTTGCAAAGGACGAAACTCGCGAGTCTGATTCCAAGGAGCGAATCAGCACGCATTAGCCGGAAGGGTTCCTTGACACCATTTTAGAGCCCTTGTTATAAAGCGGCTCTAATTGGGGCTAACGAGCCCTCCAGCACTCGCTTCACGTACACTAAAAAACGAAGAAATATTCTCAACAGAAATTAAGGGGACTTAGAGTGAACAAGTCGGAACTGATCGATGCTATCGCAGCATCTGCTGATATCCCAAAAGCTGTTGCTGGCCGCGCGCTAGATGCAGTAATTGAATCTGTAACTGGTGCTCTGAAGGCTGGTGATTCTGTTGTATTGGTAGGCTTTGGTACTTTCGCAGTTAAAGAGCGCGCAGCTCGCACTGGCCGCAACCCACAGACTGGCAACCCAATCAGCATCGCGGCAGCCAAGATCCCAGGTTTCAAAGCTGGTAAAGCACTGAAAGACGCTGTTAACTAAGCGCCTTTCGGGCATTGCCCATCAGGTCGGCTTGATCGCTGATCTGACAGCGGAGCGGTAGTTCAGTCGGTTAGAATACCGGCCTGTCACGCCGGGGGTCGCGGGTTCGAGTCCCGTCCGCTCCGCCAGTTACGAGAAGGCGCATCCTCGGATGCGCCTTTCTTCTATCCGGAACTTACCCACACTGCGCGGCTGATTTCTTTATACAGTCGTTCTGGGGGATGCATGCTTCAGAATATTAGGGACAATTCACAAGGTTGGATTGCCAAGACTATTATCGGCATTATCGTTGCGCTGCTCGCTTTGACGGGTATCGATGCGATCTTTACCGGCACCAGTAATAGTCAGAACGCCGCCGAGGTTAATGGCGAAAAAATCACACAAAACGAGCTTGGCCAGGCTGTAGAAATGCAGCGTCGCCAACTGGTTCAGCAGTTGGGCCGGAATTTTGATCCCGCACTGCTTGATGAAAAACTATTGCGTGATGCTTCGCTCAAAGGCCTGATTGAACGTAGCCTGTTGCTGCAAGGCGCGACTGAAGCCAAGTTCGGGTTTTCCGAAGCTGCGCTGGACCAGGTCATCCTGATGACGCCTGAGTTCAGTGTTGACGGCAAGTTCGACGCTAACCGCTTTGACCAGGTGATTCGTCAGTTGGGCTATACCCGTATGCAGTTCCGGCAGATGCTCAAGCAGGAAATGCTTATCGGCCAACTGCGTGCAGGTTTGGCTGCCAGCAGCTTTGTAACCGACGAAGAAGTGCAGGCATTTGCCGCACTGGAAAAGCAGACCCGTGATTTTGCAACGCAGACAATCAAGGCTGATCCAGCTGCAGTGACGGTCAGCGATGATGACGTCAAAGCTTATTACGACGCGCAAAGCAGTCAGTTCATGAGCCCTGAGCAAGTTGTAGTCCAGTATGTCGAGCTGAAGAAGGACGCGTTCTTCGATCAGGTCGAGGTTGCTGACAAGGACTTGCAGGCTGCCTACAAAACCGAAATCGCCAATCTCACTGAGCAGCGTGACGCCGCGCATATCCTGATTGAAGTCAATGACAAGGTCAGCGATGCCCAAGCCAAGGCCAAGATCGAGGAAATCCAGAAGCGTCTGCAAAACGGTGAAGATTTCGCGGCATTGGCTAAAGAGCTGTCGCAAGACCCGGGTTCTGCCAATAACGGCGGCGATCTAGGCTACGCCGGCCCTGGCGTATACGATCCTGAATTTGAAAAGGCATTGTATGCGCTGGACAAGGATCAAGTGTCCGCGCCGGTGCGCAGTAGCTTCGGTTGGCACCTGATCAAGTTGCTGGGCGTGCAGGCGCCGCAAGTACCTAGCTTCGATAGCCTGAAAGAAAAACTGGTCAACGACCTCAAGGAACAAAAGGTCGAAAAACGTTTTGTCGAGGCGTCCAAGCAACTTGAAGACTCTGCATTCGAAGCCTCTGATCTGACCCAGCCTGCTCAAGAGCTTGGTTTGAAAATCGAAACCAGCAAGCCGTTCGGGCGCGAAGGCGGCGAAGGCATTACAGCCAACCGCAAGGTAGTTGAAGCGGCCTACAGCAGTGATGTGCTCGAAGGTGGTAGCAATAGCGCGGTGATCGAACTTGATCCAAGCACTGCGGTAGTGGTTCACGTCAAGCAACACCTCAAGCCTGAGCAGTTGAAGCTTGAAGAGGTCGCTGACAGCATCCGTGAGCACCTGACGACCGTGCGCGCCAGTGAGGCTGCAAAAGCCGCTGGTGAGAAGCAGATTGCCCAGCTTGCTGCGGGTGACGCCTCGAGCAGTAATGCCCAATGGGTTGTCACTGAAGCGGCGGCTCGCGCCCAGGAAGGTGTCGATCCAGCCGTGCTGCAGGCGCTGTTCCGCATGCCCAAGCCAGCTGATGATGGAAAGCCAACCTATACAGGCGTGAGCTTGGCCAATGGTGATTTCGTGGTGATTCGTCTCGACGGTGTGAGCAAGCAGGAACAAGCCCTGACTGACGAAGAGAAAACCACCTATCGTCGCGTGCTGGCGTCGCGTATCGGCCAGCAAGACTTTGCGGCTTACCGCAAACAGCTTGAAGCCAAGGCGGACATTGAGCGTTACTAATTTGTCCGCATGATAAAAAAGGCCGCTTAGCGGCCTTTTTTATTGTCTTGTCCTGTCCTGAATAAGGTTTACACCTTGTCTTGCCGGCATACGGCGCTAATCGAAACGGTATATATCCATGCCCAGGGCGCCCAGGGTGAAGCCTGTGTGAGCAACGCTGAATGCCGTGCCTGCGCCGTAGGCAAAAAATAGCGGGAGCAGGTGTTCATCCGTGGGGTGGTTGCGCGCTGCATGGGGCGCCTGCTGTCGATAATCGAGCAGGGCGCTTTGCGCGTTATCGGTCAGGGCTTGTACAACCCAATCACGAAACGCCTGGGCCCAGGGCTGTGCAGCATCGTGGGTTGCCTGCCAGTCGAGTTCGCGCAGATTGTGGGTGATGCTGCCCGAGCCAATCAGCAAATAACCTTCGCCGCGCAGCCGGGCTAATGCCTGGCCGATTCTGTACTGCATCGCGGGGCCCTGGCTCGGCAGCGATACCTGGACCACCGGGATGGTGGCATCTGCATACATGAGTGAAAGTGGCACCCAGGTGCCGTGGTCAAACGGGCGGTCGGCATCGAGGGTGGCGGGCAGGCCTTGGTCATTCAATAATCGAGCAACCCGGCTGGCGAGTTCAGGATCACCGGGAGCGGGATAATTGACTTGATAGAGCTCGGGCGGGAAGCCTTTGAAGTCATGCCAGGTGCTGGGTTGTGCTGCACTGCTGACCTGTAATGACTGGGTTTCCCAGTGTGCTGACATCAGGATTATGCCTTTGGGCCTGTCCAGGCTTGCAGCAAGAGCGCGCAGTGCAGGGCCGCTAGCGCCAGGCTCAAGTGCGAGCATGGGCGAGCCGTGGGAAATATAGAGGCTGGGGAGCATGGCTTATCCTGATAAATACGAGGCTGATGCCGAATGGAACAGTGCTTGTAGGAGCATTATTTGATCTGGCGTGCGAGGTATCAAATGCTAAAAACCGGAGCAATTGATCGATAAACTTGATGTTATCCTGCCTCGACCCTAAGCCTTTGGCTGCAATGGCATTTAGCGCGGTTATGGGTGAAGATACTGTTCAACGGAATGACTAGATGAGGCATGCAATGCAGGCGGATTTTTGGCAGGCTCGCTGGGAAAACAATGAAATTGGTTTTCACGCGAAACAAATCAACGGCTATTTGCAGGACAACTGGTCTGCGCTCGGTTTACAGGCGGGAGATCAGGTATTCGTGCCTCTGTGCGGCAAAAGCCTGGATTTGACCTGGTTGGCTGCCCAGGGTTTGCGGGTCACCGGTGTCGAGTTGTCGCACATTGCCGTGGAAGCTTTTTTCGCCGAGCAGCAACTTGAGCCCAGCATCACCCAGGAGGGCGCGTTCAAGGTCTATCGCGCCAGCTCGATAGAGATCTACTGCGGCGATTTCTTTGAGTTCGATGCGAACCTGGTTGAGAACTGCAAGGGCTTTTATGATCGTGCGGCACTCATCGCCTTGCCGCCGGAGATGCGGGCGCGTTATGTGCAGCATATGCGCTCGATCCTGCCATCTGGCTGCCAGGGGATCCTGGTCACCCTGATTTATGATCAGGCAAAGATGGATGGCCCGCCATTCTCGGTGGCTGATGAGGAGGTCGAGCGCTTATTCAGCAGCGGCTGGCAATGTCAGCACCTGCGTACCGAGGATGCATTCAATCGACGTTTTGCAGATCGTGGCCTTGAGACGCTTGAAGAGTCTGTGTACCGGCTGCGCCGCTGCTGAGTGCGAGCGCAGCTCAGGTCGCCTTGAGCGCGATTTTGTCAAAGATTTCCGGCGTAAGCGCAGCAAGTCCTTCGCGGTCGAGTACTTCGCGAGGGTGTTGCTCGCCGGGGAAACTGCTGTCGATCATGTTCAATAGCTGCAGGCCACGATCGGTGAGGACGAAGTTCTCGCCGTTACCGCCCTCGGCTTCGGGCCGTGGTGCAATAAAGTCAGCCTTGAGCAGCAGCGCCTCATAGTCGCATGCCTGAGCTTTGAGTTCGTCCTCATCAATAGGGCCAGCGCCTGCGCGTTGCTCTTCTTCTGCCAACTGCACCGCGTACTTGCGTGGATTGAAACGTTCGTTGGCCGAGCTTTGGACATGTTGCAGCAAGCGTTCAATGAGATCCCAGTTGTACTTCATGGTCGTACTCCTGCTTTTGGTTGTAGGGGCAAACGGCTACACAAAGTGCTGTGCCTTATTGGTGTCGACCGTGCTGCGCCGTTGATGTTCAGTTGCAAGGATCAGCGGCTGTTGCGGGTAAACCGCTAAACGTCCCCCGAAGCAATAAAAAAGGCGACCCTAAGGTCGCCTTTTTTGCGTTTGGCGGCTTAGCCGCGTTGACGCAGCGCCTCAATACGTACCTCGAGCGGTGGATGGCTCATCAGCAGGCCAGCCAGGCCGTTTTTCAGGCCGCCATTGATGCCGAAGGCGGCTAGGGTGCTTGGCATCTCGACCGGTACGCCTTGCTCGGAGCGCAGGCGTTGCAGGGCGGCAATCATGGCGTTGGTGCCGGCCAGCTTGGCTCCAGCTTCGTCCGCCCTGAACTCACGTTTGCGCGAGAACCACATGACGATGATGCTGGCGAGAATCCCCAGTACCAGCTCGGCAAAAATGGTTGCCACGAAATAACCGATGCCTGGGCCGTTTTCGTTCTTGAGGATTGCCTTGTCGACGAAGTTGCCGAAGATCCGTGCAAAGAACATCACAAAGGTGTTTACCACACCCTGGATCAAGGCCAGGGTCACCATGTCGCCATTGGCAACGTGACCAATCTCGTGGGCCAGCACGGCTTTGACTTCATCGGGCGAGAAGCGCTCAAGCAAGCCCTGGCTGACAGCAACCAATGCGTCGTTCTTGTTCCAGCCGGTGGCGAAAGCGTTGGACTCATAAGCCGGGAATATACCGACTTCAGGCATTTTGATGCCTGCCTCGCGTGACAGCTCCTCGACCGTTTGCAGTAGCCACTGTTCGTGACGGGTGCGCGGCTGGCTGATGATTTGTGTGCCCGTGCCCATCTTCGCCATCCACTTGGACAGAAATAGCGAAACAATCGAGCCGGCGAAACCGAATACCGCGCAGAAAGCCAGCAAACTACCGTAGTTTTGGCCGGTATAGCGGTCGACTCCCAGTATTTTCAAGGTGATGCTGGCAATCAGCAACACAGCCATGTTGGTGGCCAGAAATAAGAAAATGCGTTTCATGGTTTGAAACTACTCCTCGAGGGATAGGTATTCACGGTATGCAGGCTATATAAGGCCGCAGGCTCCAGGCTTCAACCGGGCGACTATTTCAAGCTGTTTCGTTATCAATGCCCAGATTGCCAATAAACAATAAGCGGGCGAGGCGGGCAAGTTGTTCGCTGTCCTGTTGGCTGATGGCCTGACGCAGTTGGAATGCCAGGGTTGCATGGACCCGGCGAACGCTTGACGGAAGGTCTGGTTCATCGCTGACAACATGGGGAATGCTGCGCGAGAGGCGTAAAAAACCTTTCTCGGTGAGCACCGCCTGGTCGAGCGCGTCATAGGCAATGCTGGACTCAAAGCGAATATAACCTTCTTCAGCCAGCCAAAGCTGTGCGCCGAGGCAGCTTTGATGGCGCTTGCTTGGCAGGCCGAACTCATCGGGTTCCTCGCGGCCAATCAGGTCTTCGATGTACAGCCCGATTTTGCGTGGGAAGGCCTGGTAAAGCATAAGTAGGCCTGCCGCTGCGTCTTTATAGAAATCGTCGATTTGCAGGTCCATAAATCTTGGCGCACTCATTGTCTAAAGGTCAGCTTTGCAGCGTGGATCGAGTCGACGCTGCAACGCCTGTTATTGGCTGTAACCCTTGAGGAAACTGCCAATGCGGCCGATGGCTTGTTCCAGGTCATCCACTCGCGGCAGGGTCACGACCCTGAAGTGATCGGTCCACGGCCAGTTGAACGCGGTGCCTTGGACAATCAGGAGTTTCTCCGAGAGCAGCAGGTCGAGAACGAATTTTTCATCGTTATGGATCGGGCAGACCTTGGGGTCGATCCGGGGGAACGCATAGAGCGCCCCCATTGGTTTTACGCAGCTCACCCCTGGGATGTCATTGAGCAACTCCCAGGTACGGTTGCGCTGCTCGAGCAGCCGGCCATGGGGCAGCACCAGGTCGTTAATGCTCTGGTAGCCGCCAAGCGCGGTTTGAATGGCATGCTGGCTGGGTACGTTGGCGCACAGGCGCATGTTGGCCAGGATATCAATGCCTTCGATATAGCTTTGCGCGCGATGCTTGGGCCCTGAGATCGCCACCCAGCCAGAACGGAAGCCGGCGACGCGATAGGACTTGGACAGGCCGTTGAACGTCAGGCACAGCACGTCTGGCGCCAGCGAAGCCGTACAGATGTGTTGTGCGCCGTCGTAGAGGATCTTGTCGTATATTTCGTCGGAGAACAGCACCAGATTGTGCTGGCGGGCCAGTTCGACGATATCGAGTAGAACTTCCCTGGAGTAGACCGCGCCCGTCGGGTTGTTCGGGTTGATCAATACCAGGGCCTTGGTGTTCGGCGTGATTTTCGCGCGAATGTCGGCAACGTCAGGAAACCAGCCCGCTTGCTCGTCACACAGGTAGTGCACAGGCTTGCCGCCGGAGAGGGCGACAGATGCGGTCCAGAGTGGATAGTCCGGGGCCGGGATCAGCACCTCGTCACCATTGTTGAGCAAGGCTTGCATGGCCATGACGATCAGCTCGGAAACGCCATTGCCCAGGTAGATGTCTTCGATGCCTATGCCTTCGACGTTCATCTGCTGGTAATACTGCATCACCGCCTTGCGTGCACTGAACAAGCCTTTTGAGTCGCTATACCCCTGGGCTGTGGGCAGGTTGCGAATGACGTCCTGGAGGATCTCTTCAGGGGCTTCGAAGCCGAAGGGTGCCGGGTTGCCGATATTCAATTTGAGAATGCGCTGGCCTTCTTCTTCGAGGCGCTTGGCATGCTTTAGCACAGGACCACGAATGTCGTAGCAGACGTTGGCGAGCTTGTTCGATTTGCTGAACTGCATGTGAAGTGATCCCAAGTAAATAACTAATCCCACGGGCACCGTTGGCGTTAGGCGGCTGTTAGCCAGGCGCGCCGCACAACAGGGCTGGAATGATACGTTGCAGCTTGGGTTAGGCAAAGTGACTTGGCAGGCTTTTTTCGCCAAAGCGCCAACGGTGCGTGAGTGCCTGCTTGCGTCAGGCGGTTGCGTTCATCAAGCAGTATCAGTCTGGCTTATTTAGATTGTGTGCAATTTAATTGCGAGCTATCTTTTGTCCTAAATTAGCAATCAGGAATCACAATCATGGCCAATTCATTGCTGGATATCCCGTGCACCACAATCAGTGGCGAGCAAAAGACCCTGGCCGATTTTGCCGGCAAGGCGGTTTTGGTGGTCAATACGGCCAGCAAGTGCGGATTCACCCCGCAATACAAGGGGCTTGAGGCGCTGTGGCAGACCTACAAAGACCAAGGCCTGGTTATCCTGGGGTTTCCCTGCAATCAATTCGGCAAGCAGGAGCCGGGTGATGAAAGTGATATCTCGCAGTTCTGCGAGCTTAATTTTGGTGTGAGCTTCCCGCTGTTCAAAAAGATCGATGTCAACGGCGGCGATGCCCATCCATTGTTTGTCGAACTCAAGCAGCGCGCGCCAGGTTTGCTCGGTAGCAAAGGCATCAAGTGGAATTTCACCAAGTTCTTGCTAAGCGCCGATGGCACTCAGGTTAAGCGTTTTGCACCCACGACCAAGCCCGAAGAGCTGACTAACGAGATTGAAGCATTGCTCAAATGAATCCTGAGTTGTCGCTACAGCTTGATGATCAGCTGTGTTTCAAGCTCTACGCCGCATCGCGGGCAGTGGTGCGTGCGTACAAGCCCATGCTCGACGAGCTTGGCCTGACGTACCCGCAATATCTTGTGATGCTGGTGATGTGGGAGTGGCATCAAGCTGCGCCCAAGCAAGCCACGGTCAAGGCGCTTGGAACCCGGCTGATGCTCGATTCGGGCACCTTGACTCCATTGCTCAAGCGTCTTGAGCAGCAGGGCTTGCTGATTCGCCAGCGTTCGACCAGTGATGAGCGGGCAGTCAATCTGCAGCTGAGCAATCAGGGTGTGCAATTGCGTGAGCGAGTCATACCGCTCAAGGCGCAGTTGATCTGTGAGTCTGGTGCCGATCTGAATGAGTTGGACGAGTTGCGTGCCCAGGTTGGCGGGCTGCTTGAACGCATCGCGCCTATGCTCGGTTATTGAGTGCGGTTTCGAGCACGCTGATCAGTTCTTCACGGGTGAATGGCTTGGCCAGGTAATCGCTCATGCCTGCGGCGGTGCAGCGCTGGCGTTCGTCACTGAGGGCGTTGGCGGTGAGAGCAATGATTGGCAGGCCGGCGTATTGACCGCTCTGGCGAATACGCCGACTGGCTTCATAGCCATCCATGATGGGCATGTTGCAGTCCATCAGAATTAGATCGACGGCGTGCTCGCTGAGTTGCTTGAGTGCATGTTCGCCGTCGTTGGCGATGATTACCTTGTAGCCCAGCTTGATAAGCATGCCTTTGGCCACCAACTGGTTGACCGGGTTGTCCTCAACCAGCAACACACAGGCTTTGTAATCAGTCTCGGCGTGTCCTGCAGCTCTGTTTTTCAATTCCAGCGGGCGCGTGTGGAAGTGGCGTTCCAGCGCGTGATACAAGACTTTGCGTGGCATTGGGCGGGCCAATTGCTCAAGCGGAGCGAGTGACTTTGCCTGTTCCGGCGCGAGGAAGCTGCCATAGGCTGTAACCAGCAGGATTGGCGCCTGACAGTTCAGGCGCGTGCTGTACAGGCACTCAGGGCAGTCGCTGATGACAACATCGGCGGTGTACCCAAGCAGGCTGGCATCGGTGTCCAGGCGCTGGTACTCAAGTCCCCAGTGTGGCAGTTGGGTCTTGAGCATTTCGTGCAGGCCGGAGCTGACCGAGGTCAGGGCGATGATCTTGCCCCTTAGCGGTCCCCAGGCCGGGGCGGGGGCGCAGCCTGTGAGCGGCAGATAGGCAGTAAACTCTGAACCGAAGCCTACCTTTGATTGCAGGCTGAGCGTGCCCTGCATTATTTCGCACAAATGGCGGCTCAGTGCCAGGCCGAGTCCGGTGCCACCGTACTGGCGGGTAATGCCAGCATCGGCCTGGGTAAAAGGTTCGAAGATCCGTTCGTAGGCATCTTCAGTAATGCCGATACCCGTATCGCGCACGGAAAGCTCAATCCCGGCACCTGCTGGTCGAATACGCACATCAACTCGGCCGAATCGGGTGAATTTCAAGGCATTTGATATCAGGTTGCTGATGATCTGGCCGACTCGCGTCGGGTCGCCAAGCACCTCGGCGGGTAGCTCGGGATCGATCAGGCAGGTCAGTTCAACGCCGGGGCTGGCGTTTTGCGAGAGCAGGCTGGCGGTATCTTCGACCAGGGCGCAGAGATCGAAGGCAATGTGCTCAAGCTGCAACTGGCCCGACTCAAACTTGGACAGGTCGAGGATGTCATTGAGTAGATCGACCAGTACTTTTCCCGAGTGATGGGCGATGCTCAGTTGTTGCTGCTGTTCACTGTTGGACGGGTTGTCGAGTGCCAGCGAGAGCATGCCGAGCAAGCCATTCAAGGGCGTGCGTATTTCATGGCTCATATTGGCCAGGAAGGTGGCACGGCTCTGTGCCGTTTGCAGGGCTTGTTGCTGGGCGTGCTCCAGTTCGTGGTTTGACTTGAGCAGGCGGGCATTAGTCGCCTTTAGCTCTGCGGTGCGTTGCGCTACGGCACTTTCCAATTCGAGCAGGGATTGGTTGAGGCGTTGCTCGGCATTTTTACGTTGCTTGATTTCATCATCGATATTGAGCAGCTGCTGGTTGGCAACGCCGACCAAGGTGCCGATCTCATCATGCTCGTGACCCCGCGGGCAGGGCAGCAAGGCCGCATTGGGTTTGTCCAGGGTGCGCGAGCTCAAGGCCCTGACCACTTCGATCAAGGGTTTGGTCAGCATGAAATAAAACATGACCAGCAAAATCAGCGAGAGCAACAAGGTGCGCGCAAAGCCGCTGGCGATGGTCAGCATCGAACGCCGCAGGAAATTGCTGCCAAAGGCGTAGGTGTCCACCTCAATACGCAGCGACCCAAGGTTTTCTTCCGGGGCACGGTCGATTAGCAGCACGCGTTCAAATTGGCGACGTGCGCCAAATAGTGAGTCACTGATAAACCGGTATTGGCTATCGCTGGCCGGGCGCGATGCATGTGCCATCAGGTTGTGATCGGCGGAGATGATGCTGGCCTGGATCACGGCGGGTGAGCGTAGCAGGCCAACCACCAGCTCCTGGGCCAGTTCAGCATCGAGATTGTAGGCAATGCGCGCTGCGGGGTTGTAGCTGGTGTCGAGCAACGCCTGGATTTCACGGTCGATCGAGGCGTCTTCGCTGAGGTAGTCGAATCCCACCTGGATGCTGCAGAGCACCGTGCCGAGAAGAAATGCAACCAACACCGTCAGGCTGGCCTGCTTATACGAGAGACGGTGGGTTAGCGATATTTCCATGGGTACTGGCGGGCCTGTTGGTTTCAGCGGGCAAGCATAGCTGATGTTGATGTGGGGCTGGCGGGTTGATTTTATTTGCTGTCGATGTCGCGCCGCAGTGCTTTATATCCCAGCTTTAAGCTTTCGAAATGACCTGCCTGACGGGTAGACTGGCTAACCCGGTCGCATCAGTTGGGGCTTGTGCCGAAAACCGCCGATCAAGGCGGTATCGCAGGGGCGCGCTGTCGCTTGCAGGCTGCCCCTTCATTGATTGCGAAACAATAGCATCTATAGGACGGCGAAGAGGTTGGTCGCCACGCCTGGGAGTGTGAGTGTGGATTCGCGGATAATTGATTTTGTAGAGCGTGTCGAAGGCGTCCTGGCACGCCTTGAGCCGCTTTTGCCTGCCGAGCCGGTGGTGATTGACTGGCAACAGAGCCTGGCGGCGCGTTGGCTGCGGGAAGGGCGTGGTTGCTTCCTGCAACCGCTGAAGGTTAGCCTGGATCTTGAGTTGACGGACCTGATCGGCGTTGACACCCAGCGTGATCAACTGTCGCGCAATACCGCGCAGTTTGTCCGGGGTTTGCCTGCCAATCATGCGCTGTTGTGGGGCGCAAGAGGGACTGGCAAGTCTTCCTTGATTCGTGCGTTGCTGGCTACTCATGCGAGCAGTGGCTTGCGCCTGATTGAAATTGAACGTGACTATTTGGCCGATCTGCCGCGCATCGTCGAGCAGTTGTCAGGGCTCAAGCAGCGTTTCATTTTGTTCTGTGATGACTTGTCGTTCGAAGCAGGCGAGGGTGACTACCGCATTCTCAAGAGCGTGCTTGATGGTTCGTTGGAACGGGCACCGGACAACGTCTTGCTCTATGCGACATCCAATCGTCGTCATCTGGTGCCGGAAAAGGAAAGCGATAACCTGAACTCCAAGATGGTCGATGGTGAGCTGCACCCAAGCGAGGCGGTGGAAGACAAGGTTGCCTTGTCGGATCGATTTGGCTTGTGGATCTCGTTCTACCCATTCACCCAGGATCACTTTCTCAATGTGGTGCGCCACTGGGTAACGGTTCAGGCCAGGGCAGCAGGTTTGACCTGGCATTGGGATGAGGCTTTGGAGAAAGCCGCTATTCGCTGGGCAACAGGGCGAGGAAACCGCAACGGTCGCTGTGCTTATCAATTTGCCCGCTATTGGGTCGGGCTCCAACTTTTAGAGCGTGCAGATGTTTGAATTAGAAGGTGCTGAAGAATACCCGCTGCTGGTCGCCCAGCTGGAGTCATTGTTGGCGGATGAGCGCGACTTTATTGCCAATGCCGCACAGTTTTCGGCTTTTCTGTTCCAGCAAATGCCTGCACTGAACTGGGCTGGTTTTTACCTGGCGCGTGACAATGAACTGGTGCTCGGGCCGTTTCAGGGCAAGGTCGCCTGCGTGCGCATCCCGTTCGGCCGGGGTGTATGCGGGGCTGCGGCGCAAAGCTTGCAGACCCAGCGAGTAGAGGATGTACACGCATTCGCCGGACATATCGCTTGCGATAGCGCATCCAACAGCGAGCTGGTGGTGCCTTTGCTCAAGTCGGGCAAACTGATAGGTGTGCTTGACCTGGACAGCCCGCAAGTGGGGCGCTTCAGCGCTGAAGATCAGGCTGGCGTCGAGCAGATGGTCGAGGTGTTCCTGCGCCTGACAGATTGCTGAGTGCAGACCTCTTTGCTCAAACAAAAAAGCTCGCACTGCTGCGAGCTTTTTTGTTGCTGGAACGTGATTTAGCTGGGCTGCGCGGCTTTACTGGCCATTTTGGCCAGCATTGCATGTTCTCCGGCCAAAACCGCCTGTAGCGAGCTGAGCGAGCAGATGCGTGAGCAGTGGGCGGCAAGCTTGGGCCAGCGGCTGGCGTCAATGCGCTCATCGCCGTGCTGCATATTCACCCATTGGCAGGTGATCGCCAGGTCAGCCAAGGTCAAGGCGTCGCCAACGAAGAACTGTTTATTGCCCAACTGCTGCTCCAGGTAATCAAAGTGTGGCGGCAGTTTTTCGTTGATTGTCTGTGCAACCGCAATTTCATCGCTGGCCTTGCCCATTGATGTTTTGAGTACGCGGTTACGAAATACGCAAAAGGTGCTGAGTGGGGCGATTTCATAGTCAGCGTATTTTTCCAGCCAGCGTATGCGTGCTCGCTCTTGAGCGTTGGTGCCGAGCAAAGGCGTGCAGTCTGGATATTGCTCTTCAATGTACTGGCAAATCACGCTGGAGTCGGCGAGGCTGAAATCGCCGTCCTTGAAGGCCGGAATACGCCCAAGTGGGTTGAGTTCCTTGTACCAGTCCGGCTGCTTGCCGAATGGAAGAATTATCTCAAGGTCATAATCGAGGCCTTTCTCAGCCAAAAACAGGCGAACTTTGCGCACAAAGGGTGAGAGTGGGGCGCCATAGACGATCATGCTCATTGGGTTTCCTTATGTGTTGGGGTGTTCGACACTTTTCCGATCTAGTCGTAAATGTTCTTCTTTTTCCAATCTTCGTCACTGCCTATGCTCTCAAGGCCCTGGTTCAGCTCGCTGTTTTCATCGACAGGCGCGGGGGTTTGGTTCAGTACCAGGTTATTGGCGATCTGTAGTTGTTCCTGGAACTGCTTGAGTGCTGCGCTATAGCGTGCCGGATCGTTCTGCTTGCGCAGGTACTGAACGCCGCGCTCGAATGCCAGGCGCGCCTGGCCAGCCTGGTTTTGCTGCAGGGCGCGCTGGCCGATATTGCCGAAATATTCGATATGCAGCTGGGTGAGCAGTGGGGGGATTTGTTGCAGCCATTGCTTGGCCTGCGCGGCAGGCAGGATTCCATCCTGGCCTGCGCGGGTAATCTGGCTGTGCAGGTCTTCGAGGATAAACCGGGTTTGCTTGGCTTGCTGCTCGTTAAGAATCTTGACTGGCGGGTTCTTGACCGGAATAGACTCGCCCTGAGCAACCAATTGTTGAAGCTCGGCAACCGACTCCTTGAGCCTGGTATTGGCTTTATCCCGGGCGAGCAGTCGTTCGCTGTAGCTTTGTTGGATTTGGCTAAGCAATAACTTGAGGTTGGGTGACATCAGCTGGCCGGGCATGGACTCAGACACTTCGGCGCAGCGCCGTATGCGGTCATTGAGCTCGGCCTTGAGCCTGGCTTTCTCAAGTTTGCTATTTTCAACGGCATGGTTGATGTAGGCGATGATTAGCAACATGCCAATGCCGCCCACTATCAATAGGGTTATCACGAGCGGGGACATCTATACGACCTCTCGACCACTTAGTTTTCTGCGAGTGTAGTGCCTTAAGCGATCAGCTGATAGCACAGTCGCATTTTTTGGTTTGAAGTTATTGATTTTAAAATATTTTTACACAGAGGTTGACGACTCGATCAAGGCTCCATAGAATGCGCGCCACTTCTTAGCGCAATGTCAGATGGCAAAGCACGGGAAGCCGGAGATAGAGTTGTAGGTTCCGGGCTGCGTCCCCTTCGTCTAGTGGCCTAGGACACCGCCCTTTCACGGCGGTAACAGGGGTTCGAGTCCCCTAGGGGACGCCACTTTCAATAAGTGGCGTTGCAGATGTAAAATGCGGGAATAGCTCAGTTGGTAGAGCACGACCTTGCCAAGGTCGGGGTCGCGAGTTCGAGTCTCGTTTCCCGCTCCAGTTTTAGATGTGTTGCCCGGCAGGCAGCACAATGGCTAGGCAAGCACAGCGCTGTTTAGTTTGCAAAGTTCCAGGTCCCCTTCGTCTAGTGGCCTAGGACACCGCCCTTTCACGGCGGTAACAGGGGTTCGAGTCCCCTAGGGGACGCCATTTTGTTGTAAGCACTCCGCAAGGTGTGTGTTGTAAATGCGGGAATAGCTCAGTTGGTAGAGCACGACCTTGCCAAGGTCGGGGTCGCGAGTTCGAGTCTCGTTTCCCGCTCCAAATAAACAAAAAAGCCGCTCACATCGAGCGGCTTTTTTGTGCCTGTAAATCAACCTCTTTCAATAGCCCGCTCAATGTTTGCGCATTGACGGGCTTTTGTCTGTCAGTGGGTTCAGTGTTTGCTGGAAGTCTGCGGTGCCAGGGCGAGCAGGCGCTTTTCCTGGTTCCAGTCAAATGGCTGGTCATTCTCCATTGCCTCAAAGCGGCGCTCATCGAGTGTCTGGAACATTTCGATTTCCTCGTCGGGCATGAAGTGCAGGCAGTCGCCACCGAAGAACCACAGCAGGTCGCGGGGGACCAGGTGGGCAATTTGCGGGTAACGATGAAATATCTGGCTGATCAGATCCTGGCCGAGGTACAGGCTGCTCTCGGTATCGACTGGCAGCAAGGCGATCAATTCGTCGTAGCGTTCTATGAACAGCGCATGGCTATCGTCGAGAACTTGCTCGGCTTCACCCAGGGCGACCAGAATACCGCGCAATTGAGTGAGCAGGGCGAGGTGGTGATCAAGGTGGCTGCTGGTCATGGCGATAATCCTGAAAGTAAAACGGGCGCGGGAGTATAAAGCTCCGCGCGCCCGCTGTCCTGTTATGGACGATGGGGCTTACCTGATTTTGCCACGGCTGAGCTTGAGCTCATCCTTGGCAAAGTCATCGACATCAATCACCTGGCGCCGCGCCGCTTCAGCCTGTTGCAGGCTGGCGGCCTCTTCGGCAGAGAGTACGCCTGCGGCGAGTGCGCTTTCGATCAGGGTTTGCCCCGGCACTTCGTCGACCTCACCAGCCTTGGCCGCTTTGTGCAGTTTTTTCTGTAGCGGTTTAGCCTGCTCAAGCAGATCCATTGCCCGCTGCAAGGCAGCAACTGGGTCTTTCTCGGCGGTTGGCCGGTAGCAACCAGTAAGGATTTCCTCCAAGGCTGCATCGCCTTTGTTGCGACCGATGATCTCGGCAATTTCTGCGTCAAGTTCATCACTTGGGCCACGGTGGCGACGGCCCAGCGGGAATACCAGCACGCGCAAGGCGCAACCGAGGAACTTGTTGGGGAAGTTGCAGAGCAGATCATCCAGCGCTTCTTCGGCCTTGCACAGGCTTTCTTCCATTGCCCAGCGCAACATGGGTTTGGAATGAGCCGAGTAGTCGAGGTCGTGATAGCGCTTGAGCGCAGCCGAACCCAGGTAGAGGTTGCTCAATGCATCGCCAAGGCGTGCAGAGAGACGCTCACGGCGTTTCAGCTCGCCACCCAGCAGCATCATGCTCATGTCGGCAAGCATGGCGAACGCTGCGGAGAGGCGGTTCAGTGCGCGGTAGTACGGTTGGCTGAGGTTGTCGCCGGGTACTGCACCAAGACGGTTCAGGGTCAGGCCCAGGACCAGGGTGCTGGCGGGGTTGCTGATGGCGAAACCGATGTGCTGCATCAACAATTCGTCGAACTCAATAAGCGCCTGGTCCTTGTCTTCGCGACTGGCCAGGGACATTTCCTTGAGCACGTACGGATGGCAGCGGATCGCACCCTGGCCGAAGATCATCAGGTTGCGCGACAGAATGTTCGCGCCTTCGACGGTGATGAAGATCGGCGCGCCTTGCCATGAGCGGCCCAGGTAATTGTTGGGCCCCATGATGATGCCTTTGCCGCCATGTACATCCATTGCATCACTGATGCAGTCGCGGCCGCGCTCGGTCAGGTGATACTTGAGGATAGCCGACAGAACCGAGGGTTTTTCCCCAAGGTCGACGGCATTGGCGGTGAGGATGCGCGCACTGTCCATCATCCAGGCATTGCCACCAATACGGGCCATTGCCTCCTGGATACCCTCAAAGGCCGAAAGTGGCACATTGAATTGCTCCCGGACCTGGCTGTACTGGCCTGTCACCAGGCTGGTGAACTTGGCAGCGCCAGTGCCCACCGCAGGCAGCGAGATGGAACGCCCGACCGAGAGGCAGTTCATCAGCATCATCCAGCCCTTGCCGAGCATCTCTTGTCCGCCGATCAGGAACTCAAGCGGAACAAATACATCTTTACCCGAGTTGGGGCCGTTCATGAAAGCCGCGCCAAGCGGATAGTGACGGCGACCGATCTCGACACCGGCGGTATCGGTCGGTACCAGCGCCAGGCTGATGCCGAGGTCTTCCTCTTCACCCAGCAGGTGGTCAGGGTCGTAGGCCTTGAACGCGAGGCCAAGCAAGGTGGCGACCGGGCCAAGGGTGATGTAGCGTTTTTCCCAGGTCAGGCGCAGGCCGATAACTTCCTTACCTTCCCATTCGCCTTTGCAGATGATGCCGGTATCTGGCATCGCACCCGCATCCGAACCTGCCAGCGGGCCGGTCAATGCGAAGCAGGGGATGTCTTCGCCACTGGCCAGGCGCGGCAGGTAATGGTTGCGCTGTTCGTCGGTGCCGTAATGCAGCAACAGCTCTGCTGGGCCGAGCGAGTTGGGCACCATGACGGTCGAGGCAAGGTCGCCGCTGCGAGTGGCAAGCTTCATTGCCACTTGTGAGTGGGCGTAGGCGGAAAAGCCTTTGCCGCCGTATTCCTTGGGAATGATCAGGGCAAAGAAACCGTGTTCCTTGATGTGTTTCCAGGCCTTTTCTGGAAGGTCCATCTGCTGACCTATGTCCCAGTCAGTGACCATGGCGCAGAGTTCTTCGGTGGGGCCATCGAGGAAGGCTTGCTCTTCTTCGCTCAGTACTGCCTTGGGGTAAGCCAGCAGTTTGTCCCAGTCCGGACGACCGCTGAACAGTTCGCCATCCCACCAAACGGTGCCGGCCTCAATCGCGTCGCGCTCTGTTTCGGACATGGGCGGCAGCACCTTTTGAAACCAGGCGAACAAAGGCGCGCTAAACAGTTTGCGGCGTAAGTCGGGCAATGCCAGTGGCAGGGCGACTGCGAGCAGGATCAGCCAGAGCACCGTCATGAGCGCGCCGTGTGCGTGGCTGAAAGAGCCCATGACCAGCAGGTAAACGGCAACGCATGCCAAGGCGGGTATTGGTGAGATGCGGCGGTGGGCCAGATAAGCCACGCCAATCACTAAAACAATTAACCAGACTGCGAGCATTTAACGTCCTCCATGATGACGCCTGGGCGTCATGAGCTTAGCCGTCACCTGTCAATAGATGACGAAAAGGGCGGTGAGTTTGACTTTTATATAGTCACTTCAGCACTTACAGCCTAGCTGGACTGGGCTAGCCAGGCCATGGGCAGGCGCCGATGCAGCTATAGGTCAAAGCCAACCGCTTCATCGATAATGACCAGCCTACGCTAATTGAGTTCGCAGATCATGCCCAAGGTGTGACATCTGGCACTAGCCACTCAACTTATGATGTCGCACCTCGAGCATGGCCCCGGATTGCGTGACGCCATTCAGGCGGGGTCTGGCAGGCCCATTATGAAGCGCAGTAATAGTCACCATCAGGCCTGGGGTCTTTCTTCTTTATGGCACAGTGCTAGGCTGTGCCAGTGCCAATTTATTTCATTAAATTTCGACTGCTGCTTCGGGCCTGCGGCTTTGGACGTTAGACTTACGCAGTCGCATCATGGCGCAGCTTGTCTCTTTTACTCACTTTTTATTTTTGGGTGCGTGCATTCTTTATGACTACCGCTCTGTCCATTCGTCAACTTACAAAAACCTATGGCAATGGCTTTCAGGCACTCCACGGCATTGATCTGGATGTAGCTGAAGGCGACTTCTACGCATTGCTCGGCCCCAACGGCGCGGGCAAATCCACCACTATAGGCATTCTTTCGACCCTGGTTAATAAATCCAGCGGTACGGTCAATGTCTTCGGTTTCGACCTCGATAAAGACCCGGCTTCGCTCAAGCGTTGCATCGGCGTGGTGCCACAAGAGTTCAACTTCAACCAGTTTGAGAAGGTCTTCGACATTGTCGTGACCCAGGCTGGCTACTACGGTATTCCCGCACGAATTGCCAAGGAACGCGCCGAGCACTACCTCAAGCAGCTTGGCTTGTGGGAGAAGCGTGACGTAGCGTCGCGTGAACTTTCGGGCGGCATGAAGCGCAGGCTGATGATTGCTCGGGCGTTGGTCCACGAGCCACGCCTGTTGATTCTCGATGAGCCTACGGCGGGTGTTGATATTGAGCTGCGCCGGTCGATGTGGAGTTTTCTGACCAAGCTCAACGAGCAGGGCATCACCATCATCCTGACCACCCATTACCTTGAAGAGGCCGAGCAGCTGTGCCGCAATATCGGCATCATCGATCATGGCCGGATTGTCGAAAACACCAGCATGCGCGAGCTGTTGCAAACCTTGCATGTCGAAACATTCCTGCTCGATCTTACGGCTTCCTTGCTGGTCGAGCCCGAGCTTGAAGGCTATCCGGTCAAGCTGGTTGATCATCACACCCTTGAGGTGCAGGTCGACAAGAATCAAGGGGTAACCGAGCTGTTCCGCCAGCTCGCAGAGCAGAATATCGACGTCTGCAGCCTGCGCAATAAAAGCAATCGACTGGAGGAGTTGTTCGTCAACTTGGTCGAGAAGAACCTGGCCAAGGAGACAGTATGAACACCGCACACCTAAATTCAGAGTTTGCCGCGAACATGGTTGCCCTGCGTACCATCGTGTATCGCGAAGTGCGCCGCTTTACCCGTATCTGGCCGCAAACCCTGCTGCCGCCAGCCATTACCATGGTCTTGTATTTCGTCATCTTCGGTAACTTGATTGGCCGACAGATTGGCGACATGGGCGGTTTCAGCTACATGCAGTACATCGTTCCGGGCTTGATCATGATGTCTGTGATTACCAACTCCTACGGCAACGTGGTTTCAAGCTTTTTTGGCAGTAAATTCCAGCGTTCGATCGAAGAGTTGATGGTGTCCCCCGTGTCGCCGCATATCATTCTGATCGGTTACGTAACCGGTGGCGTACTGCGCGGTCTGGCCGTGGGTTTTATCGTCACGCTGTTGTCGCTGTTCTTCACCGACTTGCAGGTTCATCACCTTGGCTTGACTGTATTGGTGGGGCTGTTTCGCTGTTCTTCACCGACTTGCAGGTTCATCACCTTGGCTTGACTGTATTGGTGGTGCTGTTGACCGCGACGATCTTTTCGCTGGGCGGCTTCGTCAATGCGGTATTTGCCCGCAACTTCGATGATATCTCGATTATTCCGACTTTCGTCCTGACGCCGCTGACGTACCTGGGTGGGGTGTTCTACTCAATCAACCTGTTGCCACCGTTCTGGCAAACGGTTTCTTTGGCCAATCCGGTGTTGCATATGGTCAATGCCTTCCGTTACGGCATTCTTGGCGTTTCGGACATTCGCATCAGCGTCGCTGTGGCCTTTATGTTGCTCGCTACAGCCGTGCTTTACCTGGTTTGCGTGCGCTTGCTGGTCAGTGGTCGCGGTATGCGCCAATAAAGGGGAGCCGCACTGGCAAAAACGGCGTTTGGCCCATCGACCAAGCGCCGTTTTTTATGGCGGTGAAATCTGTATGCGGTGCTGGATAAGGCGGAACGCCTAGACCTTAAGCACCAGTTTGCCGAAGTTTTCACCGCTGAACAGTTTGAGCAGGGTTTCCGGGAAGGTTTCCAGGCCCTCGACAATATCTTCTTTTGACTTCAGCTTGCCGCTGGCCATCCAGCCGCCCATTTCTTTGGCTGCATCGGCAAACTGGCTGGCGTAGTCCATCACCACAAAACCTTCCATGCGCGCCCGGTTGACCAGCAGTGACAGGTAGTTGGCGGGGCCCTTGACGGCTTCTTTGTTGTTGTACTGGCTGATGGCGCCACAAATGACGATACGTGCTTTCGGCGCGATGCGGGTCAGCGCGGTGTCGAGGATATCGCCACCGACATTGTCGAAGAATACGTCGATGCCTTTTGGGCATTCGCGCTTGAGACCCGCTGCCAAGTCTTCATTCTTGTAGTCGATGGCACCGTCAAAACCCAGTTCATCAACCAGCAACTTGCATTTCTTCTCGCCGCCAGCGATGCCCACGACCCGGCACCCTTTGATCTTGGCGATTTGCCCGACAATGCTGCCCACGGCGCCGGCAGCGCCCGAGATCACCACGGTTTCACCCGCTTTGGGGGCGCCCACATCAAGCAAGGCGAAGTAGGCCGTCATGCCGGTCATGCCCAGGGCGGAAAGGTACAGCGGAAGTGGGGCGCGACTGGGGTCAACTTTGTAAAAGCCGCGCGGCTCGCCGACGAAGTAATCCTGCACGCCGAGCGCGCCATTGACATGATCGCCCACTTCGAAATTAGGGTTCTTCGAGGCGATGACCTCGCCGACGCCCAAGGCTCGCATGACCTCGCCCAAGCCCACCGGCGGGATGTAGGACTTGGCATCGTTCATCCAGCCGCGCATGGCAGGGTCGAGCGACAGGAATGCATTCTTGACCACGATTTGCCCCTCTGCAGGCTCGGCCAGAGGCGTTTCTACAAAACTGAAGGTGTCACGGGTTGGTGCGCCAACGGGGCGCTTGGCGAGCAGAAATTGGCGGTTGATTTGAACAGTCATGGCAATTTACTCATTGTTCGAAAACTAGGGTGATAGCGCGTCATGTGCCGATGAGCAACCTGCGCCTGAAAATCGAATGTAGGCCGATTTATCAAGGTGATAGTAGGTCGCGGTGTTTTATCACCATTTTAAATCCGACAACTATGATGCCCTTGATAGTGCTGCCAGCTGCCTTGGGTTCCTGACTAGACTCGAACATCAGAAATCTTCAACAGGGGAATATGCACATGGGCTTTAGCTTCAGTGGAGAGGTTGCGTTGGTTACGGGGGCTGCAGCTGGCATTGGTCGTGCGACGGCGTTGGCGTTCGCTGGGCAGGGCCTCAAGGTCGTGGTTTCTGATGTCGATAACGCAGGTGGCGAGGCGAGCGTTGAAATGATTCGCCAGGCCGGTGGCGAAGCCGTTTTCATCCCCTGTAATGTCACGCTCGACAGCGAGGTCGCGGCGCTGATGGAGCAGATTGTCCAGTGTTATGGCCGGCTCGATTATGCCTTCAACAATGCTGGTATCGAGATCGAGCAGGGCAAGCTTGCCGACGGCAGTGAATCCGAGTTTGATGCGATCATGGGCGTCAACGTCAAAGGTGTCTGGCTGTGCATGAAGCACCAGATTCCGCTCTTGCTGGCCCAGGGCGGCGGGGCAATCGTCAACACGGCCTCGGTTGCAGGCCTTGGCGCGGCCCCGAAGATGAGTATTTACAGCGCATCCAAACATGCGGTCATTGGTTTGACCAAGTCGGCTGCGGTCGAATATGCGAAGAAAAAGGTTCGGGTCAATGCCGTGTGTCCTGCTGTAATCGACACAGATATGTTCCGCCGTGCCTATGAGGCCGACCCGAGAAAGGCTGAGTTTGCCGCCGCAATGCACCCGGTTGGGCGTATCGGCAAGGTCGAGGAGATTGCCGCCGCTGTGCTGTATCTGTGCAGTGACCAGGCTGCCTTTACCACTGGCCAGGCCTTGGCAATCGATGGCGGCGCGACCGCGATCTGATCCTCAAGCGTTGCACCAGTCAGCCTGGCCATCAGGCAAGGCTGACCGGTTTGTTAATGCGCTTTACGCCAATTCAATATCACCAGCGTCAGCAGGCCGGCGACAATCCCCCAGAATGCCGAACCGATGGTGAATAGGGTCATGCCCGAGGCGGTGACCAAAAAGGTTATCAGCGCGGCTTCGCGTTCTTTCGGCTCGCTCATGGCCTGGGTCAGGCCGCCAATGATCGAGGCAAACAGTGCCAGTGCCGCAATCGACAGAATCAGTGCCTTGGGCAATGCGGCAAAGAGCGCCGCCAAGGTGGCGCCAAAAATACCGGCAATACCGTAGAACAGGCCACACCAGACGGCGGCGGTGTAACGCTTACTTGGGTCTTCATGGGCCTCAGGGCCTGCGCATATGGCTGCGCTGATCGCCGCCATATGAATGCCGTGGGAGCCGAAGGGGGCCAGCAATATGGAGCAGATCCCCGTGGTATTGAGCAGCGGGGAGGCGGGCACGTCATAGCCATTGGCCCGTAAAACCGCCATGCCCGGCAGGTTTTGTGAGGTCATCGCAACAATAAACAGCGGTATGCCGATACTGATCGCTGCAGCAAGCGAAAAGCTCGGCGTGGTCCATTGCGGCGTTGCCAGCTTGAGTTCGAAGTGATCAAAGTTGAGCAAGCCAAATACGCCAGCCAATACGCAGCCGACAATCAATGCTGCCAGAACTGCGTAGCGCGGCATCAAGCGTTTACCGAATAGATAGGCCAGCAACATGGCAACCACCAGCACAGGCTGCTGTTCGGCCGCTACACAGATCTCCAGGCCGATCTTAAACAGCACGCCTGCCAGCAATGCAGCAGCTATGGAGCAGGGTATACGCCGCATGATGCGGTCAAAACTGCCGGTCATGCCGCAGATCACGATCAGCGCCGAGCAGATGATATAGGCGCCGATAGCCTCGCTATAGGGCACACCCGGCAAGCTGCTGATCAAGAGTGCTGCACCTGGTGTCGACCAGGCGATCATGACTGGCGCGCGATAGCGCAGAGATAAGCCAATGCAGCACACAGCCATGCCAATCGATAGCGCCCAGATCCACGATGATATCTGGCCGTTGCTCAGCCCGGCGGCCTGGCCTGCCTGGAACATCAGCACCAGTGAGGAGGTATAGCCGGTGAGCATGGCGATAAAGCCTGCAACCACTGCGGACGGCGAACTGTCCGCCAGCGGGCGTAGTCGGGCCTGGCTCGCGTGTGCCATTACAAAGCTCCTTGAACGTCTGCAAATATTGGATAAAGCGATGCCGCGAGTAACAATGCCATGCTGATGTTGAATCCGCGCAGTACCATTGGGTTGTTCAACCACTTGCGCAGCAAGCTACCGGCCGCAGTCCAAAGCCCAACGCTGGGGCAGTTGACCAAGGCGAACAGCGCCGCGATCAGCAGCACATTCAGCTCGAAGTTTTCATGCGGGGTGTAGGTGGTGATTGCGCCAATGGCCATTACCCACGCCTTGGGGTTTATCCATTGAAATGCCGCCGCCTCGATAAAGCTAAATGGCTTGGTACCCAGGTTTTGCCCCTCGGGCGCACTGGCGTTAGCAATTTTCCAGGCCAGGTACAACAAATAGGCTGCGCCGGCAAAACGCAGGACGTTGTAGAGCATTGGTACCTGTTCAAATAACTGGCCCAACCCCAAGCCAACCGCAATCACCAGAATCATAAAGCCAATGCTGATACCAAACATGTGCGGCAAGCTGCGGCGTATACCAAAGTTCACTCCAGAGGCCAGCAGCATCATGTTATTCGGGCCGGGTGTAACCGAGGTAACGAAGGCAAAGGCGATAAATGCGACAAGCAGTTCGGCGTTCATGAGGCTCACTCGATAGGCAGATGCTCTGGGTGTGATCGCAGTCGCGCACCCTGGATATACAGAGCCTAAATCCTCAGCCTGATGCCGTCTCGGTACAGCGAGGTAGCAAAATCGCCGATACAGTCGCTGGGCCGGATAATTTCTAACGGTGTTTGGCAAGTGCCTGGTTAACCTGCATCCAGGCATTCATGGCGTCTTCCCCGGTATCGCCAAGTGCGCGTTGCAGCATCTTCGCCTGCTCGCGGCGCAGGGCCAGTTCCAGCTTGGCACCTTCTGCGGTGAAGGCCAGCAGGCGCTTGCGCTTGTCATCCACCGACGCCTGGCTTTCTACCAGGTGCATTTCAATCAGCTGACGCAGTGGGATGTTCAACGCCTGTTTGCTGACACCCAGGTAATTGAGCAGCTCTTTCATGCTCAAGCCTGGATACATGGCGATGAAAAACAGAATGCGGTGGTGCACGCGAGACAGTCCACGCCGCGCCAGCATTTCATCTGCCTTGGCAGTAAATGCCTGGTAGCCAAAGAAGAAAGCCTTCATGGCGGACTGCTGAGCGGCTAAGTTTTTAAGGTCAAACATATTGACGTATCTGCATGAGTGGGCGTAGTTTCGGTCAACAAGTTTGACTTACTTCCGACAAATAATCACCTGGTGTAAACGATGGCCTTCTCTGAACGTATTGCCCGCCTGAAAAGCTCTTTGATTCGTGAAATTCTCTCCGCGGCGCAGCGCCCTGAAGTGATGTCGTTTGCCGGAGGATTACCTGCAGAGCCGATGCTGCCGAAAGTCGATTGGGCGCAAATGCCAGCCAATATCGGCCAGTACGGAATGAGTGAGGGCGAGCCGGAGTTGCGTGAGGTGATCGCCGCAGAAGCCCGTGCCCTGGGGGTGCCCTGCGATGCCAGCCAGGTATTGATTGTCAGTGGCTCGCAGCAAACCCTGGACCTGGTCAGCAAGCTGTTTATCGATCCGGGGACCGAAGTACTGGTTGAGGCGCCAACCTACCTGGCTGCATTGCAGGCTTTCCAGTTATTTGGTGCTGATTGCATCGCCGTACCGCAGGAGGCCGATGGTCCGGAGCTCGCGGCTCTGCGCCAGCGTCTGGAAAAGCATAAGCCTGCATTCGCTTACTTGATTCCAACCTTCCAGAATCCATCGGCAGTCCGTTACAGCGAAGCCAAGCGTGATGCTGTTGCCGCATTACTCGACGAGTTTGGAGTAACCCTGATCGAGGATGAGCCCTATCGTGAGCTGGTGTTCGATGAGGGGAGCGCAACCCCGATTGTCAGCCGCTTGCAAAAGGCGAGCTGGGTCTACACCGGTACCGTATCCAAGACATTATTGCCGGGGCTGCGTGTGGGTTATCTGATCGCCACCCCAGATCTGTATCCGCATCTGTTGCGCCTGAAGCAGTCGGCTGACCTGCATACCAATCGCATTGGCCAATGGCAGGCGCTGCAGTGGCTGGGGAGCCAGCATTATCGTGATCACCTGGCGCAGTTACGTCAGTTCTATCGTTTACGTCGCGATGCCATGCAGGCCGCATTGCTCGAGCACTTTGCCGACCTGGCTGATTGGGAGATCCCGCAGGGCGGGTTGTTCTTCTGGCTGACACTCAAGCAGCCATTGGATACGCGTACTCTGCTGGGGCCTGCGCTGGCACAGAACATTGCCTTTATGCCGGGCGAGCCTTTCTTTATCGATCCGGACCAGAATCCTGGGCACCTGCGCTTGAATTTCAGTCACGTCGCGCCTGAGCGCTTGAGTGAAGGCTTACAGCGCCTGGCAGGAGTGATCCGTGTTGCGCAAGCAGAGGTGGCTGCTTGAGCCCGGTACAGGGCGACCATTGTTGATTCGTTATCAGCCATTGCGAGGCGTAGGCCTCGCACAAACAGGAGTAGGGCGATGTTGAAGGTCTATGGCGATTATCGTTCAGGCAACTGCTACAAAATCAAGTTACTGCTCAACCTGCTGGGCATGCCTTATGAGTGGATAGCCATTGATATCCTCAAGGGCGAAACGCAAACCGAGGCATTTCTGGCCAAGAATCCTAACGGCAAAATCCCGGTGCTTGAGCTTGAGGACGGCACCTGTCTTTGGGAGTCAAATGCGATTCTCAACTACCTTGCCGAAGGCAGCCGGTTCTTGCCGACGGAACCGCGCTTGCGTACCCAGGTGCTGCAATGGCAGTTTTTCGAGCAGTACAGCCATGAGCCAAGTATAGCCGTGGCGCGTTTTATCCAGCTGTATCTGAACATGCCTGAAGAGCGCTTGGCCGAATACCAGCGCTGCCATGTGCTCGGATACAAAGCGCTGAGAGTCATGGAAAAACAACTGCAAAACACGCCTTACCTGGTTGGTGAGCAATATTCAATCGCGGATATCGCGCTTTATGCATACACCCATGTGGCCCATGAAGGTGGCTTTGAATTGGGTGAGTTTCCTGCGATACGCCAATGGCTGGATCGGATTTCCAGCCAGCCTGGGCATGTCGACATGTTTGATTGACGCAATATGAAACCTGCTGGGGTTGGGCTTGCAGCTTTTTTGTTGGCATAATTCCAGCTGGTTTCACACTTCTGGCGTTGCACTGCTTACATGCACAAGATTCTGCGAGTATTGGTCGCCTGCCTGATGCTATTTGCACTGCCTGTGCAAAACATGGCAGTGATCAACATGCAAAACTGCTTGTCGCTTAGCCAGCTTTCAGTGTCCGAGTCGCCCCAGTGCCACAGCCTGGAGACCAATACAGGTGATACCGGGCACCAGTCCATCGCCAGCCAGCTTTGCATGCATTGTTCAATGTGCTTGAGCGCCGCCGCCCTGGCAGCCCCATTGCTGAAAACCCCGACAGTTATAGCGACCACCCTGGCTGTCCAGCCGAGCCCTCGGTTCATCGGCCACATAGGCGATCTGCCGAAGCGCCCGCCACGTAACGACCTCGTTTAATTCTCGCATTTGGTTTCGGCTCTAAAGAGCCGTTTATTGCCTTGCCCTGCATCTGCTGCAGGGCAGGATTTAATCGAGGTTTGATATGACTTTTAGCAAAACGCAGTTGGCCCTTGTATTGCTTTGCGGGGCGCTTGCCAGCCCTGTGCTATGGGCGGATGCCGATCATTCAGCGGCTGATCATTCGATGCATTCGCAACCTGAACAAATGCGCTGGGGAATTGCCGGGGATTCCAGCCAGGTGTCTCGTACGATTGATGTACGCATGGGCGACGACATGCGGTTTAAGCCAGGCACCCTGACATTCAAGAAAGGAGAGACGATACGGTTGATTTTGCACAATGATGGCAAGTTAATGCACGAGTATGTCCTTGGCACCAAGGAAACCCTTGATGAGCATGCGCAGATGATGCTCAAGCACCCAGGCATGGAGCATCACGCAGCCTATATGGCGCATGTTGCGCCTGGGCAAAGCGGTGAAATCATCTGGACTTTCAATCAGGCGGGGCGCTTTGACTTCGCATGCTTGATCGCCGGGCATTACCAGGCGGGAATGGTCGGCAGCATTGAAGTCAGTCCCTAGCAGGTCGGACGGCTAACTGTACTGGGCGGCGCGTCCTGAAAAGGCCGCGCCGTTTTGCTTATGCGGCGGCGAAGCGGTCCTGCAAGTAACTGGCAATAGCCTTGGACTCATAGAGCCAGGTACTTTGACCGTTCTCATCGATGCGCAGGCAAGGCACCTGTATTTTGCCTCCTTGCTCAAGCAGTTCACTGCGCGCCTGGGCATCGTTCTTGGCATCGCGCAACTGCAGGGGCACATTCAACTTGTGCAGGGTGCGCCGGGTCTTTACGCAAAACGGGCAGGCTCTGAACTGATACAGCGACAGGTTCGATGCAGCCTGGGCCACCGCCGCTTGAGCCTCTGGCGAACGCTGCATTTTGCGCGGGCGGGTGATGAAGTCAATAAAGATAATGATCTGGCCTAAGCCATTGCGTAGGGCTGAAATGAACATGGTTAAGCGTCCAGGGCGAAAATTTGCGGACCCGAATCTTACCTGAGTTTGCCTTGGCTGACTTGCCCAACCGCTCAATTGCACTGCATCTGGGTTAAAGCTTTGGCATAATCCGGCGCATAAACGCTCAAGATTGGTCTGTGATGAAGCCTGAAGATTTAAAGCTGCTGGTCACGCTGGAAATGCCTTTTGGCAAATATAAAGGCCGACTGATTGCCGACCTGCCTGGCCATTACCTCAATTGGTTTGCCCGTGAAGGCTTTCCCAAGGGGCAGATTGGTCAGTTGCTACAGCTGATGCAAGAGATTGACCACAATGGTTTGAGTGCATTACTGGAGCCCTTGCGCAGCAAGCCTCGTGAGCCACTGCGCTAGCGCCCGGCCTCGACCTTGGCGCAAGCTTTCCCAGGCTCAGGCCTGTTCCTCAGCAGCGCGTGCCAATGGGACAGTTCAAGCGTCAGTCTTGGACAGTGCACTCTTTGCCTGCTTCTTGCCGAGCTTGACGCCCTGTCTCATGCTCGCGATCACCACGCGTTGATAGAGAGCAGGCATCAAGCGTTGCATCCAGTCCATCGCATAGGCATCGGCGCCAATGAGTATTCGGCGTTTATTCTTCAGCACCCCCTTGATGATGACTTTTGCAGCATGCTCGGCCGTGCTGAGCATAAGCAGGTCATTGAACTGTTGGCGTGCCTGCTCGTTATCTTGCCCTGTCATGGCTTTTATGCCGGCATTCATTCTTGCGGTATTGGCGATATTTGTTTTTTTCCCCCCTGGATGAACACAGCTGGCAGATACGCCACAGTGGATCATGTCCAGTTCCTGGCGCAGTGCTTCGGTAAAGCCGCGCACAGCGAACTTGCTTGCGTTATAGGTGCTCATACCCGGTTGCGAGAAAATGCCGAAAATACTGGATAGGTTGATGACATGGCCGGTGCCCGAGGCTTTCAGGTGAGGCAGGAAGGCCTTGGTGCCGTTTACGACGCCCCAGAAGTTGATGTTCATGACCCATTCATAGTCGCTGTACTCATTGCCCTCGACCGTGCCGCTCTGGGCGACCCCGGCGTTATTGAAAATCGCATTGACCTTGCCAAAGGTCTCAACCACCTCGCTGGCCCAGGCATGCATGGCCTCACGGTCAGTAACGTCGACAACAGTGCTCTGAACCTTTACCCCCAGCCTGCGAGCTTGCTCAGCTGTTTCATCCAGGCCATGGGCATCTACATCAGACAACGCCAATGCACAGCCTTGGCGGGCGAGGCCGAAGGCGAGGGCGCGACCAATGCCCGAGGCGGCGCCGGTGATGGCTGCGACTTTATTCTCGAATGATTTCATGCAGAAGGCTCCCTGGCTGTTAAACAGTATTGCCTAGCACTTAATGCGCAGGCTGCTTGCGATTGAAGTGACAGGTTGTCGGCTCAAGATTGAGTCTCGGCCATGTAAATCCTGGCCTGGAATCGACCAGGACCATGCCGTCAAGCCCGAAAACCACGTTGCGCGGTATCGGGTCATCAGGGGCAGCGCCGATACCGAAGATGGCAGGCGGGAAAGCGTACAGGTGACGCGGAACGCCGCAGGCGCAGCCGGCTTCGATTTTGAAAGCCCGGATATCAGTCTCGCGCTGTTGTTTTAGGCCTGTTGCCATGCCAAGCCCATAGAAGCCACTGTCATTGATCGCCACTGCGTAGCGTTGAGCGGGTACTGATGCATTCACTGGCAGGTTCCATGGCCATCTGTTATTGGTTTTTTTACTGGCGCTTACGGCTGCTACTCAATGTAGACACTTGTATACTTGGCGGCAATATCAGCCTTGCCTGACCAGCTATAAGATGGGCCGGACATGGTGCCTGGAGGAGGCAAAAATGACTGTGTCGGGTAAACAGTTACTGCTTGAGGCGGCGTTGCGACTCACTGCAAACAACCGCAACCTCAAGAGCCTGGGCATACGCGAGCTGGCCCGCGAGGCAGGGCTGAACCCCAATACCTTCTACCGCCACTTCAGTGATATCGATGACCTGGGGCTGGCAGCCATTGATCAACTGGCCGCCAGATTGCGTCAGCCGCTGCGACATTTACGTTGGGAGGCTGCATGCCGTGCTGAAGAAGCCTCCCATGCCGACGGACCAGAATTGTTTGGTGTCAGCCTTGGCCGTGGGCGCAAGGTATGTCATCAGACTGTCGTGCTGTTTTTTGATTTTGTCGCAGATAACCCTCAGGCGATCATGTTGGGCGTTCGCGAGCTGCAAGGCCCATCTGCAGTACTGCGTGAGGCGCTGCACCTGATGATCTCGGGACTGGCGACGGACATGGCCGAGGATATTATCGAGCTTGAGCTACTGCCCAGGAGGGTCGATCCGCAAGCAATAGAACAGGTCGCCAGGTTGATTACCCGGAATTTGCTGCAGATGTCGCTCGATTACATCAATCAGCCTGAGCAGCGCGATTCAATTCGTGCTCTCGCCGAAGAACAGGTTGTCATGCTTTTTACAGGGGCCATGGCGCTGCATGAAGCAGGTCAGCTGAAACTGCCCGTTTGAACCCGCTTTGATGGGCAAGCCCGGCATGCACCGGGCGTTGCTCAAATTTGCTCAACTGTTGCGAGCCCCAGGCGTTTGCGCCAGTGCTGCACAAGTGTTTCGGTATCATATTGCAATGGATGAAAATCAGGTCGGTAGTACGCCAGGTAGGGCTTGATCAGTCGCGTTAAAAAGCCATGGCGCGGGCCCAACAAAATGCTTAGGCCTTTACCCCAGCTACGCCAATTGAACAGTTGGCCGTCCTTGCGCATCAGGTGCAACTGGAAGCCTCCAACCACCCAGAGAAAGCTGATGGTTACAATAACCATCGCCCAAATCCGGGTGAAGTAGCCACCCCCAATGGCCTTGTAGGTATCGTAAGCCACGGCCTTGTGTTCGTTTTCTTCGATGGCATGCCACATCCAAAGCTGGTAAAGCTTGGGGTCGTTCATTTGAGTGGTGAGGTCCTCGCGCTTGAGCAGTTGCTCGGCCATGGTGGCGGTAAAGTGCTCTAGCGCGCAGGTGGACGCCAGTTGCTGTTTTTTGCTGCTCCAGTGTTTCGACCACTCGAGCAAGGCTTTTACCCTTAGCTCAAGGCGCTGCAAATCAATGCCGTGCTCTGCGGCGTAATTGTTATAGGCCTTGTGCTCCTTGGAGTGCATGGCTTCTTGGCCAATAAAGGCGCTGATGTCTTTTTGCAGTTGCGGATCGTTAACGTGCTGGCGCCAGGCGCGTACGCTGTCGACAAAAAACTGTTCGCCGTAAGGGAAGAGTGAAGACAGATTGCTCATGAAGTGGCTCATGAAGGGGTCATCGGCAAACCAATACTTGCGGCTTTGAGCAAAGTTGAAATCCATACGTCTGACGGGGAAGCTGGCTATCGCGGAATGGTTGCTTGGCTGCATGACTGACTCCTTGGGCTGTGTATTGTGATCAGCGCCAAATCAGTAATGCAGGAGGCGGGGTGCTTGTGGAGGTCTATTCTGGCCAGTTGGCGTTTATTCTTGCCAACTTAAGTTCAGAGATGCTGTGCAGAATAGATTATGAGGTGCAAAGCAAAACGCCCGCTTTGGGGCTGCAAAAGCGGGCGTTTATCTGACAGGGAAGCAGGCTATTTTTCGTCGAGGGCGAAAGCCGTCAGGGCAAATGTCGGAATGCCTGCATCCACGAGTTTTTGCGAACCACCGAGTTCGGGCAAATCAATGATGGCAGCCGCTTCATAGATGCTCGCTCCCAGGCGACGGACCAGTTGTACGGCTGCCAGCAAGGTCCCGCCGGTGGCAATAAGGTCATCAAACATCAATACTTTATCGCCCTTGCCGAGGCTGTCGGCATGGATTTCGAGAAAGGCTTCGCCGTATTCGGTCTGGTAACCTTCGCTGATCACATCGGCCGGCAACTTGCCTTGTTTGCGAAACAGGACCAGCGGTTTGTTCAGCTCATAGGCGACGATCGAGCCAATCAGGAAACCGCGCGCATCCATCACGCCGATATGGCTGAAGTCTGCCTCGATATAGCGCTGAATAAAGCTGTCGATCACCATGCGCAAGGCTCGCGGCGACTGGAACAGTGGGGTGATATCGCGAAAAACCACGCCCGGCTTAGGGAAGTCCTGCACGGGGCGAATCAGGGTTTTAAGGCTGAACTCATCGAAAATCATGCTGCGTCCTGGGTAGATTGTCGCTTAATACTGGCGTTGGGCAGATCTGGTAAAGGGTGTAAGCGGCACTGGGAAAATGCGAAATGCCAATGGTGCATTGCATGGCTTCCCGACTCGGGGTTGCTTAGCTCTCGATATTACCGCCAGCGAGCTCGCACAGTTCGATTGGGGCAATGATGCGAACTTCCTTGCCTTCGGCTTCGAGCAGCTTGTTCTGCTGGAAGCGGGTGAACACCCGTGACACGGTTTCCACTGCCAGACCCAGGTAGTTGCCAATTTCATTGCGCGACATGGCCAGGCGAAACTGTTGAGACGAAAAGCCACGGGCGCGGAAGCGGGCCGACAAGTTGACCAGGAAAGTGGCAATGCGCTCATCAGCGTTTTTCTTCGACAACAGCAGCATCATTTGCTGATCGTCACGAATCTCGCGGCTCATGATGCGCATGAGTTGGCGGCGCAGCTGGGGCAGCTTGGCCGTGAGATCATCCAGGCGTTCAAAGGGAATCTCACAGACCGAGGTGGTTTCAAGCGCCAAGGCCGATACCGGGTAGGTTTCGCTGTCCATGCCGGAAAGCCCGACCAGTTCGCTCGGTAGATGGAAGCCGGTGATCTGCTCTTCGCCGGCGTCACTCAGGGTGAAGGTTTTTAATGCACCGGAACGCACGGCGAATACCGAGCCAAAGTTGTCGCCCTGGCGAAACAGGAACTCACCTTTTTTCAAGGGGCGACCGCGTTTTACGATTTCATCCAGCGCATCCATGTCTTCTAGGTTCAATGAAAGTGGCAGGCATAGGCTCGCCAGACTGCAATCCTTGCAGTGGGCTTGATGGGGCGTATGCGTCTTGATGATTCCGGTCATCGAAAAGTCCTAAGTCCTAGATGTTCGCGCTAAAGCCTCTAGATTACAGGAGCGCGGCTTATCCAGCCAGCAATTGGCTAGTTGACTATAAGTTCAAGTTTTGCAGCGAACGGCCGAAATAGCCACTAAGTCTTGCTGGGGAGAGAGGGGCGGCATATGCAGATTAAAACAACTGAGGCCAGCAGCTTTGCTCCCACAGCCTTGCATCTGTCGAATGTGACCGCGGGCAATGAGCAAGTAAAAGTTGGGGTCAGTACCGAGTCGGGCCCGGGGGGCGGTATACGGCTGAACCTTTCACAGGCGGGGAGTGTTCAGTCCGGGCAGGCTTCCAAAAACCAGGACATTGATGACAGCGACCTGCCGGACAACATCAAAAACACCCTGAAAATGATCCGCCAATTGCGTGCAGAGCTTGCAGCCAGGCAAGCGGAACTCGATGCTATCCTGGCAAGGCCCCCGAGTAGTGACTCTCAACGCGAGGCGAATGCCGTTTCCACTGAAATCGCCAGCCTGCAAGGGGCTATCAGCAGTGCTAACGCATCGCTGGTTTCGCAGATGCGCAAGCAAGACCTGAGCAGTGAACAGCTACTTAGCGTCGCCACCTTTATCGCGGGTTGAGCCTTTGCGGTAGCTGAGTGCTAGATCACCCGTGAAAAGCGTTGTTGGCTCTGTTCAGACAAATAGCTGTCAAACAGCATGCAGAGCGCTCGAACCAAGAGCCGGCCGCTGGGTAGTACGTTGATGCTTTGTTGCGTCAACTCGATCAGACCGTCCCTAGCCATTTGTTGCAGCCGTGGCCAGACATCGCTGAAATAGTGCTGGAAGTCGATCCCATAGCCGCGTTCGATATCAGCGAAATCCAGTTGGAAGTGACAGATTAATTGCTGGATCACTGCACGCCGGACAAGGTCGTCGGCATTGCAGTGAAGCCCTCGTTTGGTCGCGAGCTGGTCGTTACCGAGGGCTTGCTGGTAGAGGTTGAGGTCGCTGTTGTTTTGGCAGTAAAGGCCATCTACCTGGCTGATTGCGGAAACGCCAAGGCCAATCAGGTCGCAGTGCCCATGGGTGGTGTAGCCCTGGAAATTGCGTTGCAGCTTGCCTTCTTCCTGGGCGATTGCCAGTTCGTCATCGGGCAGGGCGAAGTGGTCCATGCCGATATAGCGATAGCCAGCAGCGCTTAGTTGAGCAATCGAGCTCTGCAGCATGCTTAGTTTGTCGGCACTGCTGGGCAAGTCGTGATCGGCAATGCGGCGCTGTGGCATGAAGCGTTCAGGCAGGTGGGCATAGTTGAACAACGATAAGCGGTCCGGCTGCATGGCGATAACCTCAGCCACGGTCTTGGCGAATCGTTCTGGTGTTTGCAGGGGCAAGCCATAGATCAGGTCGATATTGACCGAACGAAACTGCAGCGCGTGCGCCGCGTCGATAATGGCGCGGGTCTGTTCGACTGACTGCATGCGGTTGACGGCCCGCTGCACTTGCGGGTCGAGATCCTGCACGCCAAGGCTGATGCGGTTGAAACCGAGCTCGCGCAGCAGGCCCATGGTCGCCCAGTCGGCCTCACGCGGGTCAATCTCAATGCCATAGTCGCCTGAGTCGTCATCAAGCAAGGTAAACCATTTACGCAGGTCACCCATCAGGTTGCGCAGTTGATCATGACTGAGAAATGTGGGCGTACCACCACCAAAATGCAGTTGCTCGACTACCTGGCCGGGGGCGAGATGGCTACTGATCATCTCGATCTCGTGGCCCAGTGCTTGCAGATAGGGTTGAGCTCGATCTCGATTTTTGGTGATCACCTTGTTGCAGGCGCAGTAGTAGCAAATATTGGCGCAAAAAGGCACATGGACATAGAGCGATAATGGGCGCCCGGCATCACTGCTGGCACGTAGCGCACAGAGCAGGTCGAGGGGGCCAGTGTCACCATGGAACTGCATGGCCGTAGGGTAGGACGTATAGCGCGGGCCTGAGTGATCGTAGCGGCTGATCAGTTCGGGACTCCACTGGATGGCATCGAGCATAAATACGCTCTCGGTGGACGGAGAATGCAGTTGATTCTAGAACCGCCGAGTGACGCCGATGTTGATCTGGGTCATGACCAGGCCTGGCTTATGGGCAATATCTGGCGCAGTAGGCCATCATGGCCAAATCAGTGGCCCATCAGCCAGTGCTGGTGCGGTCCTGGAAGGGTCCAGATACCGAAGACAATGACCAGCAGGCCGCCCGCCACACGTACGCCCTTGGTCCGCAGGAAGCGATTGATGTGCTCAGCAGCCATGCCTGTCGCTATAAGTACCGGCAAGGTGCCCAAGCCAAATGCCAGCATCAGCGCCGCGCTATAGAGGGCATTGCCCTGGCTCGATGCCCAAAGCAAGGTGCTGTAGACCAGACCGCAGGGTAGCCAGCCCCACAAGCCACCGAGTATCAGAGCGCGCGGCATGCTGTCGACTGGCATAAAACGTCGGGTAAGCGGCTGAATATAGCGCCACAGGCCACGCCCCAGCGCTTCGATGCGGGTCAGCCCGCTCCACCAGCCAGCCAGGTACAGGCCCATGCAAATCAGCAAGATGCCAGCAGCCACGCGCAACAACATGGCTGCGGGGCTGGAGGCCACTGCGACCCCTGCCAGGCCAATCAACAGGCCAGCGACTGTATAGCTGCTGATTCGGCCCAGATTGTAGGCGAGCATGAATCTGAAGCGCTTGCTGCGCTGTTCAGGGGGGATGGCGAGGGACAGCGCGCTCATCAGTCCGCCACACATCCCCAGGCAGTGACCACCACCGAGCAAGCCAAGAATCATCGCGGAAATGAGCAGTGGCGCCAGCTCAAGCATCCGACTGATCCTTTGATGCAGGCGTCTGGGCTTCGTCCACGCCAGCCTTATGCATGGGGTCTTCATCGTCGAACAGAATGCTATGGGCCGGTCCGTCCAGGTCACCATACTGGCCGCTATCAACTGCCCAGAAAAACACCCAAATCGCGATTGCGACCAGGATCAGGGCAATGGGAATCAATATGTATAACGCTGGCATGGTGACTCCGTGCAGCAAACTTGCGGGTTAATGCCGGGCAAGGCGTAAGGCGTTCAATACCACGAGTAGCGAGCTGATGGACATGCCGACCGCCGCCCACAAAGGTGTTATCAGGCCCAATGCAGCAAAGGGCAGGACCAGGCTATTGTACAGTGCGGCCCAGATCAGGTTTTCAATGATGATGCGGCGGGTGCGCCTTGCCAGTTTGAATGCATCGACCAAGCTGCCCAGTCGATTCGACAAGAGCACCGCATCAGCGCTGGTTTTGGCCAGGTCGGTGGCGCTGCCCATGGCAACGCTTATGTCCGCGCCAGCCAGTACCGGTACATCGTTAACCCCGTCGCCAAGCATCAGCACGCGTCGGCCTTGTTGATGCAGGACCTTGAGAGCTGCCAGTTTGTCATCGGGCGTCAGGCCGCCCCGGGCATCCTCGATACCCAGTTGCCTGGCAATTTGTGCAACCACCGGTGAGCTGTCGCCCGACAACAGCAATACCTGCCAACCACGGGCCTTGCAGCTGGTTATCAGTTCCTGGGCATCCGCGCGCAGACGATCATCGAGCACAAACCAGGCCAGCGGGCCTTGCTGGTCGCCAAGCAATAGCCATTGGCCGCTTTCGCCGGGAATGGCAGGCGCCGGTTTACCGCTCAGGGCGCAGACAAATGCAGCCTGGCCAATGCGCAATTGCCGACCCTCGATAGTGCCGTGCAGGCCCTGACCAGGGAAACTGTCGACTTGATCTGCGGCCTGAGTGGCGCGGCCAAAGGCTTTGGCTATGGGGTGTTCGGAGCGATTTTCCAGTGCTGCCGCGAGCGCCAGGCAAGCGTCGCTGTCGAGTGCACCAAGTGGGTGGATGGCGCTGAGCGTCAGCTTGCCTTCAGTCAGGGTGCCTGTCTTGTCGAATATAACCGTATCGATCTGGTTGAGGCCTTCAAGCACGTGGCCGCGGGTCAGCAAGACGCCAAGTGAGTGCAAGGTGCCGGTTGCGGCGGTAAGGGCCGTGGGTGTGGCCAATGCCAGTGCGCAGGGACAGGTGGCGACGAGGAGGGCAAGCACCACCCAGAATGCGCGTGATGGATCAATTTGCCACCAGATGACGCCAACCACAGTAGCCGCCAGCAACAGGAACAACAGAAACCACTGCGAGACCTGATCTGCCAGCTCTGCCAGACGCGGCTTGTCGGTTTGCGCGCGCTCCAGCAGCCGCACTATTGCTGATAGGCGTGTGGCATCGCCCAGTGCCTGGACTTCTACGACGAGGGGACCTTCGACATTGAGGGTGCCAGCTGTTACCTGGTCACCTTCAACGCGAGGCTGTGGCAAATATTCGCCGGTCAGCACCGATTCATCGACACTCGACTGGCCACTGAGGATGCAGCCGTCGGCAGGCATCAGCGCGCCCGGTTGAACCAACACCTGTTCGCCAAGCCGCAGTTCGCTGAGCAGGATGCGCTGCGTTTGGCCTTGCTCATTGAGGCGCAAGCAGGATGCAGGCAGCAGGTTGACCAACTGAGCGGTCGCCGCAGCCGTGCGTTCGCGGGCGCGGCGTTCGAGATAACGACCGGCAAGTAAAAAGAATGCAAACATGCCCACGGCATCGAAATACAGCTCGCCGGTGCCGGTGATTGCAGACCAGATCCCTGCGACATAAGCGCCGCCAATCGCCAGTGAAACCGAAAGGTCCATGGTCAGGTGCCGGGTACGCAGATCACGCAGCGCGCCACGGAAGAACTGCCCACAGCAATAGAAGATGATCGGGGTGGTCAAAAACAGGCTGACCCAGCGCAAGATCATGTGCAGCTCAGGGCTGAGGTCGATATTGAACTCTGGCCAGGTGGCCATGGTCGCCATCATTACTTGAAACCAGAGCAGGCCGGCAAGTCCGAGCTGGCGCATGGCCCTGCGGTTTTCCGTGGCCAGTTTCTGTGCAGCCTCGTCGGCTTGCCAAGGGTGGCCGGCATAACCAATTTTGCGCAGTTCAGTGAGTAACTGGCTGAGCGCGACCTGGCTGTCTATCCAACTGACATTAAGCCGGTGGTTGGATAGATTGAGCCGCGCATCGTTTACGCCGGGCAGGGCGCGAAGGTGTTTTTCGATCAGCCAGCCACAGGCCGCGCAATTGATCCCCTCGATGAGCAGCCAGGTCTCGCTGGTTTCGCCCTGATGCTGCACGAAAGGCTCTTGCACTTCGGCACGGTCAAACAGCTGGAGTTCGTCAGGCAACGCCTGCGGCAAGTCCTGCGGGTTGCTGGCTGATTCGCTGCGATGCTTGTAATAGTGCTCCAGCCCGCCTGCCACAATTGCCTCGGCCACTGCCTGGCAGCCAGGGCAGCACATGTCCCGGCGTTCCCCGAGAATTTCGGCAAAGAAGCGGCTGCCAGCAGGGACTGGTAAGCCGCAGTGATAGCAAGGGTTTGGACTGGCCATTAATCAACTATCTTGATGCAGGTACAGGTGGCTTATGGAGAGCCAGCCAGGCGGGGCGGCGCAGTTTTTGCGCCGCACAAGATCGGGTTACTTGTCGTCACCGAGGCGGATTGTCTTGCCGGATTCGAGCACTTCTTCCTCAAATACGCGCCAGTCCTTGCCACCTTCGCGGCCGATCAACTCGACAAAGCGACGGCCTTGCACCGCGTCTTCAAGGTTGCCGGTGTAGTTGCCGTCACCTCTGGCTTGCATGGTGATGTGACGGTCACGCTCGGGTTGCGTCGGCGAGATCACATTGAGCTTGAGTACGGCGGGCCCAGTAAGCCCTTTGAGTTGCATATCAACCACGCCGGTTTCATTGTTGAAGGTGATGTTGGCGCTGACCTTGAGCTGTTTTGCCAGGTTCTCGCGATCCAATGACTGGTTGATGCCCTTGCCGACTTCATAATAATTATCGGAAATCAGCCCTGGCGGATTGTTGATTGAGAAAATCAGCATGGAACCGCCCTGGACGACAGACAAACTTAGCAGGCCAATGATGAACCATGGCCAGAATTGTTTGTACCACGGGGCGACTGTTGTTTCTTCGGTCATTGATTTGCCTGCAGCTTAGCGAATGCTGGGGCCGTTGAAGCGGCTGTCAGCGTTGGTGTTGATACTGTTGTCTTCGAGTGCCTGCACATGGAACATGATCTTATTGGCGCTGGACGGCAGCTTCTCAGGCTCAATAGAAAGTCCAACCGGTACTGAAAGCACCTCGCCGGCTGCGGCCTTGACCTGGTTCGTACCTTCGAACTCCAGGCCTTCAATGCCGTCGGCGCTGATGCTGTATGTCATATCATGCTGGGCTTTGTTCATGATTTTCAGGGTGTAGACGTTTTCAATGTGGCCATCCTGGTTTTCACGGAACATAACCCGGTCCTTGATCACATCAAGGCCTACCAGCGGGCGGTTGGTAACAGCCCAGGCGAAAACGCTCATCATGGCCACCAGGGCGACGGCGTAGCCTATCAGGCGAGGGCGCAACAAGTGGGTTTTCTGGCCGGAAAGATTGTGTTCAGTTGTGTAGCTGATCAAGCCCTTGGGGTAATCCATTTTCTCCATGATGCTGTCGCAGGCGTCGATGCATGCGGCGCAGCCGATGCACTCGAGCTGCAGACCATCACGGATATCAATGCCGGTAGGACAGACCTGCACGCACATGTGGCAGTCGATACAATCGCCCAACCCCTGGGCTTTGTAGTCAGCGCCTTTTTTACGTGGGCCACGACCTTCACCGCGACGTGGATCGTAAGACACTATCAGGGTGTCGGCGTCGAACATCACACTCTGGAAGCGCGCATAGGGGCACATGTAGATGCACACCTGTTCGCGCAGCCAACCAGCGTTGCCATAGGTGGCAACCGTGAAGAAACCAACCCAGAACAAGGCCCAGCCACTTGCATCTAGGGTGAAGAGGTCGGGAATCAACTCGCGAATTGGGCTGAAGTAGCCGACGAAGGTGACGGCTGTTGCCAGTGATACACCGATCCAGATGCTGTGCTTGGCCAGTTTGCGCAAGAACTTCTCTGCGCTCATCGGTGCTTTGTCGAGCTTCATGCGTTTGTTGCGGTCACCCTCGGTGACTTTCTCACCCCACATGAAAATCCAGGTGAACACGCTTTGCGGGCAGGTATAGCCGCACCATACGCGGCCAGCAAATACGGTAATAAAAAATAAACCGAAGGCGCAAATGATCAACAGTGCTGAAAGCAGCACAAAATCTTGCGGCCAGAAGGTTGAGCCAAAAATATAAAATTTGCGTTCTGGCAGGTTCCACCAGACGGCTTGACGACCATCCCAGTTGAGCCAGACGGTGCCGAAATACACGAGGAACAGAAACGCACCGCCAACCCTGCGCAGGTTGCGGAAAACGCCGGAAAAGGCGCGGGTGTAGATTTTTTCAGCGCTGGCGTAAAGATCAGTCGATGACTGTACTTTCGCGGCAGGAGGGGTGATGTTCTTAACTGGAATCTGGCTCATCAGATCGTCCCAAGCGGTTAAATGGGGTGCCGCAGTCGATACGTGCCGACCGTGGTCATTCTAATAACGCTATGGTACGCCTGAGGCTCTTGCCACCGGGTGCGACTGACCGTCGCGCCCCGGTGGGCAAGAAGGTATTACTCTGCTGCTGGCTTGTGCGACAGGCTGTACACATAGGCTGCTAGCAAGTGGACCTTATCGTTGCCGAGGAAGTCTTTTTGCGTAGGCATTCTGCCGTGACGGCCATAACGAATGGTTTGCTGCAACTGAGCGTAGCTGGTGCCGTAGATGAACGCTGCCGGATCAGTCAGGTTAGGCGCGCCCATGGCTGGAGTGCCTTTACCGTCTGCACCGTGGCAGGCGAAACATGTCGTGCTGAAGATTTTTTGCCCTGCAGCGATATCCGCTTCAGTGCCTTCAGGCAATTTACGGCCGGCCAGTTCGGTCAGGACATAAGCCGCTACGTTATGCACGCCGTCTTCGCCAATGATTGGCAAGTGGGCAGGCATCGCACCTTCACGACCTTCCATGATGGTGGTCTTGATGGTCTCAGGCTCGCCGCCCCAACGCCATTCAGTGTCAGTCAGGTTAGGGAAGCCGTAGGCGCCCTTGGCATCTGAACCGTGGCAAACCGAGCAGTGCGAAGCAAACAGGCGACCGCCCATTTTCAACGCCTTGTCGTCCTTGGCCACTTCTTCAATTGGCATTGCTGCGTACTTGGCGTAGATCGGGCCATATTTGGCATCAGCCTTGGCCATCTCTTTTTCCCACTGGTGAACACCAGTCCAGCCACCATTACGCTCTTCGCCACCTGCGATCTCTACGTTGGTAGCGAAAGGGGTCTTGGCCTCATTGTCGAGGTACTCAAAGCCTGGCAGCAGGCCTTTCCAGTTACCCAGGCCCGGGTAAAGGGCGAGGTAGCCGAGGGCGAAAACGATGGTGGCGACGAACAACATGAACCACCACTTAGGCAGTGGGTTGTCATATTCCTCAATGCCATCAAAGGCGTGGCCTACGGTTTCGTTGGTCACCTCGTCGTTTGTTTGCCCTTTGCGCGTACCGAAGATCAGCCACGTCAAGGCAAAAATAGTGCCGAGTGAAAGTATTGTTACGTACCAACTCCAGAAAGTGGTCATTGGTTATTGCTCCTGGAAGATTGCTCGTCACGCTCGCTTGGTTTCGGCTCGTCGGCAAAAGGCAGGTTGGCAGCTTCGTCAAAATCTGACTTGCGCCTGCTGCTATATGCCCATAGCAACAGACCCAAGAAGGCGATGAATACGACTGCTGTGCCTATACCGCGAATAGTCCCGATTTCCATCGTGCGTTACCGTTTGCTCGTGATAGAGGTGCCAAGAACCTGCAGGTACGCAATGATGGCGTCCATTTCGGTTTTGCCTTTAACAGCTTCTTTGGCCCCAGCGATATCTTCATCGGTGTAAGGCACGCCGAAACCACGCATGACTTCCATCTTTTTCGCAGTGTCCTTACCGTCGAGCTTCTTCTCAACCAGGAACGGGAATGCCGGCATGATCGACTCAGGCACTACGTTGCGTGGGTTATACAGGTGGGCACGCTGCCACTCATCCGAGTAGCGACCGCCAACACGGGCCAGATCGGGACCGGTACGCTTGGAGCCCCACAGGAATGGGTGATCCCAGACGCTCTCACCGGCAACCGAGTAGTGACCGTAGCGCTCTGTTTCAGCACGGAACGGACGGATCATTTGCGAGTGGCAACCGACGCAGCCGTTGGCGATGTATACATCACGGCCTTCGAGTTCCAGAGCAGTGTAGGGCTTGAGGCCTTCAACCGGCTCGTTGGTGACGTCCTGGAAAAACAACGGGACGATTTGGGTGAGGCCGCCGATGCTGACGCATAGCACCATCAACAGGGCCATCAAGCCAATATTTTTCTCGATGATTTCGTGTTTCATCAGTGAGCTACTCCGGCAGGAATCATTGCCGCGGCGTCATACTCGGACGGCTTGGCGGCACGCACGGTGCGGTAGGTGTTGTAAGCCATCAGCAACATACCAAGGACGAAGAACCCGCCACCAATTGCGCGAACTACATAGCCAGGGTGGCTTGCTTGCAGGGCTTCAACGAACGAGTAGGTCAGGGTGCCGTCCTCGTTCACTGCACGCCACATCAGGCCCTGGGTGATACCGTTTACCCACATCGAGGCGATGTACAGAACGGTGCCGATGGTAGCCAACCAGAAGTGGGCATTGATCAGGCCGACGCTGTGCATCTGCTCGCGACCGAAGACTTTCGGGATCAGGTGGTACAGCGAACCGATGGAGATCATCGCAACCCAGCCGAGCGCACCAGCGTGAACGTGGCCGATGGTCCAGTCAGTGTAGTGGGACAGGGCGTTGACGGTCTTGATAGCCATCATCGGGCCTTCGAAGGTCGACATGCCGTAGAACGCCAGCGAAACCACCAGGAAGCGCAGGATAGGGTCGGTGCGCAGCTTATGCCAGGCGCCTGACAGGCTCATCATGCCGTTGATCATGCCGCCCCAGCTTGGCGCCAGCAGGATGACCGACATGGCCATGCCGAGGGACTGGGCCCAGTCCGGCAGTGCGGTGTAGTGCAGGTGGTGTGGGCCGGCCCAGATGTACAGGGTGATCAGTGCCCAGAAATGCACGATAGACAGGCGGTACGAGTAGATTGGACGCTCAGCCTGCTTGGGTACGAAGTAGTACATCATGCCCAGGAAGCCGGTGGTCAGGAAGAAACCTACGGCGTTGTGGCCGTACCACCATTGGATCATGGCATCTGTTGCACCCGAGTACATCGAATACGACTTGAACATGCTCACAGGCATTTCTGCACTGTTTACGATGTGCAGCATTGCCGTAACCAGGATGAATGCACCGTAGAACCAGTTGCCGACGTAGATGTGCTTAGGCTTGCGCTTGACAATAGTGCCGAAGAACAGAACCGCATAAGCGACCCAGACGATACCCAGAAGGATGTCGATTGGCCATTCCAGTTCTGCGTACTCTTTAGAGCTGGTAAAGCCCAGCGGCAGAGTAATAACTGCGGCAACAATAACTGCTTGCCAACCCCAGAAGACAAAAGATGCCAAGGAGTCAGAAATCAGACGTACCTGACTGGTGCGCTGCACCACATAAAGTGAAGTTGCCATTAGCGCGCATCCGCCAAAAGCGAAAATCACCGCGTTAGTGTGCAGAGGACGTAAACGACCAAAGGTCGTCCATTCCAAGCCAAAGTTGAGTTCAGGCCACACGAGTTGTGAAGCGATGAAAACGCCTAGGCCCATGCCAATGACCCCCCAAATTACCGTCATGACGGCGAATTGGCGGACCACCTTGTAGTTATAAGCAGTCGGACTGATTGCTGTGCTCATTGCTGGGGTTCCACGGTTAATGGATTTTTTAGGGATAAAAATCGGCGGCAAGTATGTATAAAGCAGTAAGGCATTGCAACGATACATGCCGTCACGATCAGGGTCTAAAGGCATTTAAAAAGCATTTTGAGCATTTCAAAAACGCTTTATTAACAGCACTCTAGACCAATTTGCTGTTAAGCAAAGATGGGGATCGCCTTATGCTTTGTGCAGCGTGGCGAATGCCAACAAGATTAGCTCATGTCCACAGTCTTGGGTGCCACTGGTCGACAGGGTGCGACTTCAGGTCGCACTTTTGTTTTTGCCAGGTTACCCCAATATCGCCACGCCGCCAGCCAATCACAACGCGCCTGTATCCGCAAGCCATGCTTTCAAGCAGATGGCGGGGCGCGTTGCTTTCGAGGCAGCAGTATTGGCGATACGAACTTGCCTGGTTGCAGACAGGGCCATTAGGTTATCTCCTGGATAAATATAGGCAGCGCTACAGGGCCAAATGCCGGTAACGTCAATGCCAGTGATTAGAGGTGTGAAGGTGAAGCCGAGTATGGGTAAAGCAACGCTGGCGGGTGTTGATCAAGATCAATCTTGCGCTGCAGGCCGAAGTCCGGAACTGCTTTGGGATAAACCCCAGGGTGCCTGTCATGCAACCTTGATTCTTGCCCATGGTGCAGGAGCGCCCATGGACAGTGAGTTTATGCAGCAGGTCAGCCAATGGCTGGTGGAGCGTGGCATTGCGGTGGTGCGGTTTGAGTTTGCCTATATGGCGGCAAGGCGTAATGACGGTAAGCGGCGCCCACCGAACCCGCAAACCCAGTTGCTAGAACAGTGGCGTAGCATTTATGCCGAGATACGCCGGCAGGCACAAGGCCCTGTTGTCATTGGCGGTAAATCCATGGGCGGGCGTATGGCTAGCCTCTTGGTCGATGAGTTAGGCGCTGCTGGCTTGGTCTGTCTTGGTTATCCGTTTTATGCCCCTGGCAAGCCCGAAAAGCCCAGAACTGCACATCTTGCAGGCCTGCAAACGCGGACGTTGATTGTTCAGGGCGAGCGGGATGCCTTGGGTGACCGGCAGGCGGTCGAGGGGTATGACTTGTCACCGGCGATTAGCTTGAAGTGGCTGGAGACTGCGGATCATGACCTCAAGCCGCTTAAACGTTCAGGATTTACCCATTTGCAGCACCTGGAGTCTGCCGCAGATGAAATGGCTTCATTTATAAATGCCCTGATAGCTGCTTAATTGGCCTTGTTGCGAGCCAGCCAGCTAGTCGTGATGGCAGTGACAATGCTGAAGCTTGCGGCAAGTGCCGCGATCCAGCCAAAAAACCATAGTTTCCCTGCGAAGTCATCTTCGGCATAAGAGGCTGCGAACTGGGTTTTGCCATAGGTTGTAATGGCAATGCTGATCACCAGCAGGGTGGTAAATGTGATCAGCTGTTGAGCCAGGCGCTGTTTGGCTAAAGCGGCCATAACGCTCATCACCAGGCCCGCGCCAATTGCAAAATACGCGATTTTCATTCCCCAAAACGGATGCGCCCCCAGTGCTTGTGCGCCACCAAAGCCAACAAAGCCAACCCCCCCCGCCATTGCAATGGCAGCCCCACCGAGGGTCGAAAGATTAAAGCGAGTGTGGTTGCTGTTGGCAGTTTGGCTAAGCATGTTGGGTCCTTAGGTGATCGGGGTTCGCACATGCATCGAATCTCGCAAGTGCGTTGATCTACTGAGGGCCGAGCCTGCTAAAAATTACACAATTAATCGGTTTGATAGAGTTCTAGCGGCAATCCATCCGGATCGCTAAAGAATGTGAAGTAGCGCTGGGTGTAGGGATCGATGCGGATCGGCTCAACACGGATGCCTTGTTGCTCAAGTCGTGCTTTGACTTGGGCGATATCCTCGACCTCGAATGCCAGATGGCGCAGGCCCTGGGCTTCCGGATATGAGGGGCGCGCAGGTGCATTGGGAAAGGAGAAAAGCTCTATTTGCGAGCCGTCAGTCAAAGCCAGGTCGAGCTTGTAGGATTGGCGCGCTTGTCGGTAATGCTCGGCAATGACCTGCAAGCCGAGAATTTCAGTATAGAAATGTTTCGAGCGTGGATAGTCCGAGCAAATAATGGCTACATGGTGGATGCGTTTTAACATGGAAGGCCGTGCTCAACAGGCATAGGATTCATGCCTGTTTGGCAGGTTGAGGTCTGGCGGGTTTCACTGTGTCGCAAGACCCAGGGTTATTCGGATGAGGTCATCAATGCGGACATTTGTGGGGTGTCGGCAAACTGCGAGAACCGATCCTTGAATGCGTTCACCGCTTGCTGCTGGTTGTCGATAATGCACATTGAGGTCAGCGGGTGGGCCGTGGTGCATTGCTCGGGTAATGAACCTATGCCGCAATAGCGCTGACCATACCAGGCGAGGTTGGGGCTTTGTTGCACGCAGCCGTAGGAGAGGTCACCTATATAGTTGATTGCGCCATTGCTTACACTGAATGTCAGCGGTCGGCTGTAGGTGCCAAGCCAGGCTTTGCTCGGGCCGATGGCGGACACCGAATAAGTACCGGCAGGTAGCCACATCGAGAACTCCGAGGCGTTCGCATCGGTGATGGTGTAGGTGCTGCCGCTCAAGGTATCGCGAAATTGGATATCTGCACCGGCATAGGCGGCATCATCAATCGAACCGACGATTATGCCGGCATTTTGCAGGTTGAATTTTTCATCGTTGGTGACTGTGTATTCGGGCGAGGGTAGTGTTGTGCAACCGGCAATTACCGAACCCATGCATGCCAAGAGTAGAGGGGTTGAACTGAGCTTCATGCCGACACCTGATCCTGATGTAGGTTGCAGCGTATTGTCTACGCCATTGATTTCCTTGGTGTACAGTTGCGCTGCAATCGCATGTTGTGCAAATGCACGTCCTAGATGGATTAAATGTAGGGTAGGTTTTGCATTCAATCAACTACGAAGAGCTTGGCGCCTGACTGTGTCGAAGAACGATGGGGTTCAGCATTGTCAGCGACCTGATAGCTCATCCCGGGCTTGAGGGTGAAGCTGCGCCCATCAGCCAGCTCGGTGTGCAATTGGCCCTCCAGGCAGAACAGCACATGGCCCTTGCTACACCAGTGATCAGCCAGGTAACCCGCCGAGTATTCGACGATGCGTACGCGAATATCGCCAAACTGGGCGGTGCGCCAGGTGGCGCTGCCGGTTTCGCCTGGATGTTGCGTTGGTTCAATGCTTGCCCAGTCGGTGGTCACAAAGGGGAGGTTGCTGATATTCATCGCGCGATCCTGGGTTTTGATTGAAAGCCGCGATGATGCCGCTGTTCATTGCCTTTCTCTAGCTTGTTTTCGCCTTAATGCCGGGGTATGAGGTGCTTGCCACCGTACCTCATACCCCAATGCAGGGCTTATCGATTGAAACGCTCGACCAATGAATATTGTCCCTGCGCTGTTTGGGTCAGCTCTTGGCTAAGGGCTGCGGTGCTTTGTGCATCGCCTGCGGTTTGGTCCGAGAGCTCGGCGATGGTGGTGATATTGCGGTTGATCTCATCGGCCACCGCGCTTTGCTCTTCGGCGGCGGCAGCGATCTGGTCGGCCATATCGGCGATATTGGCGACCGAGTCGCTGATGCCTGAGAGCGCCTCGTCGGCTTTCAGTACACGTTCGACACCATCGTCAGCCTGTTTGCGACCAATATCCATGGTCATCACGGCTTCTTCGGCTGTGCGTTGCAGCTTGGCGATCAAGCCGTGAATCTGCTCGGTTGACTCCGCTGTACGCTGGGCAAGGGAGCGTACCTCATCGGCTACCACGGCGAAGCCACGGCCCATATCGCCAGCGCGGGCCGCTTCGATTGCGGCGTTAAGTGCCAACAGGTTGGTCTGGTCGGCAATGCCTTTGATCACATCGACCACACCGCCGATTTCGTTGCTGTCCTGGGCCAGGCGAGTCACCGTCTCACCGGTTTCACCGACAGATACCGACAACCGCTGGATGGCTTCGCGGGTTTCGGCGGCAATCGCGCGCCCCTCACTGGACAGGCGATTGGCTTCTTGGGTGGCGATGGCGGTACGTGCCACATTGCTCGCAACTTCGAGCGTGGTGGCGGCCATTTCGTTTACGGCTGCGGCAACCAACTCGGTTTCCTGGCGTTGACGTTCAAGACCGGCCGAGCTGTTTTGCGCCAGCTTGTCTGCCTGTCGTGCTTGTTTGGTCAGGTTCTCGGCGCTGTCCTGCAAGCGGGTCAAGCAGGTTTTAAGGCGTGCTTCCTGGCTCAGTGCGGACATTTCAAGTTGGCCGAGCGGCCCTTGGGTATCGGTGTACATTTGCGCTATCAGAGGATCAGAAGTGGTCTTCTCCGCCAGGCTCAGCAGGCGCCTGAAGCCACGCTGCTGCCAGCGCAGACCCAAGGCGCCGACAGGCACGGCAACCAGCGCCGAAGCCAGTAAGCCTGCCGATGGGCTAAGCCAGGCGCCAATCAAGCAACTGATCATCGCCACTAACAGGAAGGGAAGCCAGTCGATAAGTAGCGGTTGCAACTTGGCGGCGCCGGACATTGCAGGCTTGCCCGCGTTGATGCGCTTGTAGAGATTTTCAGCACGCTTGATCTGTTCGCTGGTGGGCTTGATCCGCACCGACTCATAGCCAACCACCTGGTTGTTATCAAGCACCGGCGTGACGTAGGCATTAACCCAATAATGGTCGCCATTCTTGCAGCGGTTCTTGACGATCCCCATCCATGGACGACCCTTTTTCAAAGTGGTCCACATATGCTCGAAGACTGCCGAGGGCACATCAGGATGGCGCACGAGGTTGTGCGGCGCGCGAAGTAATTCGGCGTCAGAGAAACCACTGATTGCGGTAAATGCTTCGTTGCAATAAGTGATCTGGCCTTTGAGGTCGGTCGTTGATATCAGCCGTTGTTCGGCAGGAAAGGTGCGTTCACGTTGGGTGATGGGCTGATTATTACGCATGACGTGGCAGATCCATGAAGTTGATACTGCATGTCATCGGCCTGAAGCGGCGCAAGTTGAGGGTGAATTGGGAAAAAAGTCACTGAACTTTAGATTGATTGATCTAAATCAATTATAAAGGGCTGGGCTGGCGCCCGGACAGGCGTTGATAATGTCCGAGCGCTCTAGTCAGGCTATTTGCCCGCGATCAGCTGGCGCAGCACATAATGTAGAATGCCACCTGCCTTGAAGTACTCAACTTCATTGAGGGTATCAATTCGGCAAAGCACTTCAATGCGTTCGCTGCTGCCATCCTCACGACTGATTTCGACAACGAGGTTCATCATCGGGCGAATCTCAACGCCATCCAGACCGGTGATTTTCAGGGTTTCCTTACCCGTTAGCCCGAGGCTTTTTCGGTCCTGGCCGTCCTTGAACTGCAGCGGGAGCACGCCCATGCCAACCAGATTGGAACGGTGGATACGTTCAAAGCTTTCGGCCAGTACTGCTTTTACCCCAAGCAGGTTGGTGCCTTTTGCAGCCCAGTCGCGGGATGAGCCGGTGCCATATTCCTTGCCGGCGATGACCACCAATGGGGTGCCTTCCTGCTGGTAGCGCATGGCTGCGTCATAGATGGAAAGCTGTTCACCGCTTGGAATATGCAGGGTGTTGCCGCCTTCACTGCCATCGAGCATTTCGTTGCGAATGCGGATGTTGGCAAAGGTGCCGCGCATCATGACTTCATGGTTGCCACGACGCGAGCCGTAGGAGTTGAAGTCGATGGGCTCAACCCCTTTTTCACGCAGGTAGCGCCCGGCTGGGCTGTCACTTTTGATATTGCCAGCTGGAGAAATATGGTCGGTGGTGACCGAGTCGCCGAGCAATGCCAGCACGCGTGCGTTGCTGATATCGCCAATGTGCGGCGGTGCATCGGCAATACCTTCAAAGAAAGGAGGGTGCTGGATATAGGTTGAATCAGCCTGCCAGCTATAAGTATCGTCTTCAGATACCTTGATTGCCTGCCACTGCTCGTCGCCGCTGAATACCTCTGCGTACTCCTTGCGGAACATGGCGGTGTCGACCTTCATGATGGCGTCGCTGATTTCCTTCTGGGTGGGCCAGATATCCTTGAGGTACACCGGATTGCCGTCTTTATCTTCGCCCAGGGGTTCTTCGGCGATATTGATCCGCACATTACCGGCCAATGCATAGGCGACAACCAGGGGCGGAGAGGCCAGCCAGTTGGTTTTCACCAGGGGATGGACACGGCCTTCAAAGTTGCGGTTGCCGGAGAGCACCGAGGCTACCGTCAGGTCGGCAGTCTGGATCGCCTTTTCGATAGGAGCCGGCAGTGGACCCGAGTTACCGATACAGGTCGTGCAGCCATAGCCGACAAGGTCAAACCCGAGTTTGTCCAGATATTGGGTGAGGCCTGCGGCATTGAAGTATTCGGTGACCACCTTCGAGCCTGGGGCCAATGAGCTCTTGACCCAGGGTTTGCGTTGCAAGCCTTTTTCAACCGCTTTCTTGGCGACCAGGCCTGCAGCCATCATCACGCTTGGGTTGGAGGTGTTGGTGCAGGAGGTGATGGCGGCGATGACCACGGCGCCGTTTTTCAGGCGATGTGACTGGCCCTCGAATTCATAATCGATTTCGCCGGTGGAGTGGTCGCTGCCAACGGCTGCTCCGCCTCCGCCTTCACTGAGCAAGCGGCCTTCTTCCTTGCCGTTGGGTTTGAGTTGCAAGCCGATAAAGTCATCAAATGCCTTGTGCACCTGGGTCAAGGCCACGCGGTCTTGTGGGCGTTTAGGGCCGGCCAGGCTGGCTTCAACATTGCCCATGTCAAGTGACAGGCTGTCAGTGAAGGTTGGCTCCTGGCCCTGTTCGCGCCACAGGCCCTGAGCCTTGGAGTAGGCCTCGACCAGCGCCACGGTTTCGTCCGGGCGGCCAGACAGGCGCAGGTAGCCCAGGGTGATTTCATCCACCGGGAAGAAGCCACAGGTTGCGCCGTACTCGGGTGCCATATTGGCAATGGTTGCGCGGTCGGCCAGTGGCAGTTCAGCCAGGCCATCACCATAGAATTCTACAAACTTGCCCACCACGCCCTTGCTGCGCAACATTTGCGTGACGGTGAGAACCAGGTCGGTCGCGGTGATGCCTTCTTTGAGTTTGCCAGTGAGCTTGAAGCCGATGACCTCGGGTATCAGCATGGATACCGGTTGGCCAAGCATGGCCGCTTCTGCTTCGATGCCGCCGACGCCCCAGCCCAATACGCCAAGGCCGTTGATCATGGTGGTGTGCGAGTCGGTGCCCACCAGCGTGTCGGGAAAAGCAAAGGTGTGGCCATCTTCTTCCCTGGTCCAAACCGTGCGGCCCAGATACTCGAGGTTTACCTGGTGACAGATGCCAGTGCCTGGCGGTACGACGCTGAAGTTGTCGAACGCATGCTGGCCCCAGCGCAGGAACTCATAGCGCTCGCCATTGCGCTGCATTTCAATGTCCACATTCTGGGTGAATGCGCTGTCTGTGCCGAACTTGTCGACCATCACCGAGTGGTCGATAACCAGATCGACAGGCGAGAGTGGGTTGATTTTTTGCGGGTCGCCGCCAGCCTTGCTCATTGCGTCACGCATGGCCGCAAGGTCGACAACCGCGGGAACGCCGGTGAAATCCTGCATCAGCACACGGGCGGGGCGGTACTGGATTTCTCGGTCGGAGCTGCGCTTTTCCAGCCAGGCGGCAATCGCCTTGAGATCGTCGCCGGTGACGGTTTTATCGTCTTCCCAACGTAGAAGGTTCTCCAGCAGTACTTTCAGGGACATGGGGAGCTTGTCGATGTTGCCCAGCGACTTCGCCGCTTCGGGCAAGCTGAAGTATTGGTAGGTCTTGTCGCCAACTTTGAGGCTTTGGCGGCTGTTCAGGCTATTTAGGGATGGCATTTAAAGCTCCTTCTATGGCCACACGGCTGGCCGGGCTGAACGTGGTGATTTTTTCGAGGCAGGCTTAAAAGCTAGCTGCAGCTGGTCTGTCCTGCCATTTGTAGAGTCGTATTTTTACCCTGCCACTGGTGGTCGATAACATCAAGTTGCTATCGGGCGATAATTTGAAGATGCAGCGTCCCGGGATATCAGGTTGTCTGGTCGCGTGGTTTATGAGCCCTAGTAGCTGCATCTTGACCAGCTCGAAGCTGTCGCGACCTCAGCTCTGTAATCCGCGCAGGACATTAAGCTGGACATGATTTACAGCCCTGGGTTCCCAAGTTCGCTATCATGCGCGCCTTGAGGAGAGCCCCGATGAATACTTTGTTACTGCATTGCCGCCCCGGATTTGAAAACGAAGTCTGTTCTGAAATCAGCGAACATGCTGCCAATCTGCAAGTGGCCGGCTATGCCAAGGCCAAAGCCAGCAGCGCCTGTGCGGAATTTGTCTGCACGGAAGAGGGTGGCGCAGAGCGGTTGATGCAGGCTGGCTGCAAGTGGCCGGCTATGCCAAGGCAAAAGCCAGCAGCGCCTGTGCGGAATTTGTCTGCACGGAAGAGGGTGGCGCAGAGCGGTTGATGCAGGCTGTGCGCTTCAAGAGCCTTATATTTCCCCGGCAATGGGCGCGCGGGGTCTTTATCGAGCTGCCTGAAACGGATCGGATCAGTGTGCTGCTTGAGCATCTGCAGGATTTTCCGGTCTGTGGCAGTGTCTGGCTCGAAGTCCTCGACACCAATGAGGGCAAGGAGCTGTCGAATTTCTGTAAGAAATTTGAAGTGCCGCTGCGCAAAGCCTTGGGCAAGGCGGGCAAGTTGGTCGAGCAATCGGGCAAGCCACGTTTGCTGCTGACGTTCAAGAGCGGTCGCGAGGTATTTGTGGGCTTGGCCGAGGCGAACAACAGTGCTATCTGGCCGATGGGCATTCCTCGACTGAAATTCCCGCGTGAGGCGCCAAGTCGCTCGACCTTGAAACTTGAAGAAGCCTGGCACACCTTTATTCCACGGGAAGAGTGGGACGAACGGCTCAATGGCGACATGACCGGCGTTGATCTTGGCGCCGCGCCGGGTGGCTGGACCTATCAATTGGTCAAGCTAGGTATGTTGGTGACCGCCATTGACAACGGGCCCATGGCGCAAAGCTTGATGGATACCGGCCTGGTTCAGCATTTGATGGCTGATGGCTTTACCTACAGGCCACGTCAGCCGGTGGACTGGATGGTCTGCGATATTGTTGAAAAGCCCGCACGTAACGCAGCCTTGCTGGAAACCTGGATCGGAGAAGGTCTGTGCCGCGAGGCGGTGGTCAATCTCAAACTGCCCATGAAGCAGCGTTATGCCGAAGTGCGCAAGCTGCTAGACAGAATGGAAGCCGGTTTTGCCGAACGGCGCATAAAGGTGTCGATTGCCTGCAAGCAGCTCTATCACGACCGTGAAGAGGTAACCTGCCACCTGCGCCGACTGGGTAAATAGTCCGTAGAAGGTGACCTTTGGGTCAGCTTTGCGCGACAATAGCGCCATTAATTGGAGTGTTTAGATGTCCGACCCTAAAACCCTCACGCCTGACGCGGTGCTTGATGCCAGCGGATTGAATTGCCCTGAACCAGTGATGATGCTGCACAACAAGGTGCGCGACTTACAGGCGGGTAGCTTGCTCAAAGTGATAGCGACGGACCCCTCAACCCGTCGCGATGTGCCCAAGTTCTGTGTATTCCTGGGGCATGATTTGCTCGATCAAGCCGAAGAGGCGGGCGCTTATCTGTACTGGATACGCACCAAGCTCGATTGATACCCCAGCGCAATGGGTGCCAGGTCAAAATGATTGCGCAGGCCCAGCAGGTTGAAGTCCAGCCTGGGCCTTGCTTTATGCTGCCAACCCAATCCAATTGCGATCACTAACCAGATTTGAATTTGCAATACCCTCATACCCGAGGGGGTACTGGTGTGGGCGGGTGAAAATTCCTACATATCTTTCGGATGGTTGCTGGCGATTATTATACGGTGGTGATGGGTCTGAGCATCGCGCTGTGTTTTATTGAGCGCCGCAGGCAGGGCGTCTGTGCGCACGTTGAGCCTGCTCCAGTTTAATAATCTGCACTTTTTGCGGGTAAGCGCTGACAGGGAGTAACAGAGTCGTGATTAAAAGGATTGATCAAAACAACCGAATGAGCCAGGCCTCGCAGAACGGGAATCTTATTGTTTTGTCCGGGCAGGTCAGTTCAGGGAAAAATATTACCGAGCAAGCGCAAGGCGTGTTCGAGACCATCGATCTGCTGTTACACAAGGCTGGTGCAGATAAGTCGAATATCCTCTATGCCAATATTTTCCTAACGGATATGGGCGACTATGAGGCGTTCAATCAGGTTTGGGATAACTGGGTTGCCAGCGACAAAGGGCAGGCGCCGTCGCGTGCTGCCATTCAAGTGGTGCGCCTTGCCAACCCTGATTGGGTGGTTGAAGTGCAGGTGTTTGCCAGCATTTGATCCAACGGCTTTCCATATTGGGGAAAGCGCACATTATCAATCTGTATTGGAGATATTTAGTTATGGACGACAACACGTTTCCGAAGCCTACCGTCAAACTCAATGACGATGAAATATCAACAGAGCTTGCATCCATCAACATGCAGGATATTGTCGTTCCCGGCTATGGCGCACCGCTTCTGGAACGCCGCATGCGCTGCCGGCTACTCGAGTGCCACCCGGGCGGTACCATCGTTCTTCACTCCCATGAAAACCGCCCAGCGCTTCTTTATGTGCTTGAAGGTTCAGGCGAAGAGCATTCCAACAAGTCCAAGGATACGGTCATCTGGAAGGCGGGTGATTGTTTCGCGGAATATAATGATACCGAGCATTGGATCAAGAATCTTTCAGTCAATGCGCCGCTCAAGGTGCTGACCTTTGATCTTTATGATGACGGTGCTCATGGTGCCAGCCACCCTGATTACAAACCTTGCAAGAACGGTTGCTGATCGGAGCAGTCTGGTTGCTGTTGTCAGCTTAGGACTGAGGCCGGCAACCGCAATAGGCACCGACCTTGGGCGTCTCGCCATATTGACGAGGCGCCCTGTCAAACCTGCAATGCCCATGCAGGACTTCATGGCTTTATCAATACCTACTGGTGATCTGGCTCAGGTTGGGCGGCAGTTATGCAGCCTGTTTTGATAAACGAATATGCTTGCGTGCACTGCGGCTCAGGCGTATGGCCAGCATCACGGCCGCGCAGGTTAAACCCACCACCAGACCTTGCCATAGGCCTTCAGGCCCGGAAGGTTCACCCAGCCAGTTGGACAAGCCCAATGCGTAACCAACCGGCAGGCCTATGCCCCAATAGGCAAACAGCGTCAGCAGCATGGTCACGCGGGTATCCTGATAACCTCGAAGAGCGCCGGCGGCGGTCACCTGAATGGCATCCGATAGTTGGAACAGCGCGGCGTAGATAATCAGCATGGATGCCAGGGCAATCACTGTCGGGTCCGGGGTGTAGATACTGACGATCTGTTCGCGCAGCAACAGGATCAAGGTGGCCGAACAGCAGGCATAGGCCAGTGCTGTGGCCATGCTGACACCGGCTGCGAAGCGCGCGCCACGTGGGTCATGGCGCCCCAATGCCTGGCCGACGCGAACGGTAGCGGCCATGCCAAGCGAATAAGGAATCATAAATACCAGCGAGCTGAAGTTCAGGGCAATCTGGTGACCTGCGACGACCGTGGCACCAAGCCCGCCGATCAACAGGGCAATCACTGCAAAAATACTCGATTCGGCGAAGACGGCGATGCCTATTGGCAGGCCGATGGACAGCAGGCGCTTGATGACCGACCACTGCGGCCAGTCAAAACGTGCGAATAACTTGCTGGCTTTGTAGGCAGGGGCCCACTTTACCCATACCAGCATGCACGCAAACATGAAGGTCATGACTAAACCGGTCGCCCAGCCACAACCAACGCCCCCCATGGCCGGCAACCCAAGCTTGCCGTAGATGAAAATATAATTGAGCGGGATATTGAGCATCAGCCCGAAGATGCCAATCACCATGCTTGGTCGGGTATGCCCCAGGCCATCACTGAAACAGCGCAGTACATGGTAGAGCGCAACAGCGGGGAAACCACAGGCCACAGCGCGCAAGTACCCCATTGATGGCTCGATCAGGTCGGGCTCAACATTCATGCTGTGCAGCACGACTTCGGCATTCCAGAGCAAGGCCGCGGCGCCACCGCCGACCACGATCGCCAGCCACAGAGCCTGGCGTACCAGTGGGCCAATGCTGGATTCATCAGCAGCACCATAACGCTGGGCGACTTTGGGGGTGGTCGCAAGCAAAATACCTGTCATCAGCAGGAAAACCGGTACCCAGATCGAGTTGCCCAATGCCACGGCAGCAAGGTCATGGGGGCCTACGCGTCCGGCCATCAGGGTATCGACGAAGCCCATGGCGGTGTGGGCCAACTGGGCGATGATGATAGGTGTGGCGAGCACCAGCAGGCTGCGAAGTTCACGGCTTACGCGTTGTGACCTTGTTTCAGCAGCTGAGGTGGCGGTCATGGTTGATGCTCTCGTAAAACCGCGCAGTATACGCCTTGACCATTTAGTCAGGAAAGGCTGTAGCCACCTGTTTTTCAGGCATTGGCCGGGTTAATGGTGCAGGGCGTTGTAACAAATGATTTGCCAGACCTTGGCGGATGAATATCGACCCCTTGCTGTTAGAATGCAGGCTTGTCCCGTGGAGCCACGCCATGCGAATTGTTGCAGATGAAAATATCCCGCTGCTTGATGAGTTTTTTGCCGGTTTTGGGCCTATAACGCGCCTGCCAGGCCGTTCGATCGACGCCGCTGCGGTGGCCAATGCCGATGTACTGCTGGTGCGCTCGGTTACCAAGGTTGATCAGCAATTGTTGCAAGGCAGTCCGGTATCCTTCGTTGGTACCTGCACCATTGGCACCGACCATCTCGATCTCGAGTATTTCCAGCAAGCCAATATTGCCTGGTCCAGCGCCCCGGGTTGCAACGCTCGGGGTGTTGTCGACTACGTACTTTCGAGCTTGCTGGTGCTTGCCGAAGACCAGGGGGTTGACCTGTCAAGGCGCACCTACGGCATCGTCGGTGCGGGGCAGGTTGGCGGTCGCCTGCAAGCGGTGCTGCAAGGGCTGGGCTGGACGGTTCTGGTCTGTGATCCACCGCGACAGTCCATCGAAGGCGGAGATTTTGTCAGCCTGCAGCAAATCATCAGTGACTGTGACGTGATCAGCTTGCATACGCCACTGGATAAAGCTGGCGAGCATCCGACCCATCATTTGTTCGATGCCGAGAATCTCGGTCGGTTAAGGCCCGGTACCTGGCTTATCAATGCCAGTCGCGGCCCGGTGATCGATAATGCAGCGTTGCGAGAACTGCTGGCGCAACGTGATGACCTGCGCGCGGTGCTGGATGTCTGGGAGGCGGAGCCAAGTGTCGAGGTCGAACTGGCAGCATTGTGCCGGATTGCGACGCCGCATATTGCAGGCTATAGCCTCGACGGCAAGTTACGTGGTACTGCGCAGATCTACAGTGCATTGTGCTCGTTTCTGGGACAGCCCGAGCAACACCGACTTGAAGATCTGACGCCGCCGGCGTGGTTGGCGCAGATGCATTTCGATGCCTCGGTGGAGCGCGACTGGTTGATTGGCAGTCTTTGCCGTGCGGTTTACGACCCACGCCGTGATGATGCGGATTTTCGCAGGAGCTTGTTCGCCGATAGCGCACAACAGCGCGCGGCATTCGATGCGCTGCGCAAGCACTACCCGATGCGCCGCGAAATTACCGGGCTCGAGGTCAGTTTTGCAGGCCCGCCTTCGGCAGAGCTTGTGCAGGCGCTAAAGGCGCTGGGTGTGGTAACGCGCCAGGCGGGCTAGCGCGTTTGCTGTGCGGAGCTCAGTCTTTGCTTTGGTTGGCTGCGCGGCTTTTTTCGAGCTCTTCGCAGGCATCCTGAATCATGTGCTCGGTTATCTCGACTTCACGCCCTTGCTCGTCGATGATCGCCCCGCCAACGGGTTTGTCAGGGTTAACCGAGCTGTTGCTGCTTTGCTTGGGCGGATTTGAGTTGCTCATGGTCGGTCTCCTCAGCGCAACGTCTGGTTGAAACTGCAACTCCTGCATGGCCATTTTGACGGCACTGCATGCAGTCAGGCTTTCACGTAGGATTACTCTGCCAAAAAAGCCCGGTACTTGGAAAGCCGGGAAGCAACAATATTGGCTAAATTGTCGGATTATTTTGGAGTTCTTGTATGTCGCGCTTTCACATCGGGTTAATCATCAACCCGCTCGCCGGACTTGGCGGCCCAGCAGGTCTCAAAGGCAGTGATGGCGTTGCAGAGCAGGCATTGGCGCTGGGCAGCGAGCCAAAGGCTGCATTGCGTACACGTACCGCTCTGGATTGTTTGGCCGAGCTTAAGGACCGGGTTGAATTTGTTACCTTTCCGGGCAGCATGGGCGCCGATTTGCTGGGTGACATGGGCTTCGCTCATCGTGTGATCGGCGCTATAGCGCAGCAGACGACGGCCGCTGATACACGCAATGCCGTGGAACTGTTGCAGGACGCTGGCGTGGCCTTGATCTTGTTTGCTGGCGGTGACGGAACTGCGCGTGATATCTGCGCTGCCGTGCGCGAAGGCCAGCCAGTGCTGGGGATCCCGGCCGGAGTGAAGATCCAGTCCGGGGTCTATGCCATCAGTCCCCGTGCGGCGGGTGAGTTAACCGCTCGATTGATAACCGGGGGGCTGGTGCGCCTGGCCAGTGGCGAGGTGCGTGACATTGATGAGTCCGCATTGCGCGAAGGACGTGTCACTGCGCGCTGGTACGGCGAGTTGAGCGTTCCGGAAGAGGGCGGTTATGTGCAGCAAGTCAAGCAGGGTGGTGTTGAGTCTGAAGAGCTGGTGCTTGGCGATCTGGCAGATTGGCTGCAGGACAGTTGGGAAGACGATGTGCGTTATGTATTTGGGCCTGGCTCGACCCTGCATGGACTGGCGCGAAACCTGGGTTTGGAAACCACGCTGCTGGGCGTGGACGTGATCGAAAATGGCCAGTTGCTGGCCAGCGATGTCACCGAGGCGCAGTTGTACGCGCTGGTGGCTGATCATCCGGCGCGCCTATTGGTGACTGCTATTGGCGGCCAGGGCCATATTATTGGCCGTGGCAACCAGCAGATCAGTCCAAGGGTGCTTCGTGCCATCGGCCTTGAGCACCTGCGAGTGGTCGCAACCAAACGCAAGCTCGGCACACTGCAAGGTCGTCCGTTGCTGGTGGACAGCGGCGACATCGCGCTGGATGATGCCTTTCCCGATGCCGTGCGGGTGTGGGCCGGTTACAAGGAAGAGTTGCTTTATCCCCTGAGTCGATAGGAGGTCGTGATGCGGGTTGTGAGTCTGTTGCTGATCTGGCTGCTCGCCTTTGCTGCCCAGGCCGTCGAGGCGGACAAACTGGTGCTGGCCGCACGTCAGCAGGTGGGTGTGACCCTTGGCTATGACCCGGCCTACCGGCGCCTGGCCTATCCTAATGGTGATGTGCCTATCAGTACCGGCGTATGTACCGATGTGCTGATTCGTGCGCTGCGCCAGCAAGGGCTGGATCTGCAGCAGGCAGTGCATCAGGACATGCGCGCCCACTTTGGCCAGTACCCGAAGAGCTGGGGGCTGACTCGCCCCGACAGTAATATCGACCACCGTCGTGTACCCAACCTGATGACCTGGTTCAAGCGCCAGGGTTGGGCGCTGGCGCTTGATCAAGATGCCGAGCACTATAGTCCCGGCGATATCGTCACCTGGGACCTGGGTGGCGGCCTGACCCATATCGGTATTATCAGCGACCGCAAGGCGAGCAGTGGTGTGCCCCTGGTGCTGCATAACATTGGTCGCGGTACCCAGGAAGAAGACATCCTGTTCAACTTCAGAATTACTGGCCATTACCGCATCCCCGAGGCCTGAGGGCTGCGCAGAGGAGATGTATATGCAGCCCCCTTTCATCCAGGCTGACGAGCGCGTGGTGCTGTTTGATGGTGTGTGCAAGCTGTGTAACGGCTGGGCGAAATTCTTGATTCGCCACGATATTGAGCAACGCTTTCGCCTGGCTTCGGTTCAGTCGAAGGAAGGCCAGGCATTGTTGGGGTGGGGCGGTTTGCCCCTTGATCATTTCGACAGCATGGCATTGATCGAGAATGGCCAGATGCTGCTGCGTTCGGATGCAGTGCTGCGCATTTTCGCCCAATTGCCCGGTCCCTGGCGGTATTTAAAGTGGTTGCGGCTGATTCCGCGGCCTGTGCGTGACTGGTGCTACAACCGTATTGCCCTGAACCGCTATCGGCTCTTTGGCCGTTATGATCAGTGTCTGCTGCCAAGCGCCGACCACGCCCGGCGTTTCTTGCATGGGTGATCCTCGTTTACTGCAGATCGCCTGGCTAGCGCGTATTGCCCTGGCGCTGTTGTTTATCTGGCACGGCTTGGTGCCGAAGATCCTCTGGCTAAGCCCGGATGAACTGGCGATGATCCAGGCCCATGGCTTGCCAGCCCCCGAATGGATAGCCCGTATCGCCGGCTTGGCAGAAATCACCCTGGGTCTGTTGTTGCTGTGGCGGCGCCAACGCTGGCCATTGCTGCTGGCGGGGGCGCTGCTGATTGGTTTGCTGCTTGATGTGGCACTGTTTAGCCCCCATCTACTGATACAGGCGTTTAATCCAGTGTCGACCAATCTCGCTGCCTTGGCCTTGTGCTGGGTGGCCTGGCGGGCGCAGACGCCGTAATCGCTTTCCCCTTAACCGGCGTCATCGCGCCAGCGAGCCTTCATGTTTTCGATCCTGTCGTTACATCAGAGAAATGCACTGCGCATGGCCTGGCGCTTTATCTCGCCTTATCGTGCTCGTGTATTCGGCGCCTTACTGGCGTTGATCTTTACCGCGGCAATCACACTTTCCATGGGGCAGGGCATCAAGCTGCTGGTCGATCAGGGATTGGCCACCCAATCACGCGAAGCATTGGAGCATTCGATTGGCTTGTTCTTCGTCTTGGTGCTGGCGCTGGCTTTGGGAACCTACACGCGTTTCTACCTGGTTTCCTGGCTGGGTGAGCGGGTGGTTGCCGATATTCGCAAGCGCGTGTTCGATCACCTGATTACCTTGCATCCCGGGTTCTATGAAAGTAACCGCAGCTCAGAGATTCAATCGCGCCTGACCGCCGACACGACCTTGCTGCAATCGGTTATTGGCTCGTCCCTGTCCATGGCGCTGCGTAACCTGATCATCATGATCGGCGGCGTGGTTTTGCTGATTATCACGAATCCAAAGCTCAGCGGTATCGTCCTGGTTGCGTTGCCGCTGGTTGTTGCGCCCATTCTTGTCTTTGGTCGTCGCGTGCGCGCACTGTCGCGCCAGAGCCAGGACCGGGTGGCCGATGTCGGCAGCTACGTGGCCGAGGTGCTCGGCCAGATCAAAACAGTTCAGGCCTATAACCACCAGCACGAAGATATCCGCCGTTTTGCGCTTTCCGCCGAGGCTGCATTCGACACGGCGCGCGAGCGAATTGCCCAGCGTGCATGGTTGATTACGGTGGTGATCGTCCTGGTGCTGGGCGCTGTCGGAGTGATGCTCTGGGTTGGCGGCATGGATGTGATTGCTGGGCGTATAAGCGGCGGTGAGCTGGCCGCCTTTGTGTTTTACAGCCTGATCGTCGGCTCGTCGTTTGGCACGCTCAGCGAGGTGATCGGAGAGCTGCAACGGGCGGCAGGCGCAGCCGAACGGATTGCCGAACTGCTGCAGGCGCGCAATGAAATCCTGGCTCCGACGGTAAATAAGCTGAGCCTGGCGCAGCCGGTTCAAGGGCGCATAGAGTTGCAGAAGTTAAGTTTTGCCTATCCGTCGCGGCTCGACACTTTTGCCATCGACAGCATGGATTTGCTGGTCGAGCCGGGGCAAACCGTCGCCTTGGTCGGGCCTTCAGGTGCGGGCAAGTCAACGATTTTTGATTTGCTGCTGCGCTTTTTCGATCCGCAACATGGGCGCATCCTGATTGATGGCCAGCCGATTGATCAGCTCGATCCGAGTGAGTTGAGGCAGAGCTTTGCGCTGGTTTCGCAAAATCCTGCACTGTTCTTTGGCACTGTCGAAGACAATATTCGCTACGGCAAGACGGCTGCAAGCCACGCCGAGGTCGAGGCTGCTGCACGCGCAGCGCACGCTCATGAGTTCATCATGAAGCTGCCGGACGGCTATCAAACTCATCTTGGGGATGGAGGCTTGGGCTTGTCCGGTGGTCAGCGCCAACGCTTGGCGATTGCCCGGGCCCTGTTGCTTGATGCGCCGATATTGCTGCTGGACGAAGCCACCAGCGCGCTGGATGCTGAAAGTGAGCATCTGATCCAGCAAGCCTTGCCGCGATTGATGCAGGGGCGTACCACGCTGGTGATTGCGCATCGCCTGGCAACTGTTAAAAGTGCTGAGCGAATCGCGGTGATCGAGTCGGGCAGGCTGGTGGCTATCGGCACGCACCAGCAGTTGATCAACAGCAGCCCGCTGTATGCGCGTCTGGCCGAGCTGCAGTTTTCAGATCCGCAGTCAGACCTGAGCGAGGCTTAGCCTTGCAGATCAACAGGCTTTACCTGGGGCCTGATGGTGGCCGCCGCGCCTGCGGACGCAAGGATGATAAAGCTGATGGCCAGCCATTGGTTGAAGTGCAGTTGCTCGCTGAGAAACAGCAGGCCAGTGAGGGCTGCTACCGCGGGTTCAAGGCTCATCAGGATACTGAAGGTGCGTGAAGGCAGGCGTGTCAGGGCAATCATTTCGAGGCTGTAGGGCAGTGCTGATGAAAGTACCGCTACCGCCAACGCAATAGGTAGCAGGTCGAGGTTGTAAAGGGCGGAACCGGCCTGCCACATGCCAATGGGGATGACCAATGCGGCGGCGACCAGTGTGCCCAGGCAGGCGGTATGCTTGCCATGCTGGGCACCGGCTTTCTGGCCGAAAATGATGTACATCGCCCAGCACAGCCCGGCGCCGAGCGCATACGCCATGCCCAGGGGATCAAGCGCTTGCTCGGAATGGTTGCTCGGTAGCAGTAGCCACAAGCCGGTGACTGCCATCGCCACCCAGACAAAGTCTAGCAATCTCCGAGATGACAGCAGGGCGAGGGCCAGGGGGCCAGTGAATTCGAGGGAAACGGCAATCCCAAGCGGGATGGTCTTAAGCGACATATAGAACAACAGGTTCATGCCGCCCAACGCCAGCCCATACGCCAGCAGCGCCTTGCAGGAAGCCAGGCTCAAGCGTGCCTGCCAGGGGCGCATGATGATTGCCAGAATGATTGCGCCAAAGCCCAGGCGCAAAGCGGTTGTGCCTTCGGCGCCAATCAGCGGGAAGAGGCTTTTTGCAAGCGATGCTCCGCTCTGGATAGACACCATGGCCACCAGGAGCAGGGCGATTGGCAGCACGATGGCGGTAGCGGGAATGGCGCGGGGCATTGTCGATTCCAGATCAGATACAGGAGCAATAAAAAAACCGGCCCGCAGGCCGGTTATTCAGCCATCAAGCAATTAGCGGTATTCGCAGAGATAAGCCGTATCAACCGCGACCTTGAGCTTGAATTTGCTATTGGCCGGCACTGTGAAGGTGCTGCCCGACTCGAATGTTTCCCAGCTCTCCGAACCGGGTAATTGAACAGTCAGTGCGCCTGCTACAACATGCATGACTTCGAGCTGGCTAGTGCCAAATTCGTAGTCGCCAGCAGCCATTACGCCGATAGTGGCAGGGGCTGCAGCCATATCGAAAGCAATAGATTTGACGGTGCCGTCGAAGTACTCATTCACTTTGAACATATGCACATCCTCGCAAGGGCTGAAAAAGGGTCGCCAGTATGCCGAAGCCTGATCGGGTCGTCATCAGCTTTGAATAGGTAAAACCATTGGCAGTAATCGAGCGGTGTTGCGCGCGTCGCTAAGCGCGCGGTGCTGTTGCCCGCTGAAATTGATTCCAGAGAGTTGCAGTGCGGTGTGCAGGCCCACCGGTTGCTGTAGTTTGCGCGCCTGGGCGAAGGATTTTTTTAGATTCAGGTGGCTGAGCGTGCTCAGGTGACTGCTGAGCTGTTGCAGGCGCCAGTCTTGCTCAAGCTGGCGGCGGTCATATTCGCCCCAGCTTGCCCAGCCGATCAGGCGCGGGTGGTGCTGGCTGAGCCAGCGCTCAAAGTGAGGCCAGATTTCAGACAATGGCCCTGCGCTGTCGACATCGGTTTGGCTGATATGGGTCAGGTCGCGGCAAAACCTGGTCAGGTGAGGGCGCCTGAGAGGCCTGACAAAACGCTGGAAATGGTCGATCTCATGGCCTTGGGCATTCACCATGCTGGCGCCGATTTCGATGATCTCCATCTCTTCGATCGGCCAGCCGCCTTCCTCGGTCGTAGCTTCCAGGTCAATCACTAACCAATGTCCCATAGGCTCTCCATGAGCATGCGAGCCTGTACTCGCGCTGTCGGCAAACTTACTATTAGGTTTTAGGACAATGGCGGCAGTATGCAAGTGCCCGACAAGTGCGGCAAAAGCCATGTTAGGCTGCTGATAAATCAACCTGGAGGTTTCAAATGGCCAACGTAGCCTTTATTGGATTAGGTGTAATGGGGTATCCCATGGCGGGGCATTTGGCGCGCGATGGCCATCAAGTCTGCGTCTACAATCGCTCCGCGGCCAAGGCCGAGCAGTGGGTCGAAGAGTATGCAGGCGAGTGCGCTGCGACACCCCGTGAAGCTGCACAAGGCGCGGACCTGGTAATGGTTTGCGTGGGTAACGACGATGATTTGCGCAGTGTCGTGCTCGGTGAAGACGGTGCGTTGGCGGGCATGCAGTCCGGAAGCGTATTGGTTGACCACACAACAGCCTCTGCGACTGTCGCCCGTGAGCTGGCAGAAATCGCCAGGGGGCGCTCCATAGGCTTTCTTGATGCCCCGGTTTCAGGTGGTCAGGCAGGTGCGCAAAATGGCGTGCTGACGGTCATGGTCGGTGGCGAGCAGGCCGATTTCGATAGAGCGCAGCCTGTTATCGATGCCTACGCCAAGATGGTTCGGCTCATGGGGCCGGCTGGTAGCGGCCAACTGACCAAGATGGTCAACCAGATCTGTATCGCCGGTGTTGTTCAGGGCTTGTCCGAGGCTCTGCATTTTGCGCAGTGCGCCGGGCTCGATGGTATTGGCGCCATGGAGGTGATCAGCAAGGGCGCAGCGCAATCCTGGCAGCTTGAGAATCGCCATAAAGCCATGCTCGATGGTGAGTTCGAATTCGGCTTCGCCGTCGACTGGATGCGCAAGGACTTGTCCATCCTGCTGGCCGAGGCTCGCAGCAATGGCGCGCAATTGCCTGTCACTGCGCTGGTTGATCAGTTCTATGCCGATGTCCAGGCGGCCGGTGGAGGGCGCTGGGATACATCGAGCCTGATTTCACGACTTAAGCCGGCAAAGAACTCCTGAGTCTGTTTGCTGCCTAAGGCATTGGGCGTTGCGGTCGGACGCCCGATTTTGGAATCTCTTTACAGCTACTGCGTTCGACTTTCGGGCCAGTCGACGGCCTTTGAGTGGGACCTTAACTCGCAATGCTGCTAATTTCGCCTGCGGCCAGGTAAAATCGGCGACCTGTCGTGATTATGCTTTTAATAGAGGGTTTTCGGGTCATGAAATGCCGTGCTGGCTGTGGCGCTTGCTGCATCTCTCCTTCGATCAGCTCACCCATTCCGGGAATGCCCAACGGCAAACCTGCAGGTGTGCGTTGCGTTCAGTTGGATGAGGCCAATTTCTGCATGATCTTCGGTCAGCCCGAGCGTCCCGCAGTCTGTTCTGCATTCAATGCGGATATAGAGGTATGTGGCGACACTCGGGAAGACGCAATACGTTTGCTCGCCTGGCTTGAAGGCTCTACCGCTGTGGCGTGTTAATCAATTACCAGCAGGCAAACGCCTGGGAGAAATAATGGCTCTGTTTACACGGTTGTTAGTGGCTGGCGTTACAGTCCTGGCTGTAAGTACCGCCCATGGGCAGGACTGGAACCTGGTGAAGGATGAAGCCGGGATCAAGGTTTATCTGAGTGATGTGAAGGGCTCGGAATACAAGGCCTATCGCGGTGTGACGACAGTCAAGGCCGATTTACCGACACTACTCAAGCTGCAAAATGATGTAGCCGGTTCCTGTGCATGGATTCATGAGTGCAAGATGCAAAAAATGCTCAAGCACGAAGGTGATAAAACCTGGATCTATGCTCAATTCAACACACCATGGCCGGTAACTCCGCGTGACTCGGTCATGGAAGTCACCACCAGGCAGGATGCCAATGGCGGCGCGACCCGGGTGATGCACGGGGTGCCTGATTACCTGCCGTCAGAAAAAGGCTTTGTCAGGGTCAGCGAGCTGGAAGGTCGCTGGGTCTTTACGCCGAAAAAGGCTGGCGAAGTCGAAGTGGTGTATGAGGTGCATACCGAGCCAGGCGGTAGCGTGCCATCGTGGCTGGCCAACAAGTTCGTGGTCGATGCGCCGTTCAATACCCTGAAAAACTACCGCGAACTGGCCGAGAAGAAATAACCCGGCGGTGTTCTCCCGTTGCCCACAAAAAAGGCTGCCAGTTGGCAGCCTTTTTTACGCGATTAAACAGGCCTGGTTGGCTTATCTATTGATATCGCGCTGCTCCTTACCGGTGTACAGCTGGCGTGGACGGCCAATCTTGTACGGGCTTTCGAGCATTTCTTTCCAGTGCGAGATCCAGCCAACAGTGCGTGCCAGTGCGAAAATCACTGTAAACATGCTGGTTGGGATACCGATTGCCTTGAGGATGATGCCCGAGTAGAAGTCTACGTTCGGGTAGAGCGAGCGCTCGATAAAGTATGGATCGGTCAGTGCAATCTCTTCGAGACGCATTGCCAGTTCCAGTTGTGGGTCATTGGTAATGCCCAGCTCCTTTAGAACTTCATCGCAGGTCTGCTTCATCACGGTGGCGCGCGGGTCGCGGTTCTTGTAGACGCGGTGCCCGAAGCCCATGAGCTTGAACGGATCGTTCTTGTCCTTGGCCTTGGCGATGAAGGCGTCGATGTTCGAAACATCACCGATCTCATCAAGCATGCTCAGTACGGCTTCGTTGGCGCCGCCGTGAGCAGGCCCCCAAAGTGCAGCGATACCGGCCGCGATACAGGCAAAGGGGTTGGCGCCGGAGGAGCCAGCCAGGCGAACGGTTGAAGTCGATGCGTTCTGTTCGTGGTCGGCGTGGAGGATAAAGATCTTATCCATGGCCTTGGCCAGAACCGGGCTGATCGGCTTAATTTCGCACGGGGTGTTGAACATCATGTGCAGGAAGTTTTCAGCGTAATTGAGGTCATTACGCGGGTACATCATGGGTTGGCCCATGGAGTACTTGTAGGTCATCGCTGCAAGGGTCGGCATCTTGGAAATCAGGCGCATGGCCGAGACTTCGCGGTGATGCGGGTTCTTGATGTCCAGGGAGTCGTGATAGAAGGCGGAGAGGGCGCCAACCACGCCACACATAATGGCCATCGGGTGTGCATCGCGACGGAAGCCGTTGAAGAAGGTCTTCAACTGCTCGTGAACCATGGTGTGGTTCTTGATGGTGGTTACAAATTGAGCTTTTTGCGCTTCGTCAGGCAGTTCGCCATTGAGCAGCAGGTAGCAGGTTTCCAGGTAGTCAGCTTTCTCGGCGAGCTGTTCGATCGGATAACCGCGGTGAAGCAGAATGCCTTGTTCACCATCGATGTAGGTGATTTGCGACTCGCAAGACGCGGTGGACATAAAGCCCGGATCAAAAGTGAAGCGGCCCGTGGCTGTTAAGCCTCTTACATCTATTACATCGGGACCAACGGTGCCGGTTAAAATAGGCAGCTCGACGGGGGCAGCGCCCTCGATGACCAACTGCGCTTTTTTGTCAGCCATGTGTGGCCTCCTAGTTATGCTTGATATCATCAGACAGCCCCCCACGCAGGGCCCGCACCACTATAGTGGGATAAATTCTAAAGTCAATTTGCTAAAACACTATGGGGTAGAGCCTGTTGGCTGCTGATTATTAAGGATAAGTTGCGCTTTTACGTGATTTAAATAATCCGCGCAATCTGCACGAAGGATAGGCTGGTGCGTTGTCATTAGTAACCTAACTGTCTATACTCTGCGGCCAACCACTAAGGGCTTTTAACCCTGTATCTGGTGGTTTTCACTCCTTGGGTGATGGGTACCTGACCAGTGCACCTCCCGACAACTTTGCCCTGCAACTTCGGGGCTCTCAGTGTGATAAAAAAAGCCGTGAATAGCCAACGACCTGTAAACCTAGACCTTAGGACTATCAAGCTCCCAATCACCGCTTACACGTCCATTCTTCACCGTATCTCCGGTGTCATCCTCTTTGTCGGCATTGCCGTGTTGCTCTATGCGCTCGACAAGTCGCTTGCCTCAGAGGAAGGCTTTGCCGAGGTGAAAGAATGCCTGACTAGCCCTTTGGCTAAGTTCGTGATTTGGGCATTGTTGTCCGCCTTGCTGTACCACCTGGTGGCTGGCGTACGCCACATCATCATGGACATGGGCATCGGTGAATCGCTCGAGGGCGGTGCATTGGGCTCGAAAATCGTACTCGCTGTCGCAGCGGTCATGATTCTGCTGCTGGGGGTATGGATATGGTAACTAATGTCACTAACTTGTCGCGTTCGGGTCTGTATGACTGGATGGCACAACGCGTTTCAGCAGTCGTGCTCGCGGCTTATGTACTGTTTTTGCTGGGTTATGTGATCGCCCATCCTGGCATGGGTTATGCCGACTGGCATGGTCTGTTCTCCAATCAAGCAATGCGCATCTTCAGCTTGCTGACTTTAGTTTCGCTTAGCGTTCATGCCTGGGTTGGTATGTGGACAATCTCCACTGACTACCTGACCAGCATGGCTGTCGGTAAGTGGGCTACGGCCGTGCGTTTTCTGTTCCAGGCTGCGTGTGGCATTGCCATGTTCGCGTTTTTCGTCTGGGGCGTGCAGATTCTTTGGGGTATCTGATCCATGACTAGCATTCGTACACTTTCCTATGACGCCATCATCATTGGTGGCGGCGGTGCAGGCATGCGTGCCGCACTGCAACTGGCTCAAGGCGGTCACAAAACCGCAGTAGTCACCAAGGTTTTCCCAACCCGTTCGCACACTGTATCGGCCCAGGGCGGTATTACCTGTGCGATCGCCTCGGCTGACCCGAACGATGATTGGCGCTGGCACATGTACGATACCGTCAAGGGTTCCGACTATATCGGTGACCAGGACGCTATCGAATACATGTGTTCTGTAGGTCCGGAAGCTGTGTTCGAGCTCGAGCACATGGGGCTGCCATTCTCCCGTACTGAAACCGGCCGCATCTATCAGCGTCCATTCGGTGGTCAGTCGAAAGATTTCGGTAAGGGCGGCCAGGCTGCTCGTACTTGCGCAGCTGCCGACCGTACAGGCCACGCGCTGTTGCACACCCTTTATCAGGGTAACCTCAAGGCTGGTACCTCGTTCCTCAACGAGTGGTACGCGGTAGACCTGGTCAAGAACCAGGACGGCGTCATTGTCGGTGTAATCGCAATCTGCCTTGAAAACGGCGAAACCGTTTATATCCGTGCCAAGGCCGTGGTTCTGGCTACTGGTGGCGCTGGTCGTATCTATTCGTCCACCACCAACGCCCTGATCAACACCGGCGACGGCATTGGCATGGCGCTGCGTGCGGGTGTTCCGGTTCAGGACATCGAAATGTGGCAGTTCCACCCGACCGGTATTGCCGGCGCTGGTGTACTGGTAACCGAAGGTTGCCGGGGTGAGGGTGGTTACCTGATCAACAAGCACGGCGAGCGTTTCATGGAGCGTTATGCGCCAAACGCCAAAGACCTTGCTGGTCGCGACGTTGTTGCACGTTCGATGGTTAAAGAGATCATTGCCGGTAACGGTTGTGGTCCTGATGGCGACCACGTAATGCTGAAGATGGATCACCTGGGCGAAGAAGTCCTGCTGAGCCGTCTGCCAGGCATCGTTGAGCTGTCCAAGACCTTCGCTCACGTTGACCCTGCTGTAACCCCGATCCCGGTTGTTCCTACCTGCCACTATATGATGGGCGGCGTTGCCACCAACATTCATGGCCAGGCGATCACTCAGGATGCCAACGGCAACGACAAGATCATCGAAGGTCTGTTTGCCGTGGGCGAAGTGGCGTGTGTATCGGTGCACGGCGCTAACCGCCTGGGCGGCAACTCGCTGCTCGACCTGGTGGTATTCGGCCGTGCTGCTGGCCTGCACCTCGAAAAATCGCTCAAAGAAGGTGTTGAGCATCGCAATGCCAGCGCAACTGACATTGAACAGTCGCTGGGTCGCTTGGCGGGCGTTAACGAACGTACCACTGGCGAAGATGTAGCCCCGCTGCGTAAAGAGCTGCAAAGCTGCATGCAGAACTACTTCGGTGTATTCCGTACTGGCGAATACATGCAGAAGGGCATTACCCAATTGGCCGACCTGCGTGAGCGGATCGCGAACGTCAAGATCGCGGACAAGAGTCAGGCTTTCAATACTGCCCGTATCGAAGCCCTGGAACTGCAAAACCTTCTTGAAGTTGCTGAAGCGACCGCTGTTGCTGCCGAGACACGTAAAGAGTCTCGCGGTGCCCATGCTCGTGAAGACTTCGAAGATCGTGATGACGAAAACTGGCTGTGCCATTCCCTGTACTTCCCAGGTGAAAAGCGCGTAGCCAAGCGTGCCGTCAACTTCTCGCCGAAGACAGTTCCGACCTTTGAACCTAAGATCCGGACTTACTAAGGGTGGCTGATATGTTGCAAGTAAGTGTTTATCGCTATAACCCTGAGAGCGACTCCGCGCCGTTCATGCAGGACTTCCAGATCGATACAGGCGGCAAGGACATCATGGTTCTTGACGTTCTGGCGCTGGTGAAAGAACAGGACGAAGGCTTCTCCTATCGTCGTTCTTGCCGTGAGGGCGTGTGTGGCTCCGATGGCATGAACATCAATGGCAAGAATGGCCTGGCTTGCATCACGCCGCTGTCGGCTGTGGTGAAAAACAACAAGCTGGTGATTCGTCCTCTGCCAGGTTTGCCAGTCATTCGTGACCTGGTTGTCGATATGAGCATCTTCTATAAGCAGTACGAGAAGGTTCAGCCGTTTTTGCAGAACGATACGCCAACGCCGGCTATCGAGCGCCTGCAGAGCCCTGAAGAACGCGAGAAGCTGGACGGTCTGTACGAGTGCATCCTGTGCGCTTGCTGCTCAACCAGCTGCCCGTCGTTCTGGTGGAACCCTGATAAGTTCCTCGGTCCTGCTGCACTGCTGCAAGCCTATCGTTTCCTGGCTGACAGCCGTGATACAAAAACAGTTGAACGTTTGTCGGCATTGGATGATCCATTCAGTGTGTTCCGCTGCCGCAGCATCATGAACTGCGTGAGCGTTTGCCCCAAGGGTCTGAACCCGACCAAGGCAATCGGCCACATTCGCGGTATGTTGTTGCAAAGCGGTACTTGATTCATCGTTTTCTGCTAGACCTGTAACGCCTGCGGTATCGTGCTTCATGCGATGCCGCAGTTATAGCCAGAATCGCAGCTCAAAAAGCCGCGGTTCTTATTTGAAATATTATGACGACCAGCAGGGGCATCTGGGCCGGAGCCCGGACTATCTGCGGGATCCGTGGTGGCTTTACCGAGGTCGCTGCATCAGGACTTCGAAAGCCCACGCGGTTTCTACGCCGGTGGTGTCCCCTAACCGAGGGTGACCAAGCATGCAAGAAAGCGTGATGCAGCGCATGTGGGACAGTGCCCACCTATCCGGTGGAAACGCTGCCTATGTGGAAGAGCTCTATGAGCTTTACCTGCACGATCCCAACGCTGTGCCAGAAGAGTGGCGCACTTACTTTCAGAAGTTACCGGCCGATGGTGGCGCCACAACAGACGTATCGCACTCCACGATTCGCGACCATTTCGTCCTGCTCGCTAAAAACAAAGCCCGTGCGCAACCGGTTTCTGCCGCTAGCGTCAGCAGCGAGCACGAGAAAAAGCAAGTCGAGGTTCTGCGTCTGATTCAGGCCTACCGCATGCGTGGTCATCAGGCTGCGCAGCTTGATCCGCTGGGTCTTTGGCAGCGCCCGCTGCCGGCTGACCTGTCGATCAATCACTACAGCCTGACCGACGCTGACATGGACACCACGTTCCGCACGGGTGGCCTTGTTATCGGCAAGGAAGAGGCAAGTTTGCGGGAAATTCTCGAAGCGTTGCAGCAGACATATTGCCGCACCATTGGCGCAGAATTTACCCACATCGTCGATTCCGAGCAGCGCAGCTGGTTCCAGCAGCGCCTGGAAAGCGTTCGTGGTCGTCCCCAATATTCCGCGGAAGTGCAAGGCCACGTGCTTGAGCGCCTGACTGCGGCTGAAGGTTTGGAGAAGTACCTGGGTACCAAATACCCGGGCACCAAGCGCTTTGGTCTCGAAGGTGGCGAGAGCCTGATCCCGTTGCTTGATGAAATCATCCAGCGCAGTGGCTCCTATGGCACCAAGGAAATTGTCATCGGCATGGCCCACCGTGGTCGCCTCAACGTATTGGTCAACACCTTCGGCAAGAATCCGCGCGACCTGTTCGACGAATTCGAAGGCAAGAAGACCGAAGGCCTGAGCTCGGGTGACGTCAAGTATCACCAGGGTTTCTCCTCGAACGTGATGACAGCGGGTGGCGAAGTCCACCTGGCGCTTGCATTCAACCCGTCTCACCTTGAAATCGTCTCGCCGGTTGTCGAGGGCTCTGTACGTGCCCGCCAAGACCGCCGCAGCGATGATGTGGGTGACAAGGTTCTACCAATTTCCATCCACGGTGACGCTGCCTTTGCAGGTCAGGGCGTGGTCATGGAAACCTTCCAGATGTCGCAGACTCGCGGCTTCAAGACTGGCGGCACCATCCATATCGTCATCAATAACCAGGTTGGCTTCACCATCAGCCGTGTAGACGATGCTCGTTCCACCGAGTACTGCACTGATGTGGCGAAAATGATCCAGGCACCGATCTTCCATGTAAATGGCGATGATCCGGAAGCCGTGTTGTTTGTCACGCAGATGGCTGTCGACTACCGCATGCAGTACAAGCGCGACGTGGTTATTGACCTCGTCTGCTACCGTCGTCGCGGTCACAACGAAGCCGATGAGCCGAACGGCACCCAGCCGCTGATGTACCAGCAAATCGCCAAGCAGCGCACCACCCGTGAGCTGTATGCCGAGATGTTGATCAACGCATCGCGCCAGACCGCCGAGGAAGTTCAGGCCAAGAGCGATGAATATCGCGCGGCACTGGATAACGGCCAGCATGTTGTGAAGAGCTTGGTCAAAGAGCCTAACAAAGAGCTGTTCGTTGATTGGCGTCCGTATCTGGGCCACGCCTGGACTGCGCGTCACGACACCCGTTTTGATCTGAAGACCCTGCAAGAGTTGTCGGCCAAGCTGCTGGAAACCCCAGACGGCTTCGTGGTTCAGCGCCAGGTTTCGAAGATCTACGAAGATCGCCAGAAGATGACCGCCGGTGCTTTGCCGATCAACTGGGGTTACGCCGAAACCATGGCGTACGCCACCCTGTTGTTCGAAGGCCATCCGATCCGTATTACCGGTCAGGACGTGGGTCGCGGTACCTTCTCGCACCGTCATGCTGTGCTGCACAACCAAAAGGATGGCAGCACCTACGTGCCACTTCAGAAACTGTATAACGAGCAACCGGATTTCGATCTGTACGACTCGTTCCTGTCTGAAGAAGCAGTGCTGGCGTTCGAATACGGTTATTCCACAACCACGCCAAATGGCCTGGTTATCTGGGAAGCGCAATTCGGTGACTTCGCCAACGGTGCCCAGGTTGTATTCGACCAGTTCATCTCCAGCGGTGAAACCAAGTGGGGTCGTCTCTGTGGTCTGACCATACTCTTGCCCCATGGTTATGAAGGGCAGGGGCCAGAGCACTCCTCGGCGCGCTTGGAGCGTTATCTGCAACTTTGTGCCGAGCACAATATGCAGGTTTGCGTACCGACCACCCCGGCCCAGATCTACCACTTGCTGCGTCGCCAGGTGATTCGCCCGCTGCGCAAGCCATTGGTCGTATTGACGCCTAAGTCGCTGTTGCGCCACAAATTGGCAATCTCGACGCTGGAAGATCTGGCCGAAGGTTCGTTCCAGACGGTGATTCCAGAGGTCGATGCACTCGATCCGAAGAAGGTTGACCGTGTCGTGATGTGTAGCGGCAAGGTCTATTACGACTTGCTCGAAAAGCGTCGCGCTGAAGGTTTGAACAACATTGCAATCGTACGCCTCGAACAGCTCTATCCGTTCCCTGAAGAAGATCTGACTGAGGCGCTTGCTGCGTACAAGAACCTCAAGCACATCGTCTGGTGTCAGGAAGAGCCGATGAACCAAGGTGCCTGGTATTGCAGCCAGCATCACATGCGCCGTGTGGTTGCTGCGCATAAGAAAACCCTGGTTCTTGAGTATGCCGGCCGTGAAGGTTCTGCATCTCCAGCATGCGGTTATGCATCGTTGCACGCCGAGCAGCAGGAAAAACTGCTGCAAGACGCTTTTACTGTTTAACGCCCGAGCGCAAGAGGCGGCCTGAGTAGGCCGCCTCGTTGAAAACCGAATTTAAGGACACACACAATGGCTATCGATATTAATGCCCCAACTTTCCCGGAATCGGTTGCTGACGGTACCGTTGCCACCTGGCACAAAAAGCCGGGCGACGCAGTCAAGCGCGATGAGCTGATTGTTGACATCGAAACGGACAAAGTTGTTATCGAAGTATTGGCTGAAGCCGACGGCGTTATCGCTGAAGTGGTCAAGAACGAAGGCGACACCGTACTGAGCAACGAACTGCTGGGCCGCCTGAACGAAGGCGCTGCCGCAGCTGCTCCGGCTGCCGCTGCCTCGGCTCCTGCTGCCAAGGCTGAGGCACCTGCTGCCGTGCCGGCTGCTGGTGACGACGACCAAATCCTTTCGCCTGCTGCCCGCAAGCTGGCTGAAGAAAACGGCATCAACCCAAGCAGCATCACAGGTACCGGCAAAGGCGGTCGCGTCACTAAAGAAGACGTTGTCGCAGCTGTTGAAGCCAAGAAAAACGCGCCAGTCGCCAAGCCGGCTGCTACACCTGCCAGCGCCCCGGCGATGGCTGTTGGTGATCGCGTTGAAAAGCGCGTACCAATGACCCGTCTGCGCGCCAAGGTTGCCGAGCGTCTGGTTGAAGCTCAATCGAACATGGCGATGTTGACCACTTTCAACGAAGTCGACATGACTGAAGTCATGGCACTGCGTTCGAAGTACAAGGACCTGTTCGAGAAGTCGCACAATGGCGTACGCTTGGGCTTCATGTCGTTCTTCGTCAAGGCAGCCACCGAAGCACTCAAGCGCTTCCCGGCTGTAAACGCTTCGATCGACGGTTCCGACATCGTTTACCACGGCTACGCCGACGTTGGCGTTGCTGTTTCGAGCGACCGTGGCCTGGTTGTACCTGTGCTGCGTAACGCCGAGTCGATGAGCCTGGCTGAAATCGAAAATGGCATCGCCACTTTCGGCAAGAAAGCCCGCGACGGCAAACTGTCGATTGACGAGATGACTGGCGGTACCTTCACCATCACCAACGGTGGTACTTTTGGTTCGATGATGTCGACACCGATCGTTAACCCGCCGCAAGCTGCTATCTTGGGTATGCACAATATCCTGCAGCGCCCGATGGCGATCAATGGTCAGGTTGTTATTCGTCCTATGATGTACCTGGCGCTGTCTTACGATCACCGCCTGATCGATGGTAAGGAAGCCGTGACCTTCCTGGTGACCATCAAGAACCTGCTGGAAGATCCTGCACGCCTGCTGCTGGATATCTAAACCCAGTTTCTCCCTTGGCGGCTCCCACAAGGAGCCGCCCCGTTTATTTTAGAAGGAATCAGTAATGTCTCAGAAATTCGACGTGGTAGTCATCGGTGCCGGCCCTGGCGGTTATGTAGCTGCTATCAAGGCGGCGCAACTGGGCTTGAAGACTGCCTGTATCGAGAAGTATCAGGATAAAGCTGGCAAGATCGCCCTGGGCGGTACCTGCCTGAACGTAGGTTGCATTCCTTCCAAGGCCCTGCTCGACAGCTCGTGGAAGTACCACGAAGCCCAGGAAGGCTTTGCCGTCCACGGTATCACTGCCAAAGGCGTGAGCATGGACGTGCCTGCAATGGTTGGTCGCAAGGACACCATCGTCAAGAACCTGACTGGCGGCGTTGCTACCCTGTTCAAGGCCAACGGCGTTACCCTGCTTGAAGGCCACGGCAAGCTGTTGTCTGGCAAGCAAGTTGAAGTCACTGCCCAAGACGGCACTACTCAGATTGTTGAAGCCGGTAATGTGATCATCGCTTCAGGCTCCAAGCCGATCGATATCCCACCAGCACCTGTTGACCAGGACGTTATCGTTGACTCGACCGGCGCCCTGGACTTCCAGGCTGTACCTAAGACCCTGGGCGTTATCGGCGCTGGCGTTATTGGCCTGGAGTTGGGTTCGGTTTGGTCTCGCCTGGGTTCGCAGGTGACTGTAATCGAAGCTCAGGACAAGTTCCTGCCAGCAGCTGATGACCAGATCTCCAAGGAAGCGATGAAAACCCTGACCAAGCAGGGTCTGAAAATTCTGCTGGGCGCACGCCTGACTGCTTCTGAAGTGAAGAAGAAGCAAGTGACCGTGAGCTTCACCGACGCCGATGGCGAGCAGAAAATGACTTTCGACAAGCTGATCGTCGCGGTTGGCCGTCGTCCTGTGACCACTGATCTGCTGGCAGCTGACAGCGGGGTTGACATGGATGAGCGTGGTTTCATCTTCGTCAACGACCAGTGCGAAACCAGCGTTCCAGGCGTATATGCCATTGGTGACGTGGTTCGTGGTGCAATGCTCGCGCACAAAGCCTCGGAAGAGGGCGTGATGGTTGCCGAGCGTATCGCCGGTCACAAAGCTCAAATGAACTATGACTTGATCCCATCGGTTATCTACACTCACCCGGAAATCGCGTGGGTTGGTAAAACCGAACAACAGCTCAAGGCTGACGGGATTGCTGTAAATGTCGGTACTTTCCCATTCGCGGCCAGTGGTCGTGCAATGGCTGCAAATGACACCGGCGGCATGGTCAAGGTTATTGCCGATGCCAAGACTGATCGCGTGTTGGGCGTTCACGTCATTGGCCCAAGCGCTGCTGAGTTGGTTCAGCAGGGTGCAATCGGCATGGAATTCGGCACCAGTGCCGAAGATTTAGGGATGATGGTGTTCTCGCACCCAACCCTTTCCGAAGCGTTGCACGAAGCAGCATTGGCAGTAAATGGCGGCGCCATTCACATTGCCAATCGCAAAAAACGCTAAGTGAACTGACTATTAACCCCTGGGTCTGCCTACACGGCAGGCCCATCGGTTACTGGACAAAAAGAACCACGACTACTGCCCGTGTTTGACTCCGGTCAAGCGCGGAATGTACGTCGGACTGCTCAAGATGGCGGTCACAGGTGGTGCGGCATTAAATTGCAGCACCGAATGCGCAATACCTAAACGAAGACGGTAGACAAGCATGAATCTCCACGAGTATCAGGGTAAGCAGCTATTCGCTGAATACGGCCTGCCCGTATCCCAAGGCTTCGCAGTAGACACCCCAGAAGAAGCCGCAGAAGCTTGCGACAAAATTGGTGGCAATGAGTGGGTTGTTAAAGCCCAGGTCCACGCTGGTGGCCGCGGTAAAGCGGGCGGCGTGAAGCTGGTCAAGAGCAAAGAAGATGCCAAGGCATTCGCAGCCAACTGGCTGGGCAAGCGTCTGGTGACTTACCAGACTGACGCCAGCGGCCAGCCTGTCAGCAAGATCCTGGTTGAATCCTGCACTGACATCGCCAAGGAACTGTACCTGGGCGCTGTAGTCGATCGTTCCAGCCGTCGTATCGTGTTCATGGCGTCCACTGAAGGTGGCGTAGACATCGAGAAAGTGGCACACGACACCCCTGAGAAAATCCTCAAGGCAACTATCGATCCACTGGTTGGCGCTCAGCCATTCCAGGGTCGCGAGTTGGCTTTCCAGCTGGGCCTGGAAGGTAACCAGATCAAGCAATTTACCCAGATCTTCGTTGGCCTGGCCAAGCTGTTCCAGGACTACGACCTGGCGCTGCTGGAAGTGAACCCGCTGGTAATCAAGGCTGACGGCAACCTGCACTGCCTGGACGCCAAGATCAACATCGACAGCAACGCCATGTACCGCCAGCCTAAGCTGCGCGCCATGCATGACCCGTCGCAGGACGATCCACGCGAAGCCCACGCTGCCAAGTTCGAACTGAACTATGTTGCCCTTGAAGGTAACATCGGCTGCATGGTCAACGGCGCTGGCCTGGCCATGGGTACCATGGACATCGTCAACCTGCACGGCGGTCAGCCAGCCAACTTCCTGGACGTTGGTGGCGGCGCGACCAAAGAGCGCGTTACCGAAGCGTTCAAGATCATCCTCTCGGATGACAATGTTAAAGCCGTTCTGGTTAACATCTTCGGCGGTATCGTTCGTTGCGACATGATTGCCGAAGGCATCATCGGCGCTGTGAAAGAAGTCGGCGTTAAGATTCCGGTTGTTGTTCGCCTTGAAGGTAACAACGCTGAGCTGGGCGCTAAAGTCCTGGCTGAAAGTGGCCTGAACATCATCGCGGCAACCAGCTTGACCGACGCTGCTGAGCAAGTCGTCAAAGCTGCGGAGGGCAAGTAATGAGCGTCCTGATCAATAAAGATACCAAAGTAATCTGCCAGGGCTTCACCGGCTCGCAGGGTACCTTCCACTCCGAACAAGCCATTGCCTACGGCACCCAAATGGTTGGCGGCGTGACTCCAGGCAAGGGTGGTTCAACTCACCTGGGCCTGCCAGTGTTCAACACTGTTAAAGAAGCTGTAGAAACCACTGGCGCTACTGCCAGCGTTATCTACGTACCGGCTCCATTCTGCAAGGACTCGATCCTGGAAGCAGCAATGGGCGGTATCAAGCTGATCGTTTGCATTACCGAAGGTATTGCTACTATCGACATGCTTGAAGCCAAGGTTAAGTGTGACGAGCTGGGCGTTGTCCTGATCGGCCCTAACTGCCCAGGTGTTATCACTCCGGGCGAGTGCAAGATCGGCATCATGCCAGGCCACATCCACTTGCCAGGCAAAGTAGGTATCGTGTCGCGCTCCGGCACCCTGACTTACGAAGCTGTCAAGCAGACTACTGACGCCGGTTTCGGTCAGTCGACTTGCGTTGGTATCGGTGGTGACCCGATCCCAGGCTCCAACTTCATCGACATCCTGAAGCTGTTCCAGGAAGATCCAAAGACCGAAGCGATCGTTATGATCGGTGAGATCGGCGGTTCGGCTGAAGAAGAAGCTGCTGCCTACATCAAGGCCAATGTGACCAAGCCTGTCGTTTCCTACATCGCTGGTGTTACCGCTCCTGCGGGCAAGCGTATGGGTCACGCTGGTGCAATCATCTCTGGCGGCAAGGGCACTGCAGACGAGAAGTTTGCTGCCCTGCAAGACGCTGGCGTTAAAACCGTGCGTTCCCTGGCTGACATCGGCAAAGCCCTGGCTGAGCTGACTGGTTGGGAAGTCAAAAAAGCCTAATCGCTTTTTTGTCTGGAAAGAGGCCACCTTCGGGTGGCCTTTTTTATTGGGAAAGAGTTACCTTGATCATCGCCTGCCCACGGTGGACAAGCTTCGCGTTGTCACGCCCTACGGGTGTCGTAGGACGGACAGCGCTTTTCTGTCCGCCAATAGCCTAGCTGCCCAAGTCATACACGCAGCAAAAAGCCCGCTACAAGAGCGGGCTTTTTGCTGTGGAGCAGGGCGCTTAGACGATAACGCCCTGGCTACGCAGGTAATCATCGTAGGTGCCGCTAAAGTCGGTCACGCCGCTGTCGCTCAGCTCGATGATACGGGTGGCCAGCGAGCCTACGAACTCACGGTCGTGGCTGACGAAAATCAGCGTACCCGGGTAGTTTTCCAGCGCCAGGTTGAGGGCTTCGATGGATTCCATGTCCAAGTGGTTGGTCGGTTCATCCATGATCAGCACGTTAGGCTTGTTGAGGATCAGCTTGCCGAACAGCATGCGGCCTTGCTCTCCACCGGAGATCACCTTGACTGACTTGAGGATGTCATCGTTGGAGAACAGCATGCGACCCAAGGTGCCGCGTACCAGTTGCTCACCGCCTTGAGTCCATTGACCCATCCACTCAAACAGCGTGAGGTCATCTTCAAAGTCATGGGCATGGTCCTGGGCGTAGTAACCCAGCTCAGCGCTTTCCGTCCACTTCACCGAGCCTGCGTCCGGCGTCAGTTCACCCATCAGGGTGCGCAGCAGGGTGGTCTTGCCGATACCGTTAGGGCCGATGATCGCCACGCGCTCACCCGCTTCAACGGTAAAACTGAAGTTCTTGAACAAGGTCTTGCCATCAAACCCCTTGGCCATGTGCTCGACAGTCACTGCCTGGCGATGCAGTTTTTTAGTCTGTTCAAAGCGGATAAACGGGCTGATACGGCTCGACGGCTTGACTTCAGCCAGTTGGATCTTGTCGATTTGCTTGGCGCGTGAAGTGGCTTGCTTGGCTTTCGAGGCGTTGGCCGAGAAGCGGCTAACGAAACTTTGCAGTTCGCTGATCTGTGCCTTCTTCTTGGCGTTGTCGGCGAGCAATTGTTCGCGCGATTGGGTCGCCGCTGTCATGTACTCATCGTAGTTACCCGGGAACAGGCGTAGTTCGCCGTAATCCAGGTCCGCCATGTGGGTGCAGACGCTGTTGAGGAAGTGACGGTCGTGAGAAATGATGATCATGGTGCTGTTACGCGCCGTGAGAATGTTCTCCAGCCAGCGGATGGTGTTGATATCCAGGTGGTTGGTCGGTTCGTCGAGCAGCAACACATCCGGGTCGGAGAACAACGCCTGGGCCAGCAATACCCGCAGCTTCCAGCCTGGTGCTACTTCGCTCATCGGGCCAAAGTGCTGGGCCAGCGGAATGCCCAGGCCAAGCAACAACTCGCCAGCGCGGGATTCGGCGGTGTAGCCGTCCATTTCCGCGAACTCGGTTTCCAACTCGGCGACAGCCATGCCGTCTTCTTCGGTCATTTCAGCCAGCGAGTAGATTCGGTCACGCTCAGCCTTGACCCGCCACAACTCGGCGTGGCCCATGATCACGGTATCGATCACGTTGAATTCTTCGTAGGCGAATTGGTCCTGGCGAAGCTTACCCAGGCGTACGTTTGGCTCAAGCATCACCTGGCCGCTCGACGGTTCAAGATCATCACCGAGGATCTTCATGAAGGTCGACTTGCCACAGCCATTGGCACCGATCAGGCCATAGCGGTTGCCGTTGCCAAATTTGACGGAAACGTTCTCGAACAGTGGCTTGGCGCCGAACTGCATGGTGATGTTAGCGGTGGAGATCAAAGGGCTTACCTATCAATAACTTAGATGTGTCTGGATTGGCCTGATACCCATTTGATACCAAAACCTGGCTTTTCCAGTCAGCTCCGGCCGGAGCTTGAGTCGATCCAGCGTGCATACTAAAAGAGCAGCGTCGGCACAGGTTGGCTGAGCTGCTGGGAAATGAATGCGGGGGTGATGCCAGACATTACGCCTATTGTCGCATAGGTGAGACTACAGTTGCACGGTGGCCGACAACGGGATTGTTGGTGCTATCAAATCGCTCGCCTCAATGGCGGGCTGTTTGTTTATGGGCTGACTTGGGTCAACATCCGGAAATATAAACAAATTCCTGCTACGCAAGCGTGCGAGATGATGTCCCTTTGGGGGCTGGGGCCTGCTAGCATGACACTTGTTGAGCATGCGTTAGCGCATCGCACCTATTGTTATTCTAGATGGATCTTTTATGAAAATTTTTACCCCCTTGTCGATCTTGACCCTGTGCAGCCTATTGGCTGTGCCGGTGATTGCTGCCGAGCAGGCGCCTGAAACCCTCAAGGGTTGTGCCGCCAAGAAGCAGGACATCATCGAGAAACTGGAGTTTGCAAAATCCCACGGCAATACCAACCAGCAGGCTGGTTTGGAAAAAGCGCTCAGTGAAATCAATGAAAACTGTACCGATGAATCGCTTAGGAAAGACCGTGAAAAGGCCGTTCTTGACGCCAAGCACGAAGTCAGCGAACGCAAGTCCGATCTTGATGAAGCCATGAAGAAAGGCGATCTTGAAAAGATCAACAAACGTAAGGAAAAACTCGCCGAGGCCCGTGAGGAACTGGATGAGGCGTTGCAAGAGTTGGAGAAATAATCCAGTCGCATCCTGATTCTGACTTGGCTTACGACCCAAACGCCCGCATTTGTGGGCGTTGAGGGGGATCAGTCGCGGAAAAACACCTGGACCAGGTGGTAACCAAACTGGCTTTTGATCGGGCCATGGACTTCGCGTAGCGGCTTCTTGAAGATCACCTGATCGATCGCACGGACCATTTGCCCCGGGCGAACCTCGCCCAGATCACCACCACGCTTGCCCGAAGGGCAAGTCGAGTACTTGCGCGCCAGTACGTCGAACGCTTCGCCCGCAGCCAGGCGTTTCTTCAGTTGAGCCGCTTCGGCTTCAGTTTTCACCAAAATATGTTTAGCCATTGCTTTGGCCATGGGCGGTTCCTCACAGGTTCATGCGCCGTATTGTGCCAGTATTTAGCAAATCGCTGAAATTATCCCGGCGAACATCTAGATGGCAGTGAATCTGGGGGCTGCACACTGGAGTTATCGACCCTCAGAACTCGCCTACTGTTATAGAACCTGTCTTGCGGACGCACACATGGACATTCAATCGTTACTCAAAATTCTGGCCAGCCAAGACGGCTCTGATTTGTACCTGTCGACAGGGGCTCCGCCTTGCGCCAAGTTCAACGGCATGCTCAAGGCCTTGAGCGCAGAGCCGTTAAAGCCTGGCGATATTGCTGCGGTGGCGGATGCCATCATGGACGTTGCCCAGCGTGAAGAGTTCGAGCGTGAGCTGGAAATGAACCTGGCGATGTCTGTGCCGGGAGTGGGGCGCTTTCGGATCAATATCTTCAAGCAGCGCAATGAAGTCTCGATCGTGGCGCGGAACATCAAGCTCGATATTCCCAAGTTTGAAGACCTGAAACTGCCAGAAGTGCTGCTCAGTACCGTGATGGAAAAACGTGGCCTGGTTTTGTTTGTCGGCGGCACCGGTTCAGGCAAGTCGACCTCGCTGGCGGCCTTGATTGATTACCGCAATCGCAACAGTGGCGGGCATATCATCACCATTGAAGACCCGGTTGAATACGTGCACCGGCACAAGAAGTCGATCATCAACCAGCGTGAGGTCGGCGTTGATACGCGCAGCTTCCATGCGGCGCTGAAAAACACCCTGCGCCAGGCACCGGATGTGATCCTTATCGGCGAGATTCGTGACCGCGAAACCATGGAGCACGCGCTGGCATTTGCCGATACCGGTCATTTGGCTATTTCCACCTTGCACGCCAACAACGCCAATCAGGCGCTCGACCGGATTATCAACTTCTTCCCCGAAGACCGCCGGCCGCAACTGCTGAATGATCTGGGTAACAACCTCAAGGCGTTCGTGTCCCAGCGGCTGGTCAAGACCACGGATGGCAAGCGGCGCGCAGCGGTCGAGGTGCTATTGGGCACGCCGACGGTGCGCGATCTGATCAAGCGCAACGAGTTCTCCGAGATCAAGGAAATCATGGAGAAATCGAAAAACCTGGGCATGCAGACCTTCGATCAGGCCTTGATCGACTTGGTTAATCAAGGTGCGATTGATGAGGAAGAAGCAGTTAAAAACGCCGATTCAGCAAACAACGTTCGGCTTAAGTTGAAGCTCTATCGCGAAACACCCGCTGCACCCGCTGCGCCTGCAGCAACCCCGGCAGCGGCGCCAGTTGCGCAGGCGAAACCTGCACCGACTGCTGATGCAGCCGACTGGGGACTTGAGTTGAAGCTTGAAGACATTGAAGTGGATACCCCGCCGGAGGACCCTGGCAGACAAGGTATCTAGTGCCACCTTAGCCCTGACAGCAAAAAGCCCGGCATGCCGGGCTTTTTGCTGTCAGGGCGAGGCTGTTCAGTCTCGCAACAAGGTGCAGCCGGTCGCAGCCTGGAGCTCTTCAAAGCTGACACCATCGGCCAGCTCAACGACGCGCATGCCTTGTTCGGTCACATCAAGCACCGCAAGGTCGGTGATGATGCGGTCGACAACGCCGACGCCTGTCAGCGGCAGGTCGCAGCTGGGCAGAATCTTGTGGGCGCCGCCTTTGGCGGTGTGCTCCATCAGCACCACCACACGCTTGACCCCGGCGACCAGATCCATGGCGCCGCCCATGCCCTTGACCATCTTGCCGGGAATCATCCAGTTGGCCAGATCACCTTTTTCAGAAACCTGCATCGCGCCCAGGATCGACAGGTTGATGTGGCCGCCGCGGATCATCGCAAAGCTTGCGGCGCTATCAAAAAAAGCGCTGCCGGGCAGGGTGGTAATGGTTTGTTTGCCTGCGTTGATCAGGTCGGGATCGACTTCGGCTTCGGTAGGGAAAGGGCCGATGCCCATCAGGCCGTTTTCGCTTTGCAGCCACACGTCCATGCCTTGCGGGATGTAGTTGGCAACCAGGGTTGGCAGGCCTATGCCAAGGTTTACGTAGAAGCCGTCGTTGAGCTCCTGTGCGGCGCGTTGCGCCATTTGTTCACGTGTCCAGGCCATGATTAAGCGCTCCGCAGTGTGCGTTGTTCGATGCGTTTCTCTGGAGATTTATTCAGCACCAGACGTTGCACGTAGATACCCGGCAGATGGATATGGTCTGCCTCAAGCTCGCCGGTTTCGACGATTTCCTCTACCTCGACAATGCAAACCTTGCCTGCGGCTGCGGCCAGTGGGTTGAAGTTACGCGCCGTCTTGCTGAACACCAAGTTTCCTGACTTGTCGGCTTTCCAGGCCTTGACCAGGGCGATATCAGCGGTCAGTGACCGCTCCATCACATACCATTCGCCATCAAACTCGCGGGTTTCCTTGCCTTCGGCAACCAACGTGCCGTAGCCCGTCTTGGTGTAGAACGCAGGGATGCCAGCGCCGCCTGCCCGCAGCTTTTCAGCCAGGGTGCCTTGCGGGGTGAATTCGAGCTCAAGCTCGCCGGCAAGGTACTGACGCTCGAACTCCTTGTTCTCGCCGACATAGGAAGAAATCATCTTGCTGATTTGCCGGCTTTCAAGCAGAAGCCCCAGGCCAAAGCCGTCGACCCCGGCGTTGTTGCTGATCACTGTCAGTTTGCGCTTGCCGGTCTCGCGCAGTGCTGCAATCAGCGCCTCGGGAATCCCGCACAAGCCAAAACCACCGACCGCCAGGGTCATGCCGTCTTCAACCAATCCGGCGAGAGCCTCTTGGGCGCTGGGGTAGATTTTATTCATTTGATTAACTCCTCGATGAGTGCCCGGCCAGGTCCATAAGTAGAGGTTAACCGGGCTGCGGCGGCTTGACCTGCAGCGACATTTACTAGCAATCCGCCGACTTTTGTTGCTGTTCTCTAGAAGGGCTTTATCAGCCGAAAAAATACAAGCAACCTGAGATGACAATGCCCGAGTAGACCAGCATCAGCAGGCAATAGCCCATGATGTCGCGAGCACCCAGCCCGGCGATGCCAAGCAACGGCAAGGCCCAGAAGGGTTGGATCATATTGGTCCAGGCGTCGCCCCAGGCAATGGCCATTGCGGTTACCGCCGGTGCAACCCCAAGTGCCTGGCCTGCAGGCAACATGATTGGGCCTTGGACCGCCCACTGGCCACCACCGGATGGTACGAAGACGTTGACCAAGCCAGCGCTGAGGAAGGCCAGCACCGGGAAGGTGTCAGCGTTCGACCAGGTGACAAATGCATCGGTGACCTGCTTGCCTAGTGAGATGCCATCGGCATTTGCACCAACCATCATGCCCATGATCCCGGCATAGAACGGAAACTGGATGACAATGCCACTGATGCCGCCAATGCCATCTTGTACCGCCCGCATATAGCGCTCAGGCGAGCCATGCAGGAACAGGCCAACAAAGAGGAACAGGCCGATAACGATATTGAGGCTGAGGGCAAGGCCGTTATTGATGAAGTAATAGGTGAAATAGATTACCGCGACCGCAACGATGATCAGGTTGAGGATACGGCTGTCATCCAGGCGCTGTGCTGGCGTTTCGCGTGGCAGTGCCGAGTCTTCGGCATCCACCAACAGGCTTGGGTCTGCAACCTTCGGCAGGGCGGGATGCATCGCTCGGTTGAGTAAAGGCAGGCCGATAACCAGCAGGGCAATAATGGTCAGGTTCATCGGCGTGAACAGGGTTTCGCCCACGCCAATGGCTGAGGTCACAACGCCGCCGGTCATCCGCGACAGATCGGCACCGCCGGTGGCCAGCGACAGCGGGATCGAGCCGGACAGGCCGCCGTGCCAGATCAGGAAGCCAGAATATGCGGAAGCCACCAGCAGTGGATAATCAACGCCCTTGACCTCACGCGCCAGTGCGCGGGCGAAAACCGCACCAATGACCAAGCCAAAACCCCAGTTGATCCAGGCGCCAGCCAAGGCCACCAAGGTCACCAGAACAATGGCTTGGCCAGGCGACTTCGCGACGCGAGCCAGGGCGCCAAGCAAACGGTGGATCAGGGGCGCGCTGGCCAGGGCATGGCCTGTGACCAGGATGAGGGCCATCTGCATGGCAAAGGTCAACAGGTTCCAGAAACCGCCGCCCCAGTGTTGGGCCATCTGTGGCAGGCTCTGGCCGGTGCTGAGCATACTGGCGACCAGCACGATCAGGCTCAGCAGAATGGCGAAGACAAAAGGTGAGGGCAGGTAGCGCTGGACAAGCTTTACGCTCAAGGCGGTAATTGATGAAAGCATGGTCGATCCTATGTTGTTGTTATGCCTGCAACCAAGATAGCGTTCTTTGTTGCAGCGGGTTTGACAGCGAGTGCTCAGTGTTACTGAATCAAACTGTTCAGGATATACGCAGAAGGTCTAAATCGGGCGTCCTGGCTTGGTTTGGTTAAATATTGCGAGGCGCTGGATTGGCTTGTACGGCTCTAGTCGTAATCAGATTTTGATTAACGTAATTTGTGTATAATTTTGCGTCAAGCCATAAAGCCATCATCATCTACCGAGCATTGAATGGAAAAGCCCCTGAGTCGTGAAGTCTCGAACAAGCAGAAGGTTCGTTCGGCCGAGGTTGGCACCGATATCCTCAAGGCTCTGGCAGAGCTGAGCCCATCGACCTCCCTGTCGAATCTGGCTGAGCATGTGCAGATGCCCGCAAGCAAGGTTCACCGCTACCTCCAGGCACTGATTGCCAGCGGTTTTGCCCAGCAGGATCAAGTGACCAATCATTACGCCCTTGGTCGTGAAGCGCTGATGGTGGGTTTGGCGGCGTTGGCCAGCATGGATGTACTCAAGGTTGCTGCAGTGCCCTTGGCCGAGTTGCGTGATGCACTCAATGAAAGCTGCTTTTTGGCTGTCTGGGCCAACAAAGGCGCAACCGTTGTCCAGTTGCAGCAGGCGAGCCGGGCTGTGACCCTGGTGACCAAGGTCGGCTCGGTCCTGCCGTTGTTGAGCTCGGCGACCGGCCTGACCTTTGCCGCCTACTTGCCGGAGGCCGAGACGAGGCAGCTGCGTGAACACGAGTTGCAGGCTGACTGCAATCATTCGCTGGCGGATAGCACTCGGTATCAGCAACATCTACAGCAAGTTCGTGAGCAGGGGCTGCATGCGGTGCATGGAATGCTGATGCCGGGCGTTGATGCGGTGTCGGCGCCGGTGTTCGATGCCTATGGACGCGTCGCTGCGGTACTGACCGTTGTCGGCTCGGCCAGGGTGTTTGATGCCGACGAGGCGGGCATGGCGGCTGAGCGTGTCAGGCAAACCGCAGAAGCCATCAGTTGGCGGATGGGTTACGTCAAACCTTAACCGCGTCATTTAGTCTGCGGCTGCCAGCAAGGCACTGGCCGCCCGGGAGCCATTGGTCTTGCCGAGCAGGTTGCAGATTCGCTGGCCTGCTGCCGCGAGCTTGTGCAGGTCGATCCCGGTCTCGATCCCCAACCCGTTGAGCAGATAGACCACGTCTTCCGTGGCAATATTGCCGGTGGCGCCCTTGGCATAGGGGCAGCCGCCCAGGCCTGCAACCGAGCTGTCAAACACGCTGATGCCCTCGAGCAGGCTTGCATAGATGTTGCTCAAGCCCTGGCCGTAGGTATCGTGGAAGTGTCCGGCTAACTTGTGTCGTGGAACTTGCCGAGCAACGGTGTCGAGCAAGTGGCGGGTTGCGCCAGCGGTGCCCTTGCCGATGGTGTCGCCAAGGGATATTTCATAGCAGCCCATATCAAGCAATGCCTTGCTGACCCAGGCGACCTGCTCGGGGGCGATTTCGCCTTCATAGGGGCAGCCGAGCACGCAGGATACATAGCCGCGCACACGAATGCCCTGTTGCTCGGCGGCCTGCATCACAGGTTCAAAGCGCTCCAGGCTGTCCTTGATTGAGCAATTGATATTCTTCCGTGAGAACGACTCGGATGCCGCAGCAAATACGGCGACTTCCTTAACCCCAGCCGCAAGCGCGCTCTCGAAGCCACGCAGGTTCGGTGTCAGGGCCGCATAGGTTACGCCTGCGCGCTGCTGGATTTGGGCGAACACCTCTTCACTGCCAGCCATTTGCGGCACCCATTTGGCCGAGACAAAACTCCCGACTTCAATGTAGCCAAGGCCCGCATCGGTCAGGTCATCGACCAGCCGGACTTTGTCGCCAACGCTGATGGGTTGCTTCTCATTCTGCAAGCCATCGCGCGGGCCAACTTCAACCAGTCGAACATAGTGCGGCAGGGTCATGCTCTAGCTCCAATGCGATTAAACTATTATGAAAAATCAAAAGGTTATGATCATAAGTTAACCTTAAATATAAGATTAGGCGCCCGCACTTTCCCCTGCATCCAAAGCAATTTCTACCAACACAGTGCCTTCGCTGACCATTTCACCTTCGGTGCAAAACAAGGCATTGACTGTGCCTGCATGGGGCGCGCGAATGCTGTGCTCCATCTTCATCGCTTCGAGCACCACCAGCGCGGCACCGGCTTCAACCCGAGCACCCGGTTCGGCCAGTATGCGCACAATGCTGCCGTTCATTGGCGCGGCCAGGCCGCCTTGGTGGTCGTGGCTATGTTGCGCAACTGCGATGGGGTCCAACTTGTCCACCTTGTGCAGTTCGCCTTCCCATTCGATGAACAGGCTGTCACCACGGCGGACAAGCAGGTGCGCGGTGCGTACCCCGTTACGTTCAACGCGCAGCTGATCGCCGCACAACCTCAGCTGCGAAGGCGCGCTATTGCGCAGTTGTACCTGCTGTTGTTGATCGCCAGAGACAAGGTGCAGATCCACCTCGCCGGGCAACCCTGCGCGCCAACCCCTGAGCTGGGCCCAGGGTGAGTGCGGATCTTCTGCGGCCAGGCGTGGTGTTTGGCTTTGCACAAAGCCTTCGGCAGCAACTTGCCAGAACTCATCGGGCAGGGTGCCTGGTTCTGGCAGGAGCACATCCTGGTAGCGCGGAATAAACCCGGTATCCAGTTCGGCGGCGGCGAATGCCGGATGACCGAGTACGCGCTTCAAGAAGGCCAGGTTGGTGCGAACGCCGGCAACATGGGTGTCATTGAGCATGGCCAGCATACGCAGGCGGGCTTCTTCGCGGTTAGCGCCCCAGGCAATCAGCTTGCCGAGCATGGGGTCGTAAAACGGCGAGACTTCATCACCCTCTGCAACACCCGAATCAATGCGCCGACCCTCGCCAGCGCTGGCTTCACGGTAGATGTGGAGCTTGCCGGTAGAAGGTAGAAAGTCATTTGCAGGGTCTTCGGCATAAAGACGCACTTCAATCGCATGGCCATTAAGCGGGACTTGGTCCTGCGACATTGGCAAGGGCTCGCCACGGGCTGTACGGATCTGCCAGGCCACCAGGTCAAGCCCGGTGATTGCTTCAGTGACAGGGTGTTCGACCTGTAGCCGGGTATTCATCTCCATAAAGAAGAATTCACCGCGGGCATCGAGCAGGAACTCAACGGTGCCTGCACCTACATAGCCAATAGCTTGCGCGGCTTTGACTGCAGCTTCGCCCATGGCCTGGCGTAGCGCGGGCGACAGGCCTGGGGCGGGCGCCTCTTCGACGACTTTTTGGTGGCGGCGTTGTATCGAGCAGTCGCGCTCATTGAGATACAGGCAATTGCCATGTTGGTCGGCGAATACCTGTATTTCGACATGACGCGGCTTGAGCACATATTTCTCGATCAGCATGCGCGAGTCGCCAAAGGATGATTGCGCCTCACGTTGCGCCGATGCCAGCGCATCAGCCATTTCCGAGGCGTGCTCAACCACCTTCATGCCTTTACCGCCGCCGCCAGCCGTGGCCTTGAGCAGCACCGGGTAGCCGATGACTTCGGCGGTATTGAGGAAGGTTTCGACATCCTGTGCGGCGCCGTGATAGCCAGGCACCAAGGGCACTCCAGCCTGTTCCATCAACGCTTTGGCAGCAGATTTACTGCCCATTGCATCAATTGCCGAGGCGGGCGGGCCGAGGAATATCAACCCGGCCTTGTCGATAGCGCGAGCAAAGTCGGCGTTTTCCGAAAGAAAACCATAACCCGGATGGATGGCTTGGGCACCGCTGGCCTTGGCCGCCTCGATGATCGCGTCTATACACAAATAGCTGTCGCCAGGTTTGGCGCCACCCAAGTCCACCGCCACATCGGCTTCGCGTACGTGGCGCGCATCGCGGTCAATGGAGCTGTGTACCGCTACCGTTCGCAAACCCAGTTGCCGGGCGGTTTGCATCACCCGGCAGGCAATTTCGCCACGGTTGGCGACCAGAATGGTGTCGATGGTATTTAGCTTCTGGCTCATGCTTGAGGCTCCTGCCAGGCGGGTGTGCGTTTTTCGAGAAAGGCATTGAGGCCTTCTTGACCCTCGGCGCTGACGCGAATCCGCGCAATGGCGTTCTCGGTGTAGCGGCGCAGGGCTGGGGTTAATACACCGCTGCCGACTTCTTTAAGCAAATCCTTGGTGGCGCGCATGGCTTGCGGGCTGTTGAGCAGCAAATTGGCGCTCCAGGCATCGACTTGTGCCTCCAGCTCGCTGGCGGGGTAGCATTCGGCGAACAGGCCCAGTTGCTGCGCCTGTTTACCGCTGAAGCGTTCCCCCGTCAGGGCAAAGCGGCGTGCCGCGCGTTCGCCTATGGCTTGCACCACAAAGGGACTGATCACCGCTGGTGCAAGACCAATGCGTACTTCGCTGAGGCTGAGCAAGGCATCCTCGGCACCGATAGCCATGTCGCAGCAACTGATCAGGCCCAGGGGGCCGCCAAATGCCGCACCTTGGACCACTGCCAGCGTCGGGATTTTCAACTGATAGAGATTGTGCATCAGCTCTGCCAGCTCGCGGGCGTCGCTCAGGTTGGCGTTGTAGTCGAGTTGGGCGCTGGCCTGCATCCAGGCCAGGTCGGCGCCTGCGCTGAAATGCTTGCCACGGCCACGAACGATCAGGAAACGCAGGGATTTATCGGCTTGGATATCATCCAGTGCCAGAATCAGCTCGCGGATCATTTGCGCGTTGAAGGCATTGTTCTTGTCCGGCCGATCCAGCCAAAGCGTAGCAGCGCCATTGGCGGCTTTTGTCAGTTCGAGTGTGGTGAAGTCAGTCATGCCATTAACTCTTTTGATATTCGGGGCAGGGCGTTTGCGCGAGTGGGGCGCTGTTACATGCGAAATACGCCAAACGTGCTTGGCTCAATGGCGGCGTTGAGGCTGGCTGAAAGCGCCAGGCTGAGTACTTCACGGGTTTGCGCCGGGTCGATAACGCCGTCGTCCCATAGCCGCGCGCTAGAGTAGTACGGGTGCCCCTGGGCTTCGTATTGGTCAAGAATCGGTTGTTTGAGCTGTTGTTCCTGCTCGGCGCTGAATGCCTCGCCTGCGCGCTGGGCTTGCTCGCGCTTGACCTGCACCAATACGCCAGCGGCCTGTTCGGCGCCCATCACGCCGATGCGGGCATTGGGCCACATCCAGAGAAAGCGCGGATCATAGGCCCGGCCACACATGCCATAGTCCCCCCCACCGAAGCTGCCACCGATAATGACCGTGAACTTGGGTACCTTGGCGCAGGCCACCGCATTGACCAGCTTGGCGCCATGCTTGGCTATGCCGCCGGCTTCGTATTTCTGCCCGACCATGAAGCCGGTGATGTTCTGCAGGAATACCAAGGGGATTTTGCGCTGGCAGGCCAGTTCGATAAAATTGGCGCCTTTTTGGGCCGATTCGGCAAACAAGATCCCGTTATTGGCGAGGATCGCCACCGGATAGCCATTGATATGCGCAAAACCGCAGACCAGCGTGCTGCCAAACAGAGCCTTGTATTCATCGAATACCGAGCCATCGACCAGCCGTGAGATCACTTCACGGACATCGAAAGGCTGTTTGGCATCAACCGGAATCACGCCATACAGCTCCTGGCTGTCGTACAGCGGCTGAATGGGTTCGCGGGTATTGATCTGCCCGAGCTTGCGCCAGTTTAGGTTGGCGATGCTGCGCCGACACAAGGCGAGGGCGTGGGCATCGTCTTCGGCATAGTGATCAGCAACGCCGGATGTTTTGCAGTGTACATCAGCGCCGCCTAGGTCTTCGGCGCTGACGACTTCACCCGTTGCCGCTTTGACCAGTGGCGGACCGGCGAGGAAGATCGTGGCCTGGTTGCGTACCATGATCGCTTCGTCGGCCATGGCTGGCACATAGGCGCCCCCGGCGGTGCACGAGCCCATCACCACGGCGACCTGGGGAATGCCCATGGCGCTCATGTTGGCCTGATTGAAGAAGATCCGGCCGAAGTGTTCGCGGTCTGGGAATACTTCATCCTGGCGAGGCAGGTTGGCACCCCCCGAATCAACCAGATAGATGCACGGCAAGCGGTTCTGTTGGGCGATGGTTTGCGCCCGCAGATGCTTTTTCACGGTCAGTGGATAATAGCTGCCGCCTTTTACCGTGGCGTCGTTGGCAACAATCATGCACTCGACGCCCTCGACCCGACCTATGCCCGCCACTATGCCGGCGGCAGGCACGCTTTCGCCATAGACTTCATGGGCGGCCAACTGGCTGAGCTCAAGGAAGGGCGAGCCAAGGTCGAGCAATTGATTGATCCGTTCGCGAGGCAGCAGCTTGCCACGGGAGCTGTGGCGCTCCTGGGCCTTGGCTCCACCGCCCTGGTGAATCTGTGCGAGCAGCGTATGCAGGGCGTCGACTTGTGCAGCCATAGCCTTGCTATTGGCGGCAAAATCCGCTGAACGGGTGTTGATCTGGGTGTGTAGTACAGCCATCAGGCGAACTCCATGAAAAGGGGCGGCGAGACACCGGCGCCCAGCCAAGGCAAAGGCTTACTTGGTCTCGTTGAACAGTTCGCGGCCAATGAGCATGCGCCGGATTTCACTGGTGCCGGCACCAATTTCATATAGCTTGGCATCGCGCAGCAGGCGCCCGGTCGGAAACTCGTTGATGTAGCCGTTACCACCGAGAATCTGAATGGCATCCAGGGCCATTTGCGTTGCGCGCTCGGCGCTGTAGAGGATCACCCCGGCAGCGTCCTTGCGTGTGGTTTCGCCGCGATCGCAAGCCTGGGCAACCGCATACAGATAGGCGCGGCTGGCATTGAGCTGGGTGTACATGTCTGCCACCTTGCCCTGAATCAGCTGGAATTCACCGATGCTCTGGCCGAATTGCTTGCGGTCATGAATGTAGGGCACCACCACATCCATGCAGGCCTGCATGATGCCAATCGGGCCGCCTGCAAGCACCACGCGCTCGTAGTCGAGGCCGCTCATCAGCACCTTGACCCCACCGTTTTCTACACCCAGGATGTTTTCGATAGGCACTTCGACATCATCAAAGAACAGCTCGCAGGTGTTGGAGCCGCGCATGCCGAGCTTGTCGAACTTGCTGCCACGGCTGAAGCCTTTCCAGTCGCGCTCGACGATAAAGGCGGTGATGCCGTGCGGGCCTTTTTCCAGGTCGGTCTTGGCGTAGATCACATAGGTGTTGGCATCTGGGCCATTGGTGATCCAGGTCTTGCTGCCGTTGAGCAGGTAATGATCGCCACGCTTGTCGGCGCGAAGCTTCATCGACACCACGTCCGAGCCCGCATTGGGTTCACTCATGGCCAGTGCGCCGACGTGCTCACCAGAGATCAGCTTGGGCAGATACTTGGCTTTTTGTTCGGCTGTGCCATTGCGGTTGATCTGGTTGACACAGAGGTTGGAGTGGGCGCCATAGGACAGGCCAACCGAAGCGGAACCACGGCTGATCTCTTCAATCGCGATGACATGTGCCAAGTAGCCAAGGCCCGCGCCACCGTATTCTTCGCTGACGGTTACACCGAGCAAACCCATGTCGCCGAACTTTTTCCACATATCGGCAGGGAACAGGTTTTCGCTGTCGATAGTCGCCGCGCGTGGTGCCAATTCAGCCGCAACAAAGGCTCGGGTTTGGTCGCGCAGCATATCGATGGTTTCGCCAAACGCGAAGTTCAGTGATGGGTAGCTCATGGTTTCACCTGTAATTATTTTCTTTAGATTTAAATGCTAAAAAATTGTTTTTATTCGATTTCAGCTAGTGCATTCAGGCAGCGTTCTTCTGCTGTATCGAGTTCGAGCTGCATCTGTTGAATGTCCAATAGCTGCTGTTGAAGCTGAATGCGTCGTTCCGAAATCTTCTGCATAAAGCTCTCAAGCTGTTTGCGATTGCCTTGGACGGGATCGTAAAGCTCGATCAGTTCTTTGCACTCAGCCAGCGAAAAGCCGATGCGCTTGCCGCGCAGGATCAGCTTGAGGGTGACTTTGTCTTTAGCGCTGTAGATGCGTTCCTGGCCACGGCGTTCGGGGCTGAGCATTGACTGCTCTTCATAGAAGCGAATGGCGCGTGTGGTGATATCCAACTCGCGGGCCAGTTCGGAAATGGAATAGGTAGGCATTGCCGGTTGCTCGTATTAACCTTTACGTAAACGTAAAGCTGCCTTGCAGGGCTGTCAAGCTGTTGCGCTACAAATAACCGGTCTACATTCTGTCGTAATCTGGTGTACGACTTTCGCCGCAAGGTGCGAAATACTAAGTTCGCTGAGAATGTGCGCGACCAATACGATCTAACAAGGGATCCATGCAGTCAGACAAGGGCACCATTTCCATAAGGCTGGTAACCGAGGCGGTTCTGGAGTTGCAGGGCAGAGGCCAGGACTCCGGCCCCTTGCTCACAAGAGCGGGTATTGCTCCGGCATTATTGGCAAAACCCTATGCCCGGGTTACCTGCGAGCAATATGCGCGGCTGTGGCTAGACCTGGCGCGGCAAATGGATGACGAGTTCTTTGGCCTCAATGCCCGGCGCATGAAGGTCGGCAGCTTTGCATTTATGGCGCGTACCGCAAGCAAGGAAACCAGCCTGGAGCCCGCTCTGCACGGTGCCTTGCGCTTTTTAGGGCTCATATTTGAAGACTTTTCCCCGCGCTTGCTGCGCGCCGGCGGCATGGCGGAGATTGCGATTGATCAGTCGCCCAATTCCCAGGCCACGCGGCCTCGGGCATTCGCGGACTTCACCCTGTGGATGATGGTCCATGGCCTGGCGTGTTGGCTGGTTGGGCGACGTATCCCAATCATTGCCATCGATGTGCAGCGCCCTCAGCCTGACTACCTGGAAGACTATCGGGTGATGTTCAGTGACAACCTGCGGTTCGGTCGTCCGTACTCAAGGCTGCTGTTCAATGCGCAATGGCTTGATCTGCCGATCAGGCGCAGTGCCGATGAGCTCAAGCAGTTTCTGCAAGCCGCGCCGCAAGGCATTCTGGTCAGGTACCGCGACCCGCAAAGCCATGCGGCCCGCATCAAGGCTTACCTGCGCGGCATAAAGCCCGAGCGCTGGCCGGACATCGAAGCCATCTCCGCGCATTTTTTCATGGCGCCCTCGACATTGCGGCGCAAGCTGTCGCAGGAGGGGCAGTTCTACCAAAGTTTCAAGGATCATGTGCGTCGCGACCTGGCGCTTAACCGCCTGAACCAGGGTGAAGTCAACTTCAATGAGTTGGCGTTCGAGTTGGGCTTCGCTGATGCCAGTGCGTTCTACAAGGCGTTCAAGAAATGGACAGGTTCAACCCCGGGCCAGTACCAGGCCATGATGCAGCCGCAAGGCGGTGTCACTGTCAAAACTGCTCAGACAGGTTGACCCCTTAAGACATTGCCCGGACCGCGTCCGGGCGCGACTATCGGTTACCACTCCTCAAAAAAAAATAGCTCGGAGTTGACTGATGCGTGACTACTTTGCTGCTGCCCGTGAGTTCGATTTTGCCCACGCCATGAGCGCCACCCTGGCGGGGTCGCTGGATGGGATCAACGCCTGCATCGAGTGTTGCGACCGACATGCGCTGCCTGGGCGGGTGGCCTTGTTTTACGAAGGTGCCGACGGCTCCAGCGCCACATATACGTTCGCCGAACTCAAGCAACAGTCTGCACGCTTTGCCAATTTCCTGCGCAGCCAGGGCGTGATGCCGGGTGATTGTGTATCCGGCATGCTCGGGCGCAAGGTTGAGCTGCTTATCACCATCCTGGGGACTTGGCGTGCGGGCGCGGTTTACCAGCCGCTGTTCACGGCCTTTGGTCCCAAGGCGATTGAGCATCGGGTCAATACCGCAGGCTCAAAAGTCATAGTCACGGACGCCAGCAATCGAGCAAAGCTTGATGATGTCGCCAATGATGCGCTGCGCGTTACGGTATCCGGTCCCAAGGGGCAGGGTATCGAGCGGGGTGACTTTAGCTTCTGGGCTGAGCTTGAGCGCCATGACGATCAGTTCACCCCAGTGATGCGCAGCGCCGAAGACCCCTTTCTGATGATGTTCACCTCGGGCACCACTGGCGCTGCCAAGCCGGTTCCTGTGCCGTTGAAGGCGATTCTGGCGTTTGTCAGCTATATGCGCGATGCGGTGGATTTGCGCCCCGAAGATGCGTTCTGGAATGTCGCGGACCCCGGTTGGGCCTATGGCTTGTACTACGCCGTGACCGGGCCATTGGCCCTGGGTCATCCCACGACCTTTTACGAAGGTGCGTTCAGCGTCGAAAGCACCTGCAGGGTTATCCGCAAGTACGGCATCACCAATCTGGCGGGTTCGCCAACGGCTTATCGATTACTGCTGGCTGCCAAAAAGCAGGTCGAGCCCTTGCTGAAAGGCCGCTTGCGGGCCGTGAGCAGCGCCGGGGAACCGCTCACGCCAGAGGTTATCCGCTGGTTTGCTGATGGGCTGGATACCACCATTCATGACCATTACGGCCAGACCGAGCTGGGCATGGTCTTGTGCAACCATCATGCCTATGTGCATCCGGTACGCATTGGTGCGGCTGGCTATGCGGTGCCGGGGCATCGTGTAGTGGTGGTTGATGGCGCCTGTAATGAGCTTGGTGTCGGCCAGCCCGGCAACCTGGCGCTGGATATGAGTCAGTCGCCGCTGTTCTGGTTTCCCGGGTATCAAGGCATGCCCACCAACTCCTTCAGCGGTCGCTATTACCTGAGCGGCGACACGGTTGAGCTTAACGATGACGGCAGCATCAGCTTTGTCGGTCGCGCCGATGATGTGATCACGACTTCGGGCTATCGCATCGGGCCGTTTGACGTTGAAAGTGCCTTGATCGAGCACGAGGCTGTTATTGAGGCCGCCGTAATTGGCAAGCCTGACCCCGAGCGCACCGAGCTGGTAAAGGCCTTTGTCGTATTGCAGCCACAGTTTGCGGCCTCTGAAGCCCTTGCCGAAGCGTTGCAGCAGCATGTGCGCAAGCGGCTTTCGGCACATGCTTATCCGCGGGAAATCGAGTTTGTCGATGAGTTGCCAAAGACCCCAAGCGGCAAGATCCAGCGCTTTTTACTACGCAACCAGGAAGTCGCCAAGCAGAGCCAGCTTGGTGCGACGGCCTGAACGTGCAGCGACTAAACAGGATTAATCAATATGCAGGTTGAACAACGTGTCTTTTTAATCACCGGCGGCAGTTCCGGGCTGGGCCTGGCGACAGCGCGCAAACTGGTCGATGCGGGCGCCAAGGTGGTGCTGGCAGATATCAATGCCGAAGCAGGCCAGCAACGTTCGACCGAACTGGGCGATAACGCCTTGTTCGTTGCGGTCGATATTACCCAGGAAGATGCCGCTCGAATGGCTATTGACCGGGCTGTTGAGCACTTCGGCGGCCTGCACGGCCTGGTCAACTGTGCAGGTATTGCACCTGCGGAAAAGTTGCTGGGCCGCAATGGCGTGCATGGGCTGGAGAGTTTTCGCAAGGTGATTGATATCAACCTGATCGGCTCCTTCAACATGTTGCGCCTGGCGGCCGAGGCGATTGCACGCAATGAACCACAGGTCGATGGCGAGCGCGGGGTGATGATCAACACGGCCTCGGTTGCTGCATTTGACGGGCAAATAGGTCAGGCCGCCTATGCGGCCTCCAAGAGCGCAGTGGTTGGCTTGACCCTGCCATTGGCCCGTGAGCTGGCGCGCTCAGGCATACGGGTCATGTGCATTGCGCCGGGCATCTTTGAAACACCGATGATGGCTGGCATGCCCCAGGAGGTGCGTGAGAGCCTGGCGGCCAATGTGCCGTTTCCGCCGCGCCTGGGTAAACCCGAAGAGTACGCCTCATTGGTATTGCACATCGTCCAGAACAGCATGCTTAACGGTGAGACCATCCGCTTGGATGGCGCCTTGCGCATGTCTGCCAAATAGTCCCCCGAACAACAGGAGTCCGCAGATGAACACCAATAGCGATCCAGTCGTCATTGTCAGTGCCGCACGCACGCCAATGGGCGGTTTTATGGGGGATTTGGGCAGCATCAGTTGCGCAGAGCTTGGCGCCACCGCCATTCGCGCGGCGGTAAAGCGCGCAGGCTTAGCCAATGATGGCGTTGATGAAGTGATCATGGGCTGCGTACTCCAGGCGGGCCAGGGCCAGGCCCCGGCGCGGCAGGCAGCATTGGGTGCCGGGCTTGATGAGGGTACCGTCTGTTCGACATTGAACAAGATGTGTGGCTCAGGCATGAAGTCGGTGATGCTTGCCCATGATTCACTGTTGGCTGGCAGCGCCGAGGTGCTGGTAGCTGGCGGCATGGAAAGCATGTCCAGCGCACCGTATTTACTGGACAAGGCCCGGGCCGGCTACCGCATGGGCCACGGCCGTGTGCTTGATCATATGTTCCTTGACGGCCTGGAAGATGCCTATGAAAAAGGCCGTCTAATGGGCACGTTCGCCGAAGATTGTGCACAAAGCTATGGTTTTAGCCGTGAGCAGCAAGATGAGTATGCAATCAGTTCCCTAAAGCGTGCGCAAGCTGCGATGGAGCAGGGGCATTTCGAGGCGGAGATTGCGGCGGTTGAAGTCAAAACCAAACGCGAAACGCTTAGCGTGACCTGCGATGAACAGCCGCCAAAGGCCAGGTTGGAAAAAATCCCGAGCTTGAAACCTGCCTTTCGTGACGGCGGCACGGTAACGGCGGCTAACGCCAGTTCCATTTCGGATGGCGCGGCAGCCTTGGTGCTGATGCGCCGTTCACAGGCTGAAAAGCGCGGGCTGAAACCGCTGGCAATCGTTGTCGGGCATAGCTCCCATGCCCAGGCTCCGGGGTTATTTGCCACGGCACCGGTTGGGGCCATCAGGGCCTTGATGAAGCGCACGGGCTGGACCCTGGATCAGGTTGACCTGTTCGAGATCAATGAAGCCTTCGCCGTAGTGCCAATGGCGGCCATGCGTGACCTGGCAATTTCCCATGACAAGGTCAATGTGCATGGCGGCGCTTGCGCCCTGGGCCACCCGATTGGTGCATCCGGTGCGCGGGTCATCGTGACCTTGCTCCATGCCCTGCAACAACGCGGGCTGACGCGCGGAGTGGCTTCGGTGTGCATCGGTGGTGGCGAGGCCACTGCCGTCGCTGTCGAGTTGGTGAGCAAGGGAGCCAATTGATGATTCCATCAGACGAAGAGTTGCAGATCCGCGACGTTGCCCGCCAGTTTGCCCAGGAGCGTCTTAAGCCCTTTGCGGCACAATGGGATCGCGAGCATCGTTTTCCGGCAGAAGCATTGCGTGAGATGGCCGAACTGGGGTTTCTCGGCATGTTGGTGCCGGAGCAATGGGGTGGCGCCGATACCGGCCAGGTTGCCTATGCCATGGCGCTGGAGGAAATCGCCGCTGGTGATGGCGCCTGCTCAACCATCATGAGCGTGCACAACTCCGTGGGATGCATGCCGATCCTGAAATACGGCAGCGAGCAGCAAAAGCGCGATTACCTGCTGCCCTTGGCGCAAGGCACGATGATTGGTGCATTTGCCCTGACTGAACCGCAAGCAGGCTCCGACGCAAGCTTTTTGCGCACCAGGGCGCAACGTGATGGCGACCATTACCTGCTCAATGGCAGCAAGCAATTCATCACCTCTGGCAGCCATGCCGGTGTGGTGATCGTCTTTGCCGTGACCGATGCAAGCCTCGGCAAGCGTGGTATTTCTGCGTTTATCGTGCCGACCGACACGCCTGGGTTTAGCGTCAGCCGGGTTGAAGAAAAGCTTGGCCAGCACGCTTCGGACACCTGCCAGCTGCAATTCGACGACATGCGCATCCCGGCCAGCCTGCGCCTTGGCGAGGAGGGCGAGGGCTACAAGATCGCCCTGAGCAACCTGGAGGGCGGGCGCATTGGTATCGCCTCCCAGGCAGTCGGCATGGCCCGCGCCGCATTTGAGGCCGCGCGGGAATATGCCCATGAGCGCGAGACCTTCGGCAAGCCAATTATCGAGCATCAGGCCGTGGCTTTCCGCTTGGCGGACATGGCCACAGAGATCGCAGTCGCCCGGCAGATGGTCTTGCATGCAGCCACCTTGCGCCAGGCAGGCCTGCCTTGCCTGACGGAAGCCTCTATGGCCAAGCTGTTTGCCTCGGAAATGGCCGAGCGTGTCTGCTCGGCGGCGATTCAGACCCTTGGTGGCTACGGCTACCTGAAAGACTTTCCGGTGGAGCGGATCTACCGCGATGTGCGGGTGTGTCAGATATACGAAGGCACCAGCGATATTCAGCGCATGGTCATTGCTCGCGGTTTTTGACTGGCTGCAGGCAGAGGTCTGAAAGCTCTATACAACTCCTAATAAGAAAGGTATCCAATGACAGCCCCGAGTTATACCCAGGGACCCCGTGAAAAAGCATTGTTGGCCATGACCATTGGCGAGGCATTCGATAGCAGCGCGACTCGCTTTGCCGAGCGCGATGCCTTGATCGTGGTGCATCAGCAACTGCGTTACAGTTGGAGGCAGTTGGCGGCGGAGGTCAACCGGGCGGCGCGGGCCTTTATGGCGTTGGGTATCGAGGCCGGCGACAGGCTGGGCATCTGGGCACCCAATTGCGCGCAGTGGTGCATCAGCCAATTTGCCAGCGCCAAGGTCGGTGCGGTGCTGGTCAATATCAATCCGGCTTATCGCTGCTCCGAGTTGGAATACGCGCTCAAGCAATCGGGTTGCAAGTGGCTGGTCTGTGCCGATGCGTTCAAGACATCCGATTACCACGCCATGCTGGCCGAGCTGCTGCCGGAGTTGGCGAGCAGCAGCCCGGGCCAGTTGGCAAGCAGTCGTTTGCCGGAATTGCGCGGTGTGATCAGCCTGGCGGATCAGGCACCAGCCGGCTTTCTGCACTGGCGTGAACTGGCCGAGCTTGCCGAAACTGTGAACGCTGAGCAGTTGGCTGCACGCCAAGCCACGCTGCACTGCGAGCAGGCCATTAACATCCAGTACACCTCGGGCACCACAGGCGCACCCAAAGGTGCGACCTTGAGCCATTTCAATATCCTCAATAATGGTTATATGGTCGGTGAAAGCCTGGGCTTGAGCGAGCATGACCGAATGGTGATACCGGTGCCGCTGTATCACTGTTTTGGCATGGTCATGGGCAATCTCGGCTGTGTGACGCACGGCTCGACCATGATTTATCCCTGTGCCGGCTTCGAGCCTGAGGCAAGCCTGCAAGCGGTGGCCCAAGAGCGCGCCACGGTGTTGTACGGCGTGCCAACCATGTTTATCGCCGAACTGGATCATCCACGTCTCAAGGCATTTGACCTAAGCTCGCTGCGCACTGGAATCATGGCCGGGGCAACCTGTCCGATCGAGGTAATGCGCCGGGTAATCAAGGAATTGCACATGAGTGAGGTGCAGATTGCCTATGGCATGACCGAAACCAGCCCGGTGTCGCTGCAAACCGCTGCGGATGATGCGCTTGAGGTTCGGGTTACCAGCGTGGGGCGCACGCAGCCACAGCTCGAAAGTAAAATCATCGACGAGCAGGGCGCTATTGTTTCGCGTGGGCAGACTGGCGAGCTCTGTACCCGGGGCTACAGCGTGATGCTTGGCTACTGGAACAACCCGCAGGCCAGTGCCGAGGCGATCGACACCGAAGGCTGGATGCACACCGGCGACCTGGCGGTGATGGACGAGCAGGGCTATGTACGCATCGTCGGGCGCAGCAAGGACATGATCATTCGCGGAGGCGAGAATATCTATCCGCGGGAGATCGAGGAGTTTCTGTTCACCCATGCTGCCATTGCCGATGTGCAGGTGATAGGTGTGCCCGATAGCAAATACGGTGAAGAGATCGCGGTCTGGATCAAGCTGCATCCAGGCAGTGGTTGTGATGAAAACCAGTTGCGCGAGTACTGCAAAGCCAATATTGCCTATTTCAAGGTGCCACGTTACTACCGCTTCGTGGATGAGTTTCCGATGACGGTAACCGGCAAGATTCAGAAGTTCCGGATGCGCGAGCAGACCATTGCCGAGCTGGGTTTGTAGACTAAAGGCGTAGGACAGGATCAGCGGCGCTTGGGTATGCAGGCAAGCGCCGTGTTGACAGCTTGAGTCTATTCTAGAATTCACATTAACTTTTTTATATTCATTAAAAACAATTAGTTAAGCTATATATCTAATCCTATTTAATAAGTTGATGCTGGTGGCTTTCAGGCGGCTGACGCGCCTTTATCAGCCATGTTCCGTTGATTATTCTCCATAAGCCCATCTGCCCCGGATTAATATTTTTACTTGCCTGATAAATTTGGTAGCGCTAACATCTGCGCAAACAAAATAGCGCTGCAGCGACAGCGTGCCGGAGACATGAATGAAAACCAGCCTTCCTGCCCAGGGCGCTGAGCCAGCTATGCAAGCACTCGTGGTCATGGGTGTCAGCGGTTCAGGTAAAAGTGATATCAGCCGTGCAGTCGCCAGTGCACTCGGTTTGCAACATATCGAAGCCGACCTGTTCCACCCCGATGAAAATGTTCAGCGCATGAGTGCTGGTATTGCGCTGAGTGATGAAAATCGCAAAGTGTGGCTCGATGCCCTGATTGCCGAAATGCAGGCTGTTCAAGCCTCAGGCAACGGCTTTGTCCTGGCCTGCTCGGCACTGAAAAACAGCTACCGTGAGCAGTTGCGCGCGGCGATCGACGACCTGCACTTTGCTCACCTGGAGATCGACCACGCCACTGCGTTGGAGCGCGTGGGGGCTCGTCCGGGGCACTTCATGCCGACCTCGCTGGTCGACAGCCAGTTTGCCACCCTTGAATCCCCGGCAAACGAAAGCGGGGTATTGACGGTCGATGCCAGTCAAAGCCGTGAAGCCGTGGTGGCAGCCATCGTCAGTTGGGCCCAACACAATGAGCAGCGCTTGCTGGCTGAATCGGTTGATCATAGCGCTGAATTTGATAGCGCTAACAATGCCGAGTCCGCACAAAGCGTAAACGAACAGCACGAGGGGGCTCGCTTGACCGGTGAGCCTATCTATACCGGCGGTGTTGCGCTGATGTTCGACAAAATAACCGACATGATGATGGCGGCGCTCATGGCGTTCATGGTCATAGTGGTATTCAGCAACGTGGTGCTGCGCTATGCATTTGGCACCGGCTGGGCCGGCGCCGAAGAGTTGTCACGGTTGGCCTTTGTCTGGCTGGTGTTCGTCGGCGTGGCATCAAGCATGCGTCGTGGCGAACTGATGAGTTTTACCCTGATTCGTGATCGCTTCCCGCACCTGATGCGCCAACTCATAGATTCACTGAGTTGGCTGCTGGTTGCGGCGGCCAGGGCGGTTTCAGTCAAGGGCGCTTGGGGACAGATGCAATACGGCTGGAGCAATACCAGCCCGGTGGTGGGTTATCCGCTGGCGATCGCCATGCTGCCGGTGCTGGCAAGCATGGCTGTGCTGGTGCTGCTGGCGATGGTGCAACTGGTCAATGTCTGGCGTAGAGACCAGTCGCTGGCCAATGCAACAGCCAATGTCACCATTGATTAACCGCCATATCCACCCATAAGAACAACGGGCAACGCCCACCGAGGACACGCACATGACGGTTGCCGTTTTCCTTTCTTCACTGCTTGGTTTCATGGCATTTGGCATGCCGATCGCATTTGCCCTGATGCTCACCGGCGCAGTGCTGATGTGGTACCTGGACTTCTGGGACGTACAATTACTTGCACAAAACCTGTTGGCGGGCGCTGATAGTTTTCCGCTGCTGGCCGTTCCGTTCTTCATACTCGCGGGCGAGTTGATGAATGCCGGCGGCATTTCGCGGCGGATTATCACCATGGCCCAAGCTTTTGTCGGCCATAAGCGCGGCGGCCTGGGTTTTGTGGCCATTGCTGCAGCCGTGTTGCTGGCCAGCATGTCCGGTTCAGCCCTGGCCGATACCGCCGCACTGGCCACCTTGCTACTGCCGATGATGCGCCAACGTGGCTACCCGCTGCATTCCTCGGCAGGCTTGGTGGCTGCCGGCGGGATCATCGCGCCTATCATCCCGCCTTCAATGCCATTCGTGATCTACGGCGTGGTGACCAACACCTCGATCAGCCAACTGTTTATGGCGGGCCTGGTGCCTGGCTTGATCATGGGCGCCGGTTTGATTTTCGCCTGGACGTTGATTGCCCGTGGTTTCACTGAGCCATCGCCACCTAAAGCCAGTAAGGCGGTGCGCCGTGCAGCATTGATCGACGGTGCCTCGGCCCTGATGTTGCCGGTGATTATTGTTGGCGGCCTGCGTTTCGGCATCTTTACTCCAACCGAAGCGGCCGTTGTCGCTGCGACCTATGCCTTGGCGGTCTCGACCCTGCTTTATCGCGAACTCGATTGGAAAACACTGATCGAGGCCATGACCCGTGCCAGCCGCACAACGGCCTCGGTTATGTTCCTATGCGCCGCTGCAACTGTGTCTGCCTACATGGTGACGCTGGCTCAGCTACCGGACGAGATTGCCTCGATGCTTGGCCCGCTGGCCGACCATCCGCGCCTGCTGGTGGCTGCGATCATGCTGTTGATGATCGCCATCGGCATGGTGCTTGACCTGACGCCGACCATCTTGATCCTGGCACCGGTGCTGGCGCCAATTGCCGCCAAGGCCGGGGTCAACCCTGTGTATTTCGGGGTGATGTTCGTGTTGATCGGTTCAATTGGCCTGATTACGCCACCAGTTGGCACTGTACTCAACGTGGTGGGTGGTATCGGCAAGTTGCGCATGGAAATACTGGTGCGTGGTGTCATGCCGTTTTTCCTGATTTACCTGGCAATAGTGCTGCTGCTGATCGCGTTCCCGGCGATTGTCACGGTACCCCTGGCCTGGCTGCGCTGACCTTGGCAGCTTTGCCCATCGTGCGCCTGGCAACGGGCGCATAAAACACTGGCTTCAATGCTGTTGGCCCGACTCATTCAACAACAAAAAAGGTGCAAACCATGAGACGTACACTGATCGCCGGCTTGACTGCCGCAGTTCTGCTTAGCCCACTGGCAACCTTTGCCGCCCACGCTGACGACATCCGTCCGCGCATGATCCGTTTTGGCTACGGCCTCAACGAAGACAGCAACCAGGGGCGTGCAGCCAAGCTGCTTGCCGAAGAGGTGGCCAAGGCTTCTGGCGGCAAGCTGAAAGTACGTACCTTTGGCGCCGCCAGCCTCGGCCCGGATAACCAGATGCAAAATGCGCTGATCGGTGGCGCCCAGGAAATGATGGTTGGCTCGACTGCCACCTTGGTCGGCATCAGCAAGGAAATGGCCGTTTGGGATACGCCGTTCCTGTTCAGCAGCGCCGAGCAGGCTGACAAGGTGCTTGATGGTCCGGTTGGCCGCGAAATCATGGACAAGCTCGAAGACAAAGGCCTGGTAGGCCTGGTCTATTGGGAAAACGGCTTCCGCAACATGACCAACAACGTGCGTCCAATCAATAAAATGGAAGATTTCGACGGTATCAAGCTGCGTGTGATGCCAAACCCGGTGTTCCTCGAAACCTTCAAGTTGATGGGCGCAAACGCCGTGCCGCTGCCGTTCTCGGAGCTGTTTACCGCGCTGGAGACCAAGGCCGTGGACGGTCAGGAAAACCCGTTCAACACTATCCTGTCTTCGAAGTTCTTTGAGGTGCAGAAGTACCTGACCATCACCAATCACGTGTACAGCCCATGGATTGTCACCGCATCCAAGCGCTGGTGGGATGGGCTGTCCAAGACCGAGCAAGACATCATCATGCAGGCCGCTGTCAAAGCCCGTGACTTTGAGCGCAAGGACACACGTGAGGAAGCAGCCAAGGCCTTGGCCCAGTTGAAAGAGAACGGCATGCAAATCAATGAAATCAGCCCTGCAGAGATCGAGCGCATGCGTGAAAAGGCGCAGCCGGCAATCCAGCAAGTGACCGATACCGTTGGCCAGCAACTGTTCGACCAGGTTCAGGCCGAGGTCAAGAAAGCAGCCCAGTAAACATTCGATGCCACCGTTGCATGCTGAATTATCAACCATGCAGCGGTGGGGGTTGATGTCTTGCTAATATTGCTGGCCGTTTGAACTGCTTCCCCGAATAAGAGCCAAGTTTATGAGTCAGCGTCGTCGCCGCACAGCGGAGCGCGTCACTTTAAATGATGTAGCCAAGGCTGCAGGTTGTTCATTGATGTCTGCATCTCGGGCCCTGTCGCAGCCTGAGCGGGTTTCCGATGCCTTGCGTGAACAGGTTATGCAAGCCGTGAAAACACTTGGCTATGTGCCGCATTCAGCGGCGCGGGCGCTGGCCAGTTCACGCTCGAACCTGGTCGCGGCAATTCTTCCGTCATTGTCCAACTCGGTATTTGTCGATACCGCCGAAGCCATTCAGCGGGTCCTGATGCCCGCAGGTTTCGAGATGATGATTGGGGTCAGCCACTACAGCGAAGCTGAAGACGAACGGCTGTTACGTTCGTTTCTGGCACATCAGCCCGCCGGACTGCTCTTGACCGGCTTTGAGCGCAGTGGCATTGCCCGTGAAGTGCTTGCCAACTACCACGGCCCCATAGTGACAATGATGGAGCTGAGCCAGTCGGCGGATGATTACTGTGTTGGTTTCTCGCAGTTTGAAGCCGGTGCGGCCATGACCCGGGCATTGATTGAACGCGGTTACAAGCATATCGCCTTTGCCGCCGCGCAACTCGACCCACGGACCTTGCAGCGTGCCGAAGGTTATCGCCAGGCCATGCGCGAGGCGGGGCGCTACAACCCGGCGCTGGAAATGCTGACACCTGCCGCCTCGTCGATTGGGCTGGGTGCAGAGTTGCTCGACCGCTTGCTTGAGCAGCATCCGCAAACCGATGCCGTGTTCTTCAACAATGACGACTTGGCATTTGGCGCCTTGTTCCGAGCGCGGCAGTTGGAACTTGCCGTGCCGCAACGCCTGGCCATTGCCGGGTTCAATGACCTGCCTGCCGCCGCCTGGGTACATCCTGCGTTGACAACCGTACGCACGACCCGCGGCAAGGTTGGCGAATTGGCTGCCGACATGCTCCTGAGCCTGATGCGCGGCGAGAAACCCAAGGAGCCACGGGTGGATGTGGGGTTTGAAATCGTGATGCGCGACAGCGCCTGAAACGCCAGGTTGCCGCCACGCCAAGCAATGGATTGTCCCCTGAGGGGCAATACTGGTTTCAGTTAAAGCTGCACGCCTGATTACTCGGCTTTTTCGGCCTGTTTTTCGCGCAAGGTCACTTGCTGGCAAATCTCGATGATCTGCTCACGCATCCAGCGGTTGGCCGGGTCCTGGTCCGTGCTTTCGTGCCAGTACAGATGGGTTTCCAGGGTTGGCATTTCCTTCACCGGTAGCTGGATATAGTGCAGTTCGTTGCTACGAGCGAAGCGCTCCGGCACTGTCATCGCCATATCGGTGTTTTGTAGAACCGTATTGGCCATCAGGTAATGCTGGGAGCGCAGGGCAATCTTGCGCTGAATTCCCATTTTACCCAGGGCCAGGTCGATATAGCCCAAGCCACTGCGCCGACTGGAAATGTGGATGTGGCTTAGCGACAGGTATTCCTCAAGGCTGATCTTGTCCTTGGCCAGCGGATGGTTTTTACGCAGTGCGCAGACGTAGCGGTCTTCCAGTAGCTTGACGTGACGCACCTGCGGGTCGGTATTGAGCGGGGCGTCAATGGCGAAGTCCAGGCGGCCAGCCGCCAGCTCCTTGGTCGTTTCACGACGGCGTGCCAGCATGCTTTCGATGCAGACCTTGGGCGCGAGGCGACGCAGGCGCTGGAAAAGCACAGGGAAAACCATTGCCTCGCTGAGGTCCGTCATGCTGATGCGGTAGGTCTTGTTGGCTTGGGCGGGGTTGAAGGTACGGCTTTCCTGCACCGATATGCGCAGTTGCTGGAGGGCATTGCGTACCGGCCCGATGATGTTTTGCGACATCGGCGTCGGCACCATGCCTTGGGCAGTACGCACGAACAAGGGATCGTTGAAGGTCTCGCGCAAGCGTGCCAAGGCGTTGGAAACCGCAGGCTGGGTGATACCGACAATCTGACCGGCGCGAGTCAGGTTAGCCTCGGTATAGATTGCATCGAAGACGACAAAGAGGTTCAGGTCGACCTTGTTGAGATTCATTCCGTGGTAACTCCGAGGCAGTGAATCATATATCGGTGATGAATGTTTATACACAGTGAAAATAGCTTAGGTAAATTTTCATCTGTGATCTAGCATAATTTTCAGTCAATTTATTTAAAGCCAAACGTCAAAAGGTAGCGCCCATGGATTTCGCCTATTCGCCCAAAGTTCAGGAACTGCGTGAGCGCGTCACAGCGTTCATGGAGGCTCATGTCTATCCTGCCGAAGCTGTGTTTGAACAGCAGGTCGGTGAGGGAGACCGCTGGCAGCCGACCGCAATCATGGAAGAGCTCAAGGCCAAGGCCAAGGCCGAAGGCTTGTGGAACCTCTTTCTGCCGGACTCTGAACTTGGGGCAGGGCTGACCAATACCGAATACGCGCCACTGGCTGAAATCATGGGCAGTTCGCTGATCGGTCCCGAGCCTTTCAACTGCGCCGCACCGGATACCGGCAATATGGAAGTCCTGGTGCGTTACGCCAACGAGGCGCAAAAACAACAATGGCTGGCACCCTTGCTCAGCGGCGAGATTCGCTCGGCCTTTGCCATGACCGAGCCGCAGGTGGCTTCGTCCGATGCCACCAACATGCAGGCATCGGCTGTGCGTGACGGTGACGAGTGGGTCATCAATGGCCGTAAATGGTGGAAATCCGGCGCTTGCGATCCACGCTGCAAGATCCTGATATTCATGGGCTTGACCAATCCCGATGGCCCGCGTCATCAACAGCACTCGATGATTCTGGTGCCGATGGACACCCCAGGCGTGAAAGTCATCCGTCCTTTGCCGGTTTTTGGTTATGACGACGCGCCGCACGGTCACGCCGAGATGGTGTTCGAGAATGTCCGGGTGCCCTACGAGAATGTCCTGTTGGGTGAGGGGCGTGGCTTCGAGATCGCTCAAGGTCGTCTTGGCCCGGGGCGCATTCACCACTGCATGCGCTCGATCGGCATGGCTGAGCGTGCGCTGAAGTTGATGTGCGAGCGCTCGATTGAACGCAGTGCCTTTGGTAAACCCCTGGCCCGTCTGGGCGGCAATATTGATCACATCGCCAATTCGCGTATGGAGATCAACATGGCACGCCTGTTGACCCTCAACGCGGCCTATATGATGGACACCGTCGGCAACAAGGTCGCGGCCAGCGAAATTGCCCAGATCAAGGTGGTTGCCCCGAATGTTGCCTTGAAAGTCATCGACCGCGCGATCCAGATGCACGGTGGAGCAGGAGTCAGCAATGATTTTCCACTGGCTTACTGGTACGCCATGCAACGCACCTTGCGTCTGGCCGACGGCCCGGACGAGGTTCATCGCGCCGCCATCGGCAAGTTCGAGATTGGCAAGTACATCTCTCGCGAAGCGATGAATGCCACGCGCTAGGCCTCGGTAACAGCCAGGCGCCCGGCGCCTGGCTTGGAGCAATCAACGAACGCGATCCAGGCTCTGCACGGTCAGGTCCAGCGCCTTGTACATGTCCAGCCTGGCTGAGTGACCCACGTCGGGGTTGTTAAGCTCGTTGGCGCGCTCGGATGGCAATATGGGCGCGGTGAGGTCGTCACCTTCGGTGGGTTCGAAGTCGTATTCCTCGCCTATGGTCATGGCGCTGCGGCGCAGCAACATACGCAGTTGGTCGGGTTCCAGTTCCGGGTTGATCGACAGCATGGCGGCCAGCAAACCAGCGACCAGCGGAGTGGCGTATGAGGTACCGCAATGCACATCGCCTTCCTCGTCAGCCTTTGCGGTTGAGGCGTGTACGCAGGCGGCAGCGGTGATGTCCACGCGCATGTCGATATTGGAAGCCTTGCGCTTTGTGGCATAGGCCGGATCCTTGACCGGTACGTCTTTATTACTGCGTTGATGGCCGCCGACCACAAAGAGCTGGTCGGTAACAAAGGACGAAGGCAGTCGATACTCATCGCGACCAGAGAACGACGAGCCATTACCCGCCGAGTTGACCACCACTACATCGGGATGTTCTTCACGCAGCCAGAGGAAAAACTCCTCGAGCAGCTCTTCATAACCACTCATGGCAATACCGGAACGTACCAGCGAGTCGATGGGGTCACCGTTGACATCAATGGCGCCCACGCGATGAATCCCCCAGCTCCAGTTGAGCACCTGTACACCGTCTTCGACCAGATTGACCGAGGCAGCTATGTTGGCGGTGATGCCGGCATCGGAGTCGCGCGCGACTATGACATCGAAACCTGGGCCGACATCATCCAGGCCGCGCAAGAAGCCGCTGTTGCCGCCTTTATCCCAGGCCGCAGCGAGAATGCCGCTAACCGTGGTGCCATGGCCGCTTGGCTTGTCTGCATCGCGTGCATACAGGCACAGCCGCTTGCTGTCGGAGCGGCAATTGTCGCCGATATAGTCGCTGAAGTCCGGCGAATCAAAATCAACGTCGCGCTCGATCACGCCTATGCGCACGGGGTGGGTCTTGAGTCCGCCGGTTTCGCGTTGCAAGCGCCGCTGATAAAAATTCACCGCATCAAGGAAACGGTTGGACGCCCATTCCTGATTGTCTTTTGCAGGCGCCTTGTCAGCATCTGTCTCGATGCTTTTTTCTGCGCCAGACTCTTCTATGACAACCGCATCGACACTGACTTCACCGCCAAGACGCAATACCGTGGCATCGCGCTCATCAAGATTCTTGGCCTTGAGGCGCAGTTGATAGGTGTTCAGCGGAGGAATCATGCCGACCACTTTGGCACCGTACTTTTCTGCCAGGCGCTGCGCTTGTTTGGCGCCATCGTAATCTTCTTCGATCACCAGGCTGATCAGGTCGACATAGGAAGTCAGGCCATCCATGTTCTTCGCCACTTCATCGGCAGTGGCCGCCACCACGTGGCTGCTGGCCAAAGACAACCAGACCGGATTGCTCTGTCGGCCCTGTTGCTCCAGCACCAAGGGCCCGCTTTTCTTGCCGTCGGTTTCTAATTGCAGCCGCAGGTCTTCGCCTTCACCGCTTAACTGTTTATCGGCAAGCGCCACGCCATTGAGGCGCACCTTCCTGGCGCCAGGCTGCAGGCCCTTGACGCGCAGGCAGAATGACTGCTTTTTGGTTTCCAGCAGGTCACCGCAGCGCTGCAGTTGCTGGATACGGATTGGGTCGGCCGCTGAGGCATCAAGTGCAAGCATTGCAATCAACAGGGCAGGCAGGGATTTGCAAAGGGTTGGAACAACATGACTCATTGACGACTCCGGCTTGAGCGTTGAGCTTGCGCAACCATGGCTCCGCTGCGCTTGATGTTATTCCGACCGTCAGAACAATGAATGTTTCAATAATCTCCTTTGCCAAAGCCCAGGTCCCGCACAAAGGCCCGTGGACAACAGGCCTCAGGCATAGGGGCTTGTGTGATTTCAGTAAACCCAGACTTCAACCCGACGGTTTTTGATCCGGCCTTCGGAGTCATTGGCGGCGACGGGCAGCACATCACCGAGGCCGATGATGTCTTTGAAGATGACGCCTTGCCTGGCCAGTTCGCGGCGAACAGCCATGGCGCGCAACTTGGACAGCAACTCGGCACGGGCCGGGTCGGACTTTGGGTCGCCAAAGCCGGCCAGCACCACCTTCTGGTGCAGCTTGTCGTGGACAGTCAGGTAGTCCATGACACGATTGAGGTCACGCAAGGCCTTGTTATCCAGGTCGGCGCTACCTTCGGCAAAGCGAAAGTTGACGGACAGCCGCTGGGCATCAGTGCTCAGTTGCTGATAAGCATCGGGCATATCATTCGTGGGGCTTACCTTGACCGCGCTGACTGTCTGCGAAATAAAGCCATTTTGCGCAACTATGGCTTGGCCGCGTGGGCTGTGCGCAAAGTTGACCAGTGCATTGACCCAGGGCTTGCTTTGATTTGGCGGGTTGTAGAGGTACAGGCGTCGCGATAATGGATAGTCCTCGGTGGCAATCGCCGTGCGTGTCGGCAGCATGGGTTGTGATTCGCCGCTGGCGATGGCCAGGGCCTTGGCCTGACGAATAGAGGGCAGGCCGGTGAAACCTATGCCTTGCGGATCGCTGCTGACAGTGTCGGAAAGCTTGTCGTTTGACTCAAATCGTCTGGCGGACGCCGCCAACGACTTGCCGTTGGCGCTGAGCACCAATTCCTTGAAGGTGTCATAGGTGCCGGAGTTGTCATCACGCGCATACAAGTGGATTTCACCAGGCGGGCCGCCCAATTGCTCCCAGTTGCTGATTTCCCCGGAAAACACCTGCGCCAATTGATCGGTGCGCAATGAGCTTATTGGGTTGCTCGGGTGCAGGATGATGGCCAGTCCATCAATGGCGATTACCTGCTCGGCATCGCGGCTTTTCATGTCGCCCAGGTTGGCGAGGCTGGCGACTTCAGCATCCTTGATCGGCCGTGAAGCCGCCGCAATGTCGGCGCTGCCATCGCGCAGGCCGACAAAACCGGTGCTTGAACCGTGGGCGGCAAGATCGACAGTAACCGCTTGGCCCTTGTCCGAGGTCGCCACTATCTTCTGTTCGTTTTCGACGCTGCCGGGCTGCAGGCTGATAGCACTGTAGCCCTGCGCCTCAAGCATGCCCTTGACCAGCGCAGGCCCCAGCTTGGCGCCAATGGTATTGGAACCCTGGATGCGCAGCAGCGAAGCCTCGGTTTGCTGGGCGGCGAATACCGACCAGGGCAGGGCGTAGCAGATAAAACCGAGCAGAATAAGGGAGCAGGCACGGCTCCATGTATCAGATTCATTATCGAGCAGGACGCGCGACATGCGGCAAACACCTTGTATGGGTGGGAAGTGCCGCGAAGATAAGACAATATTATTGCGAAGATATGACGCTGCGGTTTTGCATACGTGTGTTTTACATACCCGCTCGCTTAAAGATCGGTGCGCGACAGCTTGGTTTTGTGCTTGCCGCGCAACCCGGGCTGTTATTCGAGCTCAAGCCAGATAGGTGCGTGATCCGAGGGTTTCTCCATGCCACGCAGCGCATAATCGATGCCTGTTGCCTTGATCCTGTCTTGCAGGGGCGCGCTGGCCAGGATTACATCAATGCGCAGGCCACGCTTGGGTTCATCCTCAAAGCCGCGACTGCGGTAGTCGAACCAACTGAACTGGTCATCAACCTCCGGGTTTTGCCAGCGGAAGCTGTCGACCAGCCCCCAGCCCTTGAGAGTGGCGAGCCATTCGCGTTCTTCGGGAAGAAAGCTGCATTTGCCGGTTTTCAGCCAGCGCTTGCGGTTCACTTCGCCAATGCCGATGTCACAGTCTTCGGGCGAGATATTGATGTCGCCCATTACCACCAGTGACTGCTCTGGCGTGAACTGGCTGACCAGCAATTGCTGCAGGTCAGCGTAGAAACGCTGCTTGGCTGGAAACTTGGTTGGGTGGTCGCGGCTTTCGCCTTGGGGGAAGTAGCCGTTCATCACGGTTACAGGGTTGCCGTTTTTATCGGCAAAGGTGCCGTAGATAAAACGCCGCTGGGCATCTTCCTCATCGCCGGGAAACCCCTTGTGTATCTCCAGTGGTGCCTGGCGGGAAAGCAGGGCGACACCGTAGTGGCCTTTTTGCCCGTGATAATGAACCTGGTAGCCGAGCGCATGAATATCGGCTTCAGGAAATTGCTCGTCGGATACCTTGGTCTCTTGCAGGCCAATGACGTCCGGCTGATGCTTTTCAATCAGGGCCGCCAGTTGATGCGGGCGGGCGCGCAGGCCGTTGATGTTGAAGGAAACAATCTTCATGGCGGCAGCTCCAATGCGTTGTAGATTAGACCGCTGATGCTAGCCGATTGGAGGGGCTGGCTGCCAGCCATCGTGGAACCCTCTGCAAAGGCTAGCGCGCGACGAGGGTAAAGGAACAACCTGACTCTAGGTATGTCGCGCAGCTTTTAACGCCGGAGCGCGGTGGTTTTTCAGCGGTTTCCTAGCAGGCTTGGTTGTGCGGTGCTAGGGTGGAAACTTAGGCCCATTATTCAAAAGACAAGAGGTCGTGACTGATGCCAAATAGCCCTGCTGAAGTTCGCATGCTCGACTCTGGTTATGCTCAAGAAGCGCGCTCATTGCTCTATCACGCATACCGGCTTGAACCAACCTTTGCCTATTTGTTCGAGGCTGAGCGCCCGGGCTTCGACCAGCGAGTTCGTGCAACCATCCGCGAGTTTGTGCAGAAACATTTCAGTGAGGACCTGCCGGCAGTGGGTCTATTGATTGAGGACCGCTTGATCGGTATAGCCTTGATTGCTCCACCACAGCGTCGGCTCGACATAACCGAAAGTTGGACATGGCGCATGCGCATGCTGCTAACCACCGGTTTTCGCTGCACCAAGCGTTACCTCGAGTACCATGCGGCCTTGATGTCTATCCTGCCGATCGGCACTTACCACGTACTGCCTCTGCTGGGTATTCATCCCGAATACCAGGGCAAGCACCGTGGCGAGCAATTGCTCGAAGCCTTGCACAACTGGTGTGCTGACGACCCCAACTCGGGCGGCATCGTGGTCGATACTGGCAATCCACACTACCTCAACTTCTATCAGCGCCAGGGCTACGAGGAAATAGGTCAGGTTGCCATTGGCCCAGTCATAGAGCACGTGTTCCTGCATCCCAACCCGCAACAGGTGACTAAAGCCAGCGCTTGAGACAGACCCAACCACTGGACGCACTGATAGTCGTCCGGGGGTGGGTTGTGACGCCTGAGTTTTCCACAGTGACAATTCTGAATAAAAGTGGCTCACCCCGGTTGATCCCTTCTATCAGGTGGTACGTTTGTGCCTGAGTTAGTCGTGGTTAAGTGTATTTAAGTGCTCTAGGTGAAGGTTCGCGTCGTGCTAGCATCGCATTCATGACAGTGGTGAAAAAGCTTTGCGCCGGAGTGGCGCTCATAATGTTCTGCGCCAGTTCCCAGGCTGAGTCGCGTTTAACTGTTTCCATCAAACCGGCAAATAAAGAACTAAAGGCCAACGTGGAAGGCTATATCGGATCGCTCGGCGAGCGCGATGCCGATGCCTTGCAACGTTTCAGCCTGGTCGCCAAGCAACAAGCGGTAAAAGCCGCGCAGGCGCTCGGCTATTATCAAGCGCAGATCAGTGTCGAGGTGAACAAGGAAACCCCGCCGCAGCTAAAAATCAAGATCAACCCCGGCGAGCCCGTGCATCTGCGTAACGTGGTGGTGCAGGTTGATGGACCCGCTGGAGAGCTCAGCCAATTCAAATTGCCAAAGGATGCGCACCTCAAGTCGGGCGACGTACTCAACCATGGCGCCTACGAGGCAGTTAAACGCTACATCCTGACTCAAGCCTCGCGCTATGGTTTCTTTGCCGGCAAGTTCACCAGCCAGCAGCTTGATATTGATCCGCAGGCTGGGATTGCCGATGTCGCCTTGATCTATGAAAGTGGCCCGCGCTATGCGTTCGGTGATGTCACCTTCTCGGGCGACTACGAGCTCGACAATGAGTTGCTGCATCGCATGGTGCCGTTCGCGCCGAACACACCCTATAACTCCGACAAAATTGCCGAGCTTTACCAGGCGCTGCGCTCAAGCGATTATTTCGACAATGTGCAGGTCGACGCCAACCCAGCCCAGGCCAGTGGTGACATTATTCCCGTGGATGTTCAGCTCACCGCGCGCAAACCACGCAGCATGGGGCTTGGACTTGGTTTCTCGACGGACGTTGGCCCCCGTGGACGGGCTAACTGGACCCGCCACTATGCCAACCCGCAAGGCCACAGCTATGGCGCTGAAATGGAGCTTTCAGCGCCCCGGCAAAATGTCAGCCTGTTCTATGACGTGCCGCTTGATCCACCATTGACCGATAAATTCAGGTTTGCAGGCGGTTATCAGTATGAAGATCTGCCAGATACCGACACCTTGAGCAAGCTGATCACTGTCGGGCCCGAATGGCACAGCCAGCTCGAAAGCGGCTGGCAACGGGTAATCTCGCTGAAATGGCAGCATGAAGAATACAAGCTGGGTGACGACTCTGGCTTGAGTACCTTGCTATTGCCGGGTATCAGCTACGCCTACTTGCACAGCGACAGCCAGATCGACCCGAGCCAGGGCTACCGTTTGCAGTTCGATCTTTCTGCGGGTAAAGAGGGCTTGGGCTCTGACTCGGACGTGGTGCATTCCAATGCAATGGCCAAGGGCCTTTATACCATCGCCAAAAAGCATCGCTTCCTGGGGCGCGCACAGGTGGGCGGTACAGAATCCAATGGCTTCGGCAATGTGCCGCCCTCGCTGCGCTTTTTCGCCGGGGGCGACCAAAGTGTGCGTGGCTACGACTATGACAGCCTGTCGCCTGAGAACTCCGATGGCGACAAGATTGGTGGCCGTTATCTGGTAGCCGGTTCGGTCGAGTATCAATACAGCGTCGCCGAAAAATGGAGGGTCGCGACCTTCTTTGACCAGGGCAATTCGTTTAATGACCTGGAGTTGCCGTCGCTGAAAAAATCCTTTGGGTTTGGCATTCGCTGGATTTCGCCCCTGGGGCCACTGCGTCTGGACTTGGCCAAGCCGATCAATCCGGGTGACGACGATGACGACGGCATTCATATCCACTTCTCAATGGGGCCAGAGCTTTGAATCGTCTGTTGAAGCGCGGCCTCTGGGCTGTACAGGCTTTAGTCCTGATATTGCTGATCGCAATTGCCAGCCTGTTAGGCACGCAAGCGGGCAGTCGTTGGCTCCTGGACCAGGTGCCAGGGCTGCAACTGACAAACTTCAGTGGCCGCTTGGCTGGGTACTGGCAGGCTGATGCACTGAACTGGCAGCAAGACTCCACTGTTGTCGAGGTTGATCACCCGGCATTGGAGTGGTCGCCTGGCTGTCTGCTGCGCATGACTTTGTGCATCGACCAGCTCAAGGCGCAAGCCATTGCCCTGCAATTGCCAGCCAGCAGTGACGAGCCCAGCAGTGGACCGATCACCTTGCCCGAGTTGAATCTGCCGGTTGCCATTGAGCTGGGGGAAATAAAAATCGGCAGCTTGCAACTCAATGGCGTTGAACAGCTGCAAGGCATGGAGATGGCTGCACATTGGACGGCTGACGGACTGAAGATTGATAAGTTTGATCTGCAACGCGAGGATTTAAGCCTTGCCCTGACCGGGCTGCTCAAGCCAGCAGGTGACTGGCCATTAACGCTTGCAGGCGATATTAACCTGCCGTCCCCCGATGGCGGGCCCTGGAAGCTGGTGCTGAACATCAGCGGCGACCTACAGAAATCCCTGGATATCGATGCACAAAGCAGCGGCTATTTATCAGGGCATTTGACCGGCGAGCTGCAAGCCCTGGCTGAAAATCTACCGGCTAAAGTGCAACTCAAGGCCGATGGATTCAAAGGCAGCGCGGAGTTGCCCGATACGCTGCGTTTGAACAGGTTCTTACTGACTGCCGATGGTGACCTTAAGCAAGGTTACACAATCAAAGGGAACGCGCAGTTACCGGGCGATGGCGGTGATGTAGGCCTGTTGCTGCAAGCTTTGGTCACAGGCACTGGTGCTGATATCTCACAGCTGCAACTCAGTGCCGATGAACAACGCAAACTCGACCTGAACGCCAGGATGAGCTGGAGCGATGGCTTTAGTGTCGATGCCAGCTTCGACTGGCGTGATTTTCCCTGGCTGATGCTCTATCCATTGGAAAGCCCGCCACCGGTCACGGTTAAAACACTCACCGGTGATATCAGCTTTGCAGACGGGAACTACCTGGGGAACATTGACGCCAACTTGCTCGGTCCAGCCGGGCCATTCAGCGTAAAAACGCCTGTCAGCGGCAACCTGACCCAAGTGCATCTGCCCGATCTACAGGTCGTGGCCGGGCAGGGCAAGGCGGGCGGGCGAGTCCAGGTTGGCTTTGCCGATGGCATCAGTTGGGATACACAGCTGCAACTCAGCGATATCGACCCAGCGTATTGGGTGGCTGAAATGCCGGGCAAGCTGGCTGGCCCCCTGGAAAGCAAAGGTGAGCTCAAAAATGAAACTCTCAAGCTAAGCGCCGCGCTGGATATCAATGGCAAGCTTCGCGGGCAACCGGCTCAGTTCAAGGTCGATGCGACGGGTGCCGGCCAGTCCTGGACCTTGAGTTCACTGAATATCAAGCTTGGCGAAAACACCATCAGTGGCAATGGTGGCCTGGATCACTCACTTGCCGGAGAACTAAAGCTGAATCTGCCGCGACTTGGCCAGCTCTGGCCGGGGTTGCAGGGGCAGGTTAACGGCAAGGTTGACCTGGCTGGTAGTCTCAAGGCGCCGCAAGCCAAGCTGACACTCAAAGGCCAACAACTTGCCTACACCGATCAACGGATCAACAGCCTAGACCTTGATGCAACATTGAACCGCGCGCAGCAAGCTGAAGTGAAGCTTATCGCCGACGGCATAGCCCTTGGCGAGACCCAGCTGGGGCGTCTCGATGCAAGCGCCCAGGGGAACAAACAACGGCAAGGGCTCAAACTCAATCTCAGCGGGCCGCTGCTTGAGACCTCCACGGCGTTGCACGGCATGCTGAGCGATAAAGGTGATTGGCGCGGTACGCTGGACAGTGGCCAAATCAAAAGTGGTGGCCAGGATTGGCGTTTGCAACAGGCCACGACCCTGGAGCGGCTGGCCAACGGTCAGATCACCCTGGGCAGGCACTGCTGGCGCTCCGGTAGCGCCTCGTTGTGCGGCGAAGACCAGCGCCTGCTGCCGAACCCGCGAATCCGTTACCAGCTCAAGGGCTTTGTTCTGGACAGCCTGGCCCAATGGTTCCCGGACGACTTCGCCTGGAAGGGGCAGCTGGACGCGGCGATCAAGCTGGATATTCCCAGCGCCGGTCCTAGCGGGCAAATTACCCTGGATGCCGAACGCGGTGCCTTGCAAGTCCGCAATGCCGGTCAATGGAACGATTTCAGCTACGACAGGTTGCGCCTGACCAGTGATTTGAAGCCCACGCAGATCATCAGCAGCCTGCAGTTGAGCGGGCCAAAGATTGGCCAGCTCAATGTCCAGGCCAAGCTTGATCCTCGACCCGGCAAACGGCCGATATCAGGCACCTTCGACCTGCAGAACCTAGACCTTTCGGTTGCCAGGCCCTTTGTGCCCATGGTCGATACCTTGAAAGGCCGGTTAGGCGGTAACGGTACATTGTCCGGTACGCTGCTGGCACCGCTGGTCAATGGCCGGGTGCAACTAACTGATGGCGAAGTGTCTGGCGGCCAATTGCCAACCAACTTTGAAGGCTTGCAACTACTGGCCCTGATCAACGGGCAGAGCCTGCAACTGACGGGGGACTGGCGCAGCGGAGAGCAGGGCGCTGGCAAGTTAAAAGGCAATCTGGCGTGGGGCGATAGCCTGGACGGGCAACTGAATATCAGCGCCAAGCGCCTGCCCGTTCATGTTGAGCCCTACGCGGCGCTTGAAGTCGAACCGGATATCACGGTTGTGGTTGCCAAGGAGCAAATGTCGGTACGTGGCAAGGAACTGGTGCCCCGTGGAAAGGTACTGGTGCCCCGTGGAAGTATCGAGGTGCGCGAACTGCCGCCGTCGACTGTGCAAGTGTCGAGCGATGCACGAATCGTTGGCAACCAGGCGGTGGAAGCCAAGCCGGTCGCCATCGTTATGGATGTCGACGTGATCGTCGGTCAGGATCAGCTCAAGTTCAGTGGCTTTGGGCTCAAGGCCGAGATTGCTGGCAATGTACACATTGGCAATGACCTGGATACCCGTGGCGTACTCAATCTCAATAATGGCAAGTTCAGTGCTTATGGCCAGAAGCTGCAAATCCGCCGTGCGCGTCTGCTGTTTGCCGGGCCAATTGATCAGCCCTACCTGGATGTAGAAGCGATTCGCACCGTTGACGATGTGGTTGCTGGCTTGCGTCTAAGTGGTAATGCTGCGCAGCCAAAGAGCGAAGTGTTCTCCGAGCCGGCAATGAGTCAGAACCAGGCATTGAGCTACCTGATACTGGGGCGGCCCATTGGCCAGGACAGCGGTGACAATAATCTGATCGGCCAGGCCGTCGTCGCGTTGGGGCTCAAGGGCTCATCACCCTTTGCCGGTAATCTCGCCCAGACCATGGGCATCAAGGATTTCGAACTCGATAGCGAAGGCAGTGGCGACCGTACCAGTGTGGTTGCCAGTGGCAAGCTTTCCGAACGGCTTAGCCTGCGTTATGGCGTCGGGGTGTTTGAGCCGGTCAATACCGTGGCCCTGCGCTATGAATTGACCAAGCGCCTGTACCTGGAAGCCGCCAGTGGGTTGGCCAGTTCGCTGGATATTTTCTTCAAGCGTGATTTTTGATTGTTCGAAATATGGAAAAACTCTTCAAAATCAACGCTCCATTATTAAAAAAGGCGTGGTAGCATCCTGTCCATCAATGTGCTGTAGCACTTTGACACAACTAGGTTGCTGCAACGCTTGTCGGCATCATGTGACCCGTGACATCGACCTGTTGTCAGCATAGACAGTGGCGCTTATCGGCGGCCTGTCCTGACTATCAGCCCGGTAACAGCTGGCGCTGAACAACAAGAAAAAGGAGCTAGCGATGGAGTTCATCAACAATCTGGTCAACCAGGTTAATGGTCTCGTCTGGGGGCCACCGATGTTGGTGTTGATCCTCGGCACAGGTCTTTTCCTGATGCTGCGTTTGAAGTTTATGCCGCTTACGCACATTGCCACGGGCTTCCGCCTGATGTGGCGCGGCCGCACCAAAGGTGAGGGCGAAGTCGGCGAAATCACCCCGTTCCAGGCCTTAATGACTACCCTGGCGGCGACTGTCGGTACCGGTAACATTGCCGGTGTGGCAACGGCGATCTTCTTGGGTGGCCCGGGTGCTCTGTTCTGGATGTGGTGTACGGCACTGGTTGGCATGGCCACCAAGTACTGCGAAGTGGTACTGGCTGTTCACTACCGTGAAAAAGACTCGCGCGGCGAGTTCGTCGGTGGACCTATGTATGCCATCAAGAACGGCCTGGGCAAGAAGTGGGCCTGGATGGGGGCTGCCTTTGCCATCTTTGGTGGCTTTGCTGGCTTTGGTATCGGCAACATGGTTCAGGTCAACAGTATGGCAAGCGCCATGCAAGAGACCTTCAATGTGCCGCCGCTGGTTACCGGTATTGTCAGCATGGTGCTGGTTGGCCTGGTGATTCTGGGTGGTATCCGCCGTATCGGTAAGGTTGCCGCTTCACTTGTTCCGTTCATGTGCGTGGCCTACATCATCGCGGCAATCGTTGTATTGGTGGTTAACGCCGCGGCAATTCCGGCTGCATTCGACCTGATCATCACCCACGCCTTCACCCCAATCGCTGCAACCGGTGGTTTTGCTGGTGCTGCGGTAATGGCTGCGATCCGCTTCGGTGTGGCGCGCGGTATTTTCTCCAACGAAGCAGGTCTTGGTACTGCTGGTATCGCGCAGGCTGCCGGTACCACTGATAGCCCGATTCGCTCTGGCATGATCGGTATGCTCGGGACTTTTATCGATACCCTGGTTATCTGCACCATGACCGGCCTGGCAATTATCTGCTCGGGCGTTTGGAGCAGCGGCGCCAGTGGTGCGGCACTGTCTGCGGCAGCATTTGACTCGGCCATGCCGGGCATTGGAGGCCCGATTCTGACCATCGCCTTGGTGATCTTCGCGTTCACCACTATCCTGGGTTGGAGCTACTACGGCGAGCGTTGCTGGGAATACCTGATGGGGACCAAGACCATCCTGCCATTCCGTCTGGTCTGGGTAGTGGCTGTGCCTTTCGGTGCTATTGCCCAACTGGATTTCGCATGGCTGGTGGCAGACACCCTCAACGGCTTGATGGCGCTGCCTAACTTGCTGGCGCTGTTGTTGCTGAGCCCTGTGGTGGTTAAGCTGACCAAAGAGCATTTCAGTAAGTAGACAGGGGTTGAACCTCGCTGATCAGGCGGGGTTCAAGCCTGATAAAAAAGCCTCGCAATCGCGAGGCTTTTTTATGTGCGGCATGTTTTACTGATGTTTTAACAACCAAGAGGATCATTGTAATGACTCAAGTAACCTTGCGTGGCAACCCTGTAGATGTAGCAGGCAACTTGCCTGAGGTTGGCCAACAGGCTCCGGCCTTTACTTTGGTAGGTGCAGGCCTGGCTGACGTAAGCCTGAGCAGCTTGGCCGGCAAGCGTAAAGTGCTGAATATCTTCCCAAGCGTCGACACCCCGACCTGCGCCATGAGTGTGCGCAAATTCAATACTGAAGCTAGCGCATTAGACAATACCGTGGTTGCCTGCATTTCCGCTGACTTGCCCTTTGCCCAGGCTCGTTTCTGTGGCGCGGAAGGCCTGGAAAATGTAGTGAACCTGTCGACAATGCGTGGTGCCGAGTTCCTCAAGGATTATGGCGTGGCATTGACTTCTGGCCCATTGGCCGGTGTTGCGGCTCGTGCCGTCGTAGTTCTCGATGAAAACGACAAGGTGCTGCACAGCGAGTTGGTGGCCGAGATTGGCACTGAACCCAATTACGAAGCTGCAATCGCCGTACTCAAGTAATACACCAGACCCAGCCCTTGGCGGGTTGCCAGCGCTGTAACAAAAAGACCGCAATCAATCCGATTGCGGTCTTTTTTTACCTGGCCTGATTGACCTGGTCACAGGGTCAGCATGGCCATGGATTCGGCGCCATAACGATCACCGGCAGCAGCCTGGGCAGGAAAGATCGCATCCAGGGTTGAAAGCTCCTTGTCGCTCAGGCTGATTTGTACTGCCGCGATGTTTTCTTCCAGGTAGCGTCGGCGCTTGGTGCCGGGAATCGGCACAATGTCATTGCCCTGGGCCAGTACCCAAGCCAGCGCCAGTTGCGAAGCCTTGACCCCTTTGTCATTTGCCAACTGCTCGACCTGGGCAACCAATTGCAGGTTCTTGGCAAAGTTCTCGCCCTGAAAACGCGGGCTGAAACGACGGTAATCATCCTCGGCAAAATCTTCAGGGCTTTTCAAGGCTCCGGTCAGAAAGCCTCGGCCCAATGGGCTGTAGGGGACAAAGGCAATGCCCAGTTGGCGACAGGTCGCCAGTACCTGGTTTTCTTCGGGATCACGGGTCCACAATGAATACTCGCTTTGTACGGCACTTATCGGGTGGACCTGGTTGGCGCGTTGCAGGGTGGCTGCCGAAACCTCACTGAGCCCGAGGTAGCGAACCTTGCCTTGTTGGACCAGGTCCGCCATGGCTCCGACGGTATCCTCAATTGGCACTTTGGGGTCGATACGGTGCTGGTAATAGAGGTCGATATGGTCGGTCTGCAAGCGCTTGAGGCTGCCCTCGACTGATGCCCGCACATAGTCAGGATGGCCGCTGACACCGCGTACATGCGGGTCGCTTGGGTCGCGCAGCAAGCCGAACTTGGTGGCGATAAAGGCTTGGTGGCGTTTGCCTGCCAGGGCTTGTCCGAGCAAGATTTCATTGGTGTGCGGGCCGTACGCATCTGCCGTATCGAAAAAGTTCAGGCCGAGCTCAAGGGCGCGGTGCAGGGTGGCGATAGATTCAGTCTCATCCTGGTTGGTCACATAGAAATCGCTCATGCCCATGCAACCCAAGCCAATTGCAGATACCTGCGGCCCGCTGTGGCCGAGTTGACGCATTTTCATCGGTTGAACCTCTTGTCAATGAATGTGCGGTCAGTTTGGCTGTTATCAATTGCCAGATAAACTGGCTAAACTTGGATTAACTATTTATAGAATCCAAATAATAAAGGTGTATCAGATCGCCATGGATCGCATTTTGGCAATGCAGGTTTTCAGCCGGATCGTTGAGTTGGGCGCCTTCGGCAAAGCCGCCGACAGCCTGGGTCTGCCGCGGGCGACTGTCACCCAGATGATCAAGCAACTGGAGAGCCACTTGGGCGTGCAGCTGCTACAACGCACTACACGTCAAGTCCGCGCCACCCTGGACGGGCAGGCCTATTACCAGCGATGCGTGCATCTGTTGGCTGATATCGAAGAGGCAGAGTCGTTTTTCTCGCAAACGCGTAATAATCCGCAAGGCCAACTGCGGATAGACTTGCCAGCGTCGCTGGGGCACCGGGTCATTATTCCGGCAATGACGCAATTCTGCGCCCGTTATCCGAAGATAGAGTTGATTGTCGGCTCGACGGACAGGCCTGTGGATCTGGTGCGCGAAGGCGTGGATTGCGTGGTCAGGGCAGGGCAGATCCATGACCTTGGTCTGGTCGCGAGGCCGCTTGCCCAGCTGCCGCAAATCACCTGTGCCAGCGCTGAATACCTGAGCCGGTTTGGTACGCCGCAGGGCATTGCGGAACTGGTTGGTCATCGCGCGGTTAACTATGCTTCGGCGCTAAATGGCCGGGTATTTCCCTTTGAGTTCCAGGTTGACGGCAAGCTGCTTGAGATCGCCCAGCCCGGCACGGTTACGGTGAACAATGCTGAGGCTTATGTCGCGGCCTGTGAGGCTGGGCTTGGTATTATCCAGGCGCCGTATTATCACCTGCATGATCAACTGGCCAATGGCAGCATGGTCGAGATCCTGAGTCAGCATCGCCCGCCCGCAATGCCACTGACCGCGCTGTATCCGCCACATCGGCAACTGTCCAGGCGGGTCAGGGTATGGGTCGATTGGCTGGTGGAACTTTTTTCTGCAGATCAGTGGACGATGACGCACGAGAACTAGCCGCTTGTTCTGCTCAGCCTTGGTCGATGTTCAAGTCATTGAAAATCTGGCATTATCGCAACTGGTTATTATTTGCGTTTGATTGCTATGGCTGCGACACAATGACTGCTCACATTTTGGCGATTGAAGATGATCCGGTGTTGTCCGTGCACCTGCACGAGCATCTATCCAGTCGCGGTTTTCAGGTGACTTTGCATGGCGATGGCCAGACTGGCCTGGCCCAAGGTCTGGCCGAACCCTTTGACTTGGTCTTGTTGGACATCCTCTTGCCTGGTCTTGACGGCCTTGAGGTCCTGGAACAACTGCGTAACCACAGCAGCGTGCCGGTGATCCTGATGTCGGCCCTTGGTGCCGAACAGGACCGTATTGCAGGCTTTACCCAAGGCGCCGATGACTATTTGCCCAAGCCCTTCACCATGGCTGAATTGGAGGTACGCATCGCCGCAATCATGCGCCGTGTAGCCTATGAACGCGGCTACCGACAAGTGACCAGGATTGTGCCAACCCTTGAGCTTAGCCAACAGCACAATGATGCACGCCATAACGGCAAATGGGCACAATTGACCGCTACCGAGTTTCGTCTGCTTGAGTTGCTGATCGATAATACCGGCGAGGTGCAGAGCAAGGCATTTCTCTATCAACATGTACTTCATCGCGCCTATTCCCAACATGATCGCAGCCTTGATATGCACATCAGTCATGTGCGCCGCAAACTCTCGGCCATCGGCTATTCGAGAGGGAAGCTGCAAACTGCCTGGGGCAAGGGCTATGTATTCGAGCTTGACCAGAACTGATTATGCCGGGCTCATATCCATTGTTCTGGCGTCTTGCCGTACAACTGCTTGGCGTCTGTATTCTCATCGCCTGGGGTGCTTGGTACTGGAGCGGCTTTATCGAGCAGCGCACGGCTTATCTGAGCAGCGCCGCGCAGCAGCAACTCCACACCTATGCCAATGAGGCGCAACAGGCTTGGCTAGATGACGGTGCAAATGGTGTCGAGCGCTGGGTCGAACACATGGCTGCCGTTGAGCCCGGCATTTGGGTGGCGGTGATCGGGCGCAACCTGGAAAGCCTGGGACGAACGCCTTTTACCGCCCAAGAGTTTTCTCACTTGCGCCGCTTGCGCAGTGTCGACGGGCCCATGAGCCATCGGGTCAAGGGCCTTCCCTATATTGGCATTCCCTTCGCGGAGGCTGAGCAACTCGATCAGCAAGGCCAGGTGGTTATCCAGCTACCGCGGCGTTTTGTGCCCGAAGGTTTTACCTGGTCAATGCAGGTTTTGTTGCAGGGCGTGGTGCCTGCGGTATTGGCATTGCTGCTGTGCTTGCTGATTTACCGACAGGTGATCGCCCCATTGGGCTATTTACTCGACCAGGTCAACGCGCTGGGTGACGATAATCTTGCCGCGCGGGTCTCGCCCAGATTAAGCCAGCGCCAGGACGAGCTGGGCAGGTTGGGCCGGGCCTTTGATCGTATGGCTGAGCGCCTCGACAAAACCGTATCGCTGCAACGCCAACTGCTGCGCGATGTCTCCCATGAGCTGCGCACACCCCTTTCGCGCTTGCGTGTTGCAGGGGAGTGCGCAAATGACGTTGTGGAGTTGCGCCAGCGCATGGAGCGAGAAGTGGAGTCAATGCAGGTGTTGGTCGATGACACCCTGGAGTTTGTCTGGCTAGACACCGAACAACCGCGGCTTGAGCATCAGGACATTGATGTGGCAGCGCTGTGGGACCTGCTCTGCGACGATGCCTGCTTCGAAAGCGCCTGGCACCCAAGTCGATTACGCTGTGAATTGCCTGAGAACTTTCGGGTACGCGGGCACCTGAACAGCCTGGCGCAGGCGATGGAGAACATCTTGCGCAATGCCATTCGCCATTCACCGGCGCAGGGCTGCGTCTATTTGCGTGGCCAGCGAGTAGCACAAGGTTGGTTGCTGCATATCGAGGACGAGGGCGGCGGTGTAGCTGACGCCGAACTCGAAACCATCTTCGAACCCTTTACCCGTTTGCAAGCTGCGCGGCCGGGTGGTGAAGGCTTTGGCCTCGGCTTGGCCATAGCCAGAGGCGCGGTGCGTCTACAAGGGGGGGAGCTATGGGCAGACAATGGTGATACAGGGCTTCGGCTTTGGTTGCATTTGAAAAGTGTATAGATTGTAAATGATCTTTATTCTCTAACGAGAATCAATATCATCTCCGCCATCCAGTGCACTGAGCCTTACGGTATTGACTGTTACCAGCTCAGCTAGTCGCACTTATTTGCAGGCAAGGAGAGATGTTGATGCGGTACCCCTCAAGATTGAATCACCTGACATTGGCTTTATTGGCCATCAGTAGTCCGCAGGTTGGATTTGCTGCTGATTCAGAAAGCAATGCAAAGGGCACTGTACAGCTGCAGGATGCTTATGTACTGGGTACTGCCGAAGAGGAGCTGAAACAGGCTCCGGGTGTTTCGATCATCACTGCTGAAGACATCAAGAAGCGCCCGCCGGTCAACGATCTCTCCGATATCATCCGCAAGATGCCAGGGGTCAACCTGACCGGCAATAGCGCGACTGGCCAGTATGGCAATAACCGTCAGATTGACATTCGTGGCATGGGGCCGGAAAACACTCTGATCCTGATTGACGGCAAGCCTGTCAGCTCACGTAACTCGGTGCGCATGGGGCGTAGCGGCGAGCGCAATACCCGTGGCGACAGCAACTGGGTTCCTGCTTCAGCGGTCGAGCGCATCGAGGTGCTGCGCGGGCCGGCAGCGGCGCGTTACGGTTCTGGTGCGGCGGGTGGCGTGGTCAATATCATCACCAAAGCCCCAACGCTGGAGCACAGCGGCCAGGTAACGGCCTACACCAACTTGCCCGAGAACGATGCCGAGGGGATGACCAAACGCATCAACTTCAATATGGCCGGGCCTATAGTCGAAGCCTTGTCATATCGCCTGTATGGCAACTTCAACAAGACAGATGCCGATGATCTGTCGCTCAATGAAGAGTACGCCGCCAGTCCAACCGCAACGCCGCCAGCCGGTCGCGAAGGGGTACGCAATAAAGATGTGAATGGCCTGCTGCGCTGGGATCTGGACCCACAACAAGTGCTCGAATTTGAAGGCGGGTTTAGCCGTCAGGGCAATATCTATGCCGGTGACCGGGCTGTCAGCATCAATGGTACCGAGTTGATCAGCCAGCTTGCCGGTGACGGCAAGGAAACCAACGTCATGTACCGCGAAACCGCATCGGTCACCCACCGAGGCGATTGGGACTTCGGGACATCGCAAGTGGTGGCTTCCTACGAGAACACCCGCAATCGCCGCCTCAATGAAGGCCTGGCCGGTGGTCCAGAAGGCAGTATCTCCTCCTCTGACGACCGCTCGACATCCGAACTTAAAGCCTATCGCCTGGCGGGCGAGGTGAATATGCCGCTGCAAATCGGCCGACCGCAGGTACTGACTCTGGGCACGGAGCTTACCCGCGACGAATTGGATGATCCCTATTCGATGACCCAAAGCACCAGCAGTGGCGGTGCTGTGCCGGGTACCGACACAGGTGTGCGCTCGGGCAAGGCCGATGCCGACAATTATGCAGTGTTTGCCGAAGACAATATCGAGCTGACCGATGCCTGGATTTTGACTCCAGGCCTGCGCTTTGATCATCACAGCCAGTTCGGCGGTAAATGGAGCCCAAGCCTCAACACCACCTACAAAATTACCGATGCCATATCGCTGAAAGGGGGCGTCGCCAAGGCGTTCAAGGCACCCAACCTGTATCAGTCCAACACCAATTACCTCTACTACACCCGTGGCAACGGTTGCCCGGTTGATGCCCCGAGCCTGGGCGCTGGTTGCTATATACAGGGCAACGACGACCTGGATGCCGAAACCAGCATCAATAAGGAAATTGGCATCGTCTATGACAAGGCGGGCTGGAACGCCGGGATTACCTATTTCCACAACGACTACAAAGACAAGATCACCTCAGGTCTTGACCAGGTTGCACAAACCACCAGCAATGGCCGGGTTTTCCAATGGGAAAATGCCCCCAAGGCGGTGGTTGCCGGTTGGGAAGGCAGTTTGAATATCCCGCTGCTGGGTAATGAAGGCGAAATCCTCAGTTGGAACAACAACTTCACCTACATGATTGAAAACACCAATAAATCGACCAACGAACCCTTGTCGATTATTCCCGAATACACCATCAACTCGATGCTCGATTGGGCGGTCACCGACAGCCTGGATCTGTCCTTCAATATGAGTCATTACGGCAAACAGGAGCCGCGCAAACTGACCTCCACAGGTGCGCAAGCCACTGGCGATGAGCTGAGAACCCGTGGCAGCTACAGCGTATTTGGCCTGACCGGCAACTATGAGCTGGACGAAACCTGGAGTTTCTCCACCGGCATAAACAACCTGTTCGACAAAGAGCTCAAGCGCGAGGCCAACTCCGGCGGTGAGGGTGCCAATACCTACAACGAACCGGGCCGTTCTTACTTCGCTTCGGTGACGGCGAACTTCTGATTTCGATACTCCTTTGGCTGTCTTAACAAGCGGCTTTCACTCCGCCAGTGTCCCTGGCGGAGTTCTTTGCTTTGCGCGAGGACCTGGCTGTAATGAAATATCTGTTGCTGTTGTTATCCCTTCTGCCCTGGATGGCGCAGGCCAAACCCGATTTGGCCCGCGTTATGGGCGAGACCCTGATTGAGCGGGGTTCGGATTTTTACACCTTTGAACATTTCGACCTGCCTTCCGCAGATGGCCAGCGCCACTACCGGGTCTATCTGGCAATCCCCAAGCAAGCAGCGCCAACTTCGGGTTACCCGGTGTTGTATATGCTCGACGGCAACGCCGCAATGGCAGCCCTCGAGGATCAGTGGTTTCGCGCTTTGCCTGAGACGCCGTTGTTGGTCATGGTTGGCTATGCCGGCGAGCGGGTGATCAATGCGCCAGCGCGTACGCTCGACTATACCCCCGCGCCACAAGCAGGCCAGCCCCTGTTTTTTCAGGGGCGCATGGCAGGCGGGGCATCTGCATTTCTGCAACTGATCGAAACCCAGATCAAGCCGCATGTAGAGACCAAATATCAACTGGATAACCAGCGGCAAAGTATTTGGGGGCACTCGTTTGGTGGTTTGTTCGTGCTCAACACCCTGTTTACCAAGCCACAGAGTTTTAATCGTTACATCGCCGCCAGTCCGTCGCTGTGGTGGCAGTCGGGCTTGATTATGGAAATTGAAAAACAGCTGCCTGCTGATGTTCAAGCGCAACTGCTGATCCTGCATGGCGAGCTGGAAGGGCAGGCACACAAGGGCCGGGAAGTGCCCAAGGAGCGCGCGGCGGCGATGCGCGCAGTGGGGGCTGATGCAGTGCCCAAAATGCTCAAGCGCTTAGCAGCCTTCCCGGGCTTGCAGCTTGGTTACCAACAACTGCCCGGGCTAGGCCATGGCCCGATGCTGCCCGCGTCGATTCCATGGGCGTTGAAGGTCGCAACGGAGCCCCTTGCACAATGAAAACTCAAGTATTTAGCTGGTCTGTGCTGTCACGGATCATCGCTGCGATATTCGCCGGCTACCTGTTTACCTACGCAGTCACCGCCGCATTGGCGCAGTTGCTACCCGGCGAGCCGCGTGCGGCAATGACAATCGCAACCTGGCCAGCCTTTGTGGTTTACCCATTGGTGATTCTCTGGGCCTTCGCCTGCGCGCGAGTGCGGCTGGTGTGGAGCGGTCTATTAGTGGCCAGCGCTGCACTGCTGATGATTGGGTTCTGGCCGCAACTGATGAGGGCCTGGTGATGAAGACTCAATCGCTCACGCAATCCATGTCGTGGCTGCATACCTGGGTTGGGCTGGTATTTGGCTGGTTGTTGTTCGCTATTTTCCTCACCGGGACCTTGGCTGTATTCGACAAGGAAATCGATGTCTGGATGCGTCCTGAGGCGCCCGCGCATAAAGTCGATCAAACCCAGGCGGCGCAGCGAGCCATGGCCTACCTGCAGGCCAGATATGGAGATGCCTCGGCCTGGAATATCGGCTTGCCTACCGAGCGCTCACCCGACCTTACGATCTCTTCTGGCGAGCAGCGCAGAGGCGGGCCACGGCAATATCTGGATCCGGCAACAGGTGAGCCGGTGGCCGTGCGTGACACGGCCGGTGGCGGACACTTTTTCCGCTTCCACTTCACCCTCAATATGCCACGCAATATTGGGATCTGGCTGGTGGGCTTTGCCGCCATTGGTATTTTGGTTGCGCTGTTTAGTAGCCTGATCATCCATAAAAAGTTCTTCAAAGAATTTTTCACGTTCCGGCCGGGTAAAGGTCAGCGTTCATGGTTGGATGCGCATAACGCCACTGGCGTGCTGGTGTTGCCGTTTCACTTGATGATCACTTACACCGGGCTGGTGATTTTCTCGCTTATTTATATGCCTGCCGCAGTTGATGCCCTGTTCGATGGCGATCGTCAGGCTGCTTTTGGTCGCGGTCAGCATGAGCACAGGGGGGTCGCAGATGTGGCTGCCGTCACGCCTGCCCAGTTGACCGCGATCGGCCCGGTATTGGCCGAGGCAGAGCGGGTGATGGGTGAAATCGGTTCGCTGTCTGTCAGCAACCCTGGGCGTAGCGATGCCAGGATTGAAGCGCGGCCGGTGCTGGGCAATAGAATCGAGCTGACCAAGGGCAAGAGCATGGTCTTCGATGGCGTGAGCGGCGCGGTTATGAGGCAGCCGGAATCTAACAGTGGCGCCATTTTGAGCCAGAGGGTGATCGCTGGTTTGCATTTTGCTCAGTTCGGCGGCTACCCGATGCGCTGGCTGTACTTTCTTTGCAGTTTTGCCAGCTGCGCAATGATTGCCACCGGCCTGGTTTTGTTTACCGTCAAGCGTCGGCGCCGCCATGATGCCGAAGGCCCCATTGCAGCCAGGCTCTATCACGTTGCGGAGCGGCTGAATGTGGCTGTTATCGCGGGCTTGGGTCTTGCCTGTGTGGGCTACCTTTGGGCAAATCGCTTGCTGCCAGTCGAGCTTTCAGGACGTGGCGGTGTGGAGGTGAGGGTGTTCTTTGTCATTTGGCTGTTGAGCCTGGTGCATGCCTGTTGCCGTCCGTATATCCAGGCGTGGCGCGAGCAGTTGGGTCTGGCTGCATTAATGTGCTTGCTCTTGCCGCTGCTCAGCAGCATGACCCTGGAAAACCCCTGGGCAGAATCTATCCGACTTTACGTTGAACTCACGGCCATAGCCTGCGGTGCCTTGTTGGCCTTTTGTGCCTGGCGTACAGGCCAGTCGAAAGCTCGGGTTGCGTCGCGTCGTCAATCCCAAACCGTGGCACAGGTGCAATAAAATGCTGATCAATTTCTTTGCCGGTCTGCTTCTGGTGTATTGCGCCATGTCGGCCCTTTGCATGGGGCTACCAAGGCACTATAAAAATGTCTGGAAGCATGAGCCTCAATCCTATTTCTGTCGGACTTTGCGAGTTGCCGGTTGGCTGCTGCTTGGCGCGGGCTTTATGGCCTGTGTATCAAGCTGGGGCTGGGCAATGGGGCCCATTGGCTGGCTGGGGCAGGTCAGCCTGGCAGGTTTATTGTTGGTGATGAGCCTTCCGTACAGGCCACGACTGGCGCTGCTATTACCAGTGATTGGCGCACCGGTTTGGATGCTTGCCTGGGCCTTGCTGGCTTGAGCCCCTGGCGACAGTCTGCCGGCCAAGTGCCGGCTCATTTGTAGCGCTCTAGAACGGGTCCTGAACTGCAGATTTGGCAGTGCTTGGCACAAACTGCAACAGACCTTGAGTAAATAGCTGGTAAAGAGGCTTTGCTTAGGCCCTAAGAGTGCTTATCGTTCAGCTTCCCCAAGGAAGTGATCTGAGACATGCCTGATTCAAACAACACCCTGACCCCCGCAAAAGCCTCCCGCCAATGGTTGATCGGCCTGGTTCTCTTGGTAGTAATCGCCGCCATGGTCTGGTTTTTCTGGCCAGCGAAACCAGAAAACGTCGGTAACCAGCGCTTTGGTGACATGGGCCCGGTTCCAGTGCGAGTGGCCGAGGTTGAGGCGGCAGATTTTCCCATCGAATTGAAAGCCCTCGGCACGGTGACCGCCTATAACACCGTCAATGTGCGTGGCCGCGTTGATGGTGAGTTGATGAAGCTGATGTTTACCGATGGCCAGCGGGTCAAGGCAGGGGATTTATTGGCCGTGATTGATCCGCGGCCGTATCAGGTTGCCTTGCAACAGGCCCAGGGTGCGTTGTTGGAGAATCAGGCACAGTTGAAAAACGCCGAGATCGACCTGGCGCGCTACAAAGGGCTGTATGCCGAGGATTCGATTGCCAAGCAGACCCTCGACACCCAACTGGCCTTGGTCAATCAGTATCGCGGCACGGTCAAGTCCAATCAGGCCGCCGTTGCTGAAGCCAAGCTCAATCTGGATTTCACTCAGGTGCGTGCGCCCATCAGTGGTCGCCTGGGCCTGCGCCAGGTCGATATCGGTAATCTGGTGAGTTCGGGTGATGAATTGCCGCTGGTGGTGATTACCGAAACCACGCCCATTGCGGTGATGTTCACCTTGCCAGAGGCCGAGCTGCCCGCAGTATTGAAGCACTATCGCGCGGGTGAAACCCTTCAAGTCGAGGCCTGGGATCGCAGTGAGAAGAATCGCTTGGCCGAAGGCCAACTTGAAACCCTGGACAACCTGATCGATACCGCCACCGGCACGGTCAAGCTCAAGGCCCGCTTTGCCAACGCCGACGAAATGCTTTATCCCAATCAGTTCGTCAATGTGCGCCTGCGCGTCGAAACCCGGACAAACGTCGATGTCATTCCAGCTGCGGCGTTGCAGTTCGGTTCCAATGGCCCCTTTGTGTATATCGTCGACAAAGAAGACAAGATCAGCATCCGCCCGGTGGAGGTTGGCCCAAGTAATGGCGAGACGACCCTGATCGAGAAGGGCGTCAGCGTCGGTGAACGCGTGGTGCTTGAAGGCACCGACCGTTTGCGCGACGGCAACAAGGTCGAGGTGCTGGGTACAGGCTTCGCCCCTGAGCCAGAGTCTGCACCGGTGCCGCTAGCCACCGAAACTGATGGTCAGTCGAAGCGCAAAGCATGAATGTTTCTCGCCTGTTCATCCTGCGCCCGGTCGCGACAACGCTGATCATGGTGGCGATTTTCCTGAGTGGGATCATCGCTTATCGTTTGCTGCCGGTCTCCGCCTTGCCCGAGGTGGATTACCCGACTATCAGGGTCATGACTCTTTATCCAGGGGCCAGCCCCGATGTAATGACCAGCGCGGTAACCGCACCTTTGGAGCGTCAGTTCGGGCAGATGGCCGGCCTAAAACAGATGTCGTCGACCAGCTCGGGCGGTGCGTCGGTCATCACCTTGCGCTTTAACCTTGAGATCGAGCTTGATGTTGCCGAGCAGGAAGTCCAGGCGGCGATCAACGGCGCGACCAACCTGCTGCCCAATGATTTGCCCGCACCGCCGGTGTACAGCAAGGTCAATCCGGCCGATACACCGGTGATGACCCTGGCGGTGAGTTCGAAAACCCTGCCGCTTCCTGAAATCAATGACCTGGTAGATACCCGCCTGGCGCAAAAACTGGCGCAAACCAGTGGCGTCGGCCTGGTCTCGTTGGCCGGTGGCCAACGCCCAGCCGTGCGCATCCGGGTCAATCCCGAGGCGCTGGCTGCCTACGGCTTGAACCTGGCGGATATTCGTACGCTGATAACCGCCAGCAACGTCAACCAGCCCAAGGGCAACTTCGATGGCCCGACGCGTGTCTCGCAGCTCGATGCCAACGACCAGTTGGTATCGGTGGACCAATACCGCCAGTTGATTATTAACTACAGCCAAGGTGCAACCTTGCGCCTGAAGGACGTTGCCACCATTGTCGATGGCGCTGAAAACCAGCGACTTGCCGCCTGGGCCAACCTCAATAAAACCATCCTGGTCAACGTTCAACGCCAGCCGGGTGCCAATGTGATCGATGTGGTCGATCGCATCCAGACCCTGCTGCCCAACCTCACTGAAGGCTTGCCTGCCAGCGTTGATGTAAAGGTACTTACCGATCGCACGCAAACCATTCGCGCCGCGGTCAGCGATGTGCAGCACGAAATGATGATGGCAATCGCCCTGGTGGTGTTGGTTACGTTCCTGTTCCTGCGCCGGCTGTCGGCGACCATCATTCCTTCTATCGTGGTGCCGCTGTCGCTGATTGGCAGCTTCGGCATCATGTATCTGGCGGGTTTTACCATCAACAACCTGACATTGATGGCGTTGACCATTGCCACCGGCTTCGTGGTCGATGACGCCATTGTCATGCTGGAGAATATTGCGCGGCACATTGAAGAGGGCGAGACACCCTTCAATGCCGCACTCAAAGGCGCCAAGCAGATTGGTTTTACCCTGGTTTCGCTGACCATTTCGCTGATTGCGGTATTGATCCCGCTGCTATTCATGGCCGATGTGGTGGGGCGCTTGTTCCGTGAGTTTGCCATCACCCTGGCCGTGGCGATTCTGATCTCGCTGGTGATTTCCCTGACCCTCACGCCGATGATGTGTGCGCGCCTGCTCAAGCGTGAGCCAAAACCCGAGGAGCAATCCGGCTTCTACAAGGCCAGCGGCGCCTGGATTGATCGGCTTATCCATCATTACGGGATCTGGTTGCAATGGGTGCTCAAGCGCCAGCCACTGACCTTGTTGGTCGCCATTGGTACATTGGCGCTGACCGTGGTCCTGTACCTGGCTGTGCCCAAGGGCTTCTTCCCGGTGCAGGATACCGGCGTGATCCAGGGCATTTCCGAGGCGCCGCAGTCGATCTCCTTCAGCGCCATGAGCGAACGCCAGCAACGGCTCGCCGAAGTGGTGCTCAAGGACCCTGCAGTGAGTAGCCTGTCGTCCTATATCGGTGTCGATGGCGATAACCCGACGCTCAACAGCGGGCGCATGCTGATCAACCTCAAGCCACACAGCGAGCGGGATGTGACCGCCAGCGAAGTGATTGATCGCTTACGCCCAGAGCTGGCCAAGCTCAGCGGTATCCAGCTGTACTTGCAGCCGGTGCAGGACTTGTCGATCGAAGACCGCGTCAGCCGCACGCAATACCAGTTCAGCATGGAGTCGCCTGACCTCCAACTGCTTGAAGAGTGGGTGCCTAAACTGGTGAGCCGCCTGCAGCAACAGCCCGAGTTGACCGATGTTGCCAGCGATCTGCAAAACCGTGGCTTGCAGGTTTACCTGGACATCGACCGCGATATTGCCGGGCGCCTCGGGGTCAAGGTCGCCGACATTGATGATGCCTTGTACGACGCATTTGGCCAGCGCCAGATTTCGACCATCTATACCCAGGCCAACCAATACCGCGTGGTCCTGGAGAGCCAGAATGCGGGCAGCATTGGCCCGGCAGCGCTGCGCCAGATCCACGTTGCCACCGCTGAAGGCAAACAAGTCCCGCTGTCCGATCTTGCCCATGTGGAGCAGCGTGCTGCGAGTTTGCTGATAAACCATATCGGCCAGTTTCCAGCGGCGACCTTGTCATTCAACCTCGCATCCGGCGTTGCCTTGGGCGATGCGGTGGATGTGATTCAACAAGCGCAACAGGACATCGGCTTGCCTGCCGGTATCCAGACCGAGTTCCAGGGCGCCGCCCAGGCGTTCCGTGCGTCGCTGTCGAGCACCTTGCTGCTGATCCTGGCGGCAGTTGTGACCATGTACATCGTCCTTGGCGTACTGTACGAGAGCTATATTCACCCGATCACCATTCTCTCGACCTTGCCGTCGGCGGGGGTAGGCGCCTTGCTGGCCTTGTTGCTGACCGGCAATGACCTGGGGCTGATTGCAATCATCGGCATCATCCTGTTGATTGGTATCGTCAAGAAAAACGCAATCATGATGATCGACTTTGCCCTCGACGCTGAGCGCAACCAGGGCATGGCGCCAGAGGCGGCCATTTATCAAGCGGCGTTGTTGCGTTTCCGGCCCATCCTGATGACCACGCTGGCTGCGCTCTTTGGCGCTGTGCCACTGATGCTGGCGACAGGTTCCGGCGCAGAGTTGCGCCAGCCGCTGGGCCTGGTCATGGTTGGTGGCCTGTTGGTCAGCCAGTTATTGACCTTGTTTACCACGCCGGTGATCTACCTGTACTTCGACCGCCTGGCCCGTCGTGCAACCGGGCGTAGCGCTGCAGGGATTCTGGTCAAGCCATGAACCTTTCAGCGCCTTTTATCCGTCGTCCGGTGGCAACGCTGCTCCTGAGCCTGGCGGTGATCCTGCTCGGTGCGGTCAGCTATGGATTGCTGGCCGTATCGCCATTGCCGGATATGGATTTCCCGGTAATCACGGTCGACGCCACATTGCCAGGCGCCAGCCCGCAGATCATGGCATCGAGCGTGGCCACGCCACTCGAGCGCTCGCTGGGTACCATCGCCGGCATCAGCCAGATGAACAGCCGCAGCAGCCAGGGCAGCACGCGCATCATGATCGAGTTCGAGCTTGACCGTGATATCAATGCCGCTGCACGTGAAGTCCAGGCCGCGATCAATGCCTCCCGCGACTTGCTGCCCAGTGGCATGCGCAGCATGCCGACCTATCGCAAGATCAACCCCTCGCAAGCGCCGGTCATGGTGCTTGCGCTGTCATCCGATGTGTTGACCAAGGGTGAACTCTACGATGTGGCTTCATCGGTCATTGCGCAAAAACTGTCGCAGGTCACCGGTGTCGGTGAAGTGCAGATTGGCGGCAGCTCACTGCCTGCCGTGCGGGTCTCCTTGCAGCCGCGCATGCTGGATCAATACGGCATCGCCCTGGATGATGTGCGCCAGGCCATCACCAATGCCAACGCCAAACGGCCCAAGGGTGCGGTCGAAGATGCCAGCAATCACTGGCAGATCCAGGCCAGTGATCAATTGGAGAAGGCCGCCGACTACAAACCGATGATCATTCGTTACCAGGATGGTTCAGTGGTGCGCCTGAGTGATATCGCCAAGGTCACCGATGGCGTCGAGGATCGCTACAACAGCGGGTTCTATAACGACCAAAGCGCTGTATTGGTGGTGGTCAACCGCCAGACCGGGGCCAATATCATCGAAACCATTGCCAGTATTCGCGAGCAGTTGCCAGCGCTACGCGCGGTGATTCCGGCAACCGTTGATCTGCAGGTGGCAATGGACCGTTCACCGGTCATTCGCGCCACCTTGCACGAAGCCGAGCGTACCTTGTTGATCGCCGTGGCCTTGGTCATTTTGGTGGTCTATGGCTTTCTGGGTCGCTGGCGTGCCTCGATGATCCCGGCGCTGGCGGTGCCCGTGTCGCTGGTCGGCACATTTGCCGCCATGTACCTGCTCGGGTTCTCCCTGAATAACCTGTCACTGATGGCCTTGATTCTGGCCACGGGCCTGGTGGTCGACGATGCAATCGTGGTGCTGGAGAATATCTCCCGGCATATCGAGGCTGGCGAAACACCCATGGCTGCATCATTCAAGGGGGCCAAGGAAGTTGGCTTCACCTTGCTGGCGATGAACCTGTCGCTGGTGGCGGTATTTGTCTCGATTCTATTCATGGGCGGCCTGGTCGAGAGCCTGTTCCGTGAGTTTTCGATCACCTTGGCGGTGTCGATCATTATCTCCTTGCTGGTGTCCTTGACGCTGACGCCGATGCTTTGCGCACGTTGGCTCAAGGCCGAAGATCAACTGCGCCCCCATGGCCGCTTGCAGCAACAACTGGAACGCTTTGGCGCGATGATTTTGCGCGGCTACAAACGCAGCCTGGACTGGGCTCTGCGTCACTCACTGCTGATGCTGCTGAGTTTGTTCGCCACCATCGCCTTGAATATCGTGCTCTTTATCATAGTGCCCAAGACCTTCTTGCCCCAGCAGGACACTGGCCAGTTGATTGGCTTTGTACGCGGCGACGATGGTTTGTCCTTCCAGGTGATGCAGCCCAAAATGGAAACCTACCGCCGGGCACTGCTCAAGGATCCAGCGGTCGATAGCGTTGCCGGTTTCGTAGGCGGAGCAGGGGGGATCAATAATGCCTTTATCATCGTGCGTCTCAAACCCATAACCGAGCGCAAGATTTCTGCCCAGGATGTGATTAACCGCCTGCGCAAGGAAGTGCCCAAGGTCGCCGGTGGCCGGCTGTTCCTGATGCCGGACCAAGACCTGCAAATCGGTGGCAGGCAAGGGCGCAGCTCGGATAATGAATACATGCTGCTGTCGGGTGACCTGGACCAACTGCGCGAGTGGATGCCCAAGGTGCGCGAGGCGCTGCGTGCTTTGCCCGAGCTGACCGATATCGACGCCAAGGAAAACGAAGGCGCGCAACAGATCAGCCTGCAGGTCGATCGCGACATGGCCAAGCGCTTTGGCGTGGACATGGCAATGGTGACCAGCGTGCTTAACAACGCCTACAGCCAGCGCCAGGTATCGACCATCTACGACACGCTCAACCAATACAGCGTGGTCATGGAGGTCGATAAAAAATACGCCGAGCATCCTGAGTCGCTGGACCAGATCAAGCTGATTACTGCCAATGGTGATCGGGTGCCGCTGTCGACCTTTGCCCATTGGGGACGCAGCCTTGAAGAAGATCGGGTTAACCACCAGGGGCAATTTGCCTCGGAGAATATCGGTTTCTCGTTGGCAGAAGGTGTCAGCCTCGACCAGGCCACCAAGGCGATAGATAACGCGGTGGCCAGACTCAACCTGCCCACTGAAGTGCAGGGCATGATGAGCGGCACAGGCGCCGCCTTCCAGAAAACCCAGGACAATCAACCCCTGATGATCCTGCTGGCCCTGGTGGTGGTGTATATCGTCCTGGGCGTGCTTTACGAAAGTTATGTGCATCCCTTTACCATTCTTTCCACCTTGCCCTCGGCCGGGGTGGGCGCACTGTTGGCACTGGAGTTGCTCAATACCGAGTTCAGCCTGATCTCCTTGCTGGGCTTGTTCCTGCTGATCGGGGTGGTGAAGAAAAACGCGATCCTGATGATCGACCTGGCCTTGCAGCTTGAGCGCCAGCAGAGCATGAGTCCTTTCGAGTCGATCCGCCAAGCCTGCCTGCTGCGTTTCCGGCCGATCATGATGACCACGCTTGCGGCCATCCTTGGCGCACTGCCACTGGTACTGAGCAGCGCCGAAGGCTCGGAAATGCGCAAGCCTTTGGGCATTACCATTGTCGGCGGCTTGATCCTGAGCCAGTTGCTGACCCTCTACACCACACCGGTTATCTACCTTTATTTCGACCGCCTGCGCCACCGGGTAAACCGCTGGCGTGGCGTGCGCACCGATGCAGCCCTGGATACACCATTATGATTACTGCAAACCTTGCAAAAGCCCGTGGTACGCGCCTGCTCAGCCTGCTTGCGCTGAGTATCGCCTTGAGTGCCTGTGCGGTCGGCCCGGACTACAAGCGCCCTGAAATCAACACCCCGGCCCAATTCAAGCAAGTAGCCGGCTGGAAAGCCGCCGTGCCCAGCGATGCCCTGGAACGTGGTGCCTGGTGGGAGCTCTACGGTGATGCCGAGTTGAACGATCTGGTCGGACGCCTCAATGTGTCGAACCAGAACCTCGCCGCCGCCGAGGCGCAATACCGTCAGGCCCGGGCACTGGTCAGGGGCGCGCGCGCAGCGTTTTACCCCTCGCTGTCGACCAATGCCGGTGTCACGCGCTCCGGTCAGGGTGGCGGCCAGAACGTGGTTACCACCTCTGACGTGATCTCCAGCGGCGGATCACGCTCGACCATCACCAAGAACTACGACTTGAGCCTCAATGCGTCCTGGGAGCTGGATATCTGGGGCAAGCTGCGCCGTTCGCTGGAGTCGAGCAAGGCAGGTTTCGAAGCCAGTGCCGGTGATCTGGCGGCTGCCAAGCTGAGCTATCAATCCGAGTTGGCCCAGAGCTACCTGCAATTACGCGTGCTCGATGACCAGCAGCGCTTGCTGGACGCTACCGTGGATGCCTATGCCCGTTCGTTGAAGTTGACAGAAAACCAGTACAGGGCCGGTATAGTGCCGAAGTCCGATGTCAGCCAGGCCCGTACTCAATTGAAAAGCACCGAGGCACAGGCAATTGATCTGAAGTGGCAGCGTGCGCAGCTGGAGCATGCCATTGCGGTGCTGGTCGGGGTTTCGCCTGCCGAGTTGAGCATCGCCCCACGTGAGCAACTGCCTCAGCTCCCGCAAATACCTGTGGCCTTGCCTTCGCAGCTGCTTGAGCGCAGGCCTGATATCGCAGCAGCCGAGCGCCGGGTGATTTCCGCCAATGCCGATATCGGCATAGCCGAAGCCGCCTGGTATCCGGACCTGACCATTTCCGCCAGTGGTGGTTATCGGGGCAGCAGTTTTGCGGATTGGATCGAGTTGCCAAACCGTTTCTGGTCCATAGGTCCTAGCCTGGCCATGACCTTGTTCGATGGGGGCGCGCGCAGTGCCGAGGTGGAACGTACCGAAGCGGTCTATGACCAGACTGTCGCACAGTACCGGCAGTCGGTGCTGGATGGTTTCCGTGAGGTTGAAGACTACCTGGTCCAGCTCAGGGTCATGGAGCAGGAGGCGCAGGTTCAGCAACAAGCGGTCGAGTCGGCCCGTGAGTCACTGCGCCTGATTCAGAACCAGTACAAGGCCGGTACCGTTGACTTCAATAGCGTGGTGACAGTCCAGGCAACGGCCCTGAACAACGAGCGTACCGCGCTAACGCTGCTGGGCAACCGTCTGACGGCCAGTGTGCAGTTGATTGCGGCGCTGGGCGGCGGCTGGACAGTCGATCAATTGGTGCCACCCGCCGATCAGGATGACAAACTGGATTAACCACAGGCCCAAGCCAGCATCTGGACCGATGCTGGCTTGGTTCATTGCCTGAGGCTTAGTTACGCGATTTGCGGTTTACCACCTGCGCGGCCTGCATCACGTCGGCACCAATTTCTTTTTCAAACTGCGCCCATACCGGCTTCATTGCATCACGCCAGGCCTGGCGTTGTTGGTCGTCCAGGGTGATGATCTGGCTGGAGCCCGACGCCAGGATGCGGTTGCGGTCTGCCTGGTTGGCTTCCTCGGCCTGGCGATTCACTGAATAAGTGACCTCATCAATAATGCCTTCAAGCACCACACGCGTGGCGTGTGGGATGCTGTACCAGAAGGTCGGATTGCTCACCAGCATGTAGTCGAGCACCCCGTGGTTGGTTTCGGTGATGTAGGGCTGAACGCTGTTGAGCTTTTTGCTGTAGATATTCGACCAGGGGTTTTCAGCACCTTGTACTTCACCCGTTTGCAATGCCTTGAACACCTCGGCGAAGGGCAGTACTTGCGGTGTGGCAGACAACTGGTTGAACTGCGCGCTCAGCACATCCGATGGCTGGATACGAAACTTCAAGCCGCTGGCATCGGCTGGCATATACAAGGCCTTGTTGGCTGATAGCTGTTTCATGCCGTTGTGCCAATAAGCCAGGCCGGTGATGCCCTTATCTTCCATGCTGCGCAGCAGTTGACGACCTTTTGCACGCTTTTGGAAGCGATTGACTGCATCAAGGTCATCAAACAAGAAGGGCAAGTCATAGACCTGTAGCTGTTTGGTGTAGTTACCGAACTTGGCCAGCGAAGGTGCAAGCATCTGTACCTTGCCGTCTTTCAGCGCCTGCATTTCGTCCGCATCGCCAAAGAGTGTCGAGTTCGGGTACACCTCAACCGAGACTTTGCCCGACAAGCGCTCCTCAACCAGTTTTTTGAACAGCAGTGCCCCTTGCCCCTTGGGCGTGTCATCGGCGACGACATGCGAGAACTTTATGACAATCGGGCCATTCTGCTGGGCGCTAATGGCCGGTGTCGAAGTGATCGCCAAGGCACAGGCAGCCACGGCAAACAGTTGCTTAAACATGTGGGAATCCTATTTTTTTTATCAGTGTTGGCGTTGTTGGCATTGTTCCTATCGCAATGCCTGTGCCAATTTCACCGATCGTACCCAGGGCAATGTTCTCTTAAAAAGCACAGTGAACCAGTTCGCAGCCAGTGGCGATATATCGCCATCTGTGCCTGAAACATCAGCGGATTATTGCCGGTTTTGGGTTGGCAATGGCTTTGTAGCCAATCTTTAGTTAGGTCAAGTCCAGATGATTGGTCAGTCGCGTCCCTGAATTCACGGCTATACAGAAGTAAGTCGTGGATTTTGCATGGTGTGGGTTTCAGACCGGCAGTGGCGCGCTGGCGAACCATTATCTAGAGAGAATAATTATGACAAGAGTTGCGATAGTCACAGGCGCCTCCAGGGGCATTGGCGCTGCCATTGCCAAACGCCTGGCCAAGGACGGTATCAGCGTGGTGGTCAACTACGCCTCTAACCCTGCCGATGCCGAAAACGTGGTCCGCGAGATCATGGCTGCAGGTGGAAAAGCCTACGCGGTGTTGGCCGACATTGCCGACCCGGTAGCGGTCGAAGCCTTATTTGATCAAACCGAGATGGCTTTCGGCGGCATCGATATTCTGGTCAACAACGCCGGAGTCATCCAGCCCGGCATGGTGGCGTTGAAAGACACCGACGATGAGCTGTACCAGCGAATCTTTTCCATCAACACCCAGGGTACGTTCAACACCTTGCGCCTTGCCGCCACGCGCTTGCGTGAGGGTGGCCGCATCGTCAACTTCTCAACCAGCGTGATTGGCATGGCGTTGCCTGGTTACTCGGTGTATGCCGCTTCCAAGGCTGCGGTTGAAGTCTTCACTCAAATATTTTCCCGTGAATTGCGCGGTCGCCGTATCAGTGTCAACGCCATTGCCCCTGGGCCGACCGCAACCAGTTTGTTCTTCAACGGCAAGAGTGATGAGCTGATCGAAAAGCTGACCTTGCAACCACCCTTGGAGCGCCTTGGGACACCGGATGATATTGCCGCAGCAGTGGCGTTTCTGGTCAGCGAGGAGGGGGCCTGGGTCAACGGCCAGACCCTGAGGGTCAACGGCGGTATCGCCTGAGGTTCGTACCTGGTGTTCTAGTGGGCCGGTCGTTGGCGGACGCTGTATTTGCTGAGCAGGAGACTCAGGACAATCCCGCTACAAATAGCCATCAGTGGCAGGGTTGTCGCCAGGTGCAGCGTGGGAAATACCAACAGGATTTGCGAGTCGTTACCGCCCAACATCATGGATGCGCCAACCCCCATCAGGGTTCCGGCACAGAGGTAGCGGCTCGAGTCGAGCAGGTTGACCGGCCGGTAGTCGAAGGTTCTACGGTAAATGGTGAAGCAGTACATGCCCAGCACGAGCATGGCGAAGATACCAAGCCTGGTCGGGTGAATGTGCCATTGCTGTATCCACACCGCCTTGGATAAATCGTAGAACAGCAGGCTCGGCGTCCATTGCGGCTCGAAGGTGTACAAGGCGCTGGTGAGCAAGCCAAGCAAGATGCTCAAGCTGACGTAGTGCTTCTCGCGCTGATAACGCACAAGCACCAGCAGGCTGGCGATCACCAATCCAATGGCCAGCAGGTAGTTGACGCTTGAAGGCGAGGGCGCAAGGGTTTTCTTTTCGGTCATATCCATATTCAGGTGGTGCCAGAGGACTATGCCGACAACCCAGCCGATAATGGTGAATGCCTTGCTCAGGTCGCCCCGCGCCAGTTTGGTCAGGGTGCCTACACTGCAACCGTTATTGAGTACCGAACTGACCCCGAATAAAAAGCCACCCAGGATAATGTGATGATAAGGGGCTATTGGCTGATAGAAGGGTTGTGACACGCCAAGCTGCTGGTAAAGCGGCGTCAATAGAAGGCCGAACAGGCCACAGGAGGCAAGCGCCACGAACAGGGTGGGCCGCTTATTCAGGGCCAGGGTGATGGCAGCCACCAGGCACAAACCCATACGCTGCGAGACCCAGCCGATTAAAAATGCCAGGGTAAGGGGGATTAGCACTGCAACCTCGTTGTCCAATTCGCGCTTGTGATGCCGCCGCGCGGGATTAGCTATAGAGTGTTGCACAAGCCACTTCGTTACGCTTGAGCATGCAAATTAAAATACAGCCAGCCCACGACCTGTCCTGGCCTGCGCATAAACAGGCCAAAAAAAGCCCCGCGACGTTGGTCGTGCGGGGCTTTGACATTGCCTAGCTGCTTAACTGTTCGGCTGCCAGCCACCGCCCAGGGTCTTGTAGATTGCAACTATGCCGCTGTACAACTCGACTTCAGCCAGTGCCTGGCTGTCTTCGGCGGCAAGGCGCTCTCGTTCGGCATCGAGCAACACCAAAAAATCCACAGTGCCTTCGCGGTAACGCACGGCCGCTTGCGCGGCAGCAGCACGACTGGCTTCTGACTGTCGGATCAGTGCCAGCAAGCGCTGTTGGCGCTTGGCATAATCGCTAAAGGCATTCTCGGACTCCTCCAGGGCCAACAAGACCTGCTGCTCGTATTGCGCCAGTGCGCCTTCGGCCTCTGCATCGGCCCCGCGAATCCGTGCCTTGACACTACCAAGATCGAACGCCGCCCAGGTGATGTTTGGCGATACTCCCCAGGCTCGCGCTGCCGAAGAGCCAATCTGCGAACCGCGCCCGGCGGTAAAACCAAGGAAACCACTGAGGCTTACGCGGGGAAACAGGTCTGCGGTGGCCACGCCAATATTCGCGGTAGCCGCAGCCAGGTTTTGCTCAGCAGCACGAATATCCGGGCGTCGACGCAGCAGCTCTGCCGGATCGCCAATGGGGAGCGCCTTGGCGATTGCCGGGATGGGGTGTGGCGAGAGGTCGATGTCGAGTTGATCCGCTCGCTGGCCGAGCAGGGTTGCAATGCGGTTGCGCGCACGTACTTGCTCTGCCTGCAGTCTCGGCACGCTGGCTTCAACTGCGGCAAGACGTGCGTCGGCGCGCAGTACATCCAGTTCGCTACCAACCCCCGCGTCGCGCAAATCCTCGGTTATGCCCCGCGATTCCTCCTGATTGTGCAAGTTTTCCCGGGCAATCTGCTCGCGCAACTGGGCGCCGCGCAAGCTGCCGTAGGCATCAACCAGCTCGGCAATCAAGCTCACCTGCAACTGATAGTAATCGGCTTCGGCGACTTCGATTTGCGCATCACTGGCCTCAAGTTGGCGCTGGATTCGGCCAAACAGATCAAGCTCCCAGACCATGTCCAGGCCCAGGTCATAACGCTCGGTACTGACTCTATCCTCGGTGATATCCGGCTGTTGTGCCTTGCCTATGTCACTGCTGGCACGGCTGGTGATGGTCGGCAGACGGTCATTGGCAACATCGTCACGAATGGCCCGGGCTGCCTTCAGCCGTGAGAAGGCGACACGCAGCTCACGGTTGTCCTGCAGCGACTGGTTAACCAGTTGGTTCAGGGTTGGGTCATCAAACTGCTGCCACCACAAGGCTTCGAAGTGCCCCTGGTCGTACTTGCCGGCACTTAACTGGGACAACTGCGCCGGGGTGTTTTCAGGCTGCTTGAAGTCTGGGCCCACGGCGCAAGCTGAGACGGCCAGGGCAAGCAGGGCAGGTGCAAATAACTTCAACTTCATACCGCTGCCTCCTGCAGGCGCAGTGCGCGTTTTGCCTGGCGTTTTTCAACAAAACTGCGAATCAGAACATAGAACACCGGGGTCAACAGCAGGCCGAAGAAGGTCACGCCGAGCATGCCGCTGAACACCGCCACCCCCATCGCATGACGCATTTCAGCACCCGCACCAGAGCTGAATACCAGCGGAACCACGCCCATGATGAAGGCAAAGCTGGTCATCAGGATCGGCCGTAGACGCAGGCGGCAGGCTTGCAGCACCGCACTTACGCGATCCATGCCGGCTTCCTGCTGTTCCTTGGCAAACTCAACGATCAGGATCGCGTTTTTACAGGCCAGTCCAACCAGTACAATTAGACCGATCTGGGTGAAGATGTTGTTGTCGCCTCCGGTCAGTATCACCCCGGTAATGGCCGACAACAGGGTCATTGGCACGATCAGGATCACCGCCATCGGCAAACTCCAGCTTTCGTACTGGGCAGCCAGTACCAGGAACGCCAGCAGCACGCAGAGCGGGAATACAAACAGCGCGGTATTACCAGCCAGGATTTGTTGGTAGGTCAGCTCGGTCCATTCATAGCTCATGCCGTTTGGCAGTTGCTCTTTGAGCAGGCGCTCCATCGCAGCCTCGGCTTGGCCTGAGCTGTAGCCGGGCGCTGCGCTACCATTGATTTCGGCGGTAATAAAGCCGTTGTAATGCATCACACGATCGGGGCCGGAGCTGTCTTTGACCTTGATAAAAGTCGACAGGGGCACCATTTCACCGCGATTGTTACGCACCTTGAGCTGACCGATCTGATCGGCATCAACCCGGTATTGCTGATCAGCCTGCACGTTGACCTGGTAAGTACGACCAAAGCGGTTGAAATCGTTGGCATACAGCGAACCCAGGTACACCTGCATGGTGTCAAAGATGTCGCTGATGGCGACGCCGTGGATCTTGGCTTTGTCGCGGTCAATGTCGGCATCAACCTGGGGTACGTTTACCTGGTAGCTGGTGAACAAACCGGCTAGCTCGGGTACATCACGGCTCTTGCTGATGACGTTTTGCACTTGCTTATAGAGTTCGTCATAGCCCTGATTACCTTTGTCTTCGATCTGCACACGGAAGCCGCCAATGGTACCCAGGCCCTGGACTGGCGGTGGTGGGAAAATCGCAATATAGGCATCCTGGATATTGGCGAACTTGGCATTTAGCGCAGCCGCGATCGCTCCCGCTGACAGGTTTGGGTCCTTGCGCTGGTCAAACGACTTGAGCGTGGTGAAAACGATGCCACTGTTCGGGCTGTTGGTGAAACCGTTGATCGACAGGCCAGGGAAGGCAACCGTATTGGCAACCCCTGGGTATTCACTGGCAATCTCCGACATCTGCTTGATAACCGCTTCGGTGCGATCAAGGCTTGCCGCATCCGGCAATTGTGCAAAGGCCACCAGATACTGTTTGTCTTGCGGCGGCACGAAACCGGTCGGTGTGCTGGCGAAACCGAAATAGGTCAGTGCCAACAAGCCGCCGTACACCAGCATCGCAATGCTGCTGCCACGCAGGATGCGGGTAACAGCCCCGACATAGCCATTGCTGGCACGGTCGAACAGGCGATTGAATGGCTTGAATAACCAGCCGCCAAGCAGGCGTTCCAGGACCCGGGAGAAACGGTCCTTGGGTGCGTCATGGCTTTTGAGCAGCGCCGCCGCCAGGGCAGGCGACAGGGTCAGCGAGTTAAAGGCGGAGATGACCGTCGAGATTGCAATGGTCAAGGCAAACTGCTGGTAGAACTGGCCCGTCAAGCCGGAGATAAAGGCCGTCGGTACGAACACCGCACAGAGCACCAAGGCTGTCGCAATGATGGGGCCGGTAACCTCTTTCATCGCTTGCTTGGTTGCCTCGACCGGAGTCTTGCCCAGTCCGATATTACGTTCGACGTTTTCCACCACAACGATGGCGTCGTCGACCACAATACCAATTGCCAGCACCAGGCCGAACAGCGACAAGGCATTGAGCGAGAAGCCAAACAGGTGCATCACCGCGAAGGTGCCGATCAAAGAGACAGGCACAGCCGCCAGCGGAATGATCGATGCGCGCCAGGTTTGCAGGAACAGGATCACCACCAGCACCACCAGCACAATGGCTTCGAGCAGGGTGTGTACCACTGCCTCGATAGAACCGCGCACGAAGATGGTTGGGTCGTAGACAATCTCGTAGTCCATGCCTTGCGGGAAGCTTTTCTTCAGCTCAGCCATGCGTGCACGAACCGAGTCCGAGATGTCGATAGCGTTCGATCCAGGGCGTTGGAACACCGGAATGGCAACCGCGGGCTTGTTGTTCAGCAGCGAGCGCAGGGCGTATTTGCTGGAGCCCAGCTCAACCCGGGCGATGTCCCTGAGGCGTGTGATCTCGCCGTTTTCACCGGCGCGAATGATGATGTTCTCGAACTCCTCCTCAGTCACCAGGCGCCCCTGGGTATTGATCGAGAGCTGGAAGCTGTTATCGCCAGCGGTTGGTGGCGCACCCAGTGAGCCGGCAGCGACCTGGCGATTCTGTTCGCGAATGGCGTTGACCACATCGGTAGCGGTCAGATTACGCGAGGCCACTTTATTGTGATCAAGCCATACCCGTAGTGAATAGTTACCCAGGCCGAAGAGTTGTACATCGCCCACGCCGTCGAGACGGGCCAGTTCATCCTTGACGTTGAGTGCCGCGTAGTTCGACAGATAGAGCATGTCGTAGCGGTTATCCGGGGAGGTCAGGTGAACCACCATGGTCAAATCTGGCGAGGCCTTGTCGACCGTCACCCCAAGACGCTGAACTTCAGTCGGCAAGGTTGGCATGGTCCGGGTGACCCGGTTTTGTACCTGAACCTGGGCGTTATCGAGATCGGTGCCCAAGGCAAAGGTGATGGTCAGCGTCAGTGCGCCGTCGGATGTAGCCTGGGAAGACATGTACAGCATGCCTTCGACACCGGTGATGGCTTGTTCCAGTGGCGAGGCAACGGTTTCGCCAATTACCTTGGGGTTGGCGCCGGGAAAGCTGGTACGCACCACGACCGTTGGCGGCACCACTTCGGGGTATTCGCTGATTGGTAATTGGAAGAGCGAGATAGCACCGGCAATCAATATCAGGAGCGACAGAACCGCTGCAAAAATTGGCCGTTTGATAAAGAACTGGGAGAAATTCATAAACCTTTACCCTTAGCCGCGAGGTGACGCGTTCGGCTGAGCAGGGCGCTCAGCAATGTCAACTTCGCTGTCTACTGTTGAGTCAACGGCGCTGCGGATGCGCGCGAGCTTGGCCAGTGTCTGTTCATCGGCCATGGCTACGTTTTGTGGGTCTACGGTCGAACCGGGCATTGCATGTTGCAAACCGTTGACGACAATTTTGTCGCCTTTCTCCAGTCCGCTGCGGACAATGCGCAAGCCTTCGACTTTGGGGCCCAGTTCAATGGCGCGATAACTGACGGTGTTGTCATCGCCGAGCACCAGGACAAACTTCTTGCCCAGGTCGGTGCCGACTGCGGCGTCCTGAATCAGCTTGGCCGAATAGGTACCGCTGCCGACCAGCTTGAGCCGTACATAGAGGCCAGGGGTGTATTCACCGTCGCTGTTGTCAAACACGGCGCGACCACGAATGGTGCCGGTTTGCGGGTTGACCTGGTTATCCAGAAAGTCCAGCTTGCCCAGGTGCGGATTACCGGCTTCGTTGGACAATCCCAGGTACACCGGGCTGGCGTCGCGGGTATTGCCGCCCGATTTCTTTGCCATTTCAACGTACTTCAGAAAGGCTTGCTCGTCGGCATCAAAGTAGGCATAGACCTTGTCGGTTGAAACCACGGAGGTCAGAAGCGACTCGCTGGCATTTACCAGGTTGCCAGCCGTGATTTCTGCGCGGCTGACACGGCCATCAATCGGTGAAGTTACCCGGGTAAAGCTCAGGTTCAGGCGGGCGTTTTCTAGCTCTGCCTCAATTCCCGCAACTGTTGCCTGGGCCTCTTGCGCAGTACTGGTTCGCGCATCGGCAAGCTCAGCCGATATGGCATTGCTTTTACGCAGGCGTTCGCCACGCTGGGCTTCACTGCGCGCACGGGAGTAAGCCGAACGAGCCTGGTTGAGTTGTGCTTCCAGGCGTTTGACTTCTGCATTGAAAGGACGCGGGTCGATCTGGAACAGCAGGTCACCTTTCTTGACCAGGCTGCCTTCGTCGAATGCGACTTTGTCAATAAATCCAGAAACTCGCGGGCGAATTTCAACCGACTCTGGCGCTTCCAGCCGACCGGTAAATTCATCCCATTCGTTGATAGGTTGTTCAATGACTTCAGCGACACTGACCTTGGCTGCATGTTGCTGCTGAGTGGTTTCCTCGGTTTTCCCACATGCACTGAGAATAACTGCCGCAAGTACTGCAAGTGGAAGGTGCCAGATCTTGTTGTTTGGCTGTTCCATGATTTTTCCGCCCGTGGATGTAATATTTGGGCGAAGTGTGAGTCGCAACGAATCAGGGAACGAATCGAACGCTGCGAATTTAAGTATTATTGGAAATGATTATGTGCGACTTACTATTGTAATAGGGCAATAGTAGTGCAAGCACTTGCCGTTTCCAGACGCTGTGCTTGCAGTTGGTGCAATATGCAGGCTGTCCGGTTACAGGCTGTCCGGGTCGCCAATAAACATCTGGATACGCGAGCGCAGCCAGCGCTCGGCCGGATCATTGTCCTGTGCGCCACGCCAAGCCATGTGTAATTCAAAGGTTTGGGTTTCCAGTGGCAAGGGTTCTGTACGCAAGCCTCCGGCAGCTGTCAGGACTGCAGCGGTGTAGTCAGGCACGCTGGCCACGATATCAGTGCCGCTAAGCAATGGTCCGAGTGCATTGAACTGCGGTACCGCCAGCACCACCCGACGCTTGCGGCCGAGTTTTTCCAACTCGCTATCAACAAAGCCGCCAAGATCACCGGCGAAAGACACCAGTGCATGGGGCCTGGCGCAGTAGTCATCAAGTGAAAGGGCGCCGGGAACAGTGTCTGCACGAAGCAGCATGGCTTTACTGCGTCGCACGACTTTGCGCTTGGCGTTGGCCGGCAATTCTTCGGTATAGGCAACGCCGACGGATATCTCGCCGGACGACAACAGCCCTGGCATCAATAAATAGTTGGTCCGGCGGATCACCAGTACCACGCCTGGCGCTTCGGCACGCAAGCGCTTGATCAGTGGCGGCATCAGGCCAAACTCGACGTCATCCGAAAGACCGATACGGAACACGGCATTGCTGGTGGCTGGATTGAAGTCCGCTGCGCGACTGACCGCAGTTGAAATTGAGTCGAGCGCAGGCGACAGCAGGCCAAAGATCTCTTGCGCGCGCGCCGTGGGCTCCATGCTGCGACCTGTGCGCACGAATAACGGATCATCGAACAAGCTGCGCAGGCGGGAGAGGGCAGCGCTGATGGCTGGCTGGCCCAGGAACAGTTTCTCTGCTGCGCGGGTTACGCTGCGTTCGTGCATCAGCGTTTCAAAAACGATCAGAAGATTGAGGTCTACACGGCGAAGATCGTTACGGTTCATCTGTCGTCCATATCAGGTATAAATGCGCAGCTTCGAAACGGTGCGCCAGGGTAATGCGGATCATATTACCTCGGCAATGCGCCAAGGCTTGTTACCAGATCCTAGTGCACGCTGTTAATATTGTAACCGCCAATCATCATCGACAGGCATGGTGAATATTAGTATTGGCATGTGGTATTGCTCACAAAGGCCCGATAAAGTCTAAGTCTAAAGGGGTCAACCGAAGAGGTTTATGATGTCCCGCATTATCCGTTTTCATCAGTTTGGCGAGGCAGATGTCCTCAAAATCGAAGAGCGCTCGCGCCCTGCGCCTGCCGCTGGCGAAGTGTTGATCGGCGTCGAATCTATCGGTGTTAGCTGGCAAGACGTGCTTTGGCGCCAGAATCTTGCGACCACGCACGCGCAGCTTCCGGCTGGACTGGGTTATGAAGTCGCCGGCGTGATTTTAGCTGTGGGTGAAGGCGTTGACGACTTGGCTGTTGGCGATAAAGTTGCCAGTTTCCCGGCTCACAGCCCAAACGACTACCCGGCCTACGCTGAAGAGGTGGTGTTGCCGCGTACCTCAGTGGCGCGCTACGCGGACGTCTTGACGCCTGAACAGGCCTGCGTTCACTTTTTACCTTCCATGGTTGGCTGGTTCGGCATGGTCGAACTGGCCCGTGTGAAAGCCGGCGAAACGGTACTGATTACGGCTGCCAGCCGCTGCTGGGGGCCTTATGTAGTGCAAATGGCAAAAGCGCTGGGCGCCCATGTCATAGCGGCTACTGATACTGACGAGGACACCGATTTCCTGCGTGGACTCGGCGCCGAACATGTGATTTTGACCGAAGAGCAGGATCTGGTCAGCCGGGTTAAAAAGCTGACCAATGATCGCGGCGTGGATATCGTCATGGATACACTGGGCGGCCCACAAATGTGCCTGCTTGGTGATGCACTGGCGCCGCGTGGCCGTCTGGTGCTGTACGGGCTGCAAGGTGGCAACGAGACGCCATTTCCAGCCTGCGCCGCTTTCCAGAAGAACATTCAGTTCTTCGTGCATTGCATCGGTAACTTTACCGGCAAACAGGAATTGGGTATCCCGCAGGATAAAGAAGCGGTTGCCCGAGCGCTGCAAGGCATCAATCAACTCACCGGCGATGGTTTGCTCAAGCCACTGGTTGATAAAGCCTTCAGTTTCGACAAGGTTGGCCAGGCACACGTCTATATGAGCGAATGCCCAAGTCGTGGTCGAGTGGTGCTCAACGTCAAGAGCTAGGCCGACTTAGCCTGTGCCCAAACGCCCTGATTGATTCAGGGCGTTTTGCTGTCTCTCTCTGGCATTAGCGTTGCAATCAGCGCACGCACGCTGCCTGGCAAGGCTTCCAGATCACGTACCAGAATACTGCGTTCACGCACGGCCCAGGGCTCATTCAGTTCGATGGTGGTCAGCTGCATGGTGCGGCTATGACGCTGGGCGGCGGACTCGGGAATGATGCCGATGCCTACGCCTGCCTCGATCATGCGGCAGATGGCTTCAAAGCTGGATACCTGGATCCGTAGCGAAAGCTTGGTGCCGAGTTTTTCTACCTGTTCACGCAAAAAACTCAACAAGGTGCTGCCTTCGTGCAGGCCAATGTGCTGGTACTCAAGGGTGTCGCGCAGTGTCACTTGCTGTCTATCGGCCAACGGGTGATTTTTCGGCACCGCCAGCAATAGGCGGTCGGTACTGAAATGCAGTACTTGCAGGCCGCTGACCTCGACTGGCCCGGCAATTATGCCCAGATCAGTGCTGCCGTCGAGCACGCCACGCACAATGTCACGGCTCAAGCGCTCTTGCAGGTCGATACTGACGCCGGGACGCTCGGCCAGAAACCCGGCAAGCACCTCTGGCAAAAACTCGGTTACCGCCGTGGTATTGGCAAAGATGCGGATATGGCCAGCAGCGTCGGCTCCGTAATCGGTGAATTCACTTTTCAGGTAATCAACCTGGCGCATGATCAGGCGTGCATGGTGCAGCAAGCGCTCACCGGCAGGGGTGAGTTCAACCCCACGACTGTCCCGATAGAGCAGGCGCGAGTCGAGTTGTGCTTCGAGGGCCTTGATCCGCGCGCTGGCTGCCGCCGGCGAAAGAAACGCACGTCGTGCCCCCTGGGTCAGGCTAGGCGATTCGGCAATATGAATAAACAAGCGCAGGTCGGGTAAATCAAAGTGCATAAGGGTCTCTGCGTCATCGAGCGAGGCTAAATCTTGCGTTCAGGTTAACCGAACGCCGAGTTATGTAAATGTAAATTCACAGAACGCTGTGTCAGACGCATCCTAAGTGCAACTAAAAAGAGCACTGTTGGAAGTACCCCATGACTGACGCTGCACTATCTGCCTGGATTGGCCGTTCCGAAGAAGTCCATGACCAACTGAGTCGTAACCTGGTGATGCGCATTGCCGCAACCCTGGGTGAAGAAACCCCGGCCCATGGCGAAGCGTTGCCGCCTCTGTGGCACTGGGCTTTTTTCCAGAACCCCGTAGCCGAAAATGGCCTGGGCGAGGATGGGCATCCGGCCCGTGGCGGTTTCCTGCCACCGGCTGATAACCGTAACCGCATGTGGGCCGGCGGCAAAATCGAGTTTATCCAGAGCTTGCGTGTAGGTGGCGATGCCACACGGGTTTCAACCATCACCCATATCGAAGAGAAGCATGGCAGCACAGGCGCACTGTTGTTCGTCACCGTGCAGCATGAATATTTTCAGGATGGCGAACTGGCCATTCGTGAAGATCAAAACATTGTGTATCGCGAACCAAGCCCACCTAAAAATAGCAGCGGTCAGTCGCTGGTAGAGGGGGATTGGCAGGAGTCGATCACGCCAACGGCAACCCTGTTGTTCCGTTATTCGGCCGTCACCTTCAACGGTCACCGCATTCATTACGACTGGCCGTATGTGACCGATACCGAAGGCTATTCAGGCCTCGTCGTGCACGGCCCGTTGATCGCCACCCTGAGCCTGCGCGCCTTCTGTCGGGCTAACCCGCAAGCGCGTTTGCGCCAGTTTTCCTACCGTGGCTTACGGCCGTTGGTCGCGCCGCACCCCTTCGAGGTCGGCGGCAAGATCGATGCTGCTGGCAGCGCCCAACTATGGGCTGGCAACGAAGGTGGGATGGCCCAGCGCAGTGAAGTGAAATTTGATTGATACAGCCAACTCCTTGGCTCAGATGAGATGGGAATGATGAATCCAAATAATAATCCTGAACTTAATGCCATTCGTGAAGGCGTGCGTGCCCTGTGTGCCGAATTTCCAGCTGAGTACTGGCGCAAAATTGATGAAGAAAAAGGCTTCCCGGAAGCTTTTGTCAAGGCGCTGACCGAGGCTGGCTGGCTCTCGGCAATGATTCCTGAAGAGTACGGCGGCTCCGGCCTGGGCCTTGCCGAAGCCTCGGTCATCCTTGAGGAAGTCAACCGTTGCGGCGGTAACTCCGGCACCGTGCATGGCCAGATGTACAACATGTTCACCTTGTTGCGCCATGGCAGCGAAGCCCAGAAAAGCTATTACCTGCCAAAGCTGGCAAGCGGTGAACTGCGCTTGCAATCGATGGGCGTGACCGAGCCGACGACTGGCACCGACACCACCAAGATCAAAACCACTGCGGTGAAGCAGGGCGACAAATATGTGATCAATGGCCAGAAAGTCTGGATCTCACGCATCCAGCATTCCGACCTGATGATCCTCTTGGCGCGCACTACGCCGCTGGCTGAAGTGAAAAGAAAATCCGAAGGCATGTCGATCTTCCTGGTTGATCTGCGCGAGGCAATTGGCAATGGCATGACAGTCCAGCCCATTGCCAACATGGTCAACCATGAAACCAACGAACTGTTCTTCGATAACCTCGAGTTGCCAGCTGACAGCTTGATTGGCGAGGAAGGCAAGGGCTTTCGCTACATCCTTGACGGTTTGAACGCAGAGCGCACGCTGATTGCCGCCGAGTGCATCGGTGATGGCCGCTGGTTTATCGAGAAGGCAAGTCAATATGCGCGCGACCGCGAAGTCTTTGGCCGTCCGATTGGCCAGAACCAGGGCGTGCAATTCCCGATTGCCGAGGCGCATATCGAAGTCGAGGCCGCTGATCTGATGCGCTGGCGCGCCTGTGATGAATATGACGCCGGTGAGAACGCCGGTGCCAGTGCCAACATGGCCAAGTACCTGGCGGCAAAAGCATCCTGGGAAGCAGCCAATGCCTGTTTGCAGACCTTCGGTGGTTTTGGTTTCGCCTGCGAATACGACATTGAGCGCAAATTCCGCGAGACCCGCTTGTATCAGGTTGCCCCGATCTCGACCAACCTGATCCTGTCCTATGTGGCCGAGCATCTGCTCGACTTGCCTCGCTCATTCTAAGGTCCTCAGCCCATGACTCATACAGAACAGCTTGCCGCGTTTATGGCTGACTTGCGTTATGAGCAACTTCCCCAGGCTGTGCTCGACAGGACCGAGGAGCTTTACCTTGACTGGCTCGGTTCTGCACTGGCCAGCCAGGATCGCCATCCCATCCCACTGTTCGAGCGCTATGCGCAAACCATGGGGCCGGAGACTGGCAAGGCGAAGATTCTGGTGAGCGGCAAATACACCAGCGCCTACTTCGCAGCCTTGGTAAATGGGGCTTCGTCGCATCTGGTTGAGCAGGATGACTTGCACAACAGTTCGGTGCTGCACCCAGCCACTGTTGTGTTCCCGGCGGCACTGGCTGCAGCGCAGGACCTGGGTTGCAGCGGCCAGGAGCTACTGCTGGCCGCTGTCGTGGGTTATGAGGCAGGCATTCGCATCGGCGAGTTCCTCGGGCGTTCGCACTACCGGATCTTCCACACCACCGCGACGGTCGGCACCCTGGCCGCTGCGGTAACCGTCGGCAAGCTGCTGAAGTTTGATCGTGAACAGTTCATCAATCTGCTGGGCACTGCTGGCACCCAGGCGGCAGGTTTGTGGGAGTTCCTGCGTGACGCCGCCGACTCCAAGCAATTGCACACGGCCAAGGCCGCTGCCGATGGAGTGCTTGCGGCGTATCTAACTGCTGAAGGTTTGAGCGGGGCGCGCAACATTCTTGAGGGCGATCAGGGAATGGCGGCAGGCATGTCCAGCGACGCCAATCCTGGCAAGTTGTCCGATCGCCTAGGCAGCCGCTGGGCCTTGTGTGAAACCTCATTCAAGTTCCATGCGTCGTGCCGCCACACGCACCCGGCAGCAGACGCCTTGTTGGCTTTGATGCAGGCACAGGGGCTGGGTCATGAGCAGATCGAGCAGGTCACAACCCGGGTTCATCAAGGCGCAATCGATGTGCTGGGCCGGGTGGATGTTCCCAGCAGCGTTCATCAGGCCAAGTTCTCAATGGGCACTGTGCTTGGCCTGATTGCAGTGCATGGCAAGGCCGGGTTGCCGGAGTTCGAACAGTTTGCATTGCATGACCCGCGTGTCGCCAGCTTTAGGGGCAAGGTGCGTATGCAGCTTGATTCCGAGGTCGATGCGGCTTATCCGCAACGGTGGCTCGGCCGTGTCGAGGTGCTGACCCTTGATGGTCGTCTTGTACAAGGTGCAATAGATGACCCCAAAGGCGACCCAGGCAACACATTGTCGCGGACAGAACTGGAAGACAAGTTCCGCCGTTTACTTGCATTCGCTGGGCACAAGGATTCGGCCAGGACGGATGAGTTGATTAACCAGGCCTGGAATTTGCGCCATTGCGCGTCGGTAAACAGCCTTTGCTAATCATGTCTTAGGGAACCTCTGGAAAAGGTAGCGAGCGCAGTAGTTTTTCAGGGGTTCCCTAGCCGCCAAACAAGAGAATAATCATGAACAGTTCCACTAGTTCGCCACGTCCACTGGACGGCATCACGGTTGTTAGCCTGGAGCATGCCATTGCGGCTCCGTTTTGTACCCGTCAACTGGCTGATCTTGGCGCTCGGGTCATCAAGGTCGAGCGCCCGCTCAGTGGTGACTTCGCCCGTGGCTATGATGAGCGTGTCTCGGGATTGGCCTCGCATTTCGTCTGGACCAATCGTTCCAAGGAAAGCTTGACCCTGGACCTCAAGCAAGAACCAGCCACGGCTGTGCTTGAAGCCTTGCTGGCCAAGGCCGACGTACTGGTGCAAAACCTGGCCCCAGGCGCAGCCGCACGCATGGGCTTGTCTTTCGAGTCCCTGCACGAACGCTTCCCGCAGCTGATTGTCTGCGACATCTCCGGTTATGGCGAAGGCGGCCCTTACGAGCAGAAGAAAGCCTATGACCTGCTGATCCAAAGCGAAGGTGGCTTTTTGTCCGTGACAGGCGGCGAGGGCTATGAGCAGATGGCCAAGGCCGGTTGCTCTATTGCCGATATTGCCGCCGGCATGTACGCCTATACCGGCGTGTTGTCGGCACTGATGTTGCGCGACAAGACGGGTGTTGGCAGCCGGGTCGATGTGTCCATGCTCGAAAGCCTGGTGGAGTGGATGGGCTACCCCATGTACTACGCCTATCAAGGTGCAACGCCACCACCGCGGGCGGGCGCTGCACACTCGACTATCTATCCATACGGCCCGTTCCCGGCGGGCGATGGCGGAACCGTAATGCTTGGCCTGCAGAACGAGCGCGAATGGCGAGCCTTTTGCGACAAGGTGCTGATGCAACCTGAGCTGGCCGATGATCCACGATTTTCAGCCAACTCCAAGCGTTCGGCCAATCGAGCGGAGCTGCGCGCAATCATTCTTGAAAGTTTCGCTGCGCTGAGCGCCGAACAGGTAATCGAGCGGCTAAACGAGGCGCAAATTGCCAATGCCCATGTCAATGACATGGCCGGCGTTTGGCAGCATCCGCAACTCAAGGCCCGCCAGCGCTGGACCGAAGTATCAAGCCCGTCTGGAATGCTTCCGGCGCTCTTGCCCCCAGGCCGTAACAGCGCCTTCAGCCCGCGCATGGATGGCATCCCGGCTCTGGGCGAGCACACCGACGCTCTGCTTGGCGAGCTGGGCTTGAGTGCCAGCGATATCCAGCAACTCCATGAACGCAGTGTCGTTTAAACAGTGCCTGTGCGAGCTATAGAGAGTGAAATGACCATGAATGGATCGATCATTCGCACGGCATTGTTCGTGCCCGCATCACGCCCGGAACGTATCCCAAAGGCGCTCGCCGTTGGCAGTGATGCAGTAATTGTTGATCTTGAAGATGCAGTAGAAGAAACGCTCAAGGAGCAAGCGCGAGCTGATCTTGACGCATTCTTGCAAGCCAATCCCGAGGCTCGCCTGCATGTGCGTATCAACGCGGCCAGTCACAGCGGCCATGACGCGGATATTGCATTGTGCAGCCGCCATCCAGGCGTTGTCGGCGTATTACTGCCCAAGGTAGAAAGCGCTGCCCAGGTTCGCCACCTGGCCACCTGCAAAAAGCCGATCTGGCCAATTGTAGAAAGCGCCAAGGGGTTGCAGGCACTGGTTGAAATTGCCCAGGCCCAAGGTGTCGAGCGGCTGTCGTTTGGCGGCCTGGACCTGGGGCTTGACCTGGGGCTGGCAGCCGCAACGGCGGGTGCTTCACGCATGCTTGACCAGGCTCGCTTCGCCATTGTGTTGCAGTCGCGCCTGGCCGAACTGGCGCCGCCGCTAGACAGCGTATTCCCGGCAATCGACGACCCCGACGGACTGGCGCAATTTGCGCGCGACGCCAATGACATGGGGTTTGGCGGCATGTTGTGTATTCACCCCAAACAGGTTGCCGTGGTGCACCAAAGCCTGATGCCAGCGGCAGACGAACTGGATTGGGCACAACGCGTAATGAATGCGGCAGCGCAGGGCGCTGGTGTGTTTGTAATCGACGGGCAGATGGTTGATGCGCCGGTTCTCGGTCATGCCAAGCGTTTACTCGAACGTGCCGGCATGTGACTAAAAGCTCGCTAAATGGCCTCTGCGCATCCGTGCAGAGGTTGAGGTCTACCAACAATAACAAGAGGTATTCAATGTATAAGCTTCCATTTAAGACACTGCTATGCGCCGCTGCTGTATCGATGTCGGTTGGCTTCGCCAGCCTGGCTCATGCGGCGGACCCGATCATCATCAAGTTTTCCCATGTGGTCGCAGACAACACCCCTAAAGGCAAGGGGGCACTGTTGTTTAAAAAACTGGTGGAAGAACGTCTACCAGGCAAGGTAAAGGTCGAGGTCTACCCGAACTCGTCGCTCTATGGCGACGGCAAGGAAATGGAAGCGTTGTTGCTTGGCGACGTCCAAATGTTGGCGCCGTCACTGGCCAAGTTTGAACAGTATTCCAAGCCGGTCCAGATCTTTGACCTGCCGTTCCTGTTTGACAACCTGGCCGCCGCCGACCGTTTCCAAAGCAGCCCGCAAGGCAAGGCCTTGCTCAAGTCGATGGAAAACAAAAACATCACGGGCCTGGCCTATTGGCACAACGGCACCAAGCAATTGTCCGCAAACAAGCCATTGCGCGTACCGAGCGATGCCCGCGGCTTGAAGTTCCGCGTGCAGGCATCGGCGGTCCTTGAAGAACAGTTCAAGGCAATCAGGGCTAACCCGCGCAAGATGAGTTTCGCCGAGGTTTACCAGGGTTTGCAGACCGGCGTGGTCAACGGAACAGAGAATACCTGGTCGAACTACGCCAGCCAGAAAGTCAATGAAGTGCAAAAGTACATGACTGAGTCGGATCATGGCCTGATCGACTACATGGTGATCACCAACACCAAGTTCTGGAATAGCTTGCCGGATGATATTCGCACCCAGCTTGATGAAATCATGGGCGAGGTGACTGTCGCGGTGAACAAAGAGGCTGCGGACCTGAACGAGAAAGCCAAGCAACAGATTATTGATTCTGGCACCACTGAAATCATCACCCTGACGCCGGAAGAACGTGCAAAGTGGCGTGAAGCGATGAAGCCAGTGTGGAAGAAATTCGAGCCGCAGATTGGTGCTGACCTGATCAAGGCCGCCGAGGCTTCAAATACGCCTTGAGATCCATCCTTGAGTGATACAAAAAAAACGGGCGGCCTGATCAGGTCGCCCGTTTTTTTGTGCTTGTACATCAGCTCGCGGCATCCATCCACTTGGGTTTTGGATAGCGCCGATCAGCTTTGCCGGCTTTGAGGATCGCGCCAGGCACATCATGGCCGAGCAGTTCAGGCAGACTCGCCGCAGCCTGCAGCAGCGCATCCAGGTCTACGCCGGTATCGAACCCCATGCGCTGGAACATATGCACCAGGTCCTCTGTGCAGATATTACCGCTGGCGCCCGGTGCGTATGGACAACCGCCCAGCCCGCCGAGCGATGCATCAAAGCGATCAACGCCAGCATTCAGGGCGGCGATGGCATTGGCCAGGCCCATGCCTCGGGTATTGTGAAAGTGCAGGGTGAACACCGTTTGCGGCCAGCGTTGCAGGGCCTCGCGGCTGATGCGCTCGACTTGCGCCGGGTCCGCCATGCCGGTGGTGTCACAGAGGGTGATGCCTTGCACGCCAATGTCAGTCAAACGCTGGATCAGTTCAAGCACGCGAGTCTCGGCCACGGCACCTTCAAAAGGGCAGCCAAAGGTGGTGGAGAGCGAGGCGTTGATAAATACCTTGCTACCACGCGCAACTTCGATGATCTCCCTGAACTGGGCCAGGGACTGCTCAGGCGTCATGCGCAAGTTAGCCAGGCCATGGGTATCACTGGCAGACATCACCAGGTTTATTTCATCAACCTGACATGACAGTGCGCGCTCGCAGCCTTTGACGTTAGGTACCAGCACCGTGTATTCAACCCCGGCCACACGGTCGATACTGCGCATCACTTCTTCGGCGTCACGCAAGTTTGGAATGGCCTTGGGCGAGGTAAAGGAGGTGACTTCGATCTTGGCCAAGCCAGTGTGTGAGAGACGGTTGACCAGTGCAATCTTGTCTTCGGTGGCTACGAAGTTGGGTTCTATCTGGAAGCCGTCACGCGTAGCGACTTCCTGGATGTACAGACGCTTGCTCATCATAGGTTCCTTATACTATTCCGCGATCGCGCAGGCCTTGACGCTGCTCTTCGGTCAGGCCCAGGCCAGCCAATACATCGTCTGTGTGTTCACCCAGGGCCGGGCCGCCGGTGCCAATGCGTCCCGGGGTTCGGCTCAGCTTGGGCAATACGCCTGGCACTTTCAGTGGCCCGGCTGCGGTCTGCACGGTTTCGATCATCTGCCGCGCCAGGTAATGGGGGTCTTTGACAATATCGGCTGCGGTATAGGGGAAGCCTGCCGGAACCTGTGCTTGATTGAGTGCCGCCAAGACTTCGTCGCGCTCGCGTACACGGGTCCAGTCGGCGATCGCCTGGTCGATCAGCTCGGCGTTCTCACTGCGACCATCGTTATGGGCCAGGCGTGGGTCGTTTGCCAGATCTTCGCGGCCCACCAGTGTCATCAGGCGCTTGTAGATACTGTCGCCATTACCGGCAATCAACACGAAGCTGCCATCGTTGCAGGGGTAGGAGTTGGAGGGCGTAATACCGGGCAGGGCACTGCCGGCAGGTTCACGGATGTAGTTGAAGACATCGTATTCGGGAATCAGGCTTTCCATCATGGCGAAGACCGACTCATACAAGGCCACATCAATGTACTGGCCCAAACCGCTGCGCTGACGTTCTTGCAGTGCCAGCAAGACGCCAATGACGCCATACAGCGAAGACAGTGAGTCGCCAATGCTGATGCCCACCCGCACGGGCGCCTGGCCTGGATAACCAGACAGGTGACGCAGGCCACCCATGGCTTCGCCAATCACGCCAAAGCCGGGCAGGTCGCGGTAAGGGCCTGTCTGACCGTAGCCAGATATGCGTAGCATGATCAGCCGTGGATTGATTTGCGACAATTGCTCCCAGCCAAGTCCCCAGCCTTCAAGGGTTCCAGGACGGAAGTTCTCGATCAGGATATCGGCCTCGGCAATCAGCTTGCGTACGATGTCCTGACCTTCGGCTTCTCTTAGGTTCAAGGTCAGAGACTGCTTGTTGCGTGACTGCACGTGCCACCAAAGCGAGGTGCCATCCTTGATCTTGCGCCATTTGCGCAGTGGGTCACCGACCTTTGGCGGCTCGATCTTGACCACTTGCGCCCCAAACTCGCCGAGTAGCTTGCTGGCAAAGGGGCCAGCGATCAGCTGGCCCATCTCAACCACCTTTAACCCTTGCAGCGCCATATTGGTCACGTTCTGATCTGTCATTGTTGTGCCTCTAGCGGGATACCTTGTTCTTTCATGGCTGCAGAATCACTCAAGCCAGGTTTATGGACAATTGATCAATTATCAAGCCTGACTTCGTATTCTACGAAGTAAATCTATGAGAGCCTTGTCAGCGCTGAATGTATAGCAAGCGACTGCAAACGAGCTGCTGGCACTTTCGCAAGCCCCCAACTGGCAGAGGACAAAGGCCATGCGCCGTATCGACTTCATCACACTCAAGGTGTTTATTGCGATTGCCGATGAGCGCAGCCTGACCAAGGCCGCCGAACGCGAGCATCTGGCCTTGGCTGCGGTGAGTAAGCGGGTGAGCGACCTGGAAAGCCAGTTGGGCATCAACTTGCTATACCGCCAGCCCAAGGGAGTCGAGTTGACACCGGCTGGCCATGCCTTGTTGCACCATGCGCGCACAGTCATGGATAACCTTGAGCAGATGAGTGCCGACCTCAGCGAGTTCAGTGAAGGGGTTAAAGGCCATGTGCGCATTCACGCCAACACCTCCTCAGTCATTGAGTTTCTGCCAGAAGACCTGAGCACCTTCACCCAGCTGCACCCCGAGGTGAAAATTGATCTGGAGGAGCGGGTCAGCAGTGAAACCATACGCGCTGTGCGCGAAGGATTGACCGACATCGGTATCTTTGCCGGGCATGTACCGGCGCAAGACCTGCAGCTGTTTACCTATCGCCATGATCACCTGGTATTGGTCACCCCGCGTGATCATCCCCTGGCGTCTCGCGGCTCGATAGCCTTTCGTGAAACCCTGGGTTACGACTTCATTGGCTTGCAGCAGGATGCATCGCTACACAGCCTGTTGCAGCACAGCGTGCACCATCTCGGCGCTACGTTACGCTTGCGAATCCAGGTGCGCAGTTTCGAAGCGATCTGCCGCATGATCCACACCGGAATGGGCATTGGCGTGCTGCCTGAGATTGCCGTGCGTACCTATTTGCCAGCGCTGAATGTCCAGGTGATCAACCTCACCGATGATTGGGCACGCCGTGAAATAAAGATCGGCGTGCGCAGCCTGGATGCATTGTCCGTTACTGCAAAACAGATGCTCGAACACTTGGTGAGCAGCGAGTCCCGCTGAACCTGCCTTCGTGGATGCCGAAGGGCTCATTACTCAAATGTGAATTTCAGTTGGCAAACCTGCGCGATAGAGTTCGCGGGTCGCCAAGGTGTCGCCGTTTCAAAGCTACGGAGCCTCTGAAAATTAACGAGCGTAGTTTCAGGGGTTTCCCAAGACAAAAATAATAGGAGCTCACTTATGAAGTATCCGTCTGTCCGTCGTCTCCTGCTGGGCATGGTCACTGGTTTTGCGTTGGCTGGGGCCCTGACTGCCCAGGCCGCCGATCCAATCCTGATCAAGTTCTCGCACATTACTGCTGATAACACCCCGAAAGGCAAAGGTGCGCTGCTGTTCAAAAAACTGGTGGATGAGCGTCTTGCGGGCAAAGTTGAAGTACAGGTCTACTCCAATTCGTCGCTGTATGGCGACGGCAAGGAGATGGAAGCCTTGATGCTCAATGAGGTGCAGATGCTTGCTCCTGCGCCCTCGAAACTTGAGCAATACACCAAGCAACTACAGCTGTTCGACATGATGTTCCTGTTCGACAACATGGCGGCTGCCCAGCGCTTCCAGAACTCGGACAAGGGCAAGGCGATGCTCAAGTCGATGGAAGACAAAGGCATCACCGGCCTGGCGTTCTGGCTCAATGGCATGCGTCAGTTGACCGCCAACAAACCACTGGTCAAGCCTTCTGATGCACGCGGCTTGAAGTTCCGTGTGCAACCATCGGACTTGCAGGCTGCACAGTACAGCGCATTGCGCGCAGTCCCGCGCAAGATGTCATTTGCCGAGATTTACCAAGGATTGCAAACCGGGGTGGTCAATGCCCAGGACAATCCATGGTCGAATATCTACAGCCAGAAATTTTACGAAGTGCAGAAGTACATGATCGAGTCGGATAATGCCATCGGCAACTACGTACTGATCACCAACACCAAGTTCTGGAATAGCCTGCCAGCGGATATCCGCAGCCAGCTTGAAGAGATCGTTGCCGAAGTCACCACCGAGGTGAAAAAAAAAGCCGCGGAGCTCAACGAGCAAGCCAAGCAGGCGATTATCGATTCAGGCAAGGTCGAGTTCATTACCCTTACGCCTGAGCAACGCAACGCCTGGCGCGATGCGGTGAGTCCTGCCTGGAAGAAGTTTGAAGCGCAGATCGGCAGCGATGTCATCGAAGCGGCAAAGGCAGCGAATCAAGCCAACTAGTAGCCCTCGCGACCAGGTAACAGCCTGGTCGCGCAGCCCGTTTCAGGCTTTTGGCCAACCCCGAAAATTCGACTGATCTCAGTGCCCCCCACTTGGGCTTGCTATGAGAAGCTGGCAGCTTATTTTTCAGCGCAGGCCCAAGCACCAGGGTTGGTTGAGTACAGCGCCAAAAGCCTGCTTTATTCCCACGCATAGCTGGGCAAGCCCGTGCTGCGTTCGCTCTTCGGATCAGCCTCTGGCTGTCACCTACGTTGGCCCTTGAGTCTCGTCCTATTTTCGCGGTTCCAAGTGCAACAGCAGCTTTGTACCAGCCTTCGGCTGTAGCGAAACCGGCATGCACCAATAGTGAATGTCGGGAGGCGGACGACTAGGTTAGAGTCCCGCATCCTTATGGATCAAACCAATAAAAATCGTTCAGGAGATTTCTGATGGGTGCCTTAAGGCGCGTTTGGGACCACTTCGAAGAAGGCTT
>NZ_AFFX01000013.1:0-89308 GCF_000222125.1 Pseudomonas sp. S9 | reverse complement strand
ACCAACGTCAACCGCGTTGCCGAAGATGGTTCCGACTACACTGCAATCGGTCGCATAAGCTAATACTGCTGCAACACCCCAAAAACAAAAGGCGCCTGGAAAGGCGCCTTTGTATTTTATGGCTGTAGCTTTTAATCCAGGCTAGCTTTCCAAACGCTCCAGACGCTGCTCAAGCTCTGCAATTTTCAGTTCAAGCGCCAGCAAGCGCTCTTCATTATGCTCCCTTGCCGCCCCTTTACTTTCCTGAGCTGCAGCGCTCGCTTCCAAAGCCGCCTGCAATAACTCGGCATCACCAAGCATATGCATGTAGCGATCCTCGCGCTGCCCCGTTTGCCTGGGCACCAGACAGGCGAGTTGACGCCCGATAAGCCGCTCAAGGTTGTACTGCACCTGCTCAGCATCATCAAAAGCATGTAAACGCAGGCTGCGTGTCAGCAACTCATTGATGGTTTGCGCCCCCCTGAGCATGAGCAACCCAACCAGGGCAAGCTGCGGCGAAACCAGCTCAAGGGTTTTATCTGCACGCTGCTCCCAACGATCAGCTCGACTGCCCATTACCAGACGCACCAGTTGCTTCGCCTCCAGGCTGCGCAGCGCCTGACCAACTTCTGCTTGCGAAAGGCTCATCAAGGGCTCGCGACTGGTTTTCTGGTTACAGGCCAGCACCAATGCATTCTGGGTCAATGGATACACCTCTGGCGTGGTTGCCTGCTTTTCAATCAGGCAACCCAGCACACGCAACTCATTGGCGGTCAGTTGCTGGCCCGCCGACTCATGGCCTTCCCCCTCAAGCATTTCATCATTCATTGCAACAACTCTTAGCCCAGTGATGGCCCAGCCTACCCCGGGGCGAAGTCAACGACCATAAAGATCTGCGCAAACCTGACCCTTCATCTGCTGAAACCGATCAGGCAGACGCCCTTTGCGTGTCGTTGTGCTAGAGTCCGCCGCTGATTTTTTGAGCCTAGACTGCTTGTTTGACCCAAGCAGTGCCTGGCAAATCGCTGGACGCTGCAGTACCAAACCTACTGAAACATCACAAAAGCCTCTAAAAGGCCCGTTTCAAGCTATCCGCAAGAGGTTTGGCACACGCAGCTCACTCGCAGACAATACGAGACGCATGCTATGACTGATGTCCAACACAACCCTTTGCTCCGCCTGCTTAACCGCACCAGCCTGGTTAGCCAAATTATCATTGGCCTGATTGCCGGCATTGCCCTGGCCTTCTTCCTACCAAACCTGGCCCTGAAAGTCGCACTGCTTGGCGATGTATTTGTATCGGCACTGAAAGCCGTCGCTCCCGTACTGGTGTTTATCTTGGTCGCGGCATCCATCGCCAACCACCAGCAAGGACAGCAGACCCACATTCGACCAATTCTGCTTCTTTACCTTTTAGGCACCTTTACTGCGGCGATCATCGCTGTAATAGCCAGCTTCGCTTTTCCATCAAGCCTTACGCTGGTGAGCAACAGTGCAGAACTCTCGCCACCGGGCGGTATCAGCGAAGTACTGACTACGCTGCTGATGAACATTGTCGATAATCCGGTCAACGCACTGCTCAAAGGCAACTTTATTGGCATCCTGGCCTGGGCAATTGGCCTGGGCTTTGCCTTCCGCCACGCAGCACCTGGCAGCAAGCAGGTGCTCAGTGACCTGTCGAATGCAGTAACCGCGATTGTCAAAATGGTTATCCGCCTCGCGCCGCTGGGCATTTTCGGACTTGTTGCCGCAACGCTTGCACAGTCCGGGATGAGCGCCCTGCTCGACTACCTGCATCTATTGACCGTACTGGTCGGCTGCATGCTTTTCGTTGCCCTGGTGGTCAACCCGGTCATCGTGTTCTGGAAGATTCGCCGCAACCCATACCCTCTGGTATTTACCTGCCTGCGTGAAAGCGGTATCACTGCGTTCTTCACCCGCAGCTCGGCAGCCAACATCCCGGTCAACCTGCAGCTGTGCCAGCGCCTTGGCCTGCATGAAGAGACCTACTCGGTGTCCATCCCGCTGGGGGCAACCATCAACATGGCTGGCGCCGCCATCACCATCACGGTGTTGACCCTGGCTGCTGTCCATACCTTGAATATTGCCGTTGACCTGCCAACGGCAATCCTGCTGAGCCTTCTGGCTTCGATCAGTGCCTGTGGCGCTTCCGGTGTTGCCGGTGGCTCACTGCTGCTGATTCCGCTGGCGTGCAGCCTGTTCGGCATTCCGAATGACGTGGCCATGCAGGTGGTTGCGGTTGGTTTTATCATCGGTATTGTTCAGGACTCTGCCGAGACCGCACTCAACTCTTCAACCGATGCCCTGTTCACTGCGGCAGCCTGCATCGGCCAGGCGCGCAAGGCTGGCTGAATCGCCAAGCGCGAAACGAAAAAAGGCTTACGCATTGCGTAAGCCTTTTTATTTGGCGTCCCCTACTGGAGTCGAACCAGTATCTAGCCCTTAGGAGGGGCTTGTTCTATCCATTAAACTAAGGAGACAGAGCAGGTCGGCAACCCTGAAGGGTTACTCATCGGCCGGCATCTTACCCAGCCAGGATGGATTTGTCATGCGCAAGCAACGCACAGGCAGCGCCATCGAGCACCACAAAACGCCCGCACGACCTCGTTAACGCCTGCCAAAACGTTCTTCAGCCAGCTGATCGGCAATCGCCGTGGTAGTTTTGCCTTGATGTTCGGCACGACTGAATATTTGCTCGAGCGTCGCACCAATACCTTCGATATGCGCCTTCAGTTCAAGGGCGCTGCCACCGCTGCGCTCAAAGTAGATATCAATAATGCCACCGGCGTTGATCGCGTAATCAGGGGCATATAAAACACCCTTGCTGGTCAACTCTTCCGCCAACTGGGCATCGGCCAACTGGTTATTGGCAGCACCTGCAATTATCGGTGCGCGCAGAAGATCCAAGGTCTGTAGATTGATAATGCCGCCCATGGCGCAAGGCGCAAACACATCGACATCCAAACCATAGATATCAGCCTGGGTCACCGCCTTGACCCCTAGCTGCTCGACCGCCCGACGCACATTGGCCTCGACGATATCGCATGCCCAAACCTGTGCCCCGGCATCACGCAGGTGCCTGGCCAGGTTAAAGCCAACCTGGCCAACTCCCTGAATGGCCACGCGCAACCCCTTTAGATCATCACGCCCCAAGCGATGCTTGACTGCAACCTGTATGCCGACAAAAACACCATACGCCGTAGCCGGTGATGGATCACCGCTGCGCTGGCCGCCGTCAAGGGTTTCACGCACGCCAGCACCGGCGACATGACGGGTCCGCTCGGCCATGATCTGCATTTCAGCAACCCCGGTGCCGGAATCTGCCGCGGTTATATAGCGACCTCCCAGGCTCTCGACGAAGTCGCCCATCGCCTGGAACAGCGCAGTGCTTTTGCCAGTATGCGGATCACCAATAATCACAGCCTTGCCGCCACCAAGCGGTAAATTCGCCAGAGCCGATTTATAGGTCATGCCACGCGACAACCTGAGCACATCGCGCAAGGCCGCCTGATCATCGACATAAGGCCACATTCGACAGCCGCCCAATGCAGGCCCCAGGTTGCGGTTATGAATCGCGATAATCGCCTGCAAACCGCTGGCTTTATCATGACCGAACACTATCTGTTGATGATGGTCGAACTCAACGTGTGAAAATACCGACATGAACAATCCCTCAACAGCATCCCATTCAAGGAATGCCAAAAATGATCGCGAGGGCGCGGACATGACTGCCGCCCCTCGGCATAAAGAGCAAGCCAGCCCTAGGCGGCGGGCTCGTAGAGTTTGACTGCGGCGATTTCGCTGACCAGCATGCGCGCCTGCAGCTCGCTGGCGAGGGCTTGCGCCTCGGCGACGGCCCGCGCCTTGACATGGCCGTAGCCGCGAATCTGCTCAGGAACCTCGGCCAACATCAGCGCCACCTTGTAGTTACCCGCATTCAGGTTGGCGATGATAAAAGCCACATGCTGCTGGTATTGCTCCAGCAGTTGATGCTCAATCTTGCGCTCAACGCTGTAGGCAAAGGGGTCCAGCCAGGTGCCGCGCAGGAACTTGAATTTAGCCAGCACTGCAAAGGCCTTGAGCATCCATGGCCCAAACTGGCGCTTGCGAGGCTCGCCACTGGTGGATGAACGATCGCTCAACCAGGATGGCGCCAGATAAAACTGCAACCTGTAGTCACCCTCAAACTGCGCCTGTAGTTGCTTTATGAACTCACCATCGCTGTAAAGGCGCGCCACTTCGTACTCATCCTTATAGGCCATGAGCTTGAAGTAGTAGCGGGCAACCGCTTTGCTGAGACTTTTCTGCCCATCGCTGTCAATTTTCTCGACCTGCTCGACCAACTGGCGATAACGCTGGGCATAAGCGGCATTCTGATAGCGCGTCAGATAGGCAACACGAAACTCGACGATCTCCTGCAGGGTTTCACAACGAGGCGCCTGGCTGATCACCGGCTTGGCCAGTTTCTCAACAGCGGCAATGTCATGTGCCGCACGGCGTCCCCACAAAAAAGCCTGCTGGTTAAGCTCAACCGCCACCCCATTGAGTGCAATGGCCTTGTTGATTGCCTCGCCCGACACCGGCACCAAGCCCTTTTGATAGGCGTAGCCAAGCATGAATAGATTGGTTGCAATGCTGTCGCCCAGCAAACGGGTCGCCAGGCGGGTTGCATCAACAAAATGTGTCTTGGCCGCACCGACCGCCTCAACCAAGGCCTCGCGCATCTGCGCACCAGGAACCTGGGCATCCGGGTTACGGGTAAATTCGGCCGTTGCCGTCTCGTGGCTGTTGATCACGGCGTGGGCGATTTGATCATTTAGCTTGGCCAGGGCGTCTTCGCTGGCTGAAACGACCAGATCGCAACCCAGCAGCAAATCGGCTTCACCGGCAGCGATGCGCACGGCGAAGATGTCATCCTGCTTGGCCGCGATACGAATATGGGTCACCACAGGACCAAACTTCTGCGCCAGGCCTGCCTGATCAAGCACACTGCAACCCTTGCCCTCAATATGCGCAGCCATGCCCAGCAACGCGCCAACGGTTGTTACGCCACTGCCGCCAACGCCGGGCAACAGGATGTTCCATGGCCGCTGCAAACTCGGCTGACGTGGTTCTGGCAGCGCAATAAACAGCGCGTTTACCCCCACAGCTTCGGGCTTGCGCAAACTGCCGCCATGCACAGTGACAAAGCTCGGGCAAAAGCCTTCGACACAGCTGAAATCCTTGTTGCAGGCGTTCTGATCGATCTCACGCTTGCGCCCCAGCTCGGTTTCCAGTGGCAGCACCGCCAGGCAGTTGGATTTGACACTGCAATCACCACAGCCCTCGCACACTGCTGGGTTGATAAATGCGCGCTTTTGCGGATCAACCAATTTGCCACGCTTACGCCGACGGCGTTTTTCAGTGGCACAGGTTTGGTCATAGATGATCACCGAAACGCCCTTGAATTCGCGCAGCTCACGCTGAACTGCATCCAGGTCAAGACGATGGTGAAAGCTGACTATCGGCGCGAAGCCGTCACGGCTTGGGTATTTATCCGGCTCATCGCTGACCAGGGCAATGCGCTTGACGCCTTCGGCAAAGACTTGCTGACTGAGCTGATCAACACGCAGCTCACCATCAATCGGCTGTCCACCAGTCATGGCTACAGCATCGTTATAGAGAATTTTGTAGGTAATATTGACCCCGGCAGCCACAGCGGCGCGCAGTGCCAGCTGACCTGAGTGAAAATAGGTGCCATCACCCAGGTTCTGGAAAATGTGCGGTGTATCGGTAAATGGCGCCTGGCCGATCCAGGTCGCCCCTTCACCGCCCATCTGGGTGAAGGTGTCGGTATTACGGTCCATCCACTGGGTCATGTAATGACAGCCAATCCCACCTTGGGCGCGACTGCCTTCCGGCAATTTGGTCGAGGTGTTATGTGGGCACCCCGAACAAAAATGCGGCGTACGCACCGTCGTGTGCTTCGGCGCCGCCAGCGAGGCTTCCTTGGCCGCCAGAAATGCCAGACGAGCCTGAATTTGCTCGCTGCTGTAGATGGGTTCAAGGCGCTTGGCGATCGCCCGCGCGATCATTGCCGGAGTCAGTTCACTGAGGTTCGGTAACAGCGACTTGCCGCTCTCGTCGAACTCACCGACCACTCGCGGGCGCTTGCCTACTGGCCAGTTGTACAACTGGCCGGTCAGTTGGTCTTCAATGATGCCGCGCTTTTCTTCGACCACCAGGATTTCATCAAGGCCTTCGGCAAACTGATGCACCGAAACCGGCTCAAGCGGCCAACTCATGCCTACCTTGAATACCCGCAACCCAACCTGGGCACACAAATCCTCGTCCAGCCCCAGATCTTCAAGGGCTTGGCGTACATCCAGATATGACTTGCCCGTCGTGATGATGCCAAGGCGCGGATTGGGCGAGTCGAGCTTCACCTGGTTCAGGTTATTGGCCAGGGCAAACGCCCGAGCGGCGTAGATCTTGTAGATGTTCAGGCGTTTTTCCTGCACCAGCGGCGGGTCTGGCCAGCGGATATGCACGCCGTCTTCCGGCAACTCGAAATCGCTTGGATACTCAACCTCTATACGCAGCGGATCGACGTCAACCACTGCCGACGAATCAACGTTTTCAGCAATGGTTTTCAGCGCAACCCAGCAACCGCTGTAGCGCGAAAGCTCCCAGCCGATAATCCCGTAATCAAGAATTTCCTGGACATTGGAAGGGTTCAGTACCGGAATTGAGGCCGCAATAAAGGCATGTTCACTCTGGTTGGCAATACTCGATGACTTGCAGCCATGATCGTCCCCGGCCAGCAGCAACACGCCCCCATGCTTGGACACGCCAGCGGAGTTACCGTGCTTGAACACGTCGCCACAGCGATCGACCCCCGGCCCCTTGCCATACCACATGGCAAATACACCATCGTAGCGCGCACCGGGAAACAGGTTGGTTTGCTGACTGCCCCACACAGCCGTAGCCGCCAACTCTTCGTTGACCCCGGGCTGGAAATGGATGTGATTGTCTTTGAGAAACTGCTTGGCTTCCCACAGGCTTTTATCAAGATTGCCCAGTGGCGAGCCCCGGTAACCGGAGATAAAGCAGGCGGTGTTCAGACCTTGGCGTACGTCGCGCTGCTTTTGCAGCATGGGCAGACGAGTCAACGCCTGGGTGCCGGTCAGGTAAAGGTGTCCTGTTGCAAGGCGATACTTGTCATCCAGGCGGATTTCGGCCAGAGACATGCGGGCGCTCCTTTTATTATTTTGGCGACCTCGGTGGCATCGGTTATTGCCACCGCATTAACCAGCACGGGATCACCGCACTGACATCTGCCTAAGAATATGACTGGTCGGTACTGATTTTTTATTTCTAAATCGGCAGGAAAACGTCAATACTGAGCATGATCTATCCAACAAAAACAATCAGACTGGATTATTCATGCAAGAAAAATTAAGCCCTATTGATCGAAAGATTTTGCGCCTGCTGCAACACAACGCCGACCTGTCCGCTGCCGAGATAGCAGATAAGGTTGAATTGTCGCAATCGCCTTGCTGGCGGCGGATTCACCGCATGCAGGAAGACGGCTTGATCGAGCGCAAGGTCGCCCTGCTCAATCACAAGCAGCTGGGCTTCACCACCACGGTGTTTGTCGATATCAAGTTGTCGGCGCACGGACGCAACAATCTGGAGGAATTCGAGAAAGCGATCGTTGGTTACCCGCAAGTCTTGGAATGCCACACCATGGCCGGCGGTTCAGACTATCTACTGAAAGTAGTAGCCAAGGACATTGCCAGCTATGAACGCTTCTTGCGCGACCACTTGCTTCAACGCCCGCATGTCCAGGAGGCGCACTCACACATCGCCATGAGCGAGGTCAAGCGCACCACCGAGCTGCCTCTGGATTGAGTACTAGGCGCAGGCCCGCCTGGGCCCGACAAGCCTGATCAGGTTGGCAACGGTTTGCTCGAAGTTACTGGAGTTGTCCAGAACCAGCAGTTGCTCATCGCCTGCTGTCGCCTGGCTGGTGAACTGCGCATTGCGCGCCAATCGCTGCTCGATCTCGACTTCACTCTCGCGTCCTCGCTGCAATAGACGCTCGCGCAACACGGCATCATCCACCTTGAGCAAGATGGCCAGCATGTCGGGGTAACGCGCGCGCGCCTCGGCCAAATACGCCCGCGAGCCATTGACCAACACGTTGTCACCGGCAGCAAGCCATTCGTTTATCTGCCTTGGAATGCCGTACGACAGACCATTGGCCTGCCAGCTCATGGCAAATGCGCCGACCCATTTTTGCTCATCAAAGGCGGTTGGCGACAGCGAAATCGCATCTTCACCCTGGGCCTCGGCAGATCGCGTGATGACCCTGCGTGCAACACGACAACCCATAGCGGCCAATTGTTCGCGTGCAGCATTCAATAAGCTGTCCTTGCCGGCCCCTGAAGGGCCAATGAGATAGATCAACCTACCCGCCATCAATACACCTTAATACTCAAACACGGACTAACAGAGAGCGAATCATAGGCCTTGTCGCACTCAATCAACACCCCCGCGACGACCAACCAGGCGATTTACCAACTGGCCTGGCCAATGTTGACGAGCATGCCTCTTAATCTGTATCGACCACAGCGCCAAGTACATGAGTGCTGCGTGGCAAAGCCAGAATCTGTCGACCCGCAGAGAAAAACATATCCAGGCCTTGGGGAAAATTATTGCAGTCCTTGCGTTGCTGCCAGAACGCCCTGTCCAGGGGAAGGCTTACCCGCCTGACATCGACCACGCCGCTGCTGGTCGCTTGCCTGATGCCGGGGCCACGCCAGCGCAGCTCAGGTCCTGCGCACAGGTTGTCCAATTGAACAATCAAGGTGCATGCATGACTTGGAATGCCGTCGACGCCGTTGTCAAACTGGTGCAGATCGTTCAACTCACAAGCCCCAAGCAAAGCAAAACGCGCCGCCTGGGGTAACTCAACAATCGAACATCTGCAATGCAAGGCCAGGACCCTGCGTAGTTCAGGCGTGTCCAGGCTGGGGCCCAGCCAAAGCGGCGAATCCACATCCAGCAGAACCATGCACAGGGCAAAGGTGGCCTCATCAAGGGGCTGCGGTACATATATCCAATCGATACTTTGAATTTGCCCAGGCGAAGCCATCGCTTGTCGTGCAATCGACCGACCGACTACCGGAACTTCCAGCACCGGAGTGTCAAGCTCGTGCCCTATACCGAGTGCCGCACTCATCAGCCCGCCTCCTCTACATCTTTAACACTAGTCATCCTCGCCTGAAGTGCCATGCACCGCTGGTCAGTAGCCCGTGGCTTTTAGCGCTCCTGCCCTCGCCAAAATACAAAATGATGTCAAAATAGAATTACTGCTAAAGCACTGCAGCGAAAATCGATTGAGCAAAAGACATACCAGCTGCCGCGAGACTGAAGACTGAAAACCAGCGCCAGAATCGTTATCCGCCAGCGAAACCGATAGCGAACCCTAAGCACCCGGATTTTTTAGCGAAAGTAGCGCCTGAAGGTGTCAATAAAGTGACCGAAAACCACCCTCAAGCCCCTGCTGTCAGTCAGCGTTGGCATAGGAAATGGCAGGAATGGCTTGTTTTTATGCCGAGCAAAGCCCAAATAATCAACGCTCCTCTGGCAATAAAATGCAGATTGGTTGAAAATAGCGACATATAATTGGCGTCAAAAAGTCACCCAACTTTCCACTGTATTTTAACGATATGGATTGCACTTCTAGCTGAACGGCTAGGCAAAAATATGGTCTTAACCGGTGACAATTATGCAGCTCAAACGCACGCATCGACTCTCTGACTAACCGGTTTCCAAAGTATGCGACCTATGAAACAAGCTACCTACTCCAGCCGCACAGCCGATAAATTTGTTGTTCGCCTACCTGACGGTATGCGCGAACGCATTGCTGATGTAGCACGTAATCACCACCGCAGCATGAACTCCGAGATTATCGCCCGCCTGGAACAAAGCATGCTCCAGGAAGGAAATCTTGATGCCGAACTCAATGTGCGCCTGGACAGCCCCGAACTGTCGCTTCATGAGCGCGAGCTGCTTCAGCGCTTTCGCCAACTTACTCGTCGGCAACAGAACGCTCTTGTAGCCCTGATCGCCCACGACGCTGAAATGGCAGCTGAAGGTGCCTAAATCGCACCCATTAAAAAACCGGCCTTGGCCGGTTTTTTAATGGGTGCGATACTTCGTCAGCACATGGGTTAGCCCACAAAACTGAGCAATACACCCGCCGCCACCGCAGAACCAATCACCCCCGCAACATTTGGCCCCATGGCATGCATCAGCAGGAAGTTCTGCGGATTTGCCTCAAGCCCAACCTTGTTCGATACCCGAGCGGCCATTGGCACAGCCGAAACTCCCGCCGAACCAATCAGCGGATTGATCTTGTTGCTGCTGAACAGATTCATTGCTTTCGCCATCAAGACACCAGCCGCGGTGCCTCCGCAAAAAGCCAGCATCCCCAACGCCAGGATGCCCAACGTCTTCAACTGCAAGAAAGACTCCGACGAAAGCTTGGAACCAACGGTCAGGCCCAGGCAAATGGTGACGATATTGATCAGGGCATTGCGCGAGGTATCCGCCAATCGCTCGACCACGCCGGCTTCACGCAATAGATTGCCAAAGGCGAACATACCGACCAGCGGCGCCGCATCTGGCAGCAGCATTCCCACCAACAAGCACAGGATCAGTGGGAATATAATTTTCTCAGCCTGGCCAACAGGCCGTAGCTGCTTCATTACTATTGCCCGCTCCTCCTTGGTGGTCAGCGCACGCATGATCGGCGGCTGGATCAACGGCACCAACGCCATGTAGGAGTAGGCCGCGACCGCAATAGGCCCTAACAGGTCAGGAGCCAGCTTGGCAGTTACAAAAATCGAGGTTGGACCATCCGCCCCGCCAATAATTGCGATCGAAGCCGCCTCGCGCAGAGTGAACTCAAGCCCGGGAATACCCAACGACGCCAAGGCCAGCGCCCCAATCAAGGTGGCAAAGATCCCGAACTGCGCAGCTGCGCCGAGAAACAGGGTTTTGGGGTTGGCCAGCATCGGGCCAAAGTCAGTCATGGCCCCAACGCCCATAAAGATCAGCAATGGGAATACGCTCGTTGGCAGGCCTACCTCGTAAAACAGATGCAAGATCCCGTTACCCTGGGCCATCCCTGCAACAGGAATATTGGCCAGCAAACCGCCAAACCCAATAGGTATCAACAACAGGGGCTCAAACCCCTTCTTGATCGCCAGGTAGATCAGCGCCAAGCAAATTAATATCATCAGGGCCTGCCCCGCCTCCAGATGATACAAGCCGGTGCTTTGCCACAACTTCAGGAGCTTTTCCATAAGTCTGCCCTATCCGATAGTCAGCAAGCTATCGCCCACTGCCACGGCATCACCTACCTTGATATTGACCGCACCAATGGTGCCCGCCTTGAATGCCCGGATTTCAGTTTCCATCTTCATGGCTTCCAGGACGATCACCAACTGACCGTCCTCGACTACCTCTCCCGGCTTAACCAGGACCTTGAAGATATTGCCCGCCAGCGGGGCAAGTTGAGGCTCGCCTCCCGTTACAGGCGCAGGAGCAACAGGGACAGCCGCTCCGGCAGCATTGGCCAAGGGCTTGAGGCCCGTGATATCGCCGCCCTCATTGACCTCAACCACATATGACTGGCCATTGACCGCAACCGTATAGACCTCAGGCTTGCCTGATTGAACCGGGACGACTTGCTGCCCATCGGGCACAGGCTCGAAAGCGGCTGGGTTACCGCGATTTTGCAGAAATTTCAGGCCGATCTGCGGAAACAGCGCATAAGTCAGAACGTCATCGACCGCATCTGCCGCCAAGGCAAAGCTCTGCTCCTTGGCAAGAGCCGCAAGCTCCGCACTCAGCTTGTCCATCTCATCCTCGATCAAATCAGCTGGACGACAGGTGATCGCTTGCGCGCCATCAAGGACTCGCGCCTGCAATTGCTGATTGAAGGGAGCTGGCGCCGAACCGTATTCCCCCTTGAGAATACCGGCCGCTTCCTTGGTGATGGACTTATAACGCTCGCCGGTCAGGACATTGATCACAGCCTGGGTCCCGACGATTTGCGAAGTCGGCGTGACCAACGGGATAAACCCAAGGTCTTCGCGCACCCGCGGAATCTCGGCCAGTACCTGGTCAAATTTATCTTGAGCGCCCTGCTCCTTGAGCTGGCCTTCCATATTGGTGAGCATGCCGCCGGGCACCTGGGCGACCAGAATTCGGGAGTCGATCCCCTTCAGGCTGCCTTCGAACTTTGCGTATTTTTTCCGCACTTCGCGAAAGTAGGCCGCGATCTCTTCAAGCAGTAGCAGATCAAGACCAGTATCGCGTTCAGTCCCCTGGAACATTGCCACCACCGACTCGGTCGGTGAGTGACCATAGGTCATGGACAGGGAGGAAATGGCGGTGTCGACGTTATCGATCCCGGCCTCAACCGCCTTGAGAATGGCCACGCTGGACAGACCCGCAGTCGCATGGCATTGCATATGAATGGGAATCGACAGGCTGGATTTCATTCGCGACACCAACTCGAACGCCGTATAAGGCGTGAGGATGCCAGCCATGTCTTTGATGGCGATGGAGTCCGCCCCCATGTCCTCGATCTGCTTGGACAGATCCAACCACATATCCAGCGTATGCACCGGGCTGGTTGTGTAGGAAATAGTGCCCTGGGCATGCCGGCCTTGCTGCTTGACCGCCTTGAGTGCTGTCGACAGGTTGCGCGGGTCGTTCATCGCGTCGAATACGCGGAATACATCCACACCATTTACAGCCGCACGCTCAACGAACTTCTCGACTACATCGTCCGCATAGTGGCGATAACCCAGCAGATTCTGGCCTCGCAGGAGCATCTGCTGACGCGTATTGGGCATTGCCTGCTTCAACTGGCGAATGCGCTCCCACGGATCCTCGCCGAGATAACGAATACAGGCGTCAAAGGTTGCACCACCCCATGACTCAACCGACCAGAACCCAACCTTATCCAGCTTCGCCGCGATCGGCAGCATGTCCTCAAGGCGCATGCGCGTTGCCAGAATAGACTGGTGCGCATCACGCAGCACCACATCGGTAATACCCAGCGCACGCTGATTAGCGGTGTTGGTAACTGTCATCCCTAGATTCCCTGTCGACGTTGGATCAACCGCGGCGCGCGCGATGCTGATGAATAGCAGCCTGGATCGCTTCCAGAACATCTGCCGCAGGTTCCTGGGCAGCGTCAACCACCGCCATGGAAGCACTGGCCGGGGTCGGCGCCGCAACTGGCGTATACCGCTCCAGCAAACGAGACATGATGCGAATTGACAGCACCAGAAGCGTCAGGAAAACAAACACCGAACCCATGCCAAACAGCATGAGTTCAACACCTTCGAGCACAAGATTGGTTGAAGCCATGACCCGTCCTTTTAGCGTCAGTTGCGACTATCCGGTCTACTTTGATACTGAACAAAGTTGCCGAACCTTAGCCTGAAACAAGCGTTTGAGCAAACCCATTGATAAGGCGAATATGCCCACAAGAGCAGCAGTTCAATGCCGAACCAACGACTGGACCACAGGTAACAAAAGCATAAGGCACAAGGCGCAGTCATCGGGGCCCTGGCCGGGCCCCGCATGCACAAATTGGAATGAAGGCTAGATAAGGAACACAGAGGCCAGGCCAAGGAAGATGAAGAAACCGCCACTGTCAGTTACAGCCGTGATCATCACGCTGGCACCCAAGGCCGGGTCACGCCCCATGCGCGCCAATGTCATGGGAATAAGCACACCCATCAATGCTGCAAGCAACAAATTGAGCGTCATCGCGGCAGTCATCACGATTCCCAGCGAGTAACTGTCGTACAGAACCCAGGCCACCAAGCCAATTACACCACCCCAGACCAGGCCATTGATCAGCGATACCGCCAGCTCCTTGCGCAGCAAGCGTGAGGTATTGCCAGTGCTGACCTGGTCCAGCGCCATCGCGCGCACGATCATGGTGATGGTCTGGTTGCCGGAGTTGCCACCGATACCCGCCACAATCGGCATCAAGGCCGCCAAGGCTACAAGCTTCTCGATCGAACCTTCAAAAAGACCAATTACCCGCGACGCCATGAACGCCGTTATCAGGTTGATTGCCAGCCATGCCCAACGGTTGCGTAGCGATTTCCAGACTGAGGCGAAGATATCTTCCTCTTCACGCAAACCCGCCATATTGAGGACTTCGCTTTCGCTCTCCTCACGGATCAGGTCGACCATTTCATCGATGGTCAAACGGCCGATCAGCTTGTCATTCTTATCTACCACCGGCGCCGAAATAAGGTCATAACGCTCGAACGCCTGGGCGGCGTCATAGGCGTCTTCATCGGGGTGAAAGCTCACCGGATCTGTCGCCATGACCTCACGAACTATTTTTTCCGGGTCATTAACCAGCAGGCGCTTAACCGGCAGGACGCCCTTGAGCACACCTTCGTGATCGACCACGAACAACTTATCCGTGTGGCCCGGTAGCTCCTTCAAGCGGCGCAGGTAACGCAGCACGACCTCAAGCGAGACATCCTCACGGATGGTCACCATCTCGAAGTCCATCAGGGCGCCGACTTGCTCCTCTTCATAGGACAGCGCCGAACGCACGCGCTCACGCTGTTGCGCGTCGAGGGTTTCCATGAGTTCGTGAACGATGTCACGTGGCAGCTCGGAGGCCAGGTCAGCCAGTTCGTCGGCGTCCATCTCCATGGCAGCCGCAAGGATCTCGTGATCCTCCATGTCGGCGAGCAAGGTTTCGCGCACCGCATCAGATACTTCAAGCAGGATATCGCCGTCACGTTCCGCCTTGACCAACTGCCAAATCGTCAGGCGGTCTTCCAGCGGCAAGGCTTCGAGTATGTGTGCAACGTCAGCCGAGTGCAGTTCATCAAGCTTGCGCTGCAACTCGGCCAGGTTTTGCCGGTGCACCAGGTTCTCAACCAGATCACGGTGATGGCCTTCCTGGCGATGCGCCAGGTCTTCGACAAGCTTTTGCTTGTGCAACAGCTCAACCACCTGAGCCAGGCGATCCTGCAGGCTTTCTTGGGGCTTTTTAGCTTCTACTTCAGTCATGTGGCGCACTCCATCCCCAGCGACGGTGCACGCCAAAGGGGATCAATCAGTCAGTCCGTGATTGCACAATCGAGATTCGGTGTAACTACTGGGTAAGTCCATGGTGGTATTCCACAAGCCTCGGCGAGGCTGACGCAGACGATGATAACACTGCTAAGACGCATTGCACGTTACAAAAGTTTCCAAGAACAAATGGTTACAGGGAAAACCTAAAGGCCACAGTAGCTCGTAATATCCGCCAGACGATTGCAGACAAGCCAGCGACATCAACACCCAAGATAGCTGCCTCGACAACACAACCCATTCGGTAGGCTGCCCAACAGCAATTCATCAAGGTTAATACGCTTACCCAGCAATGCGACGTACGCCCCTGGCGCCAAGACACGTGCCAGGACAAATTCCCGGGCCTGCATCGCCATCGTCAAGGAAGACGCCCATGCACCGCCTTTCAATCCTGGCGCTTTGTTCACTTGTGATCCTGCCACCCGACACCTGGGCTGCTCGTGTGTTTCGCTGCGAAGACAGCCAGGGCAACCTCACCTTCACCAGCCATGGCTGCCCGAGCGAACACAAGCTACGGCTTGTGAATCCGCAAAACCCGACACCCAGCAGCGGCAAAGCAATACCCCTGGCCACCCCAAGACATCACGACAACACACAAACCGACTCGACCACCACCGTTGTTGGAGAACGCCAGGATGGTTGCGGCAATCGCGTGACAGGCCGCCAGCGGCGCAGTGCGATCATAAAGAAGCAGATCCTTGCCGGAATGACCAAGGCAGACGTCGAGAGCGCACTGGGCAAACCGCAGAGGGTCGATCGCAAGAATGGCCAGGTCCGTTATCACTACCAAGACCTGCAAGGCAACAAAAGCCAGGTCAGCTTTGATCAAGCAGGCTGCGTCAAAGGCAATTAGATACTCTTGGCAAGGGGATAGCCGCTGAGGTGCATATTTTGCGTGCAACAAAAAAGGGCCTGCATCGCTGCAGGCCCTTTTTCTTACCGCTATATGGTGCACTCAGGAGGATTCGAACCTCCGACCGCTCGGTTCGTAGCCGAGTACTCTATCCAGCTGAGCTATGAGTGCATTTGTGCTTTTTTAAACCAGTTCACATCTGGTCAAACTAGAAGCCTTACCGAAGCAGGACAACTTGAATATGGTGCACTCAGGAGGATTCGAACCTCCGACCGCTCGGTTCGTAGCCGAGTACTCTATCCAGCTGAGCTATGAGTGCACTAAAGCGTGCGCATTATAGGTAAACTAAAACTAAATTCAACCGTTAAATTCAATAATTTCAACAACTTATCAAATCTACGATTTGCAACCCTATACTGCAAAATATGGCGGAGAAGGGGGGATTCGAACCCCCGACACCCTTTTGAGATGTACTCCCTTAGCAGGGGAGCGCCTTCGGCCACTCGGCCACCTCTCCGCAACACGGGGCGCATGATAACCATGTTTTCCCCGTTTGCAAAGCCAAAATTTCAATAAAATTAGTGGCTTGGTTCTTCGTCTTTCTCTTTTTGGATTCGCTGGTAAATTTCTTCACGGTGCACGGCTACTTCTTTCGGGGCGTTGACCCCAATGCGCACCTGATTACCTTTGACGCCAAGGACGGTGACAGTGACTTCATCACCCACCATTAGGGTCTCTCCGACCCTACGAGTCAGAATCAGCATTCCTTTCACCTCATGGAAATTAAACGGGACAACAGTCTGCAGATATAAAATGGTGTCGGCGCTACGAATTACAAGTAAAGCCTTCACCCAAGTATTGACCAGTAAAACAGAAAAAAAAGTTCCTGCCCTGACGGTCAAAAAAGACAAAAGGCGCTGGTTTAAGCAGCGCCTTTTGAATACTAAGACCTAATCGCCCTGGCGAGCCGGGGCGTCTAGATCAAAAGCCGTATGCAGCGCACGCACTGCCAGCTCCAGATATTTTTCCTCGATGACCACCGAGACCTTGATCTCGGAAGTCGAAATCATCTGGATATTGATGTTCTCCTTGGCCAGGGCTTCAAACATCTGGCTGGCAACCCCCGCGTGCGAGCGCATGCCGACCCCAACGATGGAGACCTTGGCAATCTTGGTGTCACCCACCACTTCTCGCGCACCAAGCTCACGCGCGGTGTTTTCCAACACCTGCTGGGCATTGAGGTAATCGTTACGGTGCACGGTGAAGGTAAAGTCGGTGGTGTTATCGTGCGCGATATTCTGCACGATCATGTCCACTTCGATGTTTGCCGAGCTGATCGGACCCAGAATCTTGAAAGCAACGCCCGGAACATCCGGGACTCCACGGATAGTCAGCTTGGCTTCGTCGCGGTTGAAGGCGATGCCGGAGATGATCGGCTGTTCCATGGTTTCCTCTTCATCAATGGTAATGAGGGTACCTGGCCCCTCTTGGAAGCTGTGCAGCACGCGCAGCGGAACGTTGTACTTGCCTGCGAACTCAACGGCGCGAATTTGCAGCACCTTCGAGCCCAGGCTGGCCATTTCGAGCATTTCTTCAAAGGTAATCTTGTCCAGGCGCTGGGCCTGCGAGACAACCCGAGGGTCGGTGGTGTAGACACCATCGACATCGGTGTAAATCTGGCATTCATCGGCTTTTAATGCCGCAGCCAAGGCAACACCCGTGGTATCCGAGCCGCCACGCCCAAGGGTGGTGATATTGCCGTGCTCATCAACGCCCTGGAAACCTGCGACCACAACGACACGCCCCTCTTTTAGATCAGTACGCAGCTTGTGGTCATCTATCTGTAAAATTCGCGCCTTATTATGCGCGCTATCGGTCAAGATTCGTACCTGATTACCCGTGTACGAAATAGCCGGGACGCCACGCTTGATCAGCGCCATGGCCAGCAGGGCAATAGTCACCTGCTCACCGGTTGAAACCATGACATCCAGCTCACGCGGGACTGGCTGATCGCCAATCTGCTTGGCCAACTCAATCAGGCGATTGGTTTCACCGCTCATGGCTGAAACCACTACGACGATATCATCACCGCGTTCACGGAATTTCTTAACCTTCTCGGCAACCTGCTCGATACGCTCGACAGTGCCGACGGAGGTGCCTCCAAACTTCTGTACGATCAAAGCCATTTCAATGCCGCCTAAGCCCGCGAGGGGCGCCCATTAAACATGTAACCTATTCGACTGCAATGACCAGCAAGTCATTAGTCGACTACACACTGGAGTCGTTACAGGCCTTGCTCGACAAATGTCGCAGCAAGTGCCAATGCAGCATCCACGGCAGCGATATCTACACCACCACCTTTTGCCATATCAGGACGACCACCGCCCTTTCCTCCCACGGCTGCCGCCGCTTGCTTCATCAGGTCGCCGGCCTTGAGTTTGGCGGTCAGATCCTGAGTGACACCCGCGACCAGTACAACCTTGTCATCGAGCACCCCGCCAAGCAGGATCACTGCACTGCCGAGTTTATTCTTGAGCTGATCAACCATCGCCAGCAAAGCCTTGCCGTCAAGGCCATCAACCCGAGCACCAAGGACCTTGGCGCCTTTGATTTCAATCGCCGAACCTGCCAGGTCGTTACCGGCGGCACTGGCGGCCTTGGCCTTGAGCTGCTCGAGCTCTTTTTCCAACTGACGGTTGCGCTCGATCACGCCTGATAGTTTATCCAGCAGGTTTTCACGGCTGCCTTTAACCAAAGCAGCCGCTTCCTTCAACTGCTCCTCGGCACTATTGAGGTAGGCCAGCGCCTGTGCACCGGTGACTGCCTCGATACGGCGAACGCCGGCCGCAACACCAGCCTCACTGGTAATCTTGAACAAGCCAATGTCTCCCGTGCGGGAAACGTGAGTGCCGCCACACAGCTCGACCGAGAAGCCACCACCCATGGTCAGCACGCGCACATCATCGCCGTACTTTTCGCCAAACAGGGCCATGGCGCCTTTGGCTTTGGCAGTATCGATATCGGTTTCGTCAGTCTCGACTTCGCTGTTCTTGCGCACTTCGGCGTTGACGATATCCTCCAGGGCCTTGATCTGCTCTGGCTTGATCGCTTCGAAGTGGCTGAAGTCGAAACGCAGGCGCTGGCTATCAACCAATGACCCCTTCTGGGTAACGTGTTCACCCAGCACCTGGCGCAACGCAGCATGCAACAAGTGGGTTGCAGAGTGATTCAAGGCGGTTGCCTGGCGCACATCTGCCGAGACTTCGGCCTTTACCGACGCGCCAACGGCAAGACTGCCCTGAGTGATGATGCCGTGATGCAAGAAGGCACCGCCCGCCTTGGTGGTATCGCGCACATCAAAGCGCACCCCGGCACCTTCAAGATAACCACAATCACCAACCTGGCCGCCAGACTCTGCATAGAAAGGCGTCTGGTCAAGAACAACGACACCCTCCTCGCCCGTAGCCAGGGTCTCGACAGTCTGGCCATCCTTGAACAGGGCGATAATCTTGCCGCTGCCCGAAGTGGTCTCGTAACCGAGGAACCGCGTATCACTGTCAACCTTGACCAGGTTGTTGTAGTCCATGGCAAAGGAACTGGCCGAGCGTGCACGTTCACGCTGGGCCTGCATTTCGCGCTCAAAGCCCTCTTCGTCAATCGTCAGCTCACGCTCACGGGCGATATCAGCCGTCAGGTCGACCGGGAAACCAAAGGTGTCATACAGCTTGAACACCACATCACCAGGAATCACCGAACCTTTGAGCTCAAGCAAGTCTTGCTCGAGGATCTTGAGGCCCTGCTCCAGGGTTTTGGCGAACTGTTCTTCTTCTGTTTTCAGGACGCGTTCGATGTGCGCCTGCTGTTGCTTGAGCTCAGTGAAGGCATCGCCCATCTCAGCTACCAGCGCGGCAACGATCTTGTAGAAGAAGCTGCCCTTGGCGCCCAGCTTGTTACCGTGGCGGCAAGCACGACGTACGATGCGGCGCAGCACATAGCCACGACCTTCATTAGACGGGGTAATGCCATCAGCGATCAGGAAGCCGCACGAACGGATATGGTCAGCCACAACCTTCAGCGAAGCCTGGCCTTCATTGGCGCAGCCAATGGCCTTGGCCGATGCATTGAGCAGGCTCTGGAACAGATCGATGTCGTAGTTCGAGTTGACGTGCTGGAGCACCGCGCTGATGCGCTCAAGGCCCATGCCGGTATCAACGCTTGGTGCCGGCAGCGGATGCATGACGCCATCAGCCGTACGGTTGAACTGCATGAAAACGTTGTTCCAGATTTCGATATAGCGGTCGCCATCTTCCTCAGGCGAGCCAGGAGGACCGCCCCAGATGTGTTCGCCATGATCGAAGAAAATCTCGGTGCAGGGACCGCAAGGACCGGTATCACCCATTGCCCAGAAATTATCCGAGGCGTATGGCGCACCCTTATTGTCACCAATGCGAATCATCCGCTCAGCCGGCACACCCACCTGCTGAGTCCAGATGTCGAATGCCTCGTCGTCGCTGGCATAAACCGTGACCCAGAGTTTTTCCTTTGGCAGGTTCAGCCATTTGTCCGAAGTCAAAAACTCCCAGGCGTAATGAATCGCATCGCGCTTGAAGTAATCGCCAAAGCTGAAGTTGCCGAGCATTTCGAAGAAAGTGTGGTGACGCGCGGTGTAACCGACGTTTTCCAGGTCATTGTGCTTGCCACCGGCACGCACGCATTTCTGACTGGTGGTCGCACGGGTATAGGCGCGCTTTTCCAAGCCGAGGAAGCAGTCTTTGAACTGATTCATACCTGCGTTGGTAAACAGCAAGGTTGGGTCGTTACCCGGAATCAGCGAGCTGGAAGCAACGCGAGTGTGCCCCTTCTCTTCGAAGAAGCGGAGGAAGGCTTCACGGATTTCTGCGCTTTTCATAGATTTTTCCACGGCATTAGGCGTTTTTGCATAACATTCCAAGGGTAGAAAGCGGCGGCCAGCATCAGCCAAAACAGCTTAAATACACTCATGACATTGAGTAAACGCGCGCTCCAGAGCAGGTTGCAGGCGCAAATTCAGCGCACGCGAACAAATACCGGAGCGGCGGCAAAGGGCCGCATTATATAGGGCCTGAGCAATCGGTACAGTGTTTGTGCGATAAAGGTCAAGATTGTTTGAAATCTGCAAAGCCTTTAAGCACATGCTTGATGTCATCGGCGCTGACATCCAGGTGCGTGACCATACGCAACCGTGGTGCGGCCGTAAGCTTTACACCACGCTCGGCAAGAAAGCTTTTCAGCGAGTTTGCCTGCTCACCGACCTGCGCATACACCATGTTGGTCTGCACCGGCTCCACGCTGTAACCCAGCGCACGCAAGCCCTCACCGAGCGCCTGGGCATTGGCATGATCCTGAGCAAGGCGTTCGACCTGATGCTCCAGGGCATACAACCCGGCAGCCGCGAGCAAACCGGCCTGGCGCATGCCACCACCCACCATCTTGCGCAGGCGCCTGGCCTTGCCGATCAATTCATCACTGCCGCAAAGCACAGAGCCCACGGGAGCACCGAGGCCTTTGGACAGGCACACCGATACCGAATCAAAGTGACGAGTGATTTGCAACGGATCGACACCCAGCTTGACCGAGGCGTTGTACAAGCGCGCACCATCGAGATGCAGGCTCAAGCCATGCTTGTGGGTGAACTCACGCGCGGCAGCCAGGTAGTCCAGCGGCAAGACTTTACCCTGCATGGTGTTTTCCAGCGCCAGCAAGCGGGTGCGGGCAAAATGGAAATCATCCATCTTGATCGCTGCGGCCACCTTGGCCAGATCCAGTGAACCATCGGCTTCACCTTCAATAGGCTGTGGCTGGATCGACCCCAGCACTGCGGCGCCACCGCCTTCATACTTATAGGTGTGCGCTTGCTGGCCAACGATATATTCATCACCCCGCTGACAATGCGCCATCAGCCCAAGCAGGTTGCTCATGGTTCCAGTCGGGACAAAAAGACCAGCAGCAAAGCCAAGCTTATCCGCCAAGTAGGTTTCAAGACGGGTGACGCTTGGGTCTTCGCCATAGACATCGTCACCCAGCTCTGCAGCCTGCATCGCCTCGCGCATGCCCGGGGTTGGTAATGTAACTGTATCGCTACGTAGATCGATAATTGGCATGGACTGGGTTCCTTGAAGTCTGTGGCAGTGGCTAAACCCAGATGCTAAAGGCTGCCAGCTCGACTCACAAGGTACAGTTAAGGCCGATATTGGCCGGTGGCGACTCCTCGAGCGGTGCCAGGTTAGAGCAGATCAGCCGCATTGCTCGGCACTATCAAAATCGCGGCGCGCAAGCCGTTCTTCACCGCAGGATTGGGGAAAATGACCCGCTCGCCCTTTTCAATGACCCAGGTTGCACCGCCAGCGTCCTCGGCCAACAAGTAGCCAAGCGGCAGTTCGCTGAAGTTCTCGATGTCGTCAGGCAAATGCAGCTTGAACGCATCGCTGCGCTTGATCACCTCGCGCGAAACCCTGAAAACCTGCAGGCCATCAAGCCCGACGGGCTCATCCTCAGGCTCCTGGCCTTCGATAATTTGCTGGATGCGTGCCTCGAGCAAATCCAGGTTAACCAACTGGTTTTCGCCAAAGGCCCGGGCCTTGCCCAGCTCCAGGGTGAAGGCTTCGGCATTGAGGGTTTCGTAGGTAAAGGCGCTGAAGGTAATTGAACCCTTGCGTTGCAAGAGCACCGCATCTATACCGCCAGCATTCAAACGCTGCAGCTCTCGCTGCGAATGCGAGCGCCCTTCGGCCCAGGGATAGATCGCGAACTGTTCGATTTTTGAACCACGGATTGCCGTGTGCAAATCGTAATGCAGGCGCGAGCGCTCAGGCTCGCGGAAAAAGGCGCTTGCCAGGTGCTCAAGCTCACTGGCTCGAATCGCCTCGAACCCCTCGGCCTGCTCATGACGGCCATTAAACAAGCGATTGAGGTCTTGCTCTACATAACGCTCGCCTTGGCGAATGGCTTGCGGGTTACCAAACAGTATCAATATTCGCACCCGCGGCTTGATCTCACCACGGGCAATGCCATAAAGCAATCGGTCGAGCAACTCGATAGGCGCGGTCTCATTACCGTGAACACCGGCAGACAGCAGCAGGTCAAGGCCATTGTCCTTGCCCGCCGGCGGGGTGACTTCCAGCGCCCCCTCGGCCAACCAACGCAAACGCGTGCCTTCGGTAGTTACCTGGATCTTAGTTGCAGGCTCGCGCCCGGCCAACGTCAGCTCAAGCAATTTTCCTAAGGCAAGCATATAAAACTCCGATTATCTGCCCGGAGAGCCCTGGCCAAGGCCAGGTCTTCCAGAGGTTCAGCCATCTATCCGTTCTGCGGCAACAGCCTGGCTTAGTGATTGCAGTCTGGACCGTGCACATGCCCCTCGCCATCATCAAGGTCGGCACTTTCCATTTCCAGCTCCAGGCTGACCAGGTTGGTCGCCAATGGGCGCAGCAGCAGATTGGCATATTCGGTATCACCTTCAGCCACATCAACCCCGATCATCAACTGGTTGTTACCCACTTGCTGAATCCATACTTCCTTACCCTGCCAGACCACAGCAAAGCGCGTGCAGGAGGTTTCCAGCTGTGTGCCGTCTGTGTCTTCAAGAATCATTTGCAGGGCGTCATTGGACATTATCAAAACTCTCTTTAAGCAAGTTGGAAGGAATACACCGAGCCTAGTTTAAGGATCTGCGTCAGCTCGTCCAATGCCGTGCGGCACTCGACAAGCAATTGCGGGTCGGCCAGATCGTTTTCGCTCAAGCGATCCCGGTAGTGTTTATCAACCCAGACATTGAGTGTGTCATACAGGCTCGGAGTCATGATCACTCCCTGATTGACCGCCTGCAGCTCAGTGTCTTTTAGCGCCACGCGCAAACGCAGGCATGCGGGGCCGCCGCCGTTTTGCATGCTTTGCTTGAGGTCGAATACCTTGACCTCGCGGATAGGCCCGTTGCCGTTGGTCAGTTGCTGCAGGTAATTCCAGACATTGGAATTGTTGCGGCACTCTTCGGGAACGATCAGCAACATGCCGCCATCGGCGCGACTCAGCAACTGGCTGTTGAACAGATAGGACTTGACTGCGTCATCCACAGTGACAGCATCACGCGGCACGCACACCGGCTTGAAGTTAGCACCGCGACGTGCCAGCTTCTCGGCAAGCTCGGCCAGCACTGACTCGCTGTCGAGGAAGGCATCCTGGTGATAGAACAACACCTCACCATTGCCCACTGAAATCACGTCGTTGTGGAACACGCCCTGATCAATCACCGCCGGTGTTTGCTGAGCGTAAACAACGGCATCGCCACTCAAGCCGTGCAAACGCGCGATCGCCTGCGAAGCTTCAAGGGTTTGCCGTGCCGGGTAGTTCTGTGGCGCCGGAAAACGACTGTCGAATGCGCTGCGGCCAAACACGAAGAACTCCACGCCCGGCTCGCCGTAGCTTTTGCAAAAACGTGTGTGATTCGCCGCGCCTTCATCGCCAAACTGGGCAACCGCGGGCAATGCCGGGTGATGGGCGAAGTGCTGCGGGTCAACAAACATGCCCGCCAGGATACGACTGGTGGGCGGGGTCAACAAACATGCCCGCCAGGATACGACTGGTGGTCGGGTGTTCGATCGAGCGGTGGAACTTGCAATTGAGATTGGCAGCCGTGAAATGCACACGGCCATCGGCCGTATCGGCGCTGGGGCTGACCGTACAGGCATTGGCGGTCCACATGCTCGATGCTGAACAACTCGCCACCAACAAGGGCATGGCTTCCTTGGCTGCACGGCTGATGACCTGCGCGTCGCTGCCGGTAAAGCCAATACTGCGCAGTGCATCGACATCAGGCCGCTCTTGCGGAGCGAGCACGCCCTGCTTGAAGCCCAGGTCCATCAGCGCCTTCATTTTGGTCAGCCCCTGCTTGGCCGCCTCTTTGGGGCTGGAGCTGGCCTGGCTGTTACTTTGCGAGGCAACGTTGCCATACGACAGGCCGCCGTAGTTGTGCGTAGGCCCGACCAGACCATCGAAGTTTACTTCATAGGCGTTGCTCATAGGCTTACTCCTGGCGTCAAGGTAGCAGGCAGACTCAGGGTCTCAGTTTCCAGCGAAGCCACTGGATAGGCGCAATAATCGGCAGCGTAATAGGCGCTGGCGCGGTGGTTACCCGAAGCACCGACCCCACCAAAGGGCGCGCTGCTGGCCGCACCAGTGAGCTGCTTGTTCCAATTGACGATTCCGGCGCGGCTTTCAAGCCAGAACTGCTCGTAGCGGGCCTTGGAGTCAGACAACAACCCAGCAGCCAGGCCAAACGCGGTATTGTTGGCCTCGCGGATTGCATCGGCGAACTGGTCGTAGCGGATCACTTGCAACAGCGGTCCGAAGAACTCTTCATCGGCACGCTCGGCCACTGCGGTCACATCGATAATGCCCGGCGTGAGCAAGGCGGCACCGGCCTGGGGTTGAGTCATTTCCAGCAATGCACGGGCGCCATTGGCCAATAATTGCTGCTGCGCCGTCATCAAGTGCTGCGCCGCCGCCAGGGAGATCACCGACCCCATAAATGGCGCGGGTTGGGCATCAAAGGCAGCGACTTTGATATCGCTTGCCACCTTGACCAGCCGCGCCAGCAAGGCATCGCCCCACTCGCCCTGGGGCACCAGCAATCGCCGCGCACAGGTGCAACGCTGGCCTGCGGAGATAAACGCCGACTGGATAATGGTGTAGACAGCAGCATCCACATCGGCCACCTGATCAATCACCAGCGGGTTGTTGCCGCCCATCTCCAGCGCCAGGATCTTGTCCGGGCGACCCGCAAACTGGTTGTGCAGCAGATTCCCGGTGCGGCTCGACCCGGTGAAGAACAAGCCATCGATTTCGCTGTTAGCAGCCAGGGCAACCCCGGTTTCACGCGCACCCTGGACCAGGTTGAGCACGCCGGCTGGCAAACCCGCTTCAATCCAGCACTTGACCGTGATTTCAGCGACCTTGGGTGTCAGTTCGCTGGGCTTGAACACCACCGCATTGCCTGCCAGCAAGGCCGGCACTATGTGACCATTGGGCAAGTGACCGGGAAAGTTGTAGGGCCCAAACACCGCGACCACACCATGGGGTTTGTGCCGCAACACGGCCGTGGCATCAGCCAGCGGTCCACTCTTCTCGCCGGTGCGCTCACGGTAGCTCTGCACCGAGATCGCCACTTTATTGACCATGCTGCTGGCTTCGGTTGCCGACTCCCACAACGGCTTGCCGGTTTCTTCACCGATGGCATGGGCCAGTTCGTCTGCATGTTGCTTCAGGGTAGCGGCAAAGGCTTCAAGCACTTCAATACGTTGCTCAAGGCTGCGCGACGCCCAGCCAGGAAATGCACCGCGTGCAGCCTCGACCGCAGCATTTACCTGTTCGGCACTGGCTTCACGACCTTCCCAGAGCACATCCTGAGTAACCGGGTTCAGCGATTGAAAGATCGCGCCCTTGCCGTCCTGCCAATGCCCTGCAATGTAATGAGTGCTCATCTTGTTCTACCACTCCCAGCAATTCTCGTGGCCCGACGAAACGTCGACCCCTGATTCGTGTTAGCGCCGGCTCAACCGCGCGCCGACAAACTGACTGCCCGCACTTGATCGCCCGCCGACAGCTGCAAACGCTTGGCGGTCAAGGCATCGACCACCAATGTGCCGGCCGCCAGGCGTGCCGGCGCAGCCGTAATCCGGCAATTCTCGCGCTTGCGGTTATGCATGACGAAAGGGCTGGCATCGTCGCCCGGCGTACCAATGGCCAATACCAGTGTCTGGCTGTCACGCACGGCGCGGATCTTTTGAGTTTCCGCCTCGATAGCAGGGCCTGCATCGAAAATATCAACATAGCCCTGGTAGCTGAACCCCTCGCCCTTGAGCATGGTCAGCGCAGGTTCGGTATCGGGATGAACCCGACCGATGCTGTTACGCGCATCTTCGGAGAGAAAGCAGGTATAGAGCGGAAACTTGGGCATCAGCTCAGCGATAAATGATTTGTTGCCCACACCGGTGAGGTAGTCCGCCTGGCTGAACTCCATCTTGAAGAAGTGTCTTCCCAGGCTCTCCCAGAACGGCGAACGCCCCTGCTCATCCGACATGCCACGCATCTCGGCCATCACCTTGTCGCCAAACAACTCGGGAAACTCGGCAATAAACATGAAGCGCGCCTTCGACAGCATGCGGCCATTGATACCGGTGCGGTGGTCGGCACGCAGAAACAGCGAGCACAGTTCCGAGTTGCCGGTCAGGTCGTTGGCCAGAAACAGCGTCGGGATCTGCCGGTGGATATTCAACTCTTGCGAGGCACTGACCGTCAGCCCGACACGGTAGTTGTACCAAGGCTCACGCAGACCAACCGCGCCGGCAATGGCGGAAATACCAACCACCTCGCCTTCGTCGGTTTCGAGGACGAACAAGTAATCGGCATCACCGCGCTCGGCTTCGCCGCGAAAGGTCTTTTCAGCCCAGCCGACTCGGTGCGCCAGGCGCGCCTCGTTGGCTGGCAATGTAGTCAAGCCTGCGCCAGTACTGCGCGCCAGGTCGATCAGGGCCGCGAGATCGGCACTGCGTACGGGACGAACGATCATGCTGACTCCTTAAATCGCGACCAGACGGACGCTGACGCCTTCACCGACACCCAAGACATCGGCGGTTTGCAAATCAAGAGTGACCGGACGACCCGGCACCCAATCCAGCTCGACGACTATGGCGCGGAAATCCTGCAATTGGCCGTTACTGACCAAATACATGCGTCCGCCACCTTGCTCGCGCTCACCCAGCAACACAGGCACCATCCGGCTCTGGGCGATGGTACGAATACCCGAGGTGCGGGCGTGCAAGGTAGGCCCACCGTCGAAAATATCGATGTAGTGATCAGTCTCGAAGCCTTCGCGCATCAGGATATCGAAGGTGATTTGCGCACGCGGATGCACCTGCCCCATGGCTTCTTGAGCGCTGTCAGGCAGGAGCGGAACGTATATCGGGTAATGTGGCATCAACTCGGCGAGAAAAGTACGGCTCTTCAAGCCACACAAGCGTTCGGCCTCGGCGTAGTTCATGTCGAAGAAGTTACGTCCGACCGCATCCCAGAACGGCGAGTCCCCCGAGTCATCGCTGTAGCCCACGATCTCGACCACGACCGCATCGGCAAACCGCTCTGGATGGGTGGCGACAAACAACAGGCGGGCGCGGGAGTTAAGCTCGGCAAACACGGTACTGACCAACGGCCGCTCGACATAAAAGCTGGTCAGCAGGCTATTGCCGGTCAGGTCGTGGCACAACGAAAGCACGTGGGTCTTGTTGTGAATCTTCAGCTCACGCGAGTTATGCACGAAGGTTTCGTTGCGAAAGCTGTAGAAGGGTTCTGAATAACCGGTCGAAGCCATGATCCCCGAGCAGCCGACCAGGCGACCTGTCTCGGTGTCTTCGAGCACAAAGAAATAGCTTTCTTCGCCGTTAAAGCTGACTTCAGCCGCGAACGAGGCTTCGGACGCCTCGATTTTATCGCTAAGGCGGCCAACGTCGTCCGGCAGTGAAGTCACACCAACCGGGCTGTCCGCGGCCAGACGCTGTACTTCCGCAAGGTCAGCCATTTGCGCGGGGCGCATCACCAGCATGGTGTCACTCCTATCAAGAAAAGCCCCAGAACACTCGCGCAGAGTGGCCTGGAGAAAACTGCAACCAATGGCAGCAGCACACAAGATTATTCATCCATGAGCGAACTTCAGGCGATCCATGCGGCCGAGGCTCGCGCCTGGAGCAAACAACAAGACAACTCACCCGCATAGCGTCTAAACGAATTGCGGGTGAGCGCCAATCAGGCTTGGGTCAGTTTGGCGACTGCACGCTCAAAACGTGCCAGGCCTTCGTCAATATCAGCATCCTCAACCACCAGGCTTGGCGCGAAGCGCACCACATCCGGGCCCGCTTGCAGAACCATGAGGTTTTCAGCGGCGGCCGCCTCAAGGATGGTTTTGGCTTTGCCCTTCCAGGCGTCGCTAAGGGCACAACCGAGCAAAAGGCCAAAGCCACGAACTTCGCTGAACACACCGTATTGCTGGCCGATCTGCTCAAGCCTGGTCTTGAATCGCTCATGCTTGGCTTGCACACCCGCCAATACTTCAGGCGTGTTGATGATGTCGACCACCGCCTCAGCCACCGCACAGGCCAGCGGATTGCCGCCGTAAGTCGTACCGTGGGTGCCCACGGCCAAATGTTTGGCCAGCTCATTGGTGGTCAGCATAGCCCCGATCGGGAAGCCGCCGCCCAGGCTCTTGGCGCTGGACAATATGTCCGGCGTCACGCCGTAATGCTGGTAGGTAAACAGCGAACCGCTACGCCCCATGCCGCTTTGCACTTCATCGAAAACCAGCAGCGCATTGTGCTGGTCGCACAGTTCGCGAGCACCTTGCAGGTATGCCAGGTCGGCAGGTACCACGCCGCCCTCGCCCTGGATTGGCTCAAGCACGATCGCGCAGGTCTTGTCGGAAACAGCGGCCTTGAGCGCATCAAGATCATTGTAGGGAACATGGCTGATGCCCTTGATCTTTGGGCCAAAGCCGTCGGAGTACTTGGGCTGGCCGCCAACGCTGACAGTGAACAGGGTGCGACCGTGGAAACTGTTTACCGCGGCAATGATTTCGCACTTGTCTTCGCCAAACTTATCGAAGGCAACGCGACGGGCCAGCTTGAAGGCAGCCTCGTTCGCCTCGGCGCCGGAGTTGCAGAAGAACACGCGCTCGGCAAAGGTTGCATCGATCAGCTTCTTGGCCAGGCGCAGCGCTGGCTCGTTGGTGAACACATTGGACACGTGCCACAGCGTATTGGCCTGCTCAGTCAACACCTTGACCAACGCTGGGTGCGCATGGCCAAGCACGTTGACCGCGATGCCGCCAGAGAAGTCGATCAGCTCGCGACCGCTCTGATCCCAGACTCGCGACCCTTTGCCGCGCACAGGAATAAACGCTGCGGGCGCATAGTTTGGAACCATAACCTGATCGAAATCGGCGCGCTGTACCGGGTCGTGCTGAACAGACATCTGAACTCTCCTGACAAGGAAACGCCTGCTTTTAGTAGCAGGTGATGAAAAGGATTGTAGGGATTGCGATGCGGATGGCATTGCCGTCATGCGACAACTTCTTATAGCGCCACCCCTTGGAAAACCGGCGCTTATGGAAATGCGACACAAAGCATCGGTATGGCGCAGTTTAAACTGCCGTTCACAGTGCATGGGCATGGCGTAGCGATTTTTTCGCAAAATGGCCCTGCGCTGTTAAACCGGTATCTGCGTCACCGGTAGCGCTATTGGGTCAGAGGCAGTGCCCAACGACAAAAAGGTGCAGAGCCTGGCCTTCTGCGCCATCGCATCCTGGTAGCCCAATTCGATCAACTCGCGGCAATAACCGGGCTCGAACAATAAATAACTGAGCACACCAGCGCCGCTGTCACGCGTGGCGCCCGGACCACGCAAGAACAGGCGCACCGAGGCCGGCATTTCCCGACGATGGCGCGCGGCTATCTCATCCAGAGGCTGACTTGGCGCTATCACCAACACCTCCACCGGCTTGAGATTGCTTGAATTCTGTTGCTCCGGGGTGATCATGCGACTCAAGTGGTTGATTCTTTCCAACAACTCGATATCCGCCTCAAGGCGATCAATAAAGGTGCTGTTGAGCAGATGCCCACTGATCTGCGCCAGCGTTGGCGGCTTCGCGACACCGCTGTGCCTTGGCATATGGATGGCGCGCTCTTGCTGAAAGTGATCGCTCACCCCCACCACGAGCACCCGGTTGGCTCCCAGGTGCAAGGCCGGGCTGATGGGCGCAGACTGACGCACCGCACCGTCGCCAAAGTATTCGTTATTGATCTTGACCGGTGCAAACAGCAGCGGAATTGCCGAACTGGCCAGCAAGTGATCCAGGCCCAGGCGAGTTGGAATCCCAATGCGCCGATGCCTGAACCAGGAATCGATGGTTGAACGCCCCTGATAAAAGGTCACAGCCTGCCCCGAGTCGTAGCCAAAGGCTGTAACCGCCACCGCATTAAGCTTGCGGCTACGCACCGCTGCGGATATCCCGCTGAAATCCAGCTCACGGGCCAGCAACTCTTTTAGCGGCGAGCTATTAAGCAGCGCCACGGGAACCTGCCCGCCAAGGCCCAGCATGCTATTGCCAATGAACCGGCTCGCCTGCGCCAGCACTCCAGACCAGTCACTGCGATACACCGAAGCTGTGCTGAAACCTTGCCAAACACTGCTGAGTCGCTGAACAGCCTGGGCAAAATGCATCGCCCCGCACGCCAGGCTCACGGCATTGATAGCCCCTGCAGAAGTGCCGACTATGACTGGAAATGGATTGTTTTGCGGGTCGGGCAGCAAATCGGCGATAGCCGCCAATACGCCAACCTGATAGGCCGCCCGGGCCCCGCCACCCGAGAGAATCAACCCGGTAACGGCGTCATTTGCGCTAGGCGTGATACTCATCCGCACACCTTAAATAGTCCTGCCAGTAAAGAGTCGACTCGCCATGCCCTACTTGCGCTTGCGCTTTTTATAGAGTTTTGCCTCGCCCGGCGGGCGCGTCTTGAAGCGTCGATGCGCCCACAGGTACTGCTCGGGGCAGGCACTGACAGCTTGCTCGACCCATTGGTTGATGCGCAAGCAATCTGCTTCTTCACTTTCACCCGGGAAATCACTCAGCGGCGGGTGAATCACCAGGCGGTAACCGCTGCCGTCGGCCAGGCGCTCCTGAGTGAAGGGCAACACCCGAGCACGTCCCAGGCGAGCGAATTTGGTTGTCGCAGTGACGGTTGCGGCCTGAACCCCAAACAAGGGAACGAAAATACTCTGCTTGCGCCCGTAATCCTGATCAGGCGCATACCAGATGGCGCGACCGGCACGCAGCACCTTGAGCATGGCGCGCACATCCTCACGCTCGATCGCAGTGGCATCAAGGTTATGCCGCTCACGCCCGCGCCGCTGTATATAGTCGAATAACGGGTTGTCGTGTTCGCGGTACATGCCGTCAATCGTATGCTGCTGGCCCAAGAGCGCAGCCCCGATCTCCAGGGTCGTGAAATGCAGCGCCATCAAGATCACGCCCTGACCTTCAGCCTGGGCTTGCTGCAAGTGCTCAATGCCCTCGACCTTGGCCAGTTTCGCCAAGCGCGACCGCGACCACCACCAACTCATGGCCATTTCAAAGAAGGCAATGCCGGTGGAGGCGAAGTTTTCACGAATCAAACGCTCGCGTTCGGCATTGCCCATCTGCGGGTAGCACAACTGCAGGTTACGCGTGATGATTTCGCAGCGTTCCCTGGCGAAGACCTGCATTACCGCGCCGAGCATACGCCCCAGCCAAAGCAAGGCCTTGTACGGCAACTGTACGATCAGCCATAGCAGGCCAAGCCCCAACCAAAGCGGCCAAAACCTCGGATGCAGAAACTCGCGGCGAAACACGGGACGATCCATGAACAATTCCAATCCAAAACACAATAGCTGGGCATTCTATCAGGACTTTTCCTCGGGCCTGTTGTCTATGCCGATGTGCGAGAATGGTCCCGCAACTTCAAACCCCATCGCAGCTGCCTGTCCATACCCAGGTTTTGCCAGGTAAATCGGCTGGCCGCTTGCGGCTCGACAAGGTTCTCGCTATAAACCCCACACTACTCGCGCTGCAGTTCAACCAAAAGGCGTTCCAGGCACACCATGAGTCAAGCTGACCTTCTCGACCAAGTTCCAGTTTTCCAACTAAAGGGCAGCATGCTGGCCATCACCGTGATGGAGTTGTCGCGCAACGACAGCGCGCTGCTTGATCAGCAACTGGCCTCCAAAGTCGCCCAGGCACCTAATTTCTTCAGCAACACCCCGCTGGTGCTAGCGGTGGACAAACTGCCCGCCGCCGAAACCAAGCTCGATCTCAGCGAGTTGATCGCCGTATGCCGCAAGCATGGCCTGCGTACCCTGGCCGTGCGCGCCAGCAGCGAAGAACATATCGCAGCTGCCAATGCCCTGGACCTGCCCGTACTGCCGCCCTCCGGTGCTCGCGAACGACCACTCGACCCGGCACCCGCGCCCGTCGAGAAAAAACCTGAAAAACCACAAAAACCCGCCGAGCCCGAACATAAACCGACTAAAGTGGTGACCAGCCCTGTACGTGGTGGCCAACAAGTCTACGCTCAAGGCTCGGATCTACTGGTCCTGGCACCGGTCAGCGCCGGAGCGGAACTTCTGGCCGATGGCAACATCCATGTTTACGCACCTATGCGCGGGCGCGCCCTTGCCGGAATCAAGGGCAATCTCAAAGCGCGTATATTCTGCCAGCAACTGGGCGCAGAACTGCTCTCGATTGCCGGCCATTACAAGGTGTCCGAAGATCTTCGGCGCGATCCGTTGTGGGGTAAGGGGGTTCATGTCAGCTTGTCTGGTGACGAGTTGAACATCACTCGGCTTTAACGGATACTGCCGCCAATTTCCGGGACACATATAAGGGCATCTGGACGCCTCGAACGGCTGAACGATTCCCGCTTTTATTTCACATTTTGGGGTGAATCACCTTGGCCAAGATCCTCGTAGTTACTTCCGGCAAGGGTGGCGTAGGCAAAACGACCACTAGCGCCGCCATCGGTACCGGTCTCGCTCTGCGCGGGCACAAAACCGTCATCGTCGACTTCGACGTTGGCCTGCGCAACCTTGACCTGATCATGGGCTGCGAACGCCGCGTGGTGTACGACTTCGTAAACGTCGTAAACGGCGAAGCGACGCTGACCCAGGCACTGATCAAAGACAAGCGCCTGGAAAACCTTTACGTGCTGGCCGCCAGCCAAACCCGTGACAAGGACGCACTCACACTCGAAGGCGTCGAAAAAGTCATCAAGGAATTGTCCGAAAACTTCGAATACGTGGTCTGTGACTCGCCTGCCGGTATCGAAAAAGGCGCACACCTGGCCATGTACTTCGCTGACGAAGCGATTGTCGTGACCAACCCAGAAGTCTCTTCGGTCCGTGACTCCGACCGTATGCTCGGCCTGCTTTCGAGCAAGTCGCGTCGTGCCGAGAATGGCGACGAGCCAATCAAGGAACACCTGCTGCTGACTCGCTACAACCCCGAGCGCGTGGTCAAGGGCGAAATGCTTGGCGTTGAAGACGTCGAAGAAATCCTGGCAATCCGCCTGATTGGCGTGATTCCTGAGTCACAAGCAGTCCTCAAGGCCTCCAACCAGGGCGTGCCGGTAATCCTGGACGACCAAAGCGACGCAGGCCAGGCATACAGCGATGCAGTTGACCGCCTGCTCGGCAAAACCGTTGAGCATCGCTTCCTTGATGTTCAGAAGAAGGGATTCTTGCAACGTTTATTTGGAGGTCGTGAATGAATATTTTTGACTTCTTTCGTGAGCGCAAAAAGGGAACAACTGCTTCTATCGCGAAAGAGCGCCTGCAAATCATCGTCGCCCACGAGCGTGGCCAGCGCAGCCAGCCGGATTACCTTCCGGCCCTGCAACAAGAACTGGTTGATGTGATTCGCAAGTACGTCAACATCGATTCAGACCAGGTTCAGGTCGCACTGGAAAATCAGGGTAGCTGCTCGATTCTGGAGCTGAACATCACCCTGCCCGAGCGCTGATAACCTCGGCCACAGGCAACACCCCGACAAAATGGCGGCTTTAGGGCCGCCATTTTGTTTTCCGCCGATCAATGCACCGCTACGCCAGGCTGGTAAGATTAGCCTTTGCCCAAGCCCACACTAGAAGCCCCATGCCCCTCAGTCAGATTGAAATTCTCCACCAGGACGCCGCACTGCTGGTGATCAACAAACCAACTCTGCTGCTCTCGGTGCCCGGCCGCGCCGAAGACAACAAGGATTGCCTGGTCACTCGCCTGCAGGAAAACGGCTACCCCGAAGCCCGCATCGTCCACCGTCTCGACTGGGAAACATCAGGGATAATAGTGCTGGCGCGCGACGCAGACAGCCATCGTGAACTGTCACGTCAATTCCATGACCGCGAAACCGAGAAAGCCTACAGCGCGCTGTGCTGGGGCCAACCTGAACGCGACAGCGGCAGCATTGACCTACCACTGCGCTACGACCCGCCAACCAAGCCACGCCACGTGGTCGATCATGAACACGGCAAGCACGCCCTGACTTACTGGCAGGTGACCGAACGCTGCGCAGATTATTGCCGGGTAGAACTCACACCCATCACTGGCCGCTCGCACCAACTACGCGTCCACATGCTATCGATTGGCCACCCGCTACTGGGCGATGGTCTCTATGCCCATGAACAAGCACTCGCCGCCTACCCACGCCTGTGCCTGCACGCCAATATGCTCACCCTCACCCACCCGCAGACTGGTGAGCGCATGCGCTTTGAGTGCCCAGCCCCATTTTAAGGCTGCAACCCTGCCCTGTAGCGTGCCACAACGCGAAGCTTGTGCAGCCTAGGCCTGGCGACGCGGCCAGACCAGACTGAAATGCGCGCCCCCCAGCGCTTCGCTATGGCCCAGTTGCGAACGCCCGGCGTGCCAATAGATGATTCGCCGCACAATCGACAGGCCCAGGCCATGCCCGCCAGATGAGCGCGTACGGCTGTCATCCAGGCGCAGGAACGGAGTGAAGATCCGCTCCCATTCGTCTTCCGGTACGCCGGGCCCGTCATCCTCGACGCTCAGGCAACAGCGCTCGTCATCAATTTGATAGCTGATGCGCACCCGCGTCTCGGCGTGACGCAGGGCATTGCTCACCAGGTTTTGCAACGCGCGGTGCAAGTAGCGAGGTTCCGCCTCGACCAATGCGGCGCCCGCATCAACAGCAGCGGATGAAGGCCCACACTCAATCTGCACCTCGGCACGCAGCGGCGCCAGTTCATCGGCCACTTGCTCGATTAACAGCTGTAGATTGACAGGCTGGAAGTTGATCGCAGGCGCCCCCTGCTCCAACCGGGCGTAGGTGAGCATTTCATCCACCAGCTTATCGAGGTCATGGATGTCGCTGTCCATGCCCTCCAGATAACGCTGGCGATCCTGCTCATTGCTGGCGTCCTCGACCATTTCCAGGCCAAATCGCAAACGCGCCAACGGTGTGCGTAGCTCGTGCGACACGGCGCGCACCATTTCGCGCTGAATCCCCAGCGAGCGCTGCAAGTGCTCGGCCATATCATTGAATGCAGATGCCAGGCGCCCGACCGAGTCGGCGCCGTGCGCCGCAACCCGCGCATCCAGCTTACCGCTGGCGATCAAGCTGGCCGCCCCCTCAAGCCCTCGAAGACGGCGCTCCAAAGGCCGCACCAGAAAGTACACGGTCACGCCAATCAAGCTCAGCCCAAGCATGGCGATCAATACCAGCAACTGCGGTGGGTAGGGATTCATCTGGTATAGCGGGCCAATCTCCAGCACCCAGGGCGTATCGACAATCCCAGAGTACACATGAATGGTGTCGCCGCCTTTGCCCAGGGCCATTACCGTGTCGCTTTCATCAATGCGCCGCCGCTGATCAACATCAAGATTGGCATCCTCGATGCGGATCAGCCGCAGATCGAAGCCAAACTGCTTGCTCTGCTTGATATCGGCCAGGCGCTGGGGCTGCTCATCCACCGGGAAGCGCACCAGTTCATCAATCAGCAGAAAGATGGTTGCGCGTGCCAATTGCTCGCTGATTTGGCGCACCTCGCCAACCAGCAAGAGCTGCTGCGATTCACTGATCAAGGTGGAAACCTGCACGGCGTGTGGGCCAATGAGCTTGACCACCACCTGGCCACGTAGCAGTCGGCTACGCGAGGTACTGTCGAGGCCCGAGTCGGCCACCGAGACGATTTGCAGCGGGATACCCAACAACCGCGACCAGGTTGCAATGGCGCGGCGGCGCTCGACATCAATCATCGGCTGCAGGTTATCGGCCATCAGGTTGAAAGTGCCGCGCGCCAAATCCTCGCGATACTGGTCGCTGCGCACTTCGTTGACCAGGTGCAGGGTGCCGACGCCGAGCAGCCCGACCAGCACCAGCACGGCCAGCATGCCGACATAGATGCGCAGGAAAATTGAGTTCATCGGTAAAAGGCAGCCGCCTCGGGCACAAACAGGTAACCCTTGCTGCGCACTGTCTTGATCAAACGAGGGTGCTCCGGATCATCACCAATCTTGGGCCGGATACGCGAGATGCGCACATCGATCGAGCGATCCTGGCCGTCATACTCGATGCCTCGCAAGGCGGTGAAGATTTCTTCTCGCGACAGAATCCGCCCGGCATTGGAGGTCAGTAGCCAGAGCAGGTCGAACTCTGCCCCGGTCAACTCAATATGCTGGTCGGCCAGCCAGGCTTCACGCAGTGCGTTATCCACCACCAGCGGCCCGAACTGCAGTCGACGCTCCCCTGCAACAGGAGTGCTGGCCCGAGGCTCAAAGCGCCTGAGCAATGCCTGGATTCGCGCCAGCAACAAACGAGGCCGCACCGGCTTGCAGACGTAATCATCGGCGCCGGTCTCAAGACCGAGCACATGATCGGTATCATCGGTGCGAGCAGTCAGCATCAGAATCGGGCCAGGGTAATCCGCGCGCACCTTGCTGCAAACCTGCAAGCCACTCTCGCCCGGCAGCATCACATCGAGAATCACCAGATCGGGTTGTTCACGAACTATTCGCCCAGCCGCTTGCGCGCCGTCCGACTCAATTTCGGCCTGCATTCCGTTGGCCAACAGATAATCGCGGGTTAACTCTGCCAAGCGCTGATCATCCTCGACAATCAACACCCGCGGCGGTTTTTGCTCCACAATTCTCTCCTTATAGACACCTACAACAGCCTTGAGCCCAGACAACTGGCGTGCAGATTGTAGCAACCAACACCGACCACTGGCTGGGTGCATAGTGTACATTCCCGGCGCCGCATGCCAGACGGTTAAATCGGCATAGCCCACTCCCGCATCCATGTGACAGGGTTCACAGCGAATGCCACCTCGCGTAGAGTGCGCCGCCCCTGCACAAACCGCTCCAACTCCTGTAATAAAAACCCTACATATTGTGTTTATGTGATTGACTAAAAACTTGCTTTCAGAGACTCAAAAAAACATTTTTTACTACGACGAACGGTGCGGGGAGACAAATCCCAGTAATAACGGGGCTTTGCGAAAACTACCCCATGTTAACCCACAGCTTTATCCACAGGCTGGCACAACATGTTCACTTGCCATCCCTCCCACACCGCACTATCTTGTATCTCACGCGAGCCAAACACCTACATATTGGGTTTTCGCACAATAAACAACCAAGCATATTTGCACCTAAAAGATCCAGTCCTGAACTGAAAAAGTGCACCTTATTTGCTGTTCAACCTGTTTCAAGGCGGTACACAGCGGTCACAGTGTGAATAACGCCAGCAGAGCGTACTCAGCGTGACCGAGCTGCAGAGTCGAACCAGGCCAACTACTACATCTAGTATCGCCAACCACAAGTTGGCACAAGACTTAAAAGAGCCAGGAAGGCGTTTATCAGCCACGCCTTCCCTGCCCTGTTTTTGCAAGCCCCATGCGCGTAGTGATCCTGCTCTGCGCATGGCGTTGTTGAAATGGAATGAACGACAGGTGACTTGCAGTAAACCACTGTAAATGCCGGTCTACATAAATACAGAACACGGAGACATCCATGCATACCGACACCAATCGCGAGAACCAGCAGGCCAAAGCGCCGCAGGCTTACGACGCCACCCAGGACCTGGCGGCAACCGCGCCAGGTCAGCTGCGTGTGATCAAGCGGAACGGCACTGTTGTGCCCTATACCGATGACAAGATCACCGTTGCCATCACCAAGGCGTTTCTTGCAGTTGAGGGTGGCACCGCTGCCGCCTCGTCACGTATCCATGAGACAGTTGCGCGCCTGACTGAACAAGTCACCACCACGTTCAAGCGTCGCATGCCTTCGGGCGGCACCATTCATATCGAAGAAATCCAGGACCAGGTAGAACTGGCCCTCATGCGTGCCGGCGAACAGAAAGTCGCGCGCGACTACGTGATCTACCGCGAATCGCGTTCGCAAGAGCGCAAGCGCGAAGTCAGCAACGGCATTGCCGAGCCGCACCCAAGCATCCGCGTCACTCATCCTGACGGCAGCGTTGCACCGCTGGACATGGGTCGCCTGAACACCATCATCACCGAGGCCTGCGAAGGCCTGGCCGAGGTCGATGGCGAGCTGATCCAGAAAGAAACCCTGAAGAACCTCTATGACGGCGTTGCCCAGAGTGACGTCAATACCGCGCTGGTGATGACCGCGCGGACCCTGGTAGAGCGCGAGCCGAACTACACCTACGTTACCGCTCGCCTGCTGATGGACAACATTCGTGCAGAAGGCCTGAGCTTCCTCGAGGTCGCCACCAGCGCCACCCATCACGAAATGGCTGATCTATACGCCAAGGCACTGCCTGCCTACATCGCCAAGGGCATCGAGTTCGACCTGCTCGATCCGAAGCTGCAAGACTTCGACCTGGAGAAGCTCGGCAAGGCCATCAACCACGAGCGCGACGGTCAGTTCACCTACCTTGGCCTGCAGACCCTGTACGACCGTTACTTCATCCACAAGGACGGTATTCGCTTCGAACTGCCACAGGTGTTCTTCATGCGCGTGGCCATGGGCCTGGCGATGGAAGAGCAGCAAAAAGAAGACCGCGCCATCGAGTTCTACAACCTGCTGTCGTCGTTCGACTACATGAGCTCGACCCCAACCCTGTTCAACGCCGGAACCCTGCGCCCGCAGCTGTCGTCCTGCTACCTGACCACAGTGCCGGACGACCTGTCTGGCATCTACCATGCGATCCACGACAACGCCATGCTGTCGAAATTCGCCGGTGGCCTGGGCAATGACTGGACACCGGTTCGCTCGCTGGGCGCCTACATCAAAGGCACCAACGGTAAATCCCAAGGTGTTGTGCCCTTCCTCAAGGTGGTCAACGACACCGCCGTTGCCGTAAACCAGGGTGGCAAGCGTAAAGGTGCAGTGTGCGCCTACCTTGAAACCTGGCACATGGATATCGAAGAATTCATCGAACTGCGCAAGAACACCGGTGATGACCGTCGCCGCACGCACGACATGAACACCGCCAACTGGATTCCCGACCTGTTCATGAAGCGCGTCTTCGATGACGGCAAGTGGACCCTATTCTCGCCAAGCGAAGTGCCGGACCTGCACGACCTGACCGGCAAGGCCTTTGAAGAGCGCTACGAATACTACGAAGCGCTGATCGAGTACGGCAAGATCAAGCTGCACAAGACCATTCAGGCCAAAGACCTGTGGCGTAAAATGCTGTCCATGCTGTTCGAAACCGGCCACCCATGGCTGACGTTCAAGGATCCATGCAACCTGCGCAGCCCGCAGCAGCATGTTGGCGTGGTCCACAGCTCGAACCTGTGCACCGAGATCACCTTGAACACCAACAAGGACGAGATCGCGGTTTGCAACCTGGGCTCGATCAACCTGCCGAACCACATCGTCGACGGCAAGCTCGACACCGCCAAGTTGCAGAAGACCGTCAACACCGCGGTACGCATGCTCGATAACGTTATCGACATCAACTACTACTCGGTGCCGCAGGCGCGCAACTCCAACTTCAAGCACCGTCCAGTTGGCCTGGGCATCATGGGCTTCCAGGATGCGCTGTACCTGCAGCACATTCCTTACGGTTCGGACGCGGCAGTCGAGTTCGCCGACAAATCGATGGAAGCAGTCAGCTACTACGCGATTCAAGCCTCGTGCGACCTCGCTGACGAGCGCGGCAGCTACGAGACTTTCGACGGTTCGTTGTGGTCCAAAGGCATCCTGCCACTCGACTCGCAACAGATCCTTATCGAGCAGCGTGGCCAGAAGTACATTGATGTAGACCTTAATGAAACCCTCGACTGGGCACCGGTTCGCGCCCGTGTACAGAAAGGGATTCGCAACTCCAACATCATGGCCATCGCACCCACCGCGACCATCGCCAACATCACGGGCGTCTCGCAGTCGATCGAACCGACCTATCAAAACCTGTACGTGAAATCGAACCTCTCCGGCGAGTTCACCGTGATCAACCCATACCTGGTTCGCGACCTTAAAGCACGCGGCCTGTGGGACTCGGTCATGATCAACGACCTGAAGTACTACGACGGTTCCGTGCAGCAGATCGAACGCATCCCGCAAGAGCTCAAAGAGCTCTATGCCACCGCGTTTGAAGTTGAAACCAAGTGGATCGTCGACGCTGCCAGCCGTCGCCAGAAGTGGATCGACCAGGCACAGTCACTGAACCTGTACATCGCTGGTGCATCGGGCAAGAAGCTCGACGTGACCTACCGCATGGCCTGGTACCGTGGCCTGAAAACCACTTACTACCTCCGTGCCCTGGCCGCGACCAGCACCGAGAAGTCGACAGTCAACACCGGCAAGCTCAATGCGGTCTCAAGCGGCGGCAACGACGGTTTGAGCGCAGCGCCAGGCAAGGCTGCACCGCAAGTCGAAATGGCGGCCGGACCTGCGCCAGTGCCTAAGGCTTGTGCCATTGATGAGCCTGATTGCGAAGCCTGCCAGTAAGTAGAAAATGACGCGCGATGCTGAGAGGCATCCGCGTTGTTGCCGACTGGTTCTGCCCCATCACGTACATACGTGCGCTCAGGGGTCCAGGATCAGTCGGCGCCTAGCGGCGACTCTCTCAGTCTCACCCTCGGGTTGCTGCAAGTAGAGTGATGACGAACCGAAGTTTGTTCGGATGATTCAGATCAACAGACCCGGCGCAATAACACAGCAAGATTGCTAGGCTTGGTTATCAACTAGCAAGAAATACAGCGTTAGAACCTTTGGGCTCTAACTACAGATTTAGAGTATTGCCAGCGACGTTCAGGCAAGGCAAACAGGGTTGAGCCCGGGCTGTGTACAGCTGTACATAAGCAGGCGATTACCCCGTTTAAAGCAGTATGAACGGCGCGCAGCAAACTCGGATGTCCACCCACCTGAAAGGAGCCAACCGACTATGTTGAGCTGGGACGAATTCGAAAAGGAAGACGACGCAGAAACTGCAGTCGCTACCGCTAACAACGCGACCGCCATGGCGGACATGAACATCGACAAGCTCGACCAGGTTGGTGGTGCAGCGGCTGAAGAAGCCCGCGCAGTATCGGCTGACGACAGTGCTGCAATCGCCCGTGCCAAAGCAGCACTGGACGAACTCGACATCGCCGAAGGCCTGGCCGAGCTGGAAGGCACCTCGGCCCGTGTTGCGGTTGACAAAAAGCGCATGACCAACTGCCGCGCCGACCTGAACCAACTCGTACCCTTCAAGTACGACTGGGCCTGGCAGAAGTATCTGGACGGTTGCGCCAACCACTGGATGCCGCAAGAAGTCAACATGAACGCCGACATCGCCCTGTGGAAAAGCACCGACGGCCTGACCGACGACGAGCGCCGCATTGTCATGCGCAACCTCGGCTTCTTCTCCACCGCCGACTCCCTGGTTGCCAACAACCTGGTGCTGGCCGTGTATCGCTTGATCACCAACCCGGAATGCCGCCAGTACATCCTGCGCCAGGCCTTCGAAGAGGCAATCCACACTCACGCCTACCAATACTGCATCGAGTCACTGGCCATGGATGAAGGTGAAATCTTCAACATGTACCACGAGATTCCTTCGGTCGCGAAGAAAGCCTCCTGGGGCCTGAAGTACACCCGCTCGATCTCCGATCCGAAGTTCGAAACCGGTACTGTTGAGACCGACAAGGAACTGTTGCGCAACCTGATCGCCTACTACTGCGTACTGGAAGGCATCTTCTTCTATTGCGGCTTTACCCAGATCCTGTCCATGGGCCGTCGCAACAAGATGACCGGCGTTGCCGAACAGTTCCAGTACATCCTGCGCGATGAGTCGATGCACCTGAACTTCGGTATCGACGTGATCAACCAGATCAAAATCGAAAACCCACACCTGTGGGATGCATCGATGAAAGAAGAAGCCACGCAGATGATTCTGCAGGGCACCCAGCTTGAGATCGAATACGCACGTGACACCATGCCACGCGGCGTACTGGGCATGAACGCGGCAATGATGGAGGACTACCTCAAGTTCATCGCCAACCGCCGCCTGACCCAGATCGGCCTGAAAGAAGAGTACCCAGGCACCACCAACCCATTCCCATGGATGAGCGAGATCATGGACCTGAAGAAAGAGAAAAACTTCTTCGAGACCCGCGTGATCGAGTATCAAACAGGCGGTGCCCTGAGCTGGGATTGATCTTGCTCAGGAACTCATAGCCACAAGCATCCTGCTTTCCACAAGATGCACCCAAAAAGCCTCGCTTGATGCGGGGCTTTTCTTTGCCTGTCCAACAGGTCCCACGCTTTGGACTTCAGCAATTGAAGGACAACGCATGCCCCAGCACGACCTCTACTTGTGCAAAAAACCTAAAGCCCTTTCTGCAGCTGCCGATAAACCAATTAGGACAATTACGTTCAAGCGAAAGAAAGGTATTACCATGAACAACAATAAATATCGGTTCGCAACCTTGGCTCTCTTGGCTATTTTCTCCCCCGCCACCTTTGCAGAAACCGCCACAAATGCCATCAGCATTTATGGACGAGTGCTCGAACCCGCATGCCAAGTCAGTGTCGACCAGCGTGCAGGGACACGAGCACTGAACGTCCGGGTGACGGAGTGCAAGTCACCCGTCAATGCATCCTTGAAAGCCCGAGACTCAAGCGCCCACCTTGCCTCTGCAAGCATTTCGCCCCTACAGGGAATGAGTTATACGCCCCCCTCAGGCACACCTATTCAAGCCGCGATTATTACCCTGGAGTACAACTGACAGACTGCCGATCAGCACTCTTGAGGAAACAAGGTAGATCCACCGGGTTCAAGTCGCTGATAACACTTGGCCAGAACCCATTAGGCTGAATGCCAAACGAAGTACCAAGCCCTTCCAGGAAGGCAATATCAAGTCGGTAATCACGGGTCGTTACCGAAATCCTGCTGCTGCCGCAGCACCCGCATGGCCTCTGCCAGGTTCATGGATGAACGCTAGGAGGCCCTTCGCCTCAGCCCCCGCCACACAACTCAGGCGAATATAGCCTGCAGTTCATCAGCGCCTAACAGGGTGTTCGAGAATAGTGAATATCGAGCCTTGGAACGCTGCGTTAGAGTCCAGGGCTAAGTTTTTCGGACGCTTATAAAAACCTGGCAAGGAGGCCGACCATGGACACGCTCGTTACCTGCCTGCAAGTGACGCAACAGGGCATATCCAGCACCAGCGGCTCGCTGGCCACTGCCAAGCAACCCTGTCCAGCTCGCATGTCATCAGTCCCCCGAGCCCTTGCCAAGACTCACCGCTTAAGCCATGCATCGCCGTTGTGAATACGACGCCTATCGAGCTGCCCGCTTTTCTTCCCGCCACGCCGTCAGACAACAACAAGAACGACCGCGAGATTTACCAACCCTGAAAATGAAGAGCAATAAGATGAACAAATACAGCCTCAACATTGCCATCACATCCGGTGTTTTTGGCCTGTCCCTATGCACAGCCGCCCACGCCGAGCTGATCAAGGACACCACTGCCACCCTGGAAGCGCGCAACTACTATTTCAACCGTGACTTCCGCCAGGAAGGGGCTAGCCAGAGCAAGCGCGAGGAATGGGCACAGGGTTTTATCCTGCGTGTGGACTCCGGCTATACAGAAGGCCCTGTAGGTGTTGGTGTAGATGCCATCGGCATGTTTGGTTTCAAGCTCGACAGCGGCGGCGGAACGGCCGGGACCAACTTGCTGGTGCCTGATCGCTCGGGCGGATCGCAAGACAACTCATCTGACCTGGCAGTAGCGGCCAAGGCCAAATACTCGAATACCGCTGTGCGGGCTGGCAGTATGCAGTTCAAGAACATGGCAGTCAGCTCAAGCGATGGGCGCCTGTTGCCGCAGGTGTTCAGAGGCGGCCAATTGATCTCCACGGAAATCGAAAGGCTGTTAATCGATGGCGGCTACCTGAGCCAGGTCAACAACCGTGACTCGAGCGATTTCGAAGACATAAAAATGATTTCCGGTGGCAAGCGTGGCATCAATGTGCGCGGCGACAATGCCAGCGACTCCTTCCGGTTTCTCGGCGGTAGCTACCGTCTTACCGAAGACCTGACCGCTTCCTACTACTATTCCAACCTGGAAGACCTGTACAAGCAGAACTCCTTTAACCTGGTGCAAATCCTGCCGCTGGGTGAAGGTCAGAGCCTCAAGGCAGACCTGCGTTATGCGCGCTCCACCGATGATGGTCGCAGCAATGTCGACAACAAGAGCATGGGCGCGATGTTCACCTACAGCCTGAATAGCCATAGCTTCGGCCTTGGTTACCAGAAAATGAGTGGCGATACTGGCGCAGCTTATATCGGCGGTACAGACCCGTTCCTGGTCAACTATGTGCAGATCAGTGACTTCGCCAACAAGGATGAGTCCTCCTGGCAGGCACGCTACGACTATGACTTCAAGGGCGCCGGGATCCCCGGCTTGAAGTTCATGACCCGCTACCTGAACGGTGACAACGTCGACCTGGGCGCAGCAGCCGGTGATGGCAAGGAATGGGAACGCGACATCGAGCTGAAATATGTATTCCAACAAGGCCCGATGAAGAACTTTTCCGTGCGCTGGCGTAATGCGATGGTGCGCTCCAACTTCACCAACGATATTGACGAGAACCGCTTGATCCTCAGCTACACCCTGCCCCTGCTCTGATACAGGAACCACCCGGCTTCAGCCAGCAGCATGCTGGCTGAAGCACAGCATCACGACGTTTCAGAGATTCCGAGATCAAATTTTCACGCAGGCAAACAGCGCATTTCCCGACTGCCTGTCCCACGGATTGATCATACTGTAGTCATGTTCGAGCACATGTACCTCGAAGTAAGGCTGCAACAGCGCCTGCAACTCGGCAAACCCCACGGCCACCATGGGGTGTTCGTCGTGCCAAACCTGGGTTTCACCCGCCATGGTTCTCTGAATGCTCAGCTTCAGCGATTGCTGCGAGCCTGTGCCGTGGTAATGCCAGGCGGAGCTGAAATTGAACAGGCTGTTTTCATGGCGCGCGCTGTGCGACACAAATGAATGGTTGTCGATCAGGTTCTTGTCGACAGCATTGAAGCAGAACAGTCCACCGCGCTTGAGTGCGCCGTGAACACTGGCGATACAAGCCTTGAGCCGGTCAATGCCAGCGCTGTAGTGGATCGAATACAAAAAACAGGTAATCAGATCCAAGGGCTCAGCCACCTTGAAGCTACACATATCCTGCATGGAAAACCGCGCTTCCGGGCAGCGCAACATGGCCCTGTCGAGCATCGGCTGATTGATGTCCAACCCGCTGCTTTGGTAGCCCGCGTCGATAAAGTGGCGAACATGGGGCCCGGTGCCGCAAGCCAGGTCAAGATGATGCTTGCCGGCATTGCCAAACAACTGCTGCAAGCGGTGGATGCACTGGCTTTGCGTCTGGTAGTCAATATCAGCGCACATCAGATCGTAATAACCCGACAAGTCGGTATAGAGAGCGTTGCCGGGCATGATGACCTGAAGGATTAGCGGGGATTTGGGGGCGCGAATCATATCCCAACTCGCGTCAGGCGCAATACGAATAAACGCAGGTAAACACCTTTACTTTTCCAGCCAGACCGCCCCCCCGCTTTGGCCTGCAAATGCAACCTATTTCCCTGCAGCCTTATCAAGCACCGTCCAGTTTCACTGATGCATTGCCCCGGAGTGAGAAAAGCAGGTTCCGACAGCTCGGTTTCTCGTGCGTGGTATAGACTCAAGGCACAGAGTAAACACTCGGGAGAACCAACATGCTTCGTGCTTTCGCCGATTTGGGGTTTCGTTGGAAAATTGCATTGCCCATTGTGTTATTGGCCGTGCTGCTGGTCACCATGGGGGTTCTGGGGATGCGCGGCATTGCCCAGGTCGCGGAATCGAGCACCACGCTAACCAAGCGCTATTTGCCCGGCATCAGTCTATTGCTCAATGCAGACCGCGACCTTTACCAGGCCTTGGTCGCGGAACGCAGTTTGCTCGATGAAGCCGTTGGCGACCACGCCCAAGCCCTGACCGCCTCCCATGCGGAAAACATACAGCAGGCATATGACCGTGTGCATAAGTTCGCCGCCATGCAACCGGGCGCCGAGGCCATGAAGCTGGTTGCACAATTTGATGCAGGTTTCGAACGCTGGAAGGCGACCTCGCAGCAAGTGGTGCAACTGGTTGCCAGCGATCCGGAGGCCGCCAGCAACCTGAGTTTCGGTGCCAGCGAAGAGCAGTTCGAAGCCATGCGTGCGGCCATCGACAAACTGGGCGAAATGGATGACCAAGCCGCCAATGCCGAGGGGCAGGCTGCGATTCAATTAGGTGAAACACTGGGCTGGCAGCAGGGCCTGATCATAGCCCTTGGCCTCTGTGTCTGCCTGGTACTGGTGATTGGCTTCCCGATTCTGGTGACCGGCCCGCTGCATAACCTGCTCAACCGGATCAACCAAATCGCTGAAGGCGACGGTGATTTGCGCGTACGCCTGGATGTTGTCTCCAACGATGAACTGGGCCAGCTAAGCCATGCGTTCAACCGTTTTCTCGACAAGCTACAACCCTTGATCAAGGAAGTCGGCCGCGTCACCGGCGAGGTCGAAAGCTCCGCGCAGAACCTGGCCAAGCTGTCTGTCGCCAATGATCAACTCATCAGCAGCGAGTATGCCGCGGTCGATCAAGTAAGCACCGCTGCGACAGAAATGAGCTCGGCGGTCCATGAAGTGGCGCGCAACGCACAGAGCGCCGCAGATGCCGCGCGCAGTGCCGAGGCCCAGTCCCGCGAGGGCGCACAGGTGGTTGGCGGAGTGATTGAGTCTATTCGGCAATTGGCCCAGGAAGTCGAAAGCGCCTCGACAACCATTCAAACCCTTGAGCAGGAGGCCGGGAATATCGGTGCGGTGCTAGCCGTTATCAGGGGCATTGCCGAACAGACCAACCTGCTCGCGCTCAACGCCGCAATCGAAGCAGCACGGGCCGGTGAACAAGGCCGGGGATTTGCCGTGGTGGCCGACGAAGTACGAGCACTGGCTGCGCGCACACAAGACTCGACCAAGGATATCCAGGTAATGATCGAACGCCTGCAAGTTGGCGTGCAGAATGCCGTCAAGGCCACGCACTCCGGCAGCAGCAAGGCCCAGCAGAGTGTCGAACAGGCCGCAGGCGTGGATCAGGCACTGACCGATACCAGCGACTCGGTACAGCGCATCAATGACATGGCTGCGCAGATCGCCACCGCCTGCGAAGAACAGAGCAGCGTAACCGAGGAGATTGCGCGCAATATCAGCGATATCCGCGACCTCTCCAATGAAGCTGCGCAGACTTCGGAACAAAGCGCACAAGCCAGCAAGCACCTTTCAGAGTTATCGCACGGCTTGAGCACATTGGTCGGGCGTTTCCGGGTCTAAGGCCGAAAATCGCTCCCCTGCCGGCTTGTGTCGCTCAAGCTAGCAGGGCGCCAGAACCTGATGCCCCAGGCTTCCAAGCAACATGTCGGCCGGCTGTGGCCTGCCCAAATGAAAGCCCTGCAGCGTATTGCAACCCAGGCGAGTAAGCAGGTCCTTTTGATCGCTGGTTTCCACGCCCTCGGCAACAATCGTCATGTCCAGGGTTTGTCCCAGGGCAATGATCGCCGAGACAATCGCCGCATCATCATTATCCTGCGCCAGCGCCATGATAAAGCCGCGATCAATTTTCAATTCATTGGCTGGCAGGCGCTTGAGATAAAGCAGGCTTGAGTAACCGGTGCCGAAATCATCGATGGAGATGCTCACACCCAACGCCGATAGCCGATTGAGCACATCCAGGCTGGCCTCGGCGTCACGCATGGCAGTGGACTCAGTCACTTCCAGAATCAAATACTTGGCATCGACGGCGTAGCGCTCCAGGGCCGAACGCACCACATCCACCAGGCTTGCATGCGCCAACTGCACAGTCGACAGATTGACCGCCATGCTCCAATTGCCATAGCCGGCATCATGCCAAAAGCGCAGTTGGCGACAGGCTTCATTGATGACCCAGTTACCGATAGGAATAATCAAACCCGTGCGCTCGGCAAGGGGCAGGAAAACATCAGGCTGGATCAGGCCATGCTCCGCACTCTGCCAACGCAGCAAGGCTTCAACCCCGACCATCACCCCATTGGGCGCAAGCATCTTGGGTTGGTAATGCAGGCAAAACTCCTGACGCTCAAGTGCCAGTCGCAAGTCTTGCTGCAACTGCATCTGCTCGTGGGCGTTAACGTTCATGGTGCTTTCAAAAAAGCAGTAGGTGTTACGCCCGGTTTCTTTGGCGTGGTACATCGCCGCATCGGCATTGACCATCAACTCATGGGCGCTTTTGCCATCATCAGGGAACAAGGCAATGCCAATACTGACGGAGAGATTGAGGCTGTTGCCGTCGATGCTATAAGGCTGGGCAATGACCTCGACCAGCCGTTGTGCCAGGGCTGCAGCGTCTTCTGGCTCACTCTGATCAACCAACATCACGAATTCATCGCCGCCCAGGCGGGCCACTGTATCTTCTGCACGCTTGGTATCGAGAATGCGCTGTGCAACCTTCATCAGCAGCCGATCACCAGTGAAATGGCCGTAGGCATCGTTGACGGCCTTGAAACCATCAAGGTCCATGAACAGCAGTGAAAACTGGTGTTTTTTGCGGGCGGACTTATTGATTGCCTGCTCCAGGCGATCGTTCAAAAGCAAGCGGTTGGGCAGCTTGGTCAGGTTGTCATGCAAAGCCAGCTTCACCAACTCGGTATTGGCACGATCCAGCGAGGTAGCTAACAGGTTGGTGCGCACATCGAGCATGGAGACGATCAAGGCAATGGCAAACACCGCCAGGCTCACCACTATCACCAATACCGCCAGCCATTTGCTGTCAATGCCACTGTTGGCCGCACCACAGAAGCTGCCCACGGGAAACTGTGCAGCCGCCATGCCGGTGTAATGCATGCCCACGATGGCACAGCCCATGACCAGCGACGCGCCGATTCGCGCATAGGTGTTGAACTCGGAATCCCGGCGCAAGCGAAAGGCAATCCACAAGGATGCCCATGAAGCCGCCGCCGCAATCGCAATCGACAACACGAAAAGCCAGGGAATGTAGACAATTCCCGGGGTCATCAACATCGCTTCCATGCCCGTGTAGTGCATGGCGGCGATGCCGAACCCCATCAACAGACCGCCTAACCACAAGCGCGCGCCTGGTAGATTTTCCTGGCACACCAGCCACATGGCAAAGGCTGAAGAAAAAATCGCAATGATCAGCGACAGCAGTGTCAGCGTTACGTCATAGCCCAGGGATATGGGCAGACTGAATGCGAGCATGCCGATAAAATGCATCGACCAGACACCAAACCCCATGGCGAACGAACCACCGATCAGCCACAAGATTGCCGCTCGTCCCTTTGAACCAGCGACTCGACCGACCATATTCAGCGCGGTGTAGGCAGCAAGAATGGCAACAATCAAAGAAAATACGACGAAAATGCCGTTGTAGCTGCTGACCAGCATGGGGAACTCACTGAATGGAAGGTGCATCGCGGCGCGCATAATATCAAAAAGACATCATCCGTAAATCACATGTAGTGGCTCGTCAAGACCAGCGGTAGCCTGCCATCGACTTCGCAGAAAGTTATATCGGCCAGTCAGCGGATTAGCTGAAGCCAAATTCGTGTTTTTTAGTGCCGGACAGAGTGATTAGCGGGGTGCTTATGGATATGCGTCGAGCGGTTAGATAATGGCACTTGCGTGTGCACGACATTCCATAGAGAATAAATGATATCAATTATCATTTAGGCTCCGCAGTGCTCTCGCCTCCTCCCTCCGAGCTGACCAGCCAGCAAGCGGTTCATTCGCTCTATCACCAGCATCACGCCTGGTTGAAAATGTGGCTGCGCAAGCGTCTGTCTTGTGCAGAAAGCGCTGCCGACTTGGCGCAAGACACCTTCGTGCGCGTACTAGCCAACCGCCAGACTCAAGAGCTGCGTGAGCCCCGCGCCTACCTCAGCAGCATTGCCAGAAGCTTGATGATTGATGGTTTTCGCCGCCGGGCGCTGGAAAAATCCTATCTCGAAGCATTGGCAACCATGCCAGAGCAACAGGAAATATCGCCAGAAACCCGAGTACTGATCCTCGAAACCCTGGTGGAAATCGATCGCATGCTCGACAACCTGGGGGCACGCGGCCGTGAGATTTTCCTCTTGGCGCAACTTGATGGCCTGAGCCAGGTTGAAATTGGCCGACGCCTGGGCCTTTCAACCAACACAGTGCGCAAACATCTGGTTCGCGCCCTGACGCAATGCATGCTGCTGATTGAGGATTGAGCATGAGCGCCCCAGTGTCTACCGCCACTCTACAGGCCGCTGCCAACTGGTATCTCGATCTGCAAGAAGCACCAGACAACGCCGCGTTGCTTGACGCACACCAGCGCTGGCTGGCTGCCGATGCGGCCCATCGCCAAGCCTGGACGCGCCTGGAAAAGCTCCAGGGCAAGCTGGCAACACTGCCTGCAACCCTCGCCCGGCCAATGCTGTCAGTTGCGGGTAATAAACGGCGCGAGAGCCTCAAGCTGCTCGGGTTGTTGCTGGTTACCGGGGGCGCAGCAGGCTTGGCCTGGCAATCGACCACGTTCAGCAGCCTGCGCGCAGACCAACGCACCGCCACTGGCGAACGACGCAATATCCGGCTTGACGACGGCAGCACCGTGCAACTCAACAGCGCCACCGCCCTGAATATCGACTACGGCAAACAGTTGCGTGAAATCAGCCTGCTACAGGGTGAGATTCTGGTCCAGACCGCCGCGGATCAGCAGGCCCGGCCCTTTGTTGTACACACCGAACAAGGCAGCATCCGTGCGCTGGGTACACGGTTTTTAGTCCAGCGTGAGGGCGAGTTCACTCAAGTTCGGGTGTTGCAACACGCAGTCGAAGTCCGTAGGGCAGACCACCAACCGCCCGTGCGTGCAAAACCTGGGCAACAGTTGCGTTTCAGCGCCAGTGACACACGGGCTGTAGAACCGCTGGAAAGCCATGCGGATGCCTGGGTCAATGGCATGTTGATCGTCAGTAACTGGCCCTTGCCAAGATTTATCGCTGAGTTGGCCCGCTATCGCCCGGGCGTTCTGCGTTGCGACCCAAGCTTGAGCCACCTGCGAATTTCAGGCGCATTCCAGCTTGCGGACAGCGACGCGATTCTCGATAACCTGAGCACAACACTGGGGCTGCGCATTCGCAAAGTCAGTTCTTATTGGGTGAGCGTTGAGCGCGCCTAACCCTGGATAAAAATATTTCACCCAGGTGTTGTTGATTCGTATTCTCAACCGTCTTGGTAGTTAAAGCGCTTATTTGGCGCTGACCACAGAACAACTATCAAAGGACCTTCCATGCCGCTCCAGACTGTCACGCGCCGTGCCCGGATGCTTTGTTCCGCCCTGCCTGATCCATTCCACACGGCCATTCATCGTGCGGTACTGGGCGCAGCCCTTGCCCTGCCACTGGCAACGGCATTACAGGTTCAGCCAGCCTTGGCCGAGTCGGTGGTAACAGAGCAAGAGTTCAGCATCGCCCCCGGCACTCTGGAGTCCGCACTCAATAGTTTCGCCGCCACCGCTGGAGTCAGTGTGTCCTCGACCCCGGAACTGATCCAGGGCATGCGCTCGGCCGGGCTGCGCGGGCGCTACACCAATGATCAGGCGCTGGAAAAACTGCTGATGGGCAGCCGCCTGAAAGTGGTACGTCAAGCCAATGGCAGGTATTCATTGCTACCTCCCACCGCTGCTGAAGCCAGCAGCAACAGCGCGCTGGAGCTGGATGCGACCTATGTCACCGGGCTCAGCCTCGGGGCAACCACCGAAGGCACGGGCTCCTACACCACCGGCTCGACCAGCACTGCAACCGGACTGCCTTTGTCGATCCGGGAAACCCCGCAATCGGTGAGCGTGATGACCCGCCAGCGCATTGATGACCAAGGCCTCACCCAACTTAATGACCTGGTGCGCCAAGTTCCGGGGCTCAGCATCAACCAGAGCGGTAACGGCGGCTCGGATACCAGCACAATCTATTCGCGCGGCTTTGCCGTGGAGAATTACCAGGTCGACGGCGTGCAATGGCTCAGCAGTAATTATAAGTCGATCATCCAAAGCAACGACCTGGCACTCTACGACCGGGTCGAAATCATTCGCGGCGCTACCGGCTTGACCAAAAGCATCCGAACGCCAGGTGCGACCCTGAACATGATCCGCAAGAAACCGACGTTCAAGCCACAAACCAGCCTTAGCGTCACTGGCGGCTCCTGGGACTACCAGCGCACCGAGCTGGACACCAGTGGCCCGCTGACCGAGAGCGGTAATGTCCGTGGCCGCCTGGTTGGGGTTTATCAGGATAACGAGTCGTATATCGATCGTTTTAACGAACGCAAGAAAGTCTTCTACGGTGTGATCGAGGCCGACCTTACGCCCGATACCCTGCTCAGTGTCGGCATGGATTATCAAAGCCATCAGGCCGATGACCACGCGCGCAGTGGTTTACCGCTGTACAACCAGGATGGCTCACTCGCCGACTGGTCCGACTCTGATTCAGCGGGTGCGGCCTGGGCTTACTCCAACCGCACATTCACCTCTGGCTTTGCCACCTTGGAGCAGCGCCTGAACGAGCGCTGGAAAGCCAAGCTGACACTCAACCAGGGCCGCTACGAATACGATGAAGTCATAGGTTACGCCGCCAGTGGCTTTCCCGACCCCGCTACCGGCGCTGGCATGGGCTTGTGGGCAGGCCGCTGGGAGGCCAAGCCGGTGCAAACCAGTCTCGACCTGAATTTTGCCGGTAGCTTCGACCTCTTTGGCCGCGAGCACGATGCCGTCTTTGGCTACAGCCAGCAAGACACCGAGTACCGCACCAACGGCTATCCCCTCTGGCGCTTCGCTGACTGGGACAACTCGATTGACAACATCTACAACTGGGACGGCCAGGACCCGGGTAAACCCGCGATGCCAGCCACCAGCCGAATCGATTACGAAGAGGCGCAAACAGCCGTCTATGGCAGCCTGAGACTGCGGGCTAGCGACGCGCTATCGGTGATTCTCGGCGCCCGGGTCAGCGACTGGGAGAACACCGTCAAGACCGACTACTACGACCCGACCTCCGCCGATACCGATGACAAACGCACTGAAACCGGCGTGGTCACACCCTTCGCCGGCCTGGTTTACGACCTTGACGATAACTGGTCGCTCTACGGCAGCTACACCAGTATTTTCAAACCGCAGAGCAACATGACCGAAACGGGTAACTACATCGACCCACTCGAAGGCGTGGGCTATGAAGTTGGCAGCAAGGCGGCATTCTTTGATGATCGCCTCAACCTCGGCCTGGCGCTGTATCAAATCGAACAAGACAACCTGGCCGTGGCGATCCCCGGCGTCCTCGCGCCAGATGGCAACCAGGCCTATAAAGCCGAGTCCGGCACCAAGACCCGTGGTTTTGAAGTGGAAGTCTCAGGTGAACTGGCCCCGGATTGGGAAGCCAGCGCCAGCTTCAGCCGTAACATCGTACAAGACAGCGACGGCAACAAGCTCAATACCAATGTTGCGCAGAACACCGCGAAATTGTTTACCACCTACACCCTGCGCAGCATCGGCAATGGCCTTACCCTCGGCGGCGGTGTCAATTGGCAAAGTGAGATCTATAGCGATGGCATGGGCCCGTTGGGCGTGCGCTTTACCCAGGATGACTACGCCTTGGTCGATGTGATGGCGCGTTACCCGCTGACCGAACAACTCAGCGCCACCCTCAACCTGAACAACCTGCTTGACGAGGAGTATTACACCAGCACCTCTTCCAGCTATTACGGTACGCCACGTAATGCAACCCTGGGTTTGCGTTTCAATTTCTAGGTCGCGGCGACTGCCAGGCATGACCGCCTGGCAGTCGCCTGACACATATTGTCACAGCTAAAAACCCTGCTGCCTTGTGGTTTTGTCCTGCCCGTTCGTTTTAATCTATGCGCAACTGATTCTTGTTAAGATTACTTTTCGTCCCGTTGCCCTGCCGACGGACTTTTCTTGCTCCAAACCATGGCTGCTTGCTCATGAAACCAACCTCCCCTTCCCGTGGCCGCATCTTGTTGTCACGCACCGCTGCCGCGATTTTCGGCGGGTACGCGCTGACCTCGGCCAGCGTGATTTTTCTCGGTGCGGTGCTGCCGCTGCCTAAAAGCCAGGCGATTCTGGCGTCTTCGCTGATCAGCTTCGCGGTCTACACCGCCGCCATCATTTGGGTATTCGCGGTGCAGGACAACCGCCGTGCCTGGCTCGGCCTGCTGTTGCCAGCACTGGTCCTGGCCCCGCTTGGCTGGTGGCTTGGGAGGGGCATGGTATGAGTCAGGCAGTCAAGAAAGAAGGCCTGCGCCAGTCGATGGCATGGCTACACACCTGGGGTGGCTTGTGGGCCTGCTGGATACTCTTTGTGGTCTTTATCACCGGTTCGCTCGGGGTCTTCGATGAAGCCATCACCCGCTGGATGAAGCCGCAAATCCCACAGGCTGGCGAAGTCCGCGGCATGGACGATGGCGTCGACCGGCCTCTGGCCGTGCGTGTCGGCCAGGCCTATTTGCGCGAGCATGTGCCGAGCAGCCATTTCTGGGGCATCGGCCTGCCGAGTGACACGGACCCGGCTGTGCGGGTTTTCTGGCAGGACGAAAAGGAGCAGTTCCAGAACCTGCGTCTTGATGCGACTAGCGGTGAGCCAATCAAGGCCAGTACCGAGCGAGAAAGCGAGGGCGGGCACCACTTCGTGCATATGCACTTCGAGTTCCACGCTGGAACCGCGGGTATCTGGCTGGTTGGCTTTTTCACCATGGCCATGCTCGTCGGTTTGGTCAGCGGAGTCATTACCCACAAGCGCATCTTCAAGGACTTTTTCACCTTTCGGCCTGGCAAGCAGCAACGCAGTTGGCTGGACGCACACAATGCGGTGTCGGTGCTCAGCTTGCCGTTCCAGCTGATGATTGCCTACACCGGCCTGGCGACCTTTTACATGCTGTATATGCCCGCCGGTATCGAAACCCACTACAGCACAGACGATGCCTACTTCGCCGACCTGCTGACCCAGCCGACGCCACGTGAAGAGACCGGCATCAAGGCCGAGGTCACAGCGCTCGACCAGATATTGATCAGCAGTGAGAAACAACTGCAACGTCCGCTCAGCTTTATCAGCGTCGAACATCCCGGTGACAGCAGCGCCTCGATTGTGACCTTTGGCCGCTTTATCGAAAAAACCGGTGAATACCGCTTGCTCGGCGATGGCGGTGGCCAGGTGTTCTTCGATGGGGTCAGCGGCGAGCAGCAGGATTTCCAGGCGCCCGGGGAATTACGCGGCGGCGCGGCCCAGGATGTGCAGTCGGTCATGCGTAACCTGCATTTTGCCGCCTTCGGTGGCCTTACCGCTCGCTGGCTCTATTTCATCTGTGGCCTGGCAGGTGCGGCGATGATGGCAACCGGTGCGATCCTGTTTATGGTCAAGCGTCGCCAGCGTTCGCTGAATGAATTCGGAGCTCGTACACCCCAGGTCTACCGGATCATCGAGGTGCTTAACATCGGCTCTATCAGCGGTATCAGCCTGGCCTGCATTGCCTTTTTCTGGGGCAACCGCCTGATCCCGCTGGGTATCACTGACCGCCCCGAATGGGAAGTCATCAGTTTCTTCGTGGTCTGGCTACTGACCTACGTGCATGCCGCCATACGCCCGGCTACAAAGGCCTGGATCGAGCAGTTGCTAGCAGTAGCAGCACTGTGCCTGGCCCTGCCGCTGCTCAACTGGCTGGTGGTCGGCGACCAGTTCGTCAGCTATCTGCAACGAGGCGATGGCGAGCGGGCTGCAGTCGAGTTGACCGCCATGTCTATCGGCCTTTTGAGTCTGTGGACCGCTCGCAAGCTCTGGCTGAAAAATCGGCAAAAGGTCGAGCGCAAGACGCCACAACCCAGCTTGAACACCGCCAAAGTAGAGGTGGCTTGATGAACATGACGCTCGCCCTGCTGCTCGGCGCAGCTCTGTGCTACGCCGGCATGGCCGCGCTTTGCCTGGCGATGGACAGGCATCACCGCCAAGTCTGGAACCGTACCGGCGCCACCCGGCAAAAAGCCTTGCGCCTTATCGGCTGGTTGCTGCTGGCGGTTGCAATCTGGCCATGCGTTCGCGCCTGGGGTAGCTCGGTTGGCGTGGTCATATGGTTTGGCCTGCTCAGCGCGGCGGCACTGGTCCTGGTATTTCTTCTGCCCTATCGGCCGAAAGCTGCGGCCCTGTTAATGGGTGTGACAGCCCTGGGCGGCCTGCCTGGGTTGCTCTGGAGTGCTGGCTAAGGCCGCAATAGTTGAAGCCCATGAGTGCTAGGGCGCGCCGTTCAAGCAATGGCGTGCTCGAGCACAAAAGTCAGCAACGCGCCGTTGCGCCCCAACGCAGTGAACAAAGAGTGCGTATACTCGCGTCCTTTCTTCTACTGCCCCATGCGAACCGCCATGAAAACCACTGAGTCGCCCGACGCCCGGGTCATTGCGCCAACCGTCACAGAGGTCACTGGCGAACCCCAGGCCAAGCCAGCAATCCCGGCCTTCAAGTTCCCGTTCTCGCCTGCCAGCTATGCGCCGGGCAAGAACGATGGACAGGCGTGGCACGCCAAAGGCAATAAGTCGGCCCACGAGAAGAAAATCGGCCCGGCCCCCAATGGTACGCGCCGCTCCATGGGCAAGCGCTAAAGCGCTCAGCGATGCAATCGCCACCTAATTACGGTAGGCTCAACAGATTATCTGAGAGGAGTACACCCCCATGGCTCGAGCCACTGCCCGCCACATCCTGGTTTCCAGCGAAGCCAAGTGCAACGAACTGAAAGCCGCCATCGAAGCTGGCGCTGACTTTGCGCAGGTTGCCAAAGACAACTCCAGCTGCCCATCAAGCCGCGACGGCGGCAACCTGGGTACTTTTGGCCCAGGCCAGATGGTCAAGGAATTCGACACAGTAGTGTTCAGCGCCCCGGTGAATGTTGTCCAGGGCCCAGTGAAAACCCAATTCGGTTATCACCTGCTCGAAGTTACTGACCGCCAAGACTGATACCCTGCTACGCGCCGTTCTCGAACGGCGCGTTTGCTTTGGTTTCCCGCTCTCCCTCCCTCGCCAAACCCCTCGTTCTCGCGAAGCCCCCAGCAGAACCTGATCTAAAAACAAACCACGAGCCTTTTTTGCTCAACAGTTGCTTTATGGCTGAGTAGGCTCAGGACGCGCTTGCGTGGCATCATTGCCGACATTTTCGATAGCGCCCATGACTCAGGATCAAGATGCCCGGCAAGAACCTAACGGATGATATCTACAGCAAGCTTGTAGATGAGGAAGACGCCCGCGTCTGTACCGAACTGAGCGACAGCGCCTGTCACCAAGTGCCCGGCAATTTCTTGTTGATGATCCTGAGTCACTTCTTCAGCAAACTGGGCGATGCCCTGGCCAACCCGAAAATCGTCCTGCCCTGGGTGATGGAGACGGTTCACGCACCACTCTACCTCATCGGTTTTCTGGTCCCCATACGCGAGTCGGGCTCATTGATCCCGCAACTATTCGTCGCCAGTTATATCCGCGCCATGAAGATCAGGAAGTGGGTCTGGGTATTCGGCAGCATGGTCCAAGCCTTGGCGATTGCCGGCATTGGCCTGGTTGCCTGGACCCTGGATGGGGCCACGGCGGGCTGGGCAATCATCGCCTTGGTGAGCCTGTTCAGTATTGCCCGTGGCCTCAGCTCGGTCGCGTCCAAGGACGTCATTGGTAAAACCGTGCCCAAGAGTCGCCGCGGCCAGGTCAACGGCTGGTCGGCCAGCGCTGCGGGGTTGGTCACCGTCGGTCTGGCGTTGGTATTGCTGTTCAGCAGCCAGGCCCAACCGGAACCTATCGCCTATGCCTTGCTCCTGGCTGGCGCTGGCTGCTTGTGGGTGATTGCCGCGCTGGTCTATGCACAGATCAGCGAAGATCCTGGCGAGACGGACGGCGGCGGCAACGCATTTATTGAAGCCATCAAGCGCCTGGATATATTGCGCACCGATAAAGCCTTCCGCCACTTCGTGATCACCCGAGCCCTGTTGCTTTGCTCGGCGTTGACGGCACCGTATTACGTAGTCCTTGCACAAAAGAACCTGGACTCCAATGCATCACTGCTTGCCCTCTTCTTGCTGGCCAGCGGCGCCGCCAGCCTGGTGTCCGCGCCCGTGTGGGGACGCTTTGCCGATGTGTCCAGCCGCAAAGTCATGATCCTCGCCGCGCTCATGACAGCCGCACTGGGTATTATCCTGTTTATCCTCGACCACTTCGAACACGCCTGGCTGGGGTTTAGCGGGTTAATCCCCGCACTTTACTTTTGCCTGAGCATTGCCCATCAAGGGGTACGCATTGGTCGCAAGACCTATGTGGTTGATTTGGCACAAGGCAATCGCCGCACCGATTATGTGGCGGTCAGCAACACGCTGATCGGGGTTATCTTGCTGTTGATGGGGTTTATTGGCGCACTGAGCATGGTGGTAGGCGTCAGCGCCGTTATCCTGCTGCTTTCATTGCTTGGTGCGGCGGGCGCAGGCCTGGCGGTGGCTTTGCCAGAAACTGAAACACCCTAGCTAGAGGCCTTCGAGCTGGAAATCCGACCGTGCGCCCATTTGGTGGGTGCCAGCCTCGCTCGGAACGATTAAAATAACCGACTCACTTTCTGATGCCCAAACCCCGCGCCTCCATAGCGGCTGCATTTGGGTGAACATTTTGCAGTACTGACACAAGAGAACCTCCCAATGGGTGCACAGTGGAAAGCCAAACCTAAAGAAGCCGCAGCCAACGCACGCGGCAAGATTTTTGGTCGCCTGGTCAAGGAGATCATGATCGCGGCCCGCAATGGCGCCGACCCGGACATGAACCCCAAGCTGCGCCTTGCCGTGCACCAGGCGAAAAAAGCCTCCATGCCCAAAGACACCCTGGAGCGCGCAATCAAAAAAGGCGCTGGCCTGCTGGGTGAGACAGTCAACTTTGAACGCACCACCTACGAAGGCTTCGCGCCTCATCAAGTGCCGGTGATCGTCGAATGCCTGACCGACAACATCAACCGCACTGTTGCTGAAGTCCGGGTACTGTTCCGCAAGGGCCAGATGGGAGCTTCCGGTTCCGTGACCTGGGATTTTGACCACGTTGGCTTGATCGAGGCATCACCTGAAGGTGAAGCTGATGCCGAGTTGGCCGCTATCGAAGCTGGCGCCCAGGATTTTGCCGAGGCCGATGAAGGCAACACTCTGTTCATCACCGAAATCACCGACCTGGATGCGGTCTCCCGCGCGCTCCCGGAGCACGGTTTCACCGTGAACTCGGCACACATTGGCTACCGTCCGAAGAACCCGGTGACCACCCTGAGCGCCGAGCAACTTGAAGAAGTTGAAGCCTTCCTCGAAGCGATTGACGCCCATGATGACGTACAAAACGTCTACGTTGGCCTGGCAGGTTAAATCCAGCCCGCAACCCGGCACGAACTCGCTGGGCTTGTCAGCATTCAAAGCCTTGCCCAGCTTGAAGTTATGCCCAAAGTGGCACGGTACTGCAGGTCAAGATCATCGCCAGGGCACCTTTGAAACTGTGATTTATCAAAGGTGCTCCAATTGAACCGGGATGCCGTTCCCAATCGGGATATCCCCAGGAGTTTGCTTTGCACAGATTTTTGATCCTCGCGGTCAGCGCCTTGCTTACCGCATGCGCCAACACTGCCCCAAGCGAGGTAAGCTCGAAGTCGGCCTACGAACATTCGGTTGCATCGGGCTCCAGCCCAATGGCGAAAACCACCCTGGAAGCGCTGCATAATGCCGAGGCGATTCCGCTTCCGGTAAACCCGGGCGTCGCCGTGCCGTCATGGACCATCACCGCCGACCAGCCGCGCCTGGACTTTGGCAGCTCAATTTCAAACTACCGGGTGTTTTCACTGGCCCTGAAAAAGGGCGAGCACTTCAACCTCAACGTTAATTCTCGCTGCAACAACTCGTGCCTGGGGGTGAGTAAGTTCGCTATCAAGCCTCGCGCCATGCTGCTAGACAGCTACGGCGTGATAATAGCCAGCAAGCCTTCCCATGCATCGGCCAGCCTTGGCCAGATGAGCATGGGATGGGAGGGCGAAGCCCCCGAAAGTGGCACTTATTACCTGCTGGTAGCAGCGGATAACGAAGATATCGGCAAAACCATAGTGATTGACGACGTGTGGTTGAATAACTCGCCACTAATGTCCGTCAAGGTCGGCATGAATAGCCAATCACTCGACGAAACTAGCGCGTTCTCCAACACGCCGCGCTAACCCACATGTCTCATAACCAATATCAGCACATGCCAAACGAACTTCCGGTCCTGAACATCGCTGCTATTTGCTTATTCGATTTGAATGGGCGCTTGCTTCTGGTGCGCAAGCGCGACACTCAAGCCTTTATGCTCCCGGGTGGCAAATGCGAGCCAGGAGAAAGCTCGCTTAACGCGCTACAGCGTGAACTGCTGGAAGAACTAGAGCTGCGCCTCGATGTGAGCAGCATCAGTTTGCTCGGCCAGTTTTCAGCGCCAGCCGCCAACGAGGTCAACACCCGCATTGCCGCAACGGTATACCGTGCCGCCCTGCCGCATAGGGTTTATCCAGCGGCTGAGCTTGAGCAGATCGAATGGCTAGAGGCGCAAAAGCCATGGCCTGATAACCTCGCCCCGCTCCTTTCTGAGCATGTTTTGCAAGCACTTGGCGGCATCTGGACTGCGGATCTCTAAATCAGCCTTACAAAACTTCAATAGCCACTATTAGAACGATCGATTTCTACCGTCAGGCGCCCCTGAATAATCTATACGCATCCCCAAATGCCCAGATCAACAGGTGCCCAGATGAAACGCTCAATCGCTCTTTTGCTTACTGTCTTAACTGTGGTTCTCAGTGGCTGTGCCGCACAACCTCAATCCAGGGAACCCGCCTACACCGACGCCGAAGTCAAACAGTTCGCACTTGAGGTTCTGAGCCGCAGCAGCCTGTCGATGGAAGATTACGAGAAAATCCGCAAGGCCCTGCTCAACCCGAACCACAGCATGTCCAACTCGATCAGGGATGTTAAAACGGCTGCAGAATTTAGCCCCGATAAAGGCTAGGCAACCGCGCCATGGCATCCGGCTGGATAAATCACCTTGATCAATAAAGCCAATCGGTACATTTGCCCGAACCCCGTTATGCTGTAGACAGACGAACTGCAACGACCCAAGATTTTTATCAAGGAGGGTTAAATGACCGAACAACAGAGCAATGCCGGCGAACAACTCGACGACGAAACCCTGGCATTTGCTGAGCGGGTTTTCGATCATGCGCGCTGTGGCGATACCGATACCCTGAAGGCAATGATCGAACAGGGTCTACCCGTAAACCTGCGCAACCACAAAGGCGACAGCCTGTTGATGCTAGCGAGCTATCACGGGCACATCGAAACCTCGAAAATGCTCCTGGCGGCCAAGGCCGACCCAGACCTGCGCAACCAGAACGGCCAGACACCGCTGGCAGGTGCAGCCTTCAAGGGCAACCTCGAAATCATCAAAATGCTTCTTGAGCATGGCGCAGATGTCGAGGGCACGACCCCTGACGGCAAGACTTCACTGATGATGGCTGCAATGTTCAACAACGTTGCCGCTATTGACCTGTTGCTCAGCCATGGCGCCAACCCTAAAAGCTGTGACAACAACGGTGTGACACCGCTGACCGCCGCAAAGCTCATGGGCGGCCCCGAAGCAGTGGCACGCCTGGAGCAAGAACAGTAACAACCTGGCTGCAATTCCAGCCGCTTGTTGAGCTTATTGCACAGGGTATTGATCCTGAGCAATAAGCTCACCGCCAAGCTCATTAGCCTGTGATCATCCTTCATTTATCACAGGCCAAGCATCATGAGTATCACATCCGCCGACATCTGTAGCGCTGCCGATCAACTACAGGGCCTTGTGGGCTTTAATCAAAAAACCGACCAGTACATCGTGCGCTTCAGCGAAGACTCGTTTGGCCTGGATATTCTCCATGAGTCGATACAGCCAACCAGCGAGTTCGTCTGGAGCCCGCATTGCGACAACCACATGCGTTTAGATCGCACGCGCATACAGCTGCTGCTTGACCAACATATCGATGAACGGCTGAATATCACTGCGCCCATCCAGCTGTATATGCAACGCAATGACCTGCCTGAGATAGTTTCCGAACGCCGCGTCAGCAGCATCGGCGAGCAATGATGTATTTCAATAGAAGCATTTCTGGCTAATCGGCGTAGACTGGATCCTACCAAGGCTTGCCGGAGAATGTCCCAAAGGCTCCACGCTCACTCACTTTTCACCCACCGAGGTAAAGATCATGAGCAAAGGTATGGATTCAAAAAAGAACAGCAAGAAGAAGCCCCTGAAAACCGCTCAGGAAAAACGCATGGCCAAGAAATCCAAGCATGAGGGCCAAACCCTGCTTGGCAGCCACGCCGCACGCAACTGAGACAATCGCCCAGCGTTCGGCCAAGTGCCCGCGCTGGGCCAAACCGAACCAGCCCGAACCCAATGCCTGCAACCCGTGTTCGCCTTCTACCTGAAGCCCTGAAACCCTTGGCCAACAAGTTTTACGGCGCCCATCGCTCGAAAATGAAGGCCACCCATGAAGATCAGGTCTGGGTTGTCGAACACACACAAATCATTGCCGCATTGTGCCTGCGGCCTGTTGCCAGCGGACACTGGTTGACCAGCTTGTTCGTGGCCCCCGAACACCGCCTGCAAGGTCATGCACGAGAACTTATAAAGGCCGTTACAAGCAGCTGCAATTCAACAGTCTGGCTGTTTTGCCATCCATCTTTGTCTGAGTTTTACCAGGCGTCGGGTTTTAGTCCCGAGGTACAGCTCCCCGAACAACTCAGCCAGCGCTTAGCGCGCTACCAACGCAGCAAGTCATTGATCGCCCTGGCCGCCCAAACCAGTCAAGCACTGTAACAAGCGCATATTTTTAACCTCTATATTGCTCATGGCAGAGGATGAAAATACTCATGAAACGCCGTTCTTTTCTGCACGGTCTGGCCCTATTACCGGCGGCACCGCTGCTGGGTTCATTGATACAACCCGCTGTTGCTCAAACAACAGCAACGCAACCGGTCATCACACCGCTGAACAAGCCCCGCGAGGCGTGGCGAAAACTGCTTGCCCAAGACGCCTACGCCGTACTGTTCGAGGAAAACACCGAGCGCCCCGACAGCAGCCCCCTCAATCACGAAGAGCGGGACGGCACCTTTATCTGCGCGGCCTGTTACTTGCCGCTGTTTCAAAGCGAAAACAAGTTTGACAGCGGCACAGGCTGGCCGAGCTTTACCCAGCCCATTGCAGGTCATATCGGCACGAAGCGTGACTTCAAGCTGCTCTGGCCACGCACTGAATATCACTGCATCCGCTGTGGCGGGCACCAGGGCCACCTGTTTAATGACGGCCCTGCTCCGCGTGGGGACGCTGGTGTAACAATGGCCTGGCCCTGCAGTTTATTGCCAAGGGCGAAGACTTACCGGCCCTAAGGAGCTAATGATGACAACTGAAACTATTAAACGCCTTGGTTTGGCCGGTGCGACGCTGCTACTGGGCTTGCTGCTCGGCGCCTGCGGTCCAACCTCGTCAACCCCTGCGGCAGCACAAGCCACAGGCACCGCGCAGAGCATAGAACTCAAACCCGGTGAGCAAGGGGTTGCAGTCTTCGCGGGGGGATGTTTCTGGTGCACCGAGTCGGACTTCGACAAAGTACCAGGCGTTTTGTCGACCACCTCCGGATATATTGGCGGCACTGTCAAAAACCCCACCTACGAGCAGGTCTCATCGGGTAAAACCGGACACCTGGAGGCGGTACTGGTCAGTTATGACCCGAACAAGACCAGTTATGCAAAGTTACTCGAAGCTTACTGGCCAACTATCGATCCCTTGACCGCCAATGCACAGTTTTGCGACCACGGCAGCCAATATCGCAGCGCAATTTTCTACAGCGACGATGCGGAAAAAGCGGCAGCGCAGGCCTCCAAGACCGCCTTGCAGAACTCTGGCAGGCTCAAAGGCAAGATTGTCACCGAGATATTGCCGGGTACAACCTTTTATCCTGCCGAGGAGTACCATCAGGACTACTACCTGAAAAACCCGCTGCGCTATAAGTACTATCGCACCGCCTGCGGTCGTGACTCACGACTCGAAGACATCTGGGGCAGCAAAGGCTAGGCGCTGTCTCCAACATACAAAGCACCAGTCGAACGGCATTCGACTGGTGTTTTTTTAAAGCTCGCAGTAAGGGATTAGCGGCTATCTTGGCGCTCATAGGTTGAACTGCCAGGCCTGCGTTCAACCTCGTAGCCACCGGGATACACAATGCTTTGCCGGATGCCGCCGCGGGTTTCGAATGATTGGCTGGCACTGCCATTGCGCTGGTGGACAGAGCCATAATCGCTCGGCACCTGATAGCCGCCATAGCCATTGTATTGCTGCGAGCTGCGCGACTGACCAATACTTCCCGTTGCCCCGGGGCTTATATAGGTCTTGGGGATGGCCCGGATTGTCTGTTGCCCGGCCTGATCGGCATGGGCCGCGCCGAGTACACCGAGCAACAGCCCGGCGCCCAGCAAAATGTTCAGTTTGATCATCGGTTTAGGCCTCTAGGTCGTGTAGCTGTATTTCATCAGACAACACTAGCCTGCAGAGGCTCCCTTACGGCGATCACCGGTACCCTACTTGGCGATCAACTCGATACGATCGTCGTGAATGGTGATCAGCCCTTGCTTGTACAAGCCACCAATGGCTTTCTTGAAGTTGCCCTTGCTGACACGAAACAAGGCGGAAATGGCCTCGGGCGAGCTTTTGTCGCTAAGCGGCAACACACCATCGTTGTCACGCAACTTGCTCAACACCTGCTCGCTCAAGCTGCCAACAGCCTCCTGACCGATTGGCTGCAAGCTCAGGCTGATTTTGCCGTCACTGCGCATTTCCTTGATGAACCCTTTGTCCCGCATGCCACTACGAACAAACTTGAACAGCTCGTTCTTGTGCAGCAAGCCCCAGTGCTTGCCATTGATAATGGCTTTGAAACCCATGTCAGTGGCATCGGCAATCAGCAGGTCGACTTCCTGGCCTGTCTTGTATGTCGCGGGAAGGTTATCGAGATAGCGATCCAGGCGTGCCGTGGCGGTAATACGCTTGCTGCGCTTGTCCAGGAACACATGGACAACACAGTAATCACCAACCTGCAGCGGACGCTTCTCCTCGGAGTGTGGCAGCAGCAGATCCTTAGGCAGACCCCAGTCGAGAAACAAGCCAACATGATTGATATCAATCACTTTCAAGCTGGCAAACTCGCCCACCTGAACTTTCGGCTTTTCAGTGGTTGCGATGAGTTTGTCTTCACTGTCCAGATAGACAAATACATTGAGCCAGTCTTCCACCTCGCTCGGGGTATCACTGGGAATATAACGCTTGGGCAATAAAATCTCGCCATCAGCCCCGCCGTCCAGATACAGGCCAAAGTCCGTGTGTTTCACGACCTGTAAGGAATTCATTCGTCCAATTAACGCCATGGTGCACTACCCTCTCTGCAATGCCAGCATTCTAACCGAGTTGCAGCCAGTATTCTCGCTGGGGATTGCGGATCGCCTGCAAAGCACCAGCCCCTTGCCAGCGACGACCCGACCAGTGGCAAGATCGCCTTTTTCGGAAACTTGAGTATTAATATTAATTTCAATAAAAACAGTTATTTGTGTGCAAAAAACAACTGATCCAAATTTAAATAAAATCGCTGATTAATTTCTGGCATATAAATTCTCGAGGGTAATAACCGAATAATTGTCAAGTCATTGATGTATACTGGTCGACCGAGTTAATTTTGAGTAAAGGTTAATGGCCGGCATGCGCGTAAAAAAATCCAACACCAAATCCAAACCAGCTCCGGCTGTTGAAACCAGCGCATCGATTGACGCGCAGGTTGCAGCTTTCCTGAAATCGGGTGGTGAAATCCAGCAGATCGCCAAAGGCGTTAGCGGTCAGGTTTACGGCGCAACCAAGCAGATCACCATCGGCAAGAAGTAACACGAGCCACCAGGCTCCATCCTCACAGGGCAATGTACCGGCAGCCGCCAAGCAGCGCAGTGCTGCCAGGCTTGAACCTGCTGCTCTCTTGCCCTTTGGGTTCCGCTGACGACATCCCCTGAAACATTCCCGTCTCGCAGTCAGCCGCGAAGTCAGCGCTATTTTTCATATCAGCACTGGCGGTTAGCACACAGTTGTTTCAAAATTACGACAGGCCGCTTCAGCGGTTGATTCGGCGATGCCGTTGACTATGAATGGCATTGGCCCAGGAGTAATAGTGCGTTTTCTCAACCGCTGGCTCAGCACGATCCCCGGCGCACGGCACGGGCGGCTATCCAAAGCCTCCGAGCAAAGGTCAGGTGCGACCAAAATCGACCAGCAAGCGCAGTGTACATGAGCACTCCGAGCCGTTTGCTAAGCTGGCGTCACCCGACACAGTCACCGTCCGCACAGTGCCTGGCGCTCTGCGCCTTATTTATATTTATTCCGCTTGCCAGCCGCTACTTGCTCGGCTGGTCGCACGCCTATGGCTATCTTTCAGATATTGCCATCGGTGGTCTGCTGGTCGTATTGCTTTACCAGCGCCCACTGATTATCGCGCTGCCTGTGATGATTTTCTGGAGCGTTCTGACCCTGGCCAACATCGAGTTGCTGACGGCGGTTGGGCGCATGCCAGAGGCGTCCGACCTGCATTACCTCACCGATGCACAGTTTGTCAGTCGCTCCACCCATGGGGCGGGCCTGAGCCACCCTGCACTGGGCCTTGCCTTGTTGGCCAATATCGGCTTGTACCTGCTGTTGTCATTGCGTCAGCGAGCAACGGTACGCCGGCCAATCGGCAATGCGTGGCTGTTGCTACCACTGGCATTGCTCGCTGTCCATGCGCTGTTGCAATACCGCATGCCGAGCGAAAGCGATCAGTGGTTTCAATTCAACCTGCCACACAAGCTCGCGGCTGAAGGCTTTAGCAATGGCGAGCAAGACCTGCAAAGCTGGCTGGACAATCAACCGCCAGGCGCGCCTGTGAATATTGCCGGCCTGCAGCAGCTGGACCTCGATGGCACACCCTTGCTTGAGCAGGCGGGTCGGGCACGCCATGTGTTGATCATCACCCTCGAAGGCATACCCGGGGCATACCTGGCCCCAAGCCGTGATGCACTGCAGAGCCCGTACAATGGCAATACCATGGTGCGCCTGAGTCGCTGGGCAGAACAAGGCATGCTCACCGCCGATTATGTGTTGCACAGCCATCAGACCATACGTGGTCTGTACTCAATGCTCTGTGGCGACTTTGCCAAGCTCGACTCAGGCACTCCCAAAGGTGTCGAGTTGCTTAACAACCAAAGCCGTAGCGAACAGTGCCTGCCTGCACAGATGCGTAAAAACGGCTTTAGTACCCATTATCTGCAAGGTGCAGGCCTGCGCTTTATGGCCAAGGACCAGATCATGCCGCAGATGGGATTCGACAAAACCCTTGGTCGCGACTGGTTCACCAATACGCCCCACCTGAATTTCCCCTGGGGCATGGATGACAAAAGCTTCTTCGAAGGCAGCCTTGGCTACATAAACCAGCTGCGCCAACAGGGCCAGCCCTGGATGCTGACATTGATGACAGTCGGCACGCACCCTGGATGCTGACATTGATGACAGTCGGCACCCCCCAGCCGTACTCGGCGCCAGCTGACTACTTGCAGCGCTTCCCCGAGAGCAAGCTGGCGGCGGTGGCGTACCTGGACGAAGCTGTCGGTGATTTCCTCGATGCACTCAAGCAACAGGGCGTGCTGGAGGATACCTTGGTCATAGTCACCTCTGACGAGTCCCACGGCATCGAAAACCTGGCGCTCGCCTCAGCCTGGGGCTTCAACCTGATTCTGGCTCCCGAACAACAGCAGTTGCCCCATCTCAAGCAAGGCGTGTACGGCCACGTTGACCTCAGCGCCTCGGTACTGGATTACTTTGCCCTGCCAGTACCAGGCAATATCAGCGGTCGCTCACTGCTGCGTGACTACAACCGTGGCCGCCAGATAATTTCCTACACCAATGGCTTGCTGCGCCAGCACGATGACCAGGGCACCTTTACCGAGTGCGACTTCCAGCATGTATGCAGGCGCTACGCCAGCAAAGGCTTTATCAACGACAAATCGCACTACCTCGGGCGCTTTACCGGCAAACCTGCGCGCCTGCTCAGTCAACAGGCTGAGTTGCTCAACCAATCTTTACGTCAGGCGGATACCAGCCAGCATTATCAGTTCGCCAATCACCAACCCATTGATCTCAAGCCGCAGAGAACGGACGACTGGGCTGACAACCTGGTTGGCGCGCAGTACCTAGAGTTGCCCCAAGGCACCCGAACCACGGTGACCATGAAGATTCGCGCGGTAAACCTTGATGCTGCCGGCGCCACCTTGCAACTGAAGACCAAGGAATACGACCGCGATGTGACAATCACCATTCCTGCGTTGCCCAAGCTCACCGCAGACCAGCCGGTCAGCTTGACCTTTAGCTTCGATAACCTGGATGCGCGCAAAGCCTTTTCCTTCCATCTGCTCGGCCAAGGTAACGGGGCTATTGTGCTAGACGAGTTCAGGGTCACGACCGAGCCCCGCACTGACAGCCTGGTTGCCGCCAAGGACGAAACACAAGCAAGGCTTGAAACAGCCACCGAAACGCCAGTCGAGAAAGTGCACAACTAAGGTTGCGCTTGACCCAGGCCCACCGCGACAGCCAATAAAAAGCCGCCAACGAGATAATTCGTTGGCGGCTTTTGTGCTTTGCCGCGAAGCGAGCCGCGACCTTAGTCAGCCGCTGGCGTACGGCGCTTCAACGGTGCCAGGCCATCCTGGCTGACCAACTGCGGCCCATCGCTTTTTGGCTTGTTGATGGTGTTGCGCTTGGCTTTGACTGGCGTTTTGGCAGCGGCCTTTTTAGCCACCTTCTTGCCCGTTTTCGGATCAATCTTCTTCTTTTTGGTGCCTGCGGCCTTACCGGATGCCTTGAGATTCTTCGGCCCCTGGTAGATGCCTTTGACGTCCTTGATATTGCGACGCTCGAAACGCTGCTTCAAGTAGCGCTCGATGCTCGACATCAGGTTCCAGTCGTTGTGGCAGATCAGCGAGATGGCCAGGCCCTCGCCGCCCGCACGCCCTGTCCGGCCAATACGGTGGACATACTCGTCGCCCGAGCGCGGCATATCAAAGTTGATCACCAGGTCCAGGCCATCGACATCCAGGCCACGTGCGGCGACATCGGTGGCAACCAGAACCTTCACCGCGCCCTGACGCAGACGATCGATGGCCAGCTTGCGATCTTTCTGGTCTTTCTCGCCATGCAGCACGAAGGCTTTGACGTCCTTGGCAACCAACTTGCCATACAGCCGATCTGCCTGGACGCGGGTATTGGTGAAGATAATCGCTTTCTGGTAGGTCTCGTTAGCCAGCAGCCACTCGACCAAACGCTCTTTATGGTAGTTGTGGTCAGCGGTGATGATCTGCTGGCGAGTCCCTTCATTGAGGTCGCTGACGCTATTGAGCTGCAAGTGCACGGGTTCCTTGAGCACCTTGTTGACCATTTCTCGCAGGCCAGAGCCGCCACTTGTGGCAGAGAACAACAGCGTCTGGTGCGGGCCGCTGCAGGCTTCGGCCAGGCGCTGAACGTCTTCGGCAAAGCCCATGTCGAGCATGCGGTCGGCCTCGTCAAGCACCAGCACTTCAACTTCATCAAGCAGCAGGTTGCCCGCATTGGCGTGTTCAATCAGCCGGCCCGGCGTACCGATCAAGATATCGACACGGCGCAACATGGCGGCCTGAACCTTGAAGTCTTCACCACCGGTAATCAAACCCGATTTAATGAAGGTGAACTGCGAAAAACGCTCCACCTCTTTCAGGGTTTGCTGTGCCAGCTCACGCGTCGGCAGCAAGATCACCGCACGAATGCTCAGGCGAGGCTTTGGGTCGCCCATCAAACGGTTAAGCATTGGCAGCACAAATGCAGCCGTCTTGCCGCTGCCGGTTTGCGCGGTTACCCGCAGGTCATGCCCTTGCAGCGCGGCTGGAATGGCCGCCACCTGCACCGGTGTAGGCTCAACAAAGTTAAGCTCAGCCACAGCTTTTAGCAGGCGTTCATGCAGGGCGAATTGGGAAAACACGGGGTAACCTCGACAAAAAATCTGGAATCAGTTGTATAGCGTAACGTTTTCCGGCGCTGGGGCCGAATGCTTTGTGCAAAAGCGCACAGGGATTTGTCATCAGCCATTGAACATCGTGATTATTTAGCGCTCAAATGGCCCAGGAATACACCATGGAATTATCGAGAACACCATGAAGCTAGCCTCCCGCTCACTGGTCGGTTGCACGGCCTTGGCTATTATACTCGCAAGCCAGGCCAGCATAGCTGCGCCCAAGCATGACAAGGGCAATCCGCACCAAAATGACCATGGCTCCGATGTGCGGATAGACCTCAACGGACCAACGGTCGATATTGGCCGGGTGCGCGTTGTGCTGGGTGACAACCGTAACCTGATCGGCAATGTCAGCTCCCTGCCGCCCGGCATCCAAAAGAACCTGGCTCGCGGCAAGCCACTGCCACCGGGTATCGCGAAGAAATTCGACAACCGTCTTATCGGCAAACTGCCGCACTACGATGGCTACGAGTGGAAACAGGCAGGCACTGATGTAGTACTGGTCGCAATAGCAACCGGGATCGTTTACGAAGTGCTCAGGAACGTGCTGGACTGAGCCAGCGCGTCGGTTGCCTGGAGGTGACCGACCTTTACATAGATGAGACAACCCTCGGTTGAACAGGGCTTGTGCTGCGAGCCATGTGGATTACGCAGCCAGGTGCCCGCCGGATAATCACCAAACTCATCCTGAAACACCCCTTCCAACACAAGGATCTCTTCACCGCCGAAGTGCCGGAGCGCCTTGAACTCAGTGCCTGGCGCCCAGCGAACCAGCGCAGTATGTACGCTGCCAAAACTATCCAGGGGCAATACACTCAAGCCCTCGACCAGCCCTGCCTGCCAATGACTATCGCGGGTGTTGATGCGCAGCGTCGCCTGGTCATCCGGCTCTTGATAACAGAGTTTCACAAACAGCAGGCAGCCCGATGCACTTGAAGGCGCATGTTGGCTACCGGGCGGATTTTTCAGCCAGTAACCTGCGGGATATTCGCCCTGCTCATCAGCGAACACGCCCTCAAGCACCAGGATTTCCTCGCCACCGGGATGCAAGTGGCTACGAAAACTAGAACCTGGCGCATAGCGCACCACCGAGGTTGCGCGCCCGCTTTCTGCGGCAAAGCGCTCCAATGGTCGCCGCTCCACACCCGGTAGCGGCGATGGCAGCCACTCAAGCGCCGAAGTGTCGATCACCACCCGGACCGATAGGTCATCATGAACCCGCATACTATTGCCTCTGAATAAGTAAACAGCCGTCTAGGCCCGGCTGCCAGCGCGCCACTGTTTAGTCAGCAAGCGTGCGCTATCCCAGGCCACAAGCACGACTGCCAGCCATATCGGCAGATAGGTAAACAGCTGGGCACTGTCAAAATGTTCGCCCAGAAACACCAGCGACACCGTAAACAGTAATACCGGCTCGACGTAACTCAAAATCCCGAACAACCCCAGCGGCAATAATCGACTCGATGCAATCATCGCCGCAAAAGCCAAGGCGCCGAGCATGCCCAACCCCGGCAGTAGCCACCACAACTGCGGCGCCGTGCTGAATGGCGCAACCGGACCCAAGGCGATTATCAGGTAGATGGCAAGCGGCGACAGCACCAGCATTTCCAGCAAAAAGCCGGACAAGGCATCCATTTTCATCCAGCGGCGCAGCATAAAGTAAGGCGGGTAGCCCAATACCGTCACCAGCGTCACCCACGAAAACGCTTGCGTACGCCACAGTTCATGCACCACTCCAAGCAGGGCGCAGAACACAGCCACCTTGAGCAATGGCCTTAGACGCTCGCCATAGAACATGCGTCCGACCAGGACCATCGCCAGCGGCAAGAGGAAATACCCCAGCGAGACATCAAGCAGGTGCCCGGCCAGTGGAGCCCAGACAAACAGCCCCCATTGCACGCCAATCAGCGCTGCAGCCAGGGGCAGTGCCGCCAGTAACCTTGGTTCATTACGCAGGCGAACCAGCGCAGCCAGCAACAGGCGCCACTGCCGTGTGACGACGAACAGCAACACAATTGCAGGCAACGACCAAAGCACCCGTTGAGCAAAGACCTGCACTCCGTCCAGCGGTGCCAGCAACTGCACATAGCCAGGAATGATGGAAAACAGTATGGAGGCAAAAACTGAAAGCCCGACGCCTTTCCCCGACAGATTCATTGTTATGCCTTGGTTGATACCGCACCTGATTTCTGCCCACCCGGGGGCAAACGTGCAAAATGGCTGATCACCAGCGACAAGCCGATCACCGATGCCCCCAAGCCCAGCCGCAACCAGTCAGCCTGATGATTCCAAAGCAGCAGGTTGACCAGTAAACCTGCGGGCACCAGCAGATTGTTCATCACTGCCAATGTTGCCCCATCGACCTGGCTGGCGCCTTTGTTCCACCAGTAAAGCCCAAGTCCAGAAGCCATCACACCCAACCAGAGCAAAACGCCCCACTGAGTGACGGTGGCAGGCATGCGGGCGGCGTTACCGAATACCAGGTAGGCCGGCAAGGCCACAATCAAGGCACCGAGATAGAAGTAGCCGAAGCGTTGGAACGGCGCAATTGTCGAGGGGTAACGCGGCAACAAGTGCTTGTAGAACACCTGGCCGGCGGCAAATGTTGCATTGGCCACCTGCAACAACATAAAGCCCCAGAAGAAATCAGGACTGATCTGGTCATAACGGATCACGCCGGCACCGATCACCGCGACGGCTGCGGCCACCAGTGCCCAAGGGTTGAATCGCCGATTCAGCGCATCCTCGATCAAGGTCACGTGGAGTGGCGTCAAAATGGTGAACAGCAGCACCTCGGGTACGCTCAGGACGCTAAAGCTCAGGTACAGGCAAACGTAGGTGATGCCAAACTGCAGCGCACCGATGACCAGCATCGACAGCTTGAAACCACTGGCAACACCGCGCCAGCGGGTAAACGGCAGGAACACCAGGCCGGCAATGACGATTCGCGTCAGCACCGCAAAGTAGCTATCAACCTGACCGGCCAGGTATTCGCCGATGAGACTGAATGAAAACGCCCACAGTAGGGTTACAACGAGCAGATAGCGCATGATCACCTCAAAATCAGGCGCAGACCTTAGCCTGTCATGGGCCAATCAACAATCAGCAAAACGCACACAAGAAAAAGCCCGCACAACTTTAGGTTGGGCGGGCTTTGCTGTTGGCCACAGCGGTTATATCAAGCGATCAAGCCACCTCGGCCAATTTCTCCTTGGCCTGGGCCAGGGCCTTATCCTGGAAATCACCGCCAAGGTTGAGGCCTTCGGCGTTAATAAAGCTGACATCGTGGATACCAATAAAGCCCAAGGCCTGGCGCAGATAAGGTTCCTGATGATCCATGCTGCTACCGGCGTAGATACCGCCACGAGCCGTGAGCACGAAAGCACGCTTGCCGCTAAGCAGGCCAACCGGGCCGGTATCGGTGTATTTGAAAGTCACACCGGCACGCAGTACATGATCCAGCCATGACTTCAGGGTGCTCGGAATCGCAAAGTTGTACATTGGCGCGGCAAGTACCAGCACGTCGGCGGCCAACACTTCGTCAGTCAGGGTGTTGGACAAGGCCAGTGCCGCTTGCTCCGCTTCACTTTGCTGTTCGGCAGGCGTCATCCAGCCGCCGAGCAGGTTCATATCAAGGTGGGGCACCTGGTCAACCGCCAGGTCGCGAACGCTGATCTGGTCAGTTGGGTACTTTGCTTGCCAGTGGGCAATAAATTGCTCGGTCAATTGGCGTGAGATCGAACCTTGTTTACGGGCACTGCTTTCAATTACGAGGACACGGGCCATTGAATTTGCTCCATCAAGTGGTTGTTTAGCGTCGATGAGCAAAGATTATGGCCAACCTATCCGATTAAAAAGCGCAAAAATTAGCCTATAAACATCAACAAAGTTGATTTATAGCGATTTCCACTCTAGGATCTGAAGCGGATCACAAGCCAGGCTTCTAGCTCGGCTTACATTCCACATCCATGCGCAACTTGATAATTTTGCGTGAGAAACGCACGGATAAATTGATGTCATCACCCGGTTTAAGCAGGGCTTTACGTGTGCGCGGCGCCTCTGGCCCATTGCGGAATACCACCTTGCATTCGGCAGCAGCCTGGCCATAGTTGTAGAGTCCCACCGCCCCCAGAGTGTCGTCAATATCCATGGGGGTTACCGTAATTTCGGCACCGTTGAGGTGTTTTTCAGTCTCTAGCGGGTAGGCAAAGGCATAAATTGGTAACAACGCGAACAACGCGCAACACAGCTTATTCATGCAACATATCTCCAGCAGGGACTCTTCAATGGAGTCTCGATTGTGTATCCAGCTTAACGCGCAAACAGCTTGAGGGTGCGACCTGCACACTGCAACAAGAAAAATAACCCGGTATTCAAGAGCCGAACGGTACAGATAGACAGGACCCGACATGAAAGCCCCTCGCGTAACCCTAGACCAGTGGCGAACCTTGCAAGCCGTTGTCGACAACGGCGGCTTCGCCCAGGCGGCAGAAATCCTGCACCGCTCTCAATCCTCGGTTAGCTATACCGTTGCGCGCATGCAGGAACAACTCGGCGTTCCGTTGCTGCGCATCGATGGACGCAAGGCTGTATTGACCGATGCTGGCGACGTACTGCTGCGCCGCTCGCGCCAACTGGTCAACCAGGCCAGCCAACTCGAACACCTGGCCCATCACATGGAGCAAGGCTGGGAAGCCGAAGTACGCCTGGTTGTCGATGCGGCCTACCCTAACGCCAAGCTGGTCCGTGCCTTGACGGCCTTTATGCCGCAAAGCCGGGGCTGCCGGGTGCGCCTGCGCGAAGAGGTGTTGTCGGGCACCGAAGATGTCTTGCGCGAAGGCACCGCCGATGTCGCCATCAGCGGTTTGAACATCCCCGGTTTTCTCGGCAGCGAGCTGAGCAGTGTCGAGTTTATTGCCGTTGCCCACCCCGATCACCCGTTGCACAAGTTGCAGCGCCAGCTGAGCTTTCTCGACTTGCAGACCCATATGCAGGTGGTGATTCGTGACTCGGGGCGCCTGCAGCCCCGCGATGTAGGCTGGCTCGGCGCGGAGCATCGCTGGACAGTTGCGAGCCTCGCCACGGCAGCCTCTTTTGTCAGCAACGGCCTGGGCTTTGCCTGGCTGCCCAGGCACATCATCGAGCGCGAACTGAAGGATGGCCAGCTCTTGCCATTGCCGCTGGACCAGGGCGGCACCCGCAACCCGAGCTTCTATCTGTATACCGACAAGGAAAAGCCCCTGGGGCCAGCCACCCAGATTCTTATTGAACTGATCAAAGGCTTCGATGCGGCACCACTCAATACCAGTTTCGCGGCGCCCCAGCCAACCAATTGACAGGAGTCGGGCATGGCTTATTTCGATAATGACGGCTGCCAACTGCACTACGAAGTATACGGCCACGGCAAACCACTGGTTTTGGTCCATGGCTTGGGCTCGAGCACACGCGACTGGGAATACCAGATTCCCGCATTATCAGCGCATTACAGGGTTATAGCCCTGGATGTCCGGGGCCACGGTCGTTCGGATAAACCCCATGAGCGCTATGACATGGCCACCTTTGCCGACGACGTGGCAGCGCTTATCGAACACTGCCAGTTGGGCCCGGTTCATTTGGTCGGTATCTCCATGGGTGGCATGATCGGTTTTCAGCTAGCCGTGGATCGTCCAGACCTGCTGCTCAGCCTGACCATCATCAACAGCGGCCCGGAAGTCAGAGCCAAGTCAGTCGGCGACTACCTGCAGATAGCCAAGCGCTGGACCTTGTCGCGTCTGCTCAGCCTTGAAACCATTGGCAAGGGACTGGGCAAGCTACTGTTTCCAAAGCCTGAACAAGCCGAGCTGCGTGCCAAAATAGAACAGCGCTGGCCGCAAAACGATAAACGCGCGTACTTGGCCAGCCTTGATGCAATCATTGGCTGGAGCGTGCGCGAACGAATTTCGTGCATCACCTGTCCTACGCTGGTCATCAGTGGCGACCGAGACTACACCTCGGTTGCACAAAAACAGGCGTATACGAACCAATTGAGTAACGCCCGTCTCGTGGTGATCGAAGACTCTCGACACGCAACGCCCATGGACCAACCACAAGCTTTCAACAACTGCCTGCTTGAGTTTCTAAACGAAATCGAAACGGCCGTCACTCCCACATAGGATCTCCTGATAATGCTCAAGAAAATCATTCTCGCAGCCTGCACTCTAGTCTTTGCTTCCTCGCTGTGGGCAGCCACCAACCCCAAGGTTTTGATCAGCACAACCCTGGGCGATATTGAAGTCGAACTGAATGCCGAAAAAGCGCCTATCAGTGTCAAAAACTTCCTTGGCTACGTGGACAGCGGCTTTTACAAAGGCACGCAGTTTCACCGGGTCATTCCAGGTTTCATGATCCAAGGCGGCGGTTTTGATGCCGACATGAAGCAAAAGCAGACAGGCGCGCCGATCCGAAATGAAGCCGATAATGGCTTTCACAAAGTTCGCGGAAACCTGTCGATGGCCCGAACCCAAGTACGCGCCTCAGCCCCCAGCCAGTTCTTTACCAACCACAAGGAAAATGCATTTCCCGCCACCGGCAGCCGTGACTTTGGATATGCCGTATTTGGCAAGGTCATCAAAGGCATGAACGTGGTCGACGAAATTGCCCAGGTGCCAACCGGCAACCGTGCAGGCATGCAGAACGTGCCGCGCGAGCCGGTGATGATTCTGGACATCAAGCGTCTGTAAGATCAGTGCAAGCATTGGCGGACGACAGTGCGTCGTCCGCCCAGTCCTGCGCACACAAAGCCTCGAATCAAAGCCACATAAGCGCTAAGCTGGCCGACCAGCTTACGGCAGGATGCCACTTATGTTTCGCCGTTTTGAATCACTGATCGACGTCTTCAAGCCAGCACCCGATCAAGCACCGCCCAAAGATATAGCGCGTTTCTACCTGCACTATCTAAAGCAGGCCTGGCCACTGCTCTGCGCCCTGCTGGTCGTAGGCTTCTTTGCCGCGGTGATTGAAGTCGCGCTGTTCAGTTTTCTCGGCCAGTTGATCGACATGGCCCAGCAAACACCCAGCGGCGAATTCTTTGCCAACTACAGCCAGCAACTGCTGTGGATGCTGGTCGTGGCCATGCTCATCCGCCCACTGGTGTTCGGCCTTCATGATCTGCTGGTCAACCAGGCCATATCGCCAAGCCTGACCAACCTCATCCGCTGGCAAAACCACCGGTATGTGCTCAAGCAGAGCCTGAACTTCTTCAATAATGATTTCGCTGGACGCATTGCCCAGCGCGTCATGCAAACAGGCCCATCGTTAAGCCAATCAGCCATACAAGTGGTTGATGCGCTTTGGCATGTGATCGTCTATGCCGGCAGCGCCATCTACCTCTTTGCCGAGGCCGATTTACGCCTGACCGCTCCACTGCTGATCTGGATCGTCGCCTATAGCCTGCTGCTCAAATATTTTGTGCCACGCATCAAGCAGCGCTCCGCAGCCGTGTCCTCCGCCCGCTCCAAGCTCATGGGACGGGTCGTCGATGGCTACAGCAATATCAGCACCCTGAAACTGTTCGCCCACACACAGGAAGAGGAAGCCTATGCCGGCAGCGCCATGCAGCATCTGCTGGACAAAGCGCGCAGCCAGACCCGAACAGTCACCGCCCTGGATTTCAGCGTAACCTGCATTAACGGCTTATTGATTGGCTCAACCGGAGCGCTGGCCCTGTGGCTCTGGAGCCAGGACCTAATCACCAGTGGCGCCATTGCTTTGTCCCTGGGGCTGGTGATCCGCATCAACAACATGGCCGAATGGATCATGTGGGTGGTCAACGGCATCTTCGAGAATATCGGGACCGTACAAGATGGTATTCGCTCGATTGTGCAACCCGTGCAGGTGGTCGACCATCCCAATGCAGCGCCGCTGAAAGTCAGTAGTGGCGCGGTGAGCTTTGAGGATATCCACTTCCACTACGGCAAGGAAAGCGGCGTTATCGGCGGCCTCAGCCTGAGCGTCAAGGCGGGCGAAAAAATTGGCCTGGTCGGCCCTTCTGGCGCGGGCAAGTCGACCTTGGTCAGCGTGCTGCTGCGCCTGTACAACCTGCAAAGCGGACGTATTCTGATCGATGGGCAAAACATCGCTGCAGTCAGCCAGGAGAGCCTGCGATCACAGATTGGGGTAGTCACCCAGGATACCGCCCTGCTGCACCGTTCGATCCGCGACAACCTGCGCTATGGCAAACCCGATGCCACTGACGCGCAATTGGACGAAGCGGTGCGCAAGGTCCGCGCCGACGGCTTTATCGGCCGACTGGATGATGGCCAGGGCGGCTTGGGTTTAGATGCCCAGGTCGGCGAACGTGGCGTCAAGCTTTCGGGGGGCCAACGACAACGTATTGCGATTGCCCGGGTTCTGCTCAAGGATGCGCCGATCCTGGTACTGGACGAAGCCACCTCGGCACTCGACTCTGAAGTTGAAGCAGCCATCCAGGAAAGCCTCGATAGCTTGATGCAAGGTAAAACCGTGATTGCCATCGCCCACCGTTTATCGACCATCGCCCGGATGGACCGCCTGGTGGTTGTTGACCAGGGCCAGATAGTCGAAACCGGCACCCACGCAGAACTGATTGCCAAGGGCGGACTCTATGCGCGCCTCTGGCAGCATCAGACCGGTGGTTTTGTCGGCGTTGAATAGTCGCCTGGCTCAAGACTTATAGATAGCTTGCTTCGTAACTTAAAATTTAATAGTCTCTGTAACAAGGTGTGACAAATAGTCGCTACGCGCTATACACCCCTTGCTTAAGCCTCCGGGCTTTGCTCGAGCTATTGAATCCGAGGCTTCTGGATCAGTGCAACCCAGACCCACTCGATGACAATTGCGAGTTTCAGTAGATGCGTGACTTCCAGTATTGAGGAAAGACCATTATGAAAATTGCGTCAGTCGTAGCAGCCTTCATCACCAGCCTTGCTCCATCTGCATTCGCCCAGGACATCGACCGCGAACCTGGCTCCGGTATTCCGGCGGTGAAGTACCAATACGGCATGGAAGTCGACATCAGCAAAGTTCTACATCGCACCGACAATTCCAAGAAGGTCGGCGTGGTGCCGGTCAATGTGGTCTACGAAGACAGCAAAGGCGAGATTCACAAGATCCAGTTCCTGGAGTGGGGCAATGGCCCACACAATGTCTAAGCCGTTTAGCTGACAATATCTCGTAGCCCACCCACGGCAGTTCCCGAGTCATTGATCGAAGGCTCAGGCACTGCCGTCAGCTTGCCGATAGGGCAGCAAGCTCCTCGCCTCCAGGGCATAGCGACTGATCCCTTCACGCTCTTGCTCAAGAAACTGCGCCACGGCTGCGCGCAATCCAGGGTGACACAGGTAATGCCAGGATCGGGTGATGACCGGCTCGAAGCCGCGAATCAGCTTGTGTTCGCCCTGAGCCCCGGCATCGAAACGCTCTAGCCCGCTGGCGATCGCATATTCCATGCCCTGGTAAAAACAGGTTTCGAAGTGCAGCCGATCAAACTCGGCCAGACAGCCCCAGTAGCGACCATAAAAACTGTTACCGCCCACCAGACTAAATGCCATCGCGACCGGCTGCGTGCCCTGCCTTGCAATCACCACCCGAATAGACTCGGGCATCTTTTCGGCCAGCAGGCTGAAAAACACCCGGGTCAGATAAGGCGCTCTGCCGCGCACACGATAGGTATTGGCGTAGCAGACATAGACGAAGTCCCACTCGGACTCGCTTAGCTGATGACCCTCGCGCCATTCAAATTCGATGCCCTGCCCGGCCACCTGCTCACGCTCTTTGCGTAATTGCTTGCGCTTGCGCGAACTCAATGAGTCGAGAAAATCCTGAAAGTCGCGGTACTGACGGTTATGCCAGTGAAACTGGCAGCCAAGACGCTCCAACCATCCTTCGCGCCCGCGCACCAGCGCGTCGGCGGCCGGGTCTGTAAAGTTGATGTGCAAACTCGACAAACCCTGGTCATCCAGCGCCTGGGTAAGGCTATCGAGCACCTGGCCAACTAGCTGCGTATCACCCAGTAAACGCGGCCCTGTGACTGGAGAAAATGGAATACCCGCCAGCAGTTTCGGGTAGTAAGCAATGCCCGCTCGCTCACAGGCATCGGCCCAGCCATGATCAAATACATACTCGCCGAACGAATGGGTTTTCAAGTATGCCGGTAGCGCTGCTTCCAGCTTGCCATCGGCATCGAACACCAACTGATGCGCTGGCGTCCAACCGGTTCCCGGACCAACACTGCCACTAAGCTCAAGCGCACAAAGAAAGCCATGTTTGAGGAACGGACTCTCAGCTGCAGCCAATCTGTCCCAGTCGACTGGATCAATATCAGGAAGTGAAATAGCGGTTTTTGTCTGCATCTGCGCAGTCTGAACTTTAGTGCCGACGAAAAAAAGCCCCGCAAAACAAGCGAGGCTTAAAAGGAGCCACTTTCGTTTAAAACACAGCACCCCGATGGTCTTGAGTACAGCGGCCAATCCATCGGGGCGCAGGTTTTAGAATACGTACTGCAGGCGCATTACAAAGGCATCGCCATCATCATCGCCGTTGGCATTGGTAATGCCATCGGTGGTGGTCATGACGTAGTTGGCTGCAACCTTCACGGCCTCGTTGGCATACCAGTTCACACCGATGGTGTTGATGTCTGCTTCAGTATCACCCACTTCACGCGTTGGAGAGGCCACCACAACGTTGTCATCTTCAACTTTGATGTGGTCGTAGCGGTAGAAAATTTCCCAGGCGCCGATTTGCTTGTTCTCAGGCTTGATGCTGTCGAACTTGGCACCGTCAAGCTTGTAGCCGCGGGATTCACCGGTCAGGGTGTAAGCCAGTTGGCCGTAGTAACCATCAGACTTCACGTCTTCGATGGTGCTGCGTGCAGACTTCATTTTACGGGTCAGGTACTCAGCCTGGGCCGAGAAAGGGCCTGTTGCCCATGCAAATTCAGCACCCCATACCGAGTCGTCATCAAAGACGCCGGAAGCGGCCTGGAAACCACCGAAGGTCGCACGGTTGCCGTTGTCACCGGCGGAGTTGCCACCGTTTGTGGAAACACCGCGAACGGTCAGGCGTGGGCGAATACGGCCATCGACGGCGGCATCCGAAAGGTCCCGATAAGCATAGTTGACACCCATGTGCAGCACGTTGCCAGACTCAGCCATTGGTGCGAACACGCCGCGCAGGTTGAACTGCTTGACGCTGTCGCCGTCATCATCGTTGACGTCCTTGGATGAAACGCTACCCGACAAGTAGGCCATGCTGCCCATTACTGCGCTGGCCTGGGCGCCCAGGCCGTTTTCGTGACCATTTACCCAGTCGGCCACTTCATAAGCGGCGTTACGCTCGATAGCAGTGATCCACTTTGAGCTGGTGGCTTTTTCCAGACCGAAATCCGGGTCAAAGCGACCAAAGCGCAGTTTCACCGGGTCGAACCCCGTGTAGGAGATAGAGGCTTCATCGAAATAGCCATCATCGGAGTTGCCCGCGTTATGAGCAAAGTCGTAGCTGATTGCGTACTTCCAGTCTTTGTAGGCAACACCGCTTAATTCAAGGAAAGCGCGGCGGAAGTAGGCTGCGTCTGCAGTGTTGCCGTTTTTGGTGTAGAAGCCATCAAAGCGGCTGTAGTCGGCTTGCAAGCGACCACCCAGCTTGAAGCTGAATTCTTTGTCAGTGGTGGCAACCTCAAGGCCGCCTTTGGTCTTGATAACAATGTCTGAGCCATCCGTGGTCACAGTGCCTGCGAATGCTTGCGCTGAAACGGCAAGAGCCAATGTACTCGCTACGACACCCGCGAAATGCTTACGGATCATCGGAAATTCCCCTTTGGACAAATGGTCAAAAACACCCGAGCGATGGTGCTCGTTTGTGCAGGGGGAATCTTGGAGTCAACAGATGTCAGGCAAGTTGCTGATATATAAATATTTGATGACAGCGGAACTTTTTAAACCCATAAAGAATAAGCATTTGACGCGCGATTAACGGGTCAAATAACCACTTGATTTTAAAGGTTAAATTGAAACAGGAAAGTCAACGGACGCGCTACACCCTTCTAATCGGATGAGCGCTGAGCGTCTGCTAGTTTCTGTGCAAGCCCGTCAAGGTCTTCAGCCTTATCAAGCTGCATCTTGCGATAAACCGCCTGGCTTATTTTCATTTGCCTGATGAAACGCCTGCAATTAACGCAGAGAGTCAAATGCAGGCGCACTTCAAGCCCACGACTCAGGCTCAAGCGATTATCTAGATAGTCACTGGAATTGGCGACTAGTTCTTTACAGCTCAACATTGACCTGTTTCCTCAAAATGCTCCAGGGTGGCGAACATCTTTAGGCGTGCCCGGTGCAACAACACCCGCACGTTAGAGAGCGAGATGTCTAAAAGATTACAAATTTCCTCAAGCTCCAAGCCCTGGCGTTCTCTCAACACCAACACACTGCTTTGCATGTTCGACAGACTGCCCAGGGTCTTTTCCAGGCATTCGCGTAATTCATTCTGCAAGAGCATTGCTTCTGGCGTGTCCTGATGCCACTCATGGGGCGCCATGAGCCAATGACCGTCATCGGCAAAACGATCATCGCCAATGGTCCCGTGCGGGCCAGGCAGATCGTCCATCAGCACTTCGCGACGGTTATGTTTCAAGCGGGTTTTTGCAGTGTTAGCCGTAATGGTGAGCAACCAGGTTTTCAAGCTCGAACGCCCTTGAAAACCTTTCAAACTATTGACCACCGCGAGCCAGGCATCCTGAACAACCTCATCAGAATTACGGCTGCCAACTATGGCAAGTGCCACGGCTCGCATGGAACCTTGATAGGTCGCGACCAACTCCCTGTAAGCACTCTCTTCCCCGCTCAAAAGCCGGGAGAGCAACGCACTATCTTCTGGATATTCCATTAATGTTTTCGCAAAATTACACTACCGATTGAATAACCGGCTCCAAATGAGCTAAGTACGCCTAAGGAGCCACCTGCCAGATCGTCCTGGTGCTTGTGCAAGGCAATCACCGATCCTGCCGAGCTGGTATTTGCATACTCATCAAGAATCACCGGAGCTTCGCTAGGTTCGGCATCCCGGCCAAGTAGCTTGCGAGCAATCAGCAAATTCATGTTGAGGTTAGCTTGATGCAACCAAAAACGCTTAACGTCGCTGACGTTAAGCTTGTTTTCCTGAAGGTGGGCGGCAATCAACTCCGCCACCATCGGACAAACATCCTTGAAAACCTTGCGGCCTTCTTGCACGAACAATTTGTCCCGTGCGCCAATACCCTCTTCAGCCGCCCGGTTTAGGAAGCCAAAGTTGTTGCGGATATTGTTGGAGAACTGGGTCAGCAACTTGGTGCTGACCACGTCAAACTGGTATTCCGATGTTGCCTGGTCAGCGCGTTCAATTACGACGGCAGTCGCTGCATCACCGAAAATGAAATGGCTGTCGCGATCACGGAAATTCAAGTGACCGGTGCAGATTTCAGGATTGACCATCAACACAGCCCTGGCCTGGCCCAACTGGACACTGTTGGCTGCAGCCTGAATGCCAAAGGTGGCAGAGGAACAGGCAACGTTCATGTCGTAACCGAAGCCCTGGATGCCAAGCGCTGCTTGAACTTCAATCGCAACTGCCGGATAGGCCCGCTGCAAGTTGGAACAGGCAACTATCACCCCGTCGATATCCGCGGCGGTTTTACCGGCTCGCGCCAGTGCCTCATTCGCCGCGCCGACGGCCATCTCGCAGAGCACACCCCACTGGTCATTGCTGCGCTCGGGAATACGAGGTGTCATGCGTTGCGGATCGAGGATACCGTCCTTGTTCATGACGAAGCGGCTCTTGATCCCGGATGCTTTTTCAATAAATGCGCTGTTTGACTCGGTTAACGCCTCAACCTCGCCACGGGCGATGGCTTGCGCGTTTTCTGCATTGAACAGCTGGACATAGCTATTGAAGGACTGGACCAATTCGTCGTTGGAAATACTATTAGCCGGGGTGTAGAGGCCCGTTCCACTGATTACGACGTTATGTACGGTCATTACTGTTGTCCTCAGCCGCATGTGGCGGTCAATTTTTAGCTGGCTTGCAGCCATTTGCCACAAGCGTCAATTCGGGTGCATACAGCGCGATTCGCTAGGCAGTGCGCCCCGACAATCAAAACACGGATTTTGCCACAGCAAATCAAATTCGTCCTAAGCGTTCGACTGATGGGAAGCATGAAGGACCCAACAACTGTGCGGATATTATGCAATTAGCACCGCAAATGCCATTAACTTGCCACAACCCCAGGGTGGTCACAGGCAAATCATCGGCTAAACCCTGCCCCTGAAGTCGCAAAAACCACTCGGTTTCGCGTATCGTTTGGCTAACCTGCCTAAACCAAGCACATACTTATGGAGCAGCAGCATGGCGCCTGACAGCATTTATTTTAGATCCACGAGCACTCACATCAAGATCATCCGCAGTCAGGCGCTGGCAAATTTTCAACAAAAGGAACTTGTATGAATCTGTCTCTACTGAGCCGCTACGCATTTTTTGCTTTTTGTGTCCTGTTCACCCTGATCAACCTGCTGTTTGTGCAGCATGAATGGGTTTGGCCGCTGATCTTCATTGGCGGCGCCCTGAGCATCATCGGTGTGATCGACTTGCTGCAACAGCCGCAGGCTGTTCGCCGCAACTATCCGATCCTTGGCAATATTCGCTACCTGGTCGAAGCCATTCGTCCCGAAATACGTCAGTACCTGCTTGAGGCCGATGGCGACAAACTACCGTTTTCCCGTTCGCAACGTACACTGGTCTATGCCCGCGCCAAGAATCAGGGCGGCGATAAGCCATTTGGCACCTTGATTGATGTCTATCAGGACGGGTTCGAGTTTATCGGCCACTCCATGCGCCCTGCCCCAGTCAGCGACCCCAAGGACTTCAGGGTCACCATCGGCGGCCCGTTGTGCACCCAACCCTATTCGGCCTCGGTATTCAATATCTCGGCGATGAGCTTCGGCTCCTTGAGTGGCAATGCAATTCAAGCCTTGAACAAAGGCGCCATGCTCGGCGGCTTCGCCCACGACACAGGCGAAGGCAGCATCAGCCCTTATCACCGCCAACATGGTGGCGACCTGATTTGGGAACTAGGCAGTGGCTACTTCGGTTGCCGCACCGCCGACGGCAAGTTTGACCCGCAGCGCTTTGCCGAACAGGCCAAGTCGGCGCAAGTAAAAATGATCGAGATCAAGCTCAGCCAAGGCGCCAAGCCAGGTCACGGCGGGATCTTGCCGAAACACAAGATCTCCGAAGAAATCGCCCTGACACGTGGCATCCCCATGGGCATCGACTGCGTATCACCATCAAGCCACAGCGAGTTCTCAACCCCGATCGAGCTGCTCGAGTTCATTGCCAGGCTTCGTGAACTGTCCGGCGGCAAGCCCGTTGGTTTCAAGTTATGCCTGGGCCACCCCTGGGAGTTCATGGGCATAGCCAAGGCCATGCTCGAGACGGGCATCCTGCCTGACTTTATTGTGGTCGACGGCAAGGAAGGAGGCACCGGGGCCGCGCCCGTAGAGTTCACCGACCACATTGGCGTGCCAATGCGTGAAGGCCTGCTGTTTGTCCACAACACCCTGGTCGGGCTCAATCTGCGGGATAAGATCAAGCTGGGCGCCAGTGGCAAAATTGTAAGTGCTTTCGATATCGCCAGCGTACTGGCCATCGGCGCTGACTGGGCAAACTCAGCACGAGGCTTCATGTTTGCGATCGGTTGCATCCAGAGCCAATCGTGCCACACCAACAAATGCCCAACCGGGGTTGCCACCCAAGACCCGCTCCGCCAGCGTGCCTTGGTGGTGGGTGATAAAGCCGAGCGCGTCTACAACTTCCATCACAACACCCTGCATGCATTGGCTGAAATGCTCGCTGCGGCTGGCCTTGAACATCCAAGTCAACTGGATGCCAAGCATCTGGTGCGGCGCATTTCCGCCACCGAGATCAAGTTGTTTTCGCAGCAACACGTGTTTTTGAAGCCTGGCGAATTATTGAGCGGCAAGATTGAAGGCGAGTTTTATGAGCGCATGTGGTCCATGGCGCGACCTGACAGCTTCGACGCAACTGTCATGTGAACCCACTCAACAATCCAACGACTAAATAGAGCGCATCGATGGCCCTTCAAACATGGTTGCTTTATCTGATTGCCATTACTGGCCTGTCACTCACGCCCGGGCCCAACGGCTTGCTGGCAATGACCCACGGCGCTCTTTACGGTCATCGCCGTGCGCTGTGGACTGTAACGGGTGGCGTGATCGGCTTTACCCTGTTGATGGCGCTGTCGATGTTCGGCATCGACAGCCTGCTCAAGGCATCGGCCAATGCCCTGACCATACTCAAATGGCTGGGCGGCGCTTATCTGATCTGGCTTGGCATCCAGCTATGGCGATCACCACCGCCCAACTTGGACACCCTCGATGATACCCATGGGCGACCGGCCTCATCACTGTTCCGGCAGGGCCTGTTCGCCGCCCTGTCCAACCCCAAAGTGATTTTGTTCTTTGGCGCCTTCCTGCCGCAATTTCTCGACCCAGGCGCCAACATCTGGCTGCAATTTGCGATCATGGCGCTGACCTTTGTCATGGTCGAGGGCCTTGTCGAGTACCTGCTTGCACGCATGGCACAGCGCATACGACCATGGCTGCAACGCAGCGGCAAGGGCTTTAATCGCAGCTGCGCGGTGATGTTCATAGCCATCGGCAGCGCCTTACCGATGACCCGTTGAGCCGGGTAGCGAGCGAATGTTAAGTAGCATGCATCCCATCTTTGACAGGCGCACGGCCCGCGGCGGCTTTGCGGTGTGCTTGCTGCTCCTTGCCACCTGGTCTCGGGCCGAACAGCGCCCCCTGAACTTTTCCATACCCGACAGCTGGGGCATGCCGCTGGTTGACCTGGACAATGGCCAGGCTACCAGAGGCTTTGTATTTGACTTGGAAAACCGGCTGGCTGATCGAGTCAATCGCCAAGCCCGGTTCATCGTCGTGCCGCGACTGCGGGTATCCCAATCACTGCTGACCGGTAGAGTCGACGTACATTGCTTCGTCAGCAAGGACTGGATGCAAGGCAACACCGCAGGCTACGTCTGGAGCGAGCCCTTCATGGAGCAACCTGACGTACTGATTGCTCGCGCCACGCAATCGTGCAAGCAACCACCGCCGGGGACGTTGATAGGCGCAGTGCATGGCTATGAGTACTCCGCCCTGGAAAGCGATTTCGCCAATGGGCGGCTTGTGCGTGACGATGCCAGGACCCAGGACCAGGTGTTTAACAAGCTGGCAGTCAAGCGCTATGACTACGCGCTGTCCAACGAAATCAGCGTTGACTGGTACAACAAGGACAAAGGACCAGAAGCCCAGCTTCAAAAGCTCAAGCAGGTCGGACAGTCCCAACTCGGCTGCATGGTTCGCAACAGCCCTGAGATCCCTACACAAGAAATACTTGCAACCATCGCCCGGATGAACGCCAGCGATGAAATCGATCAACTCCTCCAGGCCTACCGCTAGCGATTGAACTGGGCAGCACAATGGCACCAGCCCCATCTTGACGAAAGAGCGCTCCAGGGCGGGATTTGACTTACCTTCCGCGCCAAAGAAGCCGATAATGCCGCGCCCAAATTCACGCCGTATGTGGAAAGCCGCCAATGCCCAACTCCAGCCAGCAAAGACTCACACCCCGCGCCATATTGCTGATTGAGCTCGCGTTAGCCTTGGGCGGCTTTGCAATCGGTACGGGGGAGTTCTCGATCATGGGCCTGATGCCCAATGTGGCGCAGGACCTGGCAATCACCGAACCGCAGGTGGGCAACGTCATCAGCACCTACGCACTGGGCGTTGTAGTGGGCGCTCCGATTCTGGCAATTCTCGGCTCACGCCTGCTACGCAAACACCTATTGTTGCTGTTGATGGGGGTATTCGCGG
>NZ_AFFX01000014.1:0-66310 GCF_000222125.1 Pseudomonas sp. S9 | reverse complement strand
CCAGCGCCCTGGCCCCTGACTATCACAGCCTGATGATTTACCGCTTCTTCGCGGGGCTGCCGCACGGCGCCTATTTTGGCGTCGCCATGCTGGTCGCGGCCTCGATGGCGCCACCCCATAAACGTGCCAAGGCCGTCAGCCGAGTACTGATGGGGCTGTCTATCGCGATAGTGGTCGGCAACCCGATTGCCACCTGGCTTGGCCAGATGCTGAGCTGGCGATATGCATTTGCCATGGTCGCCTTGATTGCATTGCTGACCGTGGTCATGGTCGCCCTGTTCCTGCCTTTGGACAAGCAGCAGCCGCGCAGCGACCCACTGTCTGAAATGCGGGCGTTCAACCGCCCACAAGTCTGGCTGGCGCTGGCCATCAGCTCGGTTGGCTTTGCCGGGATGTTCTGTGTGTTCAGCTATATGGCACCGACCCTGATCGAAGTCACCCAGCTGAGCCCCAGCTGGATTCCCCTTTCACTGCTCGCGTTCGGGCTTGGCGGAATTATCGGTAACATTGGCGGTGGCTGGCTGTTCGATAAACTGCAATTCAAGGCAGTCGCCTGGCTGTTGCTTTGGAGTGCAGCAATACTGATGCTATTTCCAGTTGCCGCGCAATCGGCCTGGACCGTCTTCCCGGCAGTGTTTTCCGTCGGCAACATGGTTGCGTTGTCGCCAGCGTTGCAAACCCATCTGATGGATGTCGCCCATGGCGCGCAAACACTTGCAGCCGCATCCAATCATGCAGCCTTCAACGTGGCCAATGCGCTTGGCCCCTGGCTCGGTGGCCTGGCCATCAGTGCCGGCTTTGGCTGGACCTCTACCGGCTACATCGGCGCGATCACGGCATTGGCAGGCTTGCTGGTGTTCTTCTGGGCCTGGAAAATCGGTAACCCTGTAGAACAGGCCAATCCATAGCCGCGAAGATGAGGCTCGGCCTGGCCTTTGCTCAGGCCAGGCTTGGGCAAGACCTGATCAGCTAGGCCTCGCGAATCAAATTGTTGAGGCCAGCAACGCGCTCACTGATTTGCGCTTCCAACTGTTCGATCTGCGCTTGATGTTGCTGTTGCATTTCCAACTGCTGGGCACAGAGCTTGAGTGCAGTGAGCACCAACAACTTCTCCCCGACCAGCGTCGGGGATTCCTGCTTGGTTTCAGCCAGGAGTTTTTTCAGCATCAGTGCCGAAGCACTCAGCGCCTCGCTCTTGTCTGGCGCCGCCTTGATGCTGTAGTCACGCCCCAGGATGCTGATCACCGAGACGTTCTCTGTGGATGTGCGGTTCATTGATTCAACGCTGCCTCGGATGATTGACCTGCGCTGGCCAATTCAACCAGGGCCTGGATGCGTGCTGCTGTCTGGCCCTGCAGCTCTTCCTGCTCAAGTGCGCTTAGCTGCAAGGTCTCGTTTTCATCTTTGAGCGCTTGCAGTTCCTCGACCAATGATTCGTTGCGCTCGAGCAGGGACTTGTTGTCTTGCAAAAGGGTGCCGACAAGTTGTTCCAACTGCTTCAAATTGCTTTCTAACATAATGATTACTCAGGTCTTTTGCGCGGGGCCGCGACAATAAAGAAATTTTCTTGAAGAAGCCAGACACCTGCGCCCCTTTAATACAGATGCCCTGCCCAATCCAGCATAAAGTTCAAGCCAAGAGTCGCTACGACCCGCTCACCCCGGCCTGAGTTCCAAGGTGAGGGCCACAGAGCCTTATTGTTCAGGGCGTCTCGGCGCGGATATCAAAACCACTGCTGGATTCACTGACAATACGGAAGTGCTCGTCCTGCCCCTTGGTCACGGTCACTGCCACTTCTCGATTGAGACGGCCGTTGTTGCACAGGCTTTCTCCCTCTTCATAAATCGCAACCCCGACGATATGCCGCCCCGGGGCGACCGAGAAAGTTGCAGTTTCACCAATGCCAATACGGGCAGCCAGTTTGCGATCAAGCTTGAAAGCGACGTAGCAACCGCCACCAATAAAACCCATGTCTCGATTGATAATGATATTCCCGGCGTCCTGATCGGCCCGCTGGTACTCGAACATGCGGTCGTCCGGGATCTGGGTAATTTGGTCGGGGTGGGTTTTGTAAGATGAACAACCTGTCAACACAAGCATTGGTAGCACGGCATACATCAATCGCATTGGAGCCCTCCATGGGCGGCTGATTTATCTTGCTCTGCGAGCTTAGCGCATCGCTGCGGTATTGGCTCAAGCATAGAAGCGCTCAAGCCAACGAGGGTAATCAATCAAACCAAAGTGTTTCAGCACATCCGCACAAGGCATGGGCCATCAGCGCCTGCCCCCTTCGGGGTTGGCCGGTATGAATTTCGACAAATCCTGAGCGTCGAGTTGATCCTCATGCAAAAACTGCTCGGCATACTGCATGCAGGCACCCGAGCGGACAAAGATACTAAACAGCTCGCCATCCAGATGCCCAGCCTCACACATTCCACGCATGATATGCAGGGCCTGGCTGAGCGTCTTGCTTGGCTTGTAGGGTCGGTCACGGGCGGTGAGCGCCTCAAACACATCGGCAATCGCCATCATCCGCGCCAGCGGGCTTAGCTGCTCGCCGCTCAGGCCACAGGGATACCCCTGGCCATCCATGCGCTCGTGATGTCCACCTGCGATTTCGGGGACCTGCCTCAGGGCATTGGGGAAAGGCAAGGCATTGAGCATCTTGATGGTCTGAATGACATGCTCATTGATTTTATAGCGTTCTTCTTCGGTCAGGGTGCCACGCCTGATGGACAGGTTTTTCAGCTCGCCACGGTCGTACCAGAAACGCGGGATCGCCATGTTGAAGCCATAAACGTTGTCCTTGTCGAATGTCTCATTGGCCGGACGCGGGACCTGTTGCTCCGGCTTGTCGGCGATCAGGTTTTCCCACACAGGCAACTCGACGACAGGCTGGGCTTCCTTGCGCAATCGTTCTTCGCCGGAAATCCCCAGCCGGTCGTCAAGGGTGCGCAGCCAGCGCCTTTGGGCGATAAGCTGCAAACGCTGCAACTGCTCATCCCCCATGTACTCGCTGCCGGTGTTGCAGCGTGCGACAAAGCTGAACTCTTCATCAAGCAGTTGCCATTGTGCATCACGCGCAGCCTGGGCCTGAACAGGATCGGCACCTTCATTGATCGCTGTCAGATACTCAACCTGGGCATCGCGCTTGAGCACCTCGAATCGCAGGCGTATTTCATGAATACGGTCGTAGATGGTTTCCAGCTTGGTGGCCTTGTCAACCACATACTCAGGCGTGGTGACCTTGCCGCAATCGTGCAACCAGGCACCAATATGCAATGCATACCAATCGCCATCACTCATGCTGAAGCCCGCGTATGGCCCTTGCGCTTCCTTGCAGGCAGCTTCTGCCAGCAGCTTTGCGGCCTGTGGTACGCGCTCACAGTGACCGCCGGTATAAGGGCTCTTGGCGTCGATTGCGGTCGCAACCAGATGGATCAGCGACTCGAACAAGGCCTTTTGCTGCTCGATCAGGCCCCGCGTTTCCAGCGCCATGGCCGCAAACCTTGAAAGCACCCGGATAAACTCTACATGGCTTGCATCCAGGGCGTGATCATTGAACAACACCAGAACACCCACCAGTTCCTGCTCTCGACTCAGCAGCGGCACGCTCAAGGTGGCAATCTCAGGCAATCCCAAGATCGTGCAGGCGTGCTTGTCGGCGACCTGCTCGATTGGCTGTTCTTCCGCAATGCATTGCGCCACGCCAAATAACTGTTGGTCGAGGTTGACCTCGCTCAGGTCCAAGGGTTGCTGCAACCAACGCCCAGCGACAATTTTCAACGGCGCCTGAGGCGTCAGTCGCATATAGAGCAAAGCCCCTTTTGACTGACTGGCTTCGCTGGTCAAACGCAACAAGGTCGGTAGGAACTTCTCCAGATCAGGTTCGGCGCTGAGGCGAGTGATAATGTCCATAAAGCGCGCCAGGGTGATACTGCTCTGGTTTAATGCGCCACTCAGTTCACGCACTTCGGTGATAAAGCTTTTGGTTTCGATTGGCTCATTGAAATTGAAGCTACGAATCCCCTTGATCTTCAGTGTCAGCCGGGTGATCGGCGCAGCAATGTAACCCGACGCCCAAGCAGCCAGGGGCACGGCCAGAAGCAGTACGAGCAGGGTCTGCAGGAAGATCTGATTGCGCATGTTACGGGCAGCGCCGATCAGCTCGTCATTTGGAACCGTGATACCCAAATAAACCTGGGCCGTGCCTGAATCCGGCAAACGCAACAACTCGACGTGCCACAAGTTACCATCGACCTGGAGGCTGTTAAGCCTGAAGTCAGTATCCTGTTCGCCATTGAGTTCCTTGAGCATGGGCGCCAGTGCCGCCAGCTCAGGGCGCTGCAACTGCTCAACCTTCGGGGCACCGCGCACGCTCGCCAGAAAAACCTCGGGCCGGTCAGCGGCCAATACCTGCCCGTCACTGTTAAGCAGCACTAATTGACTGCTGGGCGTCAGGCGCCGCTCTACCAACAGTTGATCAAGCGCATTGTGGCCAATGTCCGACCCCACAACCACACCATGCTGGCCCGTATCAAAAGCCAGGGTTGAGCCGATATCACCGGTGTTAAAAAACTTATAAGGCATGGTACGAATCAATTCGCCGCGCCCCAGAGCCTGCTGATACCAGGGTCGTTGCCGGGGGTCGTAGCCTGCGCTGTCACGCTTGATCACCGGACCAACCTGCTTTAGCTGGCTGTCCAGGTACAAAAATCGCGTTCGGCTGGCGCCAAGCGGCGGATGCTCGATGCCATACACCAGATAAACAGCGCCCGCCGGGTCTGGATAACCAAGATTGACGTCGCGCCGCTCAATATCAGCAACCACAAAGTAATTACCTTGCTGGTCACCTGCAAAAAATGACACCGCCCCTGGCGCCGAACGCAGTTCTTCGACCATTGCCGGAACAGCTTTGAGCCAGTTATCAAAGCCTACTTCACGTAAATAAGGGCTGATCGCCAGGCGCTGCACGCTGGCTCGCACCGGCCCCATGAGATTATCGAAGTCGATGGCCGTTTGTTTGGCTGATTGCTGGGTGGCAACCAAGGCTTTCCGGTAGATGTACGCGGCGCTCTGCTGATAAGCCCCCAATGCGATAAACACGCCAACGCAACTGACCAAAATCACGATGGCGCTAACAATTAAGACCCGTAACTTGACCGTGCGACCAATGCCCATGAGCGTCCCTTGAATAAATAAGCGCCGCAATAAAGCCAATCATTGCCATATCACTATAGCTGGCTTGCCTATAAAGACTGTGGCAATGCGGCCTTGGGATCAGGCCTCGGTTTGCGCCCATTGTTTATTCAAGCGCTTATCCGACACTGCCATTTTGGTCCCCAACTGCTGGGCAAATAGCGAGACGCGATACTCCTCAAGCATCCAGCGATACAACTGCAACTGCGGGTCACGCTTGGCTTCCTGGATGTGTTTGGCGTAGCGGGCTTGATACTGCTCCAAATAACCTGCCAACTCACCGCTCCAGACGCGGTCGCGCTGCACCTGGCCGCCAATTTTATCCAGGCGCTGCTCAATGGCCTTCAGGTAGCGCGGCAACTCCTTGATCCACTGCGCAGGGGTCTCGCGAACAAAACCCGGGTAAACCAAGTGGCTTAATTGCTGCTTGATGTCATTGAGCGCGATCGCCTGGGCCAGGTCAATTTTGCCTTTGAAACGCTTTTGCAAGCTGTGCCAGAGCTTGAGGATTTCCAGGGTCAGCCGTGCCAGCCGCTCAGCATGGTCAAGCCAATCACCTCGTTTAGCCTCGGCCAGCGCCGCCAATGCCGCACCGTCGCGCGGCAAGGGGTCTTGACCATCGAGAATGCAGGAATCAAGACTGGCGAGCAGAATATCCTCGACCAACGCATCTATTCGGCCCATTTCTCGATATAACAATGCCAACTCGGTAAGACCCGGCAGTTTGCCGCGCATAAACTTTGCCGGCTCATTCAACTGCTGCAAGAGCAGGCGCTGTAAAGCGCGGCGATGTTGGAACTCGGCCTCGGCCTGAGTTGCAAAACGCCCTTCGTTAACCGTACCGGCCTCCTCGACCAGCGCCGGATAAACCGTCATGGACAACCCTGCAACCTGGTGCTGGGTTTTCTCGGCGACTTCGGCAAATGCCCTGGCTTCGATTGGCGCCTCGGTTTTGGCCGCCTGCGGCAACTCCAGGGCTTGCTGACTGGCCTTGTTGAAACGCACGGTCAACTCGGCCAGGTCACGGCCCTCACCCAGCACCTTGCCCTGGCTGTCGACCACCTCGATATTCATGCGCAAGTGGCTTTCAATCGCAGCGGCAGACTCAGCCCAGGCTTCATCCGGCACTCGCGCCCCGGTCATGCGTTGCAGCTCACGCCCCAGGGCCTGCGGCAAACTATCCTGGGCAAAGGTGATCTTGCTCAATGCCGCCGCCACAAAGTCCGGCACCGGCACAAAGTTCTTGCGCAGGGCCTTGGGCAAACCGCGAACCAGCGCCATGCACTTAGCATCAAGCAAGCCCGGTACCAGCCATTCCAGACGTTGTGCGGGAAGTTGCGGCAACAAGGGCGCAGGCACTCGCACCGTCACCCCATCCCGGGGATGATTAGGCTCAAAATGGTAACTGAGCGGCAACTGCAATTCAGCCAGATGCAAAGTATCCGGATACTGTGCAGCGGTGACCTCGCTGGCCTCGCGGGCGAGCACATCCTCCTCGCGCATGATCAGCAGTTGCGAATCCTTGGCACTTTCGCGTTTGTACCAGGACTCAAAACTCGCGGTTTGATAAATATCCGCCGGCAGACGTGCAGCGTAGTAGTCAAACAGGGTTTCTTCGTCAGCCAGAATGTCGCGACGGCGTGCCTTGGCTTCCAACTCGTCGAGACGCTCGAGCAACTGACGATTAGCGCTCAAACAACGTGCGCGGGAGTTGATCTCGCCACGCACCAGCCCTTCGCGGATAAACATTTCACGGGCCACCACCGGGTCAACAGGCCCGTAATGCACCGGGCGCCGGCCAACCACAATCAATCCATACAGGCTGACCTGCTCGTAGGCGACCACCTGGCCGCGCTTCTTTTCCCAGTGTGGTTCAAGGTGGTTTTTCTTAACCAGGTGCCCGGCCAGCGGTTCAATCCAGTCTGGCTCGATCTTGGCTACCATGCGCGCAAACAACTTGCTGGTTTCAACCAATTCCGAGGTCATGATCCACTGCGGCCGCTTGCGGCCAATCACCGTGGAAGGATGAATCCAGAAGCGCCGCTGCCGCGCGCCGAGGTAATCGCCATCCTCGGTTTTCTGGCCAATCTGGCTTAGCAAGCCTGACAATATGGCTTTGTGCAGCTTCTGGTAATCAACCGATTTGGCCTGTGCCTCATCCTTGGCCTGCTTGCCCTGCGGTTTTGCATCGCTCGGTTTGCCAGCATTTTTAGACGCAGCAGCTGCGCCATCCTCGCGCCGCCCTTTTAGCTGCAAGTCACGGCAAATCAGGGTCAACTGACGGTGCGCATCACGCCATTCGCGCAAACGCAGGTAGTTGAGAAAGTTCTTGCGGCACCAACTGCGTAACGCGCTTGAACCCAGGGCTTGGCGCTGCTCTTCAAACCCGCGCCAGATATTGATCACGGCGGCGAAGTCGGAATCGACATCCTTCCATTGAGCATGGGCTTGGTCGGCAGCCTGCTGGCGATCCGAGGGTCGCTCACGCGGGTCCTGCACCGACAGGTTGCTGGCGATGATCAAGACCTCATCCAGACTGCCCTGTTTGGCACCTTCCAGCACCATGCGCGCCAAGCGTGGATCGATCGGCAGGCGCGCCAACTGGCGCCCAAGCGCAGTCAGTTGCCCATCACGACTGACCGCAGAAAGCTCTTGCAGCAAGTTGAAACCGTCACTGATGGCCTTGCCATCTGGCGGCTCAATGAAGGGGAAGGCACTGATTTCACCCAGGCGCAGATGCAGCATCTGCAGGATAACCGCCGCCAGGTTGGTGCGCAGAATTTCCGGATCGGTAAATTCAGGGCGCGCAATGAAGTCTTCTTCACTGTAGAGGCGCACGCAAATGCCTGGTTCGACCCGGCCACAGCGACCTTTGCGCTGATTGGCACTGGCCTGTGAAACCGCCTCGATGGGCAAGCGCTGGACCTTGGCGCGATAGCTGTAGCGACTGATACGCGCAGTGCCGCTGTCGATCACATAGCGAATCCCGGGGACGGTCAGCGAGGTTTCAGCAACGTTGGTCGCCAGGACGATTTTACGCCCTGGCATGGGCCTGAAGATTTTCTGTTGCTCGGCAGGCGTCAGGCGGGCGTACAGGGGCAAGACCTCGGTATGCCTGAGCTGGGCCTTGCGCAGTATCTCCGCCGCATCGCGGATCTCGCGCTCACCCGGCAAGAACACCAGCACATCACCCGGCAGCTTGCCCTCACTGCGCTCATAGGCACTGAGCTCATCAATGGTTGCGATGATTGCCTGGTCGACCGAGAGGTCATCTTCAACCCGGTTACCGTCTTCATCCTGCTCGGCAGTGAGCGGCCGGTACCAGGTTTCAACCGGGTAGGTTCGCCCAGAGACTTCAACCACTGGCGCGCCATCGAAGTGTTTGGAAAAACGCTCGAGGTCGATGGTCGCCGAGGTGATGATCAGCTTGAGATCGGGGCGCCGAGGCAGCAGGGTTTTCAGATAGCCGAGCAAAAAGTCGATATTCAGGCTGCGCTCGTGCGCCTCGTCGACAATGATGGTGTCGTACTTGTCGAGAAAGCGATCATGCTGGGTTTCCGCCAGCAAGATACCGTCGGTCATCAGTTTGACCAGGCTACGCTCATTACTTTGGTCTTCGAAGCGTACCTGGTAACCCACCAGTTCCCCGAGCGGAGTGCCGATTTCTTCGGCAACACGCGTGGCAACACTGCGCGCGGCCAGTCGCCGTGGCTGGGTATGACCAATCAGGCCCTGGATACCGCGGCCCAGCTCAAGACAGATTTTCGGTAGCTGAGTGGTTTTACCCGATCCGGTTTCACCGGCGATGACCACCACTTGATGGCCGGCGATGGCCGCCTTGATTTCGTCGCGCTTGGCGGCGATGGGCAAGGCATCGTCATAACGCATTGCTGGCACGCTCAGGCGCCGCGCCTCAACCTTGGCCACCGATGCCTGAAAGCGTTGCAACCACTGTGCAAGCTTGGCTTCATCGGGCCGTTTACGCAGCTCATGCAGCTGTCTGCGCAAGCGATGGCGGTCAATAATCAGCGCTTGATCGAGGTTTTTCAGCAGGCGTTCAGTGTGATCAGTCATCGGTACCGTTCGGTGAGGTTGGGCAGACGGTGTGTTTCAAGCCCCGGCTAACAGCCGCCAATTGTCGCAGATTTCCACTGGCGATGGGGCTGGGCAAGCGATCAGAAAAATACCCCGGCATAAAACGACAAAACCCCGCAGCAGCGGGGTTTTGTCTAAAGCCAGCGCGCCTTACTGGGCGCCAGCCTTCTTCAGCTCTTCGTCACGTAGCTCACGACGCAGGATTTTACCCACGTTGGTAGTGGGCAGAACGTCGCGGAACTCAACGCACTTGGGCACTTTGTAGCCTGTCAGGTTGGCACGCATGTGCGCCATGACCTGCTCTTTGGTGACGCTTTCACCCGGCTTGACCACAACGAAGACCTTGATTGCCTCACCCGATTTTTCGTCAGGCACACCAATGGCCGCACACTGCAGAACGCCAGGCAAGGTTGCCAGCACATCTTCCAGCTCGTTCGGGTAGACGTTGAAACCAGACACCAGAATCATGTCCTTCTTGCGGTCGACAATGCGCAGATAGCCGTCCGGCTCGATCAAACCGATATCGCCGGTTTTCAGCCAGCCTTCGGCATCGAGAATTTCATCGGTGGCTTCCTGGCGCTGCCAGTAGCCTTTCATCACTTGCGGGCCTTTGACGCAAATCTCGCCGGTCTCACCAAGCTCAAGCACCTTGCCTTCATCATCGACAATTCGGCAAAGCGTCGATGGCACCGGAATACCAATGGTGCCCAAACGAATGGCGCTGAATGGGTTGACCGTTGCAACCGGGCTGGTTTCGGTCATGCCGAAGCCTTCGCACACCGCGCATCCGGTGACCGCCTTCCAGCGCTCTGCCGTGGCTTGCTGCAAGGCCATGCCACCGGAAACCGTCAACTTGAGCGAGGAGAAGTCCAGCTTGCGAAAGCCTTCGAAGTTGCTCAAGGCCACAAACAGGGTATTGAGGCCTACGAAGCCTGTGAACCTGTACTTGGACAGGTCGTTCACCACTGCGGGCAAGTCACGCGGGTTGGTGATCAAGATATTGTGCGCGCCGATCAGCATCATCGCCATGCAATGAAAAGTGAAGGCATAGATGTGGTAAAGCGGCAACGGAGCCACAACCACTTCGCAACCCTCATTGAGGTTGGCGCCCATCAACTCCCTGACTTGCAGCATGTTGGCGACCAAGTTGCGGTGCGTGAGCATCGCCCCTTTGGCCACGCCTGTGGTACCGCCGGTGTATTGCAGCACAGCAACATCGCCATTGGCGGGGCTCGCCTCTTTAACAGCCTGGCCACGGCCTTTGGCCAAAGCGCCAAGGAAGCTGGTGGACTGCGGCAGTTTATAGGCCGGGACCATTTTTTTAACGTGCTTGACCACTGCATTGACGATCAAGCGCTTGAACATCGGCAACATGTCGCCCACTTCGGTGACAATGATGCTTCTGACCCCGGTCTTGGGCACTACTTGTTCAGCCAGGTGCGCCATATTGGCCAGGCAGACCAATGCTTTAGCGCCAGAGTCGTTGAACTGATGCTCCAGTTCCCGTGCGGTGTATAGCGGGTTGGTGTTGACCACGACCAGGCCGGCGCGAATGGCACCGAACACAACAATCGGATACTGCAAGATATTAGGCATCTGTACAGCAATACGGTCGCCAGGCTGCAGGTCGGTATGATTTTGCAGATAGGCTGCAAAATCACCAGACAACTTGTAAATATCGCCGTAGGTCAGGGTTTTTCCCATATTGCTGAAAGCAGGCTTATCAGCGAAACGCTGGCAGGACTGTTGCAAGACCGCTTGGATATTAGGGTATTGGTCCGGGTTGATCTCGGCAGCAACCCCAACTGGATACTTATCCTTCCAGAAGTTTTCGATCATGGAAGCCCACTCCTCAGTTACATCTATTCATCACTGCCGTCTCGGCAGTTGTATTGTTGTTTATATGCCTGAAGCTTGACCATCGCACAGGCCAAAAGCGGGCCGAGAGTAGCAGCTTTGCCTGAGATCGACCAGCACCAAACTCAACCCTACCAGTCATAAACAGTACGATTTGTCCAAATCCAGTCACGCTCCTGTCACACCAAGCAGCACACGCCTGACCTTAATAGCCTGGGTCGATTAGCTTGCGGCGCGTCGAATAATCAAAGGCACAATGAAAAAGCCAGGCCCTGGCGCAATACGCGCTAGAGCCTGGCTTTTAATGGCACCTGATCTTAAAGTTCAGGCAGGGCTATCGATCAAGCAATATCACGAAGTTCCCGGCGCAGGATTTTGCCGACCGGTGTCATCGGCAGAGAGTCTCGGAACACGATCTGCTTGGGCACCTTGTAAGCGGTGAAGTTTTCCTTGCAGAAGGCTTTGAGCTCGGCTTCATCGAGCCCACCTTCGCGGGCAACCACGAAAAGCTTGACCGCCTCGCCTGATTTTTCATCAGCCACACCCACTGCAGCGCAACTGGCAACCTGAGGATGACTCATGACGACGTCTTCGATTTCGTTCGGGTAGACGTTGAAACCAGAGACAATGATCATGTCTTTCTTGCGATCAACGATGCGGGTATAGCCATCTTCATCGATCACGGCGATGTCACCGGTCTTGAACCAACCTTCAGCGTCCAATACTTCCGCCGTCGCTTCGGCACGCTGCCAATAGCCCTTCATGACTTGCGGGCCTTGCACGCACAACTCGCCACGCTCGCCAAAAGGCTGCTCAACGCCCTCGTCGTCAATCACCTTGAACGCAGTGCCCGGCACAGGAAGCCCAACAGTACCCAGGCGCGCCAGCTTGCCATAGGGGTTGGTACTGGCAACAGGCGAAGTTTCGGTCAGGCCGTAGCCCTCGACTACAGTGCAACCTGTCACCTCGTGCCAGCGCTCAGCGGTGGCCTTGACCAGGGCAGTGCCACCCGAGTTGGTTAGCTTGAGGTTGGAGAAATCGAGATTCTTGAACTCAGGATGGTCCATCAAGGCGACAAACAGGGTGTTCAGGCCCAGCAACGCCGAAAACTGCCACTTACCCAGCTCCTTGATAAAGCCTGGAATGTCCCGTGGATTGGTGATCAGTACGTTGTGGTTACCGTTGACCATCATGCACATGCAGTTAGCGGTGAATGCATAGATATGGTAAAGCGGCAGCGGCGCAATCATCACTTCCTGGCCCTGCTTCATCAGTGGCGCGCCCTTGTCATCGAGCTGCTGCATGCAGGCGTCGATCTGCAGCATATTGGCCACAAGGTTACCGTGGGTCAGCATTGCACCCTTGGCCACCCCCGTGGTGCCACCGGTGTATTGCAGCACGGCAATATCATCATGGCCGACGCTGATCGGATGCAATGCACCACCCTGCCCCTGTTTGAGCACGCTCTTGAAAGACAGCGCTTGCGGCAGCTGGTAATCAGGCACCATCTTTTTGACTTTCTTGACCACGGTATTGACCAGCCAGCCTTTGAGCGCTGGCTGCAGGTCGCCCATCTTGGCTTCGATCAGGTACTCGATATCGGTATCCGGCAGTACGTCCTGCACCAGCTTGCCGAACATATTCAGGTAGACCAAAGCGCGAGCGCCCGAGTCCTTGAACTGGTGACGCATTTCACGCGCGGTGTACAGCGGGTTGGTATTGACCACGATAAGCCCGGCGCGCATCGCACCGAACACTGCAATGGGGTATTGCAGGACATTGGGCATCTGCACGGCAATGCGCTCGCCCGGCTTGAGATCGGTATGTTTCTGCAGGTAGCTGGCAAAGGCTGCGGACAGACGATCGAGCTCAGCGTAGGTCAATGTCACGCCCATATTGCTGAAGGCTGGGCGGTCAGCAAACTTTTTACAGGATCTTTCAAACACTTCGTTGACCGAGCGGTAGGCGCTCAGGTCAATGTTATCGGGTACACCGGCGGCGCGCTTACCGCTCCAGAACTCAGGTTGCATTATTTTTATCCCCTTCCCCTGAAAAATGTCTGCCCATTCGAGCAGGCCGTTAGCTGACGTCTTATCCATCCTCTATTGAGCAGCGGGCGCATGCCTTGCATAGAGTCGCGCACGCAATAAGCGTAGCGGGTAATTGCCGAGCCAGACCTGCACGGGCTGGATGAACGTTATCAGTAACTCATCAATACGCATATAGCCTGGCGGGCGCTATCAATGACGTGAATCTTTACTCACCTCATTCGACTGTCAAAGCGCCCAGGCTGGTCCTACAATAGCCATTCACGCCTGCTAAGGATTCGCCATGCAACACGAGGCTTTTTGGCATAAAAGTACTGATTGCACGCCACTGTATGTCAACCACTGGTTTGGCCAGCAGCCACCCAAGGCAATCGTCATGCTGGCCCACGGCATGGCTGAACATAGCGGGCGTTATGCAGGTTTCGCGCAAGCGCTGGTCGCCAATGGCTTCGAACTCTATGCGCACGATCAGCGCGGCCACGGCAGGACAGCCGAAAATGGCACCCTTGGCCACTATGCGGACGCCAACGGCTGGAACCTGGTGCTCGATGACCTGGCCTGCATCAATCACCTGATCCGCCATCAACATGCGCAAGCCCCGATATTCTTGTTCGGCCACAGCATGGGCAGCTATATCGGCCAAGCCTATCTGATGCAGCACAGCAGCAGCGTGCATGGCGCCGTACTTTCAGGCTCCAACTATCAACCCGTTGCCCTGTACAAAAGCGCGCGGGCCATCGCCCGGTTTGAGGCCTGGCGCCAAGGTCCGATGGGCCACAGTGCATTGATCGACTTTCTTTCATTCGGCTCGTTCAACAAGGCATTAAAGCCCAACCGCACCCCGTTTGACTGGCTGAGCCGCGACCCGGACGAGGTCGACAAGTACATCAATGACCCGCTCTGCGGTTTTCGTTGCAGCAACCAGTTGTGGCTCGACTTGCTCGCCGGCCTGCAGCAGATCACTCCACCTGCAAAGCTCGCCCAGATCGAAGCCAGCCTGCCGTTGTTGATAATTGGCGGCGCACGTGACCCGGTAAGCCAGGGCAAACGTCTTGCAGACTTGGCCGGCGCACTTAAAGAGGCCGGTAAACAGCATGTAGAACTGAAAATCTATCCTGAAGCCCGCCACGAATTGCTCAACGAGAGCAATCGCCAGGAGGTCAGCAGTTTTATCATTGATTGGCTGGAGCAGACACTTGGCCAGCCACGCCCATTTCGATCCACTATCCAGGAGATCCACCAATGAGCCAACTTAGCAACACGCCTTACGACGAACTCGAAGTCGGCCAAAAAGCCAGTTACAGCAAGACTGTCGAGGAGCGTGACGTGCAGCTATTTGCCGCCGTTTCTGGTGACAACAACCCGGTTCACCTGGATGCCCAGTTCGCCGCCGAAAGCATGTTCAAGGAACGTATTGCACATGGCATGTTCAGCGGTGCCTTGATCAGCGCAGCGGTTGCCTGTGAATTGCCCGGACCCGGTACCATCTACCTGGGCCAGACCATGCGCTTTACCCTGCCGGTAAAGCTCGGCGATACCCTGACCGTGCAACTGGAGATTCTCGAGAAACTACCCAAGTTCCGGGTACGCATCGCCACTCGCGTGGTCAATCAGCGTGATGAAATGGTGGTTGACGGTGAAGCCGAGATCCTGGCTCCACGCAAGAAACAAACAGTCGAGATGCCGCCGATGCCACAGGTTACTGTCAGCTAAGCAATAGCGCTCGAAAAACATATATTGTGCTTTGTGCCTGAGCCATCGGACAATGCACAATAGCTGTGCATGCAAGCCCTGCATGCACAGTACCTGACCCTATGGATTTATCCAGCACATAGCCTAGCCAATATATTCACCGTTTTTTTGTGCACTACGCACAAATCGTTTTGTAACAATCATTCTGTGTGAAGTGCATTCTCAGAATTTAGCGGACTGGCACGCCATCTGCTATGCCGAATACTTCACTACCCCTGTGGAGTTTCCCCATGTCAACCAACAACGATAGCGACTACCCGCTCAGCGAAGTTCCGCAAGGCGCGCGCAAAGGCCTGTTCTCAACCTCGATTCTGCTATTCGGCTTCACCTTCTTCACCGCCACCATGTTCGCCGGCGGCAAAATCGGCATGGCCTTTGATTTCACATCACTGATCTGGGCCGCAGTCATTGGCAACCTGCTGCTCGGCCTCTATGCAGCGGTTTTGGGGCTGATCGCCTGTCGCAGCGGCTTGAACTCTGTGCTGATGGGGCGCTTTTGCTTCGGCGAGACTGGCAGCAAGCTGTCCGATGTGCTGCTGGGTTTCACCCAGATAGGCTGGTACGCCTGGGGCACCGCAACCATTGCCATAGTTCTGGTAAAGATCCTCGGCCTGCCGCAAGGGCTGACAACCTCGCTGATGGTGCTGTTTGGCTTTGGTTTCTGCATTACGGCCTTCATTGGCTACAAGGGCCTGGACATGCTTTCGCGGGTGGCGGTACCGGCGATGATGGTGCTGCTTGGCTGCTCATTGTGGATCGCCACTCGCGATGCCGGGGGCATGAGTGCCTTGATGGCGATCGAACCCAAGGAAAGCATGAGCCTGAGCGTGGCGATCACCATGGTGTTCGGCACCTTCGTCAGCGGCGCAACCCAAGCCACCAACTGGACACGCTTTGCCAAAAGCGGCCGAGTGGCGATGCTCTCAAGCCTGCTCGGATTCTTTATCGGCAACGGCTTGATGATTATTGCCGGCGCCTACGGGGCCATTGTCTACCAGCAGCCGGACGTGGGGGGCCATTGTCTACCAGCAGCCGGACGTGGTCGAAGTGCTGGTCCTGCAAGGCTTGTCGATGGCGGCTGTGGTGATGTTGTTTCTCAACCTGTGGACCACTCAGGACAACACCATCTATAACTTCGCCGCCGCTGGCTGTAACTTGCTGCGTACCGAGCGTCGCAAGCTGGTCACTGTCGCCGGGGCTGGGATTGGTACCTTGCTGGCAATTGCCGGTATGTACGAAATGCTGATTCCGTTCTTGATCCTGCTCGGCTCGATCATTCCACCGATTGGCGGCGGGATCATGGCCGACTTCTTCTCCGGTCATAAAGGTCGCTATCCAAAGCTTGCCGACACCCAGTTGCCGGCATTCAACTGGGTTGGGCTTGGCGCCTATGCAATTGGCGCGGTGTGCGCCTACATGTCGCCATGGGTTGCCCCTATCGTCGGGATTGGCGTGGCTGCATGTGCCTACATACTGCTGTCGAAAGTCATCAGCCCGGTGCCGACAAGCACCATCAACGCCTCAGGCTCAGTCAACTAAATGAGCCTGACCCTGGCCGACATACTGGCCCTGCCTGGCCTCGAAAGCATGCGTCTGCGTGCTGGCCAGGCGATTCAGAACAACCCGGTTCGCTGGCCTTATGTGGCGGAGAACAGCAGCATCGCCGAATGGATCATGGGCGGCGAGCTGGTGTTTGTCACGGGCATCAACCACCCGCGCGATGAAGAAAACCTGTTGTTGCTGGTGCGCCAGGCACAGCAACGCGCTGCCGCCGGACTGGTCATACTGACCGGTCCGGAGTACATCAAACAGATTCCCCAAAGCGTCATCGACACTGCACAACAACTGGGCGTCCCCCTCATCGAGCAACCTTACTCGCTGAAAATGGTGGTGGTCACCCAAACCATTGGCACGGCCTTGGTCCAGGCACAAATGCTTGGCCGCTCACGCCAGCACTTGCTTGAGCAACTGCTCGAAGGTGATGTGCAGTCCCTCGACTCTTTGCTGCAAAGGGCGCACAGCCTGGGCTTGCCATTGACCACCGCCCGGCAAGTTGCGCTGCTCAAGCTCGAAGGCAGCGAACGACTGATCGAAGCCTTCGGTGCTGATCAGGCCGAATCCATCTTGCAAGGCAGTCGCGAACGCCTGCAGCGTGCACTGCAACAACTATTGGACACTCTTGGCCAGGCACTTGCTCCAGTCTGCCAGGGCGAACACTGGATTGCCCTGCTCCCGGCCGTCGCCAGGAACGACCAGCAACGTAATCGCCAAGCAATGCAGGAACTGATCGAAGCGCTCAACCCTGAGCTTGCCCCGCTGCGCCTGTACCTCGGCCTGAGCACAGAAGGTCATGGCCCCGCACGTTTCGCCCATGCCCTGCATGAGGCGCGCCAGGCACTGGTTGCCGCGCAGTCATTCCCTGAACGCCTGGGCGTGTGCAGCTTCAACGAGCTGGGAGCGATTGAACTGCTGGGCGCGATTCGTGATCGCAGCGTGCTCGATCAATTCGTCAACAAGGTGCTCGGCCCAATCATCAGCGACGACAATCGTCACGAACCGGTATTGATGCCTACGCTTGAGGCCTGGTTCCACGAGAGCGGTAACCTCGCGCTCGCGGCCCAGCGCCTGGGCGTGCACCGCAACACCATGAGTTACCGGACCCAGCGCATCGAAACGCTAACAGGCAGCTCATTTAGCAACCCCCACGATCGTCTCAACATCAGCATCGCCTTGTTGATTTGGCGCTTGTCCTCTTCACGCCCTGCCCGGAGTACTGCATGAACATTATTAACGCCCGTCTACGCGGTCGCGAAGGCCTGTATCGAATCGTCCTGGAACAGGATCGGATCGTCGAGATCAGCCCCCATAGCCCTACGATCAGCGCAGTGTCGAACGACCTTGATGCCGGTGGCAACCTGGTGATCGCCCCCTTCGTTGAACCGCATATTCACCTCGACGCCACGCTCACCGCGGGCGATCCGGCATGGAACATGAGCGGGACCCTGTTCGAAGGTATCGAGTTGTGGGGCAAGCGCAAAGCACAGGTCACCCACGAAGACACCAAGTTGCGCGCCAAAAAAACCATCGACATGCTGGTTGAACATGGCATCCAGCATGTCCGTACTCACGTCGATGTCACCGACCCGACCCTGGGTGCGCTCAGGGCCATGGTTGAAGTACGCGAGGAAACCCGGCACCTGGTCGACCTGCAGATTGTGGCCTTCCCTCAGGAAGGTATTGAATCATTCACCAACGGTCGCGCGCTGATGGAGCAAGCGGTTGAACTTGGCGCCGATGTAGTCGGCGGCATTCCGCACTTTGAAAACACCCGCGATCAGGGCGTCAGCTCTATCAAGTTCCTGATGGACCTTGCCGAGCGCACCGGTTGCCTGGTGGATGTGCATTGCGACGAAACCGACGATCCGCACTCGCGCTTTCTCGAAGTACTGGCCGAAGAAGCCCGGGTACGCGGCATGGGCGCCAGGGTAACCGCCAGCCACACCACTGCCATGGGCTCCTACGACAATGCTTACTGCTCGAAGCTGTTCCGTTTGTTGAAGATGTCGGGCATCAACTTCATTTCCTGCCCGACCGAAAGCATTCACCTGCAGGGACGCTTCGACACCTACCCCAAGCGTCGTGGCCTGACCCGAGTCGCCGAGATTGATCGCGCCGGGATGAATGTCTGCTTCGCCCAGGACTCAATCGTCGACCCTTGGTATCCCTTGGGTAACGGCAACATCCTGCGCATTCTCGAAGCAGGCCTGCACATCTGCCATATGCTCGGCTATGCCGACTTGCAGCGCGCCCTGGACCTGATTACCGATAACAGTGCACGCACACTGAACCTGGGCGAACGCTACGGCCTGGAAGTCGGCCGTCCAGCCAACCTGCTGCTGCTCTCAGCGCCAAGTGACTACGAGATGATCCGCACCCAAGGTTATGCCTTGACCTCGATTCGCGCAGGCAAGGTGATCATGCAGCGCACACCCGCCAAGGTTGCGCGTTTCTAGGACAATGCGCCAAGACGGCCGATGCTCGACTTGGCGCCGCACTTGAGGAACCTCTGGGATTTACCGAGGTTCCTTAGCGCTTGTCCAGCACCTTGACGCTGGCGGTCATGCCGGCGCTCAACAAGACATCCTCCGGTATTTCATCAAGCTGGATACGCACCGGGATACGCTGCGCCAGGCGCACCCAGTTGAAGGTCGGTTCGACATTGGCCAGCAATTGGCCATCCGGGCTGGCGTTGCGATCGGTAATGCCACGGCTGATGCTTTGCACATGCCCCTTGAGTGGATGTTGATAGCTCATCAGCCAGATTTCGACCTCATCACCGACTGCAATCTTGGGCAGCTTGGTTTCTTCAAAGTAGGCCTGTACGTAATAGGAATCCTCATCCACCAGCGCCAGCACTGGCTGGCCGGTATTTACGTAATTGCCTTCAGCCAGTTGCAAGTTGGTGATGTAGCCGTTGCGCGTTGCCAGCAACCGGCTGCGCGAGACATTCAACTGGGCTTGCTTCACCTCAGCCTGTGCCTGATGGTATTCGGCCAGGGCAATTTGCGCACTGATCTGCGAGTTCTCCCGTAGCTCGGCGCTGATTGCCTGCGGCCCCAGGCGAGCACGCCTGGAGGCTTCGTGCTGACGCAAATTCAACTGTTGCTTGCGGGTTTCCAATACCGCCTTGGCCTGTTCAAGGGCAACGTCATAGCGCTCCGGATCGATCTTCATCAACAGGTCGCCAACGCTGACCCGCTGGTTGTCCTTGAGCGACAACCCCACCACTGCCCCGGAAACATCAGGCGCAATGGTCACGATATCGGCTCGTACTCGTGCGTCGCGCGTCCATGGAGAATACATGTAGTAATTCCATAGCCAGTGACCGGCAAACAAGGCCGCCAGCACAACGGCAAGGGTAATACACACACGAATAGTTGAACGCATAAATTGATTCTCCATGACTAACGCCCAAGCACCGCAACAATGCCTGCCAACACACACACAAACAACGCCGTATCGAACAGTGCTTCATGCCAGATCCAGCGCGAGGCGCCAAGGCGAGCAAGCAACAGGCGCAAGACCCCGGTCACCGCAAACGCCAGCACCAGGTAGATAAGAAACGGGCTGAGCAGGACACCGCCTATCGACCACTCATGCAAGCCCATATTGCTCTCCTTTATGAGCACACCAGTTTTTCCAGCCTAACTGCAATTGCAGCAGCGCGGCTCGCGCCAGGCGCCGGTCAATACTCGAAGCATTGGCATCGAGCGCCTGCAACAACTGCTCAACGGCTGTATCTAACACCTGCCCGCGCTCAGGCGCCGGACCAATGCCCAGTTGCAGATCGAGTTGCTGCAGGAAATGCTGCTCGGCGATGCCAAACGACTTGTCGCCGGCCTCCAGGCACCCACGCAGATGCAGCAATTCATCACCCAGATCAAGGCTGGCGATACCGTCATCCCAGCGCGTGCGCGTTTCATTGGGCAACGCAGGATAATGTCGCGCCAACTGCAATAGTCGATCAGCAATACGCCCGCCAAACCAGTTTTCGGCACCACTGAGGGGGCGCCGGGTCAAGCGCCGCAGATCATTGAGCGTGGCATCCAGCAACCGGCTGCCCAGCCAGCGGGGGTTGCGGATGGAAATCAGGTTGAATGCCAGCACGGCAAAGCCAACCCCCATGATCAGTGCCTGCGAAGTATTGAGGAAATAAGAGACGCTGAAATTCATCTGGTTTTGCGGCGAGCAAAGCAAAATAAAGTGCAGCGCAAAAGATGTGGACGTGGCGCCCATGGCCGGATTGCACATGCCCAATGCGGCAAAAAACAGCGGCACGCCCATGGCCAGGCAAAGCATGGCAAAGCTGCTCAACTGCGGCAGGATCAGCTCTCCCACCACAAAGGCCACTGGAATGGCGTAGAAGATCCCGCGCAGGAACATCATGCCGATCTGCGCTGCATTATCGCGGCTGGCAAACAGGCTGCAGACCACCCCCGTCATCAGGATCCCGCCAGAGGCGAGGGTCCAGCCGGTCGCCATCCAGAATGTACAAAACGCCAGGAAGGCAAAGGCGCTGCGGCCACCGTAAATAAAACCCGTCTGCCAGTCGCTGTGCCATGACAGGGGGTCTGGCGCATTGCGCGGGGCAACCCCCTGTTCGACAGCGTGCAATGACTGATCAGCAACCTTCATGCGGGTAACCAACAGCAACAAGCGCTCCAGGCAGATCTGCTGCGCGGTATTCAATCGTTCGCTCAAGGCGGCCAAGCGAACCCGTTCGGCCAGCCCATCCAAACCACTCATCTGCTCCATTTCGAACTGCTCACGCGCAGCGACGATCAGGGGCTCGATACATTCTCGCTCTTGCGCACTGAGCTGGCGTAACTGACGCCCTACCCCACGAGCGAGACGCAACATGCTGAGCAAGTCACGGCTCAGGACCCGCAGCGCTGCGGCGCGCTGACGCCCGCGCGTGCCCTCAAACCAGGCATGTTCGCGTTGTGAGTCGACCGCCACTATATGCCCCAGAACCTGCAGCAAGCCCTGTCGCGCGTGGCCCTCTTGCGCCAAGGCCAGCGAGGCTGCGTTCAAGCCAGCGCGCCAGGCAACATTGGCCTGCTGGATCAGCTGCACCTCGACCCTCTGAGGCCAGATGATTGCGCTTGCTGCGGTGGCGCAGAGGATACCCAATGAAATTTCGGTGCAGCGTGCCACTGCTTGATCAAACACCGTGAGCGGGTTGCTCACTGCTGGCAAGCCGATGATGGCCACGGTGTAGCCTGCCAGTACGAAGGAGTAGGACCAGGCACTGCGCAGCATGGTTGAAGAAGCCGTACACATGGCCAGCCAGAGCGCCAGCGCGCCTATGAACACCCAGGGTGTCTGCGCGAAAAGACCAATAAACGCCACGGACAATATGGTCCCGACCAGGGTGCCAACCATTCGTGCCAGGCCCTTTTGCGCAACCATGCCTGACAAGGGCTGGGCCACGATAAATGCGGTCATCATCGCCCATACCGGTTGCTCCAGGCCAAAGCGCATCGCGCACCAGAGCGCCAGCCCTGCTCCGAGCAGCGTTTTGATTGCAAATTGTATGGCTTGTCGGCTAGGCGCAATGAAGGCCAGCGATGCGTGGGGCATGACTGCGTCCGAGGAATTGCTCAAGTATGAAAATAGCGGATTGACACCAACACGCCTCTGAAACTTTCACGCAAGGTATTGCGAAGCTATAAATTGCTCATTGATGACCACCGGCGGCGTAGCCGCATTGCTAGGCAATCATGCTGCAATCGGGTTTCACGCTGAAGCTTAAGAGGCTTGTAAAAGCCTTTCGCGTGACAATTATTAGCCAGCTAACTAAATTCGTCTAGCCCATGCTAACAATTCTGCGAAAAATAGATGGCTATGCATTCAAGTGCTCAAGGCTGAACACTGGGGATTTCAATCAAAGGTTGTGCTGACTCTTCGGCCATGCCCATTGCAGACGATGACCCACAAAAAAAGGCGACCGAAGTCGCCTGAAGCTGCCTTGCGTGCAGTCGAGTTGAAAGACCCGCCTTACTTGCGCTTGTGCGCGTCTTTCCAAATGAACATACCAACCCCGCCAAAGAAGGCGAACATCAGCAATACAGTGCCAATACCTGCAAGAACGACAGTGTCGATAAACATGGTTGCCTCCTAGACGGCGTGTAATCTGGAATGGCTCCAAGTTACGCAACGGCAGGCTGGCTGGACTTGACTTGGATCAATAATGATCCCGGGGCGGGACTGAATCAGCGTCAGACACTGATCCAGATCAATAGAACAACAGGGGCTTGTAACGACTTAGCGCTTCTTCGACTTGCCTTTGGACTTTTTCTTGGCCTTAGGCAGTGGCAGGGCCTGCTCGAACGCCTTGCGCATTTCATCGAGCTTCTTGTCGTGCAGGTCGTGGATCCGCTTGCCACGCTCGACGTTAAAGTCGATCAGGTTGTTTTCATTGCTCATGGGCAAAACCATCCCCGTCCAGTACATAACGAAAAGTCAGATTAAGCCGTGGCGCGCAGGGTTTGCGCGTTTTGGCTATCTGGTGCTGCCAATAATGCTGGGTTGATCCGCGCATGACCAGTAGCGAGCCATGATCCAGGTGCAAAGAGTGCTCAATGCGCTGCTGGCCTTTGCGGCGCAAGTCAAAACGCCTGCCGCCGCCAAGGCTCAATGAAACCACAATCGGATCGCGCCCCAGTTCGGCCTCGTCATCACTGTGCCAGCCCATTGAGTCCTGGCCATCGCGATAATAATTGAGCAGCAGGCCATTGAGGGGCTGGCCTACAAAATCTACCAGTTGCGTACGGATCTGCGCCAGCAGAGGCGTCCACGGCAGGGGCACGTGATACAGGCCCGAATAACGATAGCCAATGCCCGCGTCGCCATACCAGGCCAACAGACGTGGTACCGGATGGCAGCGCCCGAACAGATTGACCTCCGGCTGCTGCCAGGGCGTCTGCCGATGCAGTTGTTGCAACCAGAGGTCGGCAAGCTCGGCGTTGAGCCACTGCGGATAAAAATCCAGCTCAGCATCAGGCAGCTGCAGTGGGGTATCGGCAAACAAACTCACAGCGCTATTCACTCAAGGCAAAGGGGCGAACCATTCGGGCTGTGCGAGAAGATCACTCGCGCGGTTAGCACAACCTGCATTGTCGGCTGCTCAGACCTCAATATCCACCCACAATCCCCGGCGCGGGAGTTCCTCGCCGTCCTCATTGGGCTCGATGTCGCTGGTTTCATCGCCCGCCTCGGCCAGCAGTGCCGCGGCATAGCGTTTTTGTTGGCGGCGCTGCTCTTCGCGCAATATCGCCTCGGCGTCCTGCGGATGGCGTTTATCGAGGTTAAGCGCGCTTTCCTTGCTGGTTTCTGCCACAGGCATGACCGGCGGGGTAAGCGGTTTGGGCTTGACCACATCCTGGCTAGCAGTAACGGGGACCAAGCTCTGCGGGATCGGTGGCAACACGATTGGACCCTCCTTTGGTCAGGCTGTCGGCAGGTTGAGCGCAAACATGAGCCTGACCTCACTACACTTTCGACTCAAAGGCTGATTTTTTATATCCAGCAAAACGCGAAAAGATCAATGGGGCTTTGGCCTAAACCGGCGTTGCGGTTACCATAGCCGGCTTTTCACGCGGGAGACAGGCATGGCGCAGCAGTATGAACCGGGGCAACGCTGGATCAGTGACAGCGAAGCAGAGCTGGGCTTGGGGACCATCCTCATGCAGGAAGGTCGCATGCTCACGGTACTTTACCCGGCGACTGGCGAAACCCGTCAATACGCCGCGCGCAGCGCACCACTGACGCGTGTGCGCTTCTCGCCCGGCGATGAGATCACCCATTTTGAAGGCTGGAAGCTGACCGTACAGGAAGTCGACGATATCGACGGCCTGCTGGTCTATCACGGTCTCAATGCGCAGCATCAAAGCGTGACAATGCCGGAAACCCAACTCTCCAACTTTATCCAGTTCCGTTTGGCCAGCGACCGCCTGTTCGCAGGCCAGATTGACCCACTGGCCTGGTTCGGCCTGCGTTACCGCACGCTTGAATTCACCAGTAACCACATGCAATCGCCGCTCTGGGGTCTGGGTGGCGTGCGTGCACAGCCCATTGCGCACCAGCTGCACATTGCCCGCGAAGTTGCAGACCGAATTGCACCGCGCGTATTGCTGGCTGACGAAGTCGGCCTGGGTAAAACCATCGAAGCAGGCATGGTGATCCACCGTCAACTGCTCTCTGGCCGTGCCAACCGCGTACTGATACTGGTTCCTGAAAACCTGCAACACCAGTGGCTGGTGGAAATGCGTCGACGTTTCAACCTCGACGTCGCCCTGTTCGACGCCGAACGCTTTATTGAAAGCGACGCCAGCAACCCATTCGAAGACTGCCAACTGGCGCTGGTCGCCCTGGAGTGGCTGCGCGAAGATGAAAAGGCCCAGGACGCTTTATTTGCCGCTGGCTGGGACTTGCTGGTAGTCGACGAAGCACACCACCTGGTCTGGCACCCGGAACGCTCCAGCCCGGAATACTCATTGGTCGAGCAACTGGCTGAAGTCATCCCCGGCGTACTGTTGCTGACCGCAACACCTGAGCAACTCGGCCAGGACAGCCACTTTGCCCGTCTGCGCCTGCTCGACCCCAACCGCTTCCACGACCTCGAAGCCTTCCGCGCCGAAAGTGCCAACTACCGGCCGATTGCCGAGGCCGTGCAAGAATTGCTGGATCAAGGTCGCCTGTCGTCCGAGGCCCATAAAACCATTCATGACTTCCTTGGTGCCGAAGGCGAAGGCCTGCTGGCAGCAGTCAATGACGGCGACAGCGAAGCCTCGGCGCGCTTGATCCGCGAATTGCTCGATCGCCACGGCACTGGCCGCCTGCTGTTTCGTAACACCCGTGCCGCTGTCCAGGGTTTCCCTGAGCGGGAACTGCATGCCTATCCGCTACCAAGCCCGGACGAGTACATGGAGTTGCCGATTGGCGAGCATCCGGACCTGTACCCGGAAGTCAGCTATCAAGCCCAAGCCGAGGTGGATGAAGAACAGCGCTGGTGGCGCTTCGACCCGCGTGTCGAGTGGTTGATCGACACCTTGAAGATGCTGAAAAAGTTCAAGGTCCTGGTGATCTGCGCCCACGCCGAAACCGCGCTGGACCTTGAAGACGCACTGCGCGTGCGCTCGGGCATCCCCGCCACCGTATTCCACGAAGGCATGAGCATCCTTGAGCGTGACCGTGCCGCCGCTTACTTCGCTGACGAAGAATTCGGCGCCCAAGTGCTGATCTGCTCCGAGATCGGCAGTGAAGGCCGCAACTTCCAGTTCTCTCACCACCTGGTACTGTTCGACCTGCCGGCCCACCCCGACCTGCTTGAGCAGCGTATTGGCCGTCTTGATCGTATCGGCCAAAAGCACCGTATCCAGTTGCATGTGCCCTACCTTGAGAGCAGCCCGCAAGAGCGCTTGTTCCAGTGGTATCACAATGCGCTCAACGCATTTCTGGCCACCTGCCCGACAGGTAACGCCCTTCAGCATCAGTTTGGCAGCCGCATGTTGCCGCTGCTGGAAAGCGGTGATGACAGCGAATGGCAAGCCCTGGCGGACGAAGCCAAAACCGAGCGTGTACGTCTTGAAGGCGAGTTGCATGCGGGGCGCGACCGCCTGCTGGAGCTTAACTCCGGCGGCGCCGGTGAAGGCCAGACCCTGGCGGCCGATATCGAAGAGCAGGACGACCAGTTCGCCTTGCCGATCTACATGGAGCAGTTGTTCAATGCCTTCGGTATTGACAGCGAAGACCACTCGGAAAACGCACTGATCCTGCGCCCAAGCGAGAAGATGCTTGACGCCAGCTTCCCGCTCGGCGACGACGAAGGCGTGACCATCACCTACGACCGCAACCTGGCGCTAAGCCGCGAAGACATGCAGTTCCTGACCTGGGAACACCCCATGGTGCAAGGCGCCATGGATCTGGTGCGCTCCGGTTCGATGGGCAACACTGGCGTGGCCTTGATCAAGAACAAGGCGCTAAAACCAGGCACCGTATTGCTTGAACTGCTCTATGTCAGTGATGTGGTCGCACCACGCGCCCTGCAACTTGGTCGCTACCTGCCGCCGGCAGCGCTGCGTTGCCTGCTCGACGCCAACGGTAACGACCTTGCCAGCAAGGTGGCCTTCGAGACGCTCAACGATCAATTGGAAAGCGTGCCCCGTGCCAGCGCCAACAAGTTCGTCCAGGCGCAGCGCGACACACTCAACCCGCAAATTGCAGTGGGTGAAGAAAAAGTCATGCCGCGCCACCTGGAGCGTGTCGCCGAAGCCAAGCGTCGCCTGGCAGCTGATATGGATGAAGAGCTGGCCCGTCTCACCGCATTGCAAGCGGTCAACCCAAGCGTGCGAGACGGCGAGATCGAAACCCTGCGCAACCAGCGTGAGCAAGGCTTGAGCTCGCTCGATAAAGCGGCGTTACGTCTTGAGGCAATCCGCGTGTTGGTTGCAGGTTAATAAGTAGCCGACTCGAATCAAGAAGCCCGCATTCGCGGGCTTCTTTTTGTGTGCGTGAAAGCTCAGCCCAAGGCCACGCCAGCATCCAGCGGCACCTCGGCGGACATTTTGTGCTGCATGCGCTGCGCATCCGCAGCAAAGCAGCGCGAAGCCTGGACCAACGCCAGCATGGTCAGGAACAACGCCACTGGTATCAGATACATCGCATCATGCAAACCAACTGCCTTGAACGCCTCGTTCATCTCGCTGGCGCCTGCCGCCAGCATCGCCGCCTGGGCAAAGTGATCAGACAGCAAACCAACCGCCAATGGCCCGAGACCACCGCCCAGCAGGTAAAGACCGGCAAAAAACAACGCCACGGCCGTGGCCCGCAAGCGGGGTTCTACGACATCTTGAATCGCCGTGTACACACAGGTGTAGAAGTTGTAGGAGAACAGCCAGCCGAGGCTGAACACGCCGACAAATACGGCGACATCGATACGTCCGGAGAACAGGGCGTAGCCGGTTGCCAGCGTTGCAATCAGCATGCTCAACGCCGCAAATAACAGGCGCCCGGTCTCTGAACGCTGGTGAATCTTGTCCGCGACCCAGCCACCCAGGGTCAAGCCAACAAGGCCGGTCAAGCCCACGATCACGCCAGTGGCCACGGCCGCTTGCTCCAGGGGTAGCAAGAAGTAGCGCTGCAGCATCGGCACCATGAATGAGTTGCAAGCATAGGTTGCAAAGTTGAACGCCAAACCGGCCAGCACCAGCCACCAGAATGTGCGAATGGCCAGCACCTTGCGCAGCGGTTTTTCAACCTTGGTGGTTGCCACGGCAACGCGCTCGGATGCGCCACGCGCGGGTTCCTTGATAAAGAACATCATCAGCGCCAGAAGCAAGCCTGGCACCGCCGCGATAAAAAATGGCGCTCGCCAGCTGTCAAAGATACGCACCATGCTGCCGATGGTGAAAAACGCCAGCAAAAAGCCAATCGGCAAACCGAGCATGAAAATACCCATCGCCCTGGCACGTTTGTGCGCCGGGAACAGATCGCCAATCAGTGAATTTGCGGCAGGTGCATAGCTGGCTTCACCAATGCCGATGCCCATGCGAATCAGCAAGAAACTCCAAAAATTCCACGCCAGGCCATTGACCGCGGTCAAGCCGCTCCAGGCCGCCAGGCCCCAGCCCATGATTTTGCGCCGTGCGCCAGTATCCGCCATGCGCCCAAGCGGCACGCCTGCAATGGCGTAGACAATGGTAAATGCCGTGCCCACCAGCCCCAGCTGCAGATCGCTCAGGCTCCATTCTTTGCGCAGAGGCTCGATAATGATCGCAGGAATGGTGCGATCGAAAAAATTGAACATGTTGGCCAGAAACAGCAAAAACAAAACGCGCCACGCATTGGCTGCCTGCTGGGTGGGTTGCATGCGAAGTTTCCTATTATTCTTGTTGTTTTGCTGAAACCTCAGACAGCGTTCCAACTATTGATGTTGCAAGCACGCTAGAGCCTATGGCGGCCTGTGTCTGTGACTATTCGCATGCTGAATCCACGGCCCTAACCCAACCCTATCCATGGCATCCGTACATCAGGACAGTGACGCCTGCTGAGCCAAACATTCCCATCCAGCCAGAACGCGACGTTCGACCGGCTTAAACCTGTGTTTATGCAGCGTTCCAGGCCCGGTCGTTGTTTCTTCAACAACTTTTTCGCGCATTGACCCTCAATGGCTACACTTGCATGAGCCAATGTCACTTTGCCAGCCCTGAGACGAATGGCATTCGGTTGCTACTGGAGAAATAATCATGGATTGGTTTGATCTGCGATTTATCCAGCACATGCCATCAGATGGTCATCTGCTGGAAACCAGTCATCAAAGCCTGGGCATGATGCTCCTGGCTTTTCTACTGGCCTGTATTGCCTGTTACACCGTTCTTGAAGTGATTGAGCGCATCAGCCAGGCGCAACAGCCACTGAGCCGCTGGTTGTGGCGGATAGTCGGTGCGCTCTGCCTGGGCAGTGGCTCCTGGGTACTGCACTTTATCAATCAGTTACCCGCTGAAGAATATGCGCAGTCTGCCGTAGCTGCGCCGGCAAACTTCAGTTCCCTGTGTGTCGCAACGGCTTCGGCCTTTGTGGTCATGCTGAGCATCTCCAAGGGGCACGCCAAGCCGGCACGGCTTTTCACTAGCGCCTTGCTTATCAGTTTGAGCAGCACAGTGCTGCATCTGTTTGCGATCACCCAAAGTCCCCAGGTGATCGCCCTGTTTTATTCGCCCCTGCTGATCATGGCTGCGCTCGCCTTCGCTTTCGCATTCAGCTATGCCGCCCTGTATAGCTCCGCCCACCAGCATGCACAATCCCCGGCGATGTCACGGTTGAGCCGGATTACCGCCAGCGCAGCGCTTGCACTGGCCATTGAGTTCACGCACAGCTTCGGTGTGGAAGCTGTGGTCGCCGACCTCGCAAGCACTGCCTCAACAGACGTGCCGGGGGCTGAGTCGCACATGGCCCTGATTGTCTCGTGCCTGGCATTGCTTGGATTTGCCGCGAGCCTGATTGCCGCAGCGCGAGACAAGTACCAGGTCGTCAACCAGTCTAATGTGCATCGGGTCAATAGCCTGCTCAACCAACTGGACCACGCCCGCACATCGCTCCAGCAAGCAGCCAACTATGATGTTTTAACCCAGCACTTGAACCGCCGGGGCCTGAACCTCGCATTCACCGAGAAGCTGCTCAAGCACCAACAAACCAATACACCACTGGGCGTACTGGTTATCGATATCGACCATTTCAAGCGGATCAACGACAGCCTGGGCCACGCTATCGGCGACAGCATGCTCAAAGTAATAGCCGAGCGCGTGAGCTCAGCCTTGCGCAACGACGACGTACTCTCACGCCTGGGAGGAGATGAGTTCTGTGTGCTTGCCAGCCTCAAATCCAAGGATGAAGCACGGGTGTTGGCCGGGCGCGTTTTACTGGCAATGAAAGAACCCATAGTGATCAACGGCCGCTGCATGACGATGACTACCAGCATCGGCATCTGCATGTTTCCCGAGGATGGCAACAGCCCGGATGAACTGCTCAAGCATGCCGAACTGGCGCTGTACCAAGCCAAGGGCAGCGGACGCAATCAGATGCATGTGTTTAGCTCGCAGCTAAAGGCCAAGGCCAGTGTTGAATTGCTGCTCGAAGAAGAACTGCACACCGCCTTGCGCAGCGATCAAGGCCTGCAACTCTTCTATCAGCCGATACTCAACCTGCACAGCGGGAAGCTCAGCAAGCTTGAGGCGCTCGTGCGCTGGCAGCACCCTCAGCGGGGGCTGCTAAGCCCTGACCGGTTTATTGGTATCGCTGAAGCCAACGGCTTTATCGCTGAGCTGGATAACTGGGTACTGCGCCGTGCTTGCTGTGATCTCTCACGATTGGCCGACGAGGGCCACGAGCATATCAAGATCGCCGTCAATTGCTCTGCGCTCAACCTGGGTCGCAAGGAGTTAGCCACGGAAGTCAGCGAGGCGCTGTTGCACTTCTCGGTTCCTGCGCAACGACTCGAACTGGAGGTCACCGAAAACGCCCTGATGGGAAATATCGGCCAAGCCATCGATCTACTTCAAGAGCTGCGCGCCCAAGGCGTCAGTTTATCTATTGACGACTTTGGTACTGGCTATTCGTCACTGGCTTACCTGAAACGCTTACCCATCGACACCTTGAAAATCGATCGCTCTTTCATCCAGGACATTCCCGGTGCCAATGAAGACATGGAAATTGTCCAAGCCATAATCGCCATGGCTCATTCACTGCGACTCAAAGTGGTGGCCGAGGGCGTGGAAACCCCCGAGCAATTGGACCTGCTCGCTAAATTGAAATGCGACAGCATTCAGGGCTACCTGCTCAGCCGTCCCATTCCCATGCAGCAACTACTGACCTTCCTCGCAGACTTCAAGGTAGAAAGCAGTCTTGCACATCACCTATAGGCAAGCGCCTGAACACGCAGCTCAGGCCTGATCCAGCTGCGTGCGCCATTGACTTAGCCAGCTCAGACTGGCCTGGGTGCCCTGGGCGCCAGGTTTGTACTCGGCCCCCATCCAGCCCTCATAACCAGAGGCGTTGAGGCTTTTGAACGCGGCCATAAAGTCCAGGTTGCCGCTGCCTGGAGCGCCACGACCAGGACAGTCGGCAAATTGCACATGACCGATACGGCCTTTGAGCCGCTGGACACCAGAACTGATGTCATCGTCCTGCATGGCCATGTGATAGATATCGTACTGGGCGCTGCAGTTGGCGTGATCGACCCTCTCCAGCAGGGCATGCAGATGCTCGCTTGTATTGATTAAAAAACCGGGCATATCCGTTGTATTGACCGCCTCGCACACCACCGCAATACCCAGCAAGGCGAAGGCGTCGGCAGTCTTGCGCAAGTTTGCTGCCAGGGTTTGCAAGGCTTGTTCGCGCTCAACCCCATCTGCCAGCCTTCCTGGCAGTACGTTGACCATGGCCGGGCGTACCATCGCCGCATAGCTCAAAGCAGTCTCCAGCGCTTGATCAAACTCGGCCTGGCGCGCCGGTACCGCCGCCAAGCCATCTCCGCCAGTCATCAGGTCTGCGGCTGGCAGGTTGATCACGCGCAACGGCATGCCTGCGGCTTCAAGCGCCTCCTTCAAGCGAATAGCGGGAACCTCATAGGGAAACTGGATCTCAACCCCGTCAAAACCCGCTGCACTGGCAGCGACTATTCGATCAACCAGAGGCAGTTCGGTAAATAGCAGTGATAGATTGGCGCAGATTTTCATAGTTTTTGCTCACGGTATTGCTGAACCAGGGTGGCGGGGTCTTTTTCCAGATAGCCTTGGCTGCCATGCAAGCGCATCAGCTGAGCGGCCAAGCCAGTTACGGGCGTTGCCGAGCCTGTCTGCTGGGCGACTCGAACGGCGGTATCCAGATCCTTGAGCAAGGTGCGTACGTGCCACTTGATGGGTTCAAACTAACTCGCCGCCATTTGCGGCGCAAGAATCTGCAGGGGTTTCGAATCGGCAAAGCCTCCGGCCAGGGCTGGCGCGATCAGGCTTGCATCGACCCCTGACTTTTCAGCCAGGGCCATGACCTCGGCAATGACCAAGGCATTGCAGGCAACGATCATCTGGTTGCAGACCTTGGTCACCTGCCCCGCGCCCACATCGCCCATGCGCGTTAGGCGCTGGCCAAGATGGGCCAGCACGGGTCGGATTCGTTCGATGTCTGCATGGCTGCCGCCCGCCATGATTGCCAATGATCCCGCCTCCGCGCCAGCGGTACCGCCAGAGACCGGCGCATCGATCCAGCGCATGCCGGTACGGCTCTCAAGCTCGGCGGCCATTTCCCGGGTTTGTGCGGGGTCAAGACTGGAAAAATCGACCAACAGTTGGCCCGCCCTTGCTGTCTCGGCCACGCCGCCGGGGCCGAACACGACTTCACGTACCACATCGGTATTGGCCAGGCACAACATGATGATGTCAGCCTTGGCACAGAGTTGTGCCGGTTGATCCACAGAAGCCGCGCCCTGCTCAATCAGCGGCTGGCACTTCTCAGGCGAGCGATTCCAAACCGCCAACGGATAACCTGCCGCCAACAGGCGACGCGTCATCGGCAGGCCCATCAGACCAATTCCGGCAAAAGCTAAAGCGGGTAAACCAGCAGACATCATCAACTCCAGTCTCGACAAAGGTTATGCGGCTATCTTAAACCCAAAGCATGGTCGTCATTCAGTCGCTAGCTGATTAGACTATGGGCTTTCGAGCATAGTAGGCTGCAGCACAATGCGACTGTGCCCAATTCACTGCCACAAGACCAAGGGACTTCCATGAGCATCACTCGCTTAGAAACCTCCGCACGCATGAGCCGCGTTGTCGTTCATAACAATACCGCCTACCTGTGCGGCCAGGTTGCCGAAGACCGCACAGCGGGTATCGAAGATCAAACCCGGACCATGCTGGCCAAGGTTGATGCACTGCTTGAGTCGGTCAACAGCAGCCGCGAGCAGATTCTCTCTGCAACCATTTACATCAAGGACATGAGCCACTTCGCGGCCATGAACAGCGTGTGGGATAACTGGGTACCCAGTGGCTTTGCACCGGCCCGCGCATGCGTGCAAGCGAGCATGGCCAGCCCTGAACTGCTGGTTGAAATTTCCGTAGTCGCTGCGATTACAGAGTAAAGGTCATGACCGATAGCGTGCCGCAATTCTGCCGTGATCCGGCATTGCCAGCCATTGAGGCACGCTCGATTATTGATGGGCGCAAGGTCTGTTATGCACTGCATGCCCACGCCCATTTTTCCATTGGGGTGATTACCGCCGGAGCCTGCACCTACATCAACGGCGCGCAACGCCAGGCTATCAGCCAAGGCACCACTGTGCTGATGAATCCACAGGCGGTGCATGCCTGCAACCCGATTGACGAGCAACCCTGGTCCTATCGAATGCTCTATGTCGACTGCCAATGGCTGGCTCGGGTGCAAGCCTCTGTGCGGCGGCTTTCAATTGAGCAATTCCAGGCCTACCAGCCGATACTGAGCCTTTCCCCGACGCTCTTCGAGGCCTTCAATCAGTTCTACGACAAGCTGCTCGACACCTCGCTCGCGCCAAAGCAGAAGCAGGCATCGGCGCTGGCGTTCTTCACCCTGATGGATCGCACGCTCGCGCCATCGATTGACGCAGCAAGCGAACCTGAACAAGCCCACGCCAGGCTTGAACTGGCTGCGGCGTTTATCCGTGAAAACTGCGCGCAGCCGCTGAGCCTGCAACAGATCAGCGACGCAGCGGGCCTCTCCCGCTCGTACATGATTCGCGCGTTTCGCCAGCACTTCGGCATGACACCACACACCTACCTGACCAACCAGCGCGTGCAGCTTGCGCAACGCCTGCTCAAGCGCGGCGAGTTGATCGTCGATGCGGCGCTGGCAGCAGGCTTTGCCGACCAAGCGCACCTGCAACGCACCTTCAAACAGTTCATGGCCGCCACGCCCGGGCAATACCGGGGCTGATCAAGCCAGTAGCAAATAGCCGCAACACAGCACCAGCAGCGCCGCCATCGAGCGGTTGAACACACGCATGGCAGTTGGTGAATTCAGGTACTGCTGCAAGAAGGTCCCAGCCACTGCCCAGCAGGCAATCGACAGGTAGCAGACGATAAAGTAAATCGTTGAAAACGCGGCAATCTGCTGCACGTCGCCATCAGCCACGAACGCGCCCATGCCAGCAACGCAGGCCATCCAGGCCTTGGGGTTGAGCCACTGCAGCGTTGCTCCATAGAGAAACGACGGCGCCCGCCCCCTTGCAGCTGTGTCCAGTTGACCGCTATCGGTTGCCAGCTTGAAGGCCATGAACAACAAAAATGCCACGCCAGCCAGCTTGATCAGCTCGGTCAGAAACGGCCACAGTTGCAAGACCTTGTGCAAACCCAATCCAGTCAATACCAACAACAAGGTGAAGCCCAGCGTTGCACCGGTTACATGCCGCAGGCTGGCACGCAGGCCAAACTGCACTGCGCTACTCAGGGCGATGATATTGACCGGCCCCGGTGAAATTGAACTGGCCAGGGCAAACGCCGCCATCGACAACCAAACACTCATACCCAACCCTCACGCAACTGTAATTCAGGAAGCGCAAGGCTAAACAGCATGCAATCGCAAGGATTGAAGAAAAATACCCTGGGTAGCTGGTCTACTCTGAAACGCGAGGCTAGCTTGAGCCCAATCACATCGACACAGGAGCCACCAATGCCTGCCCATGAGAAGATCAACTACGTCGAATTCCCAGCCAGGGACCTGAACGCTACCAAGGCATTTTTCAGCGCAGCCTTTGGCTGGACATTTATCGATTATGGCCCCGACTATGTGGCGTTTTCCGATCAGGGCCTGGACGGTGGATTCTTCGCCTCGGACCAACGCTCGACCTGCGCCAACGGCAGTGCGCTGATCGTCCTGTTCAGTGACGACCTTGAAGACACGCAGGCCAAGGTCAGCGCTGCCGGTGGCACAATAAACAAGGCGATCTACAGTTTTCCCGGCGGACGCCGTTTCCACTTTATCGAACCCAGCGGCAATGAGTTCGCCGTGTGGGCGCTGCCAGCTAGCTGACCCCAGCAGCGTCAGTCATACCCGATGGTTGCCCCGCACATAAAACATTTATACGTGTCCCGCAGGCAAGCACGTTATGCTTCACGTCCACATTTACCAAGACTTGCCCTTATAATTAGCTCGCTTTCCCCGCTATTTAACCGGAGAACCCGCCATGTTTAAACGTACCCTTGCGCTCGCCGCAGGCATTGCGCTGTCTGTTTCCGCCGTTTGCAGCCATGCAGCCGATGTCCTGCGAGTTTCTGCTATTCCTGACGAGGCCCCGACTGAGCTGCTACGCAAGTTCAAGCCGCTGGGTGAATACCTTGAACAGCAACTGGGCATGAAGGTTCAGTTTGTTCCAGTTGCCGACTACGCCGCAGTGGTCGAGTCACTGGCCTCTGATCGTCTCGACATGGCTTGGCTGGGTGGCTTTACCTTCGTCCAGACCCGACTGAAAACCGGTAATGCCGTGCCACTGGTCCAGCGCGAGCAGGACGCCCAGTTCACCAGCAAGTTCATCAGCGCCGATCCAGACGTCAAGTCGGTCAAGGACCTCAAGGGCAAGACCTTTGCCTTCGGTTCAGTGTCGTCGACATCCGGCAGCCTGATGCCACGCTATTTCATGCTCCAAGACGGCATCAAGCCTGAAGAGTTCTTCAGCCGGGTTGCCTACTCCGGTGCCCACGACGCGACCGCAGCCTGGGTCCAGGCGGGTAAGGCAGACGGCGGAGTACTCAATGCATCGGTCTGGGAAAAACTGGTTGCCAGCGGCAAGGTCGACACCAACAAAGTCAAGGTGATCGCCACCACGCCAACCTACTACGATTACAACTGGACCGTGCGCGGCACCCTTGACCCGGCGCTGCAAGCCAAGATCAAGGCGGCGTTCCTGGCGCTCGATCCGGCAGTACCGGAGCAGAAAGCCATTCTTGACCTGCAGGCGGCGAGTCGCTTTATCGAAACCAAGCCTGAAAACTACGAAGGCATCGAGCAAGCAGCACGCGCAGCTGGCCTGTTGAAGTGACTGTAACGCTACAAGGCGTGGGTCTGACCCACGCCAATGGACAGGTTGCGCTCAGTGATATTGATCTGACGATCAACGCAGCTGAGCGCATCGCCATTATCGGCCCTTCAGGCGCAGGCAAAACCACGCTGCTGCGCTTGCTTGCAACCAGCTTGCAGCCAAGTACCGGCTCGATCAGCCTGCTTGAACAACAGCCCTGGGCGCTCAGTGCAAGCCAGCGTCAACGCTTGCGCGCACGCATTGGCTTGATCCACCAGGCACCGCCATTACCGCCGCGCCAGCGCGTAGTCACGGCAATTCTCGCCGGGAAACTCGGGGCGTGGTCACTGCTCAAGAGCGTGCTCAACCTGTTTTACCCAGTGGACATTACCGGCGCCCAAGCCGCGCTGGCCCGCCTGGACCTGGCAGACAAGCTGTTCGAGCGCTGCGACCAATTATCCGGTGGTCAGCTGCAACGCGTGGGTATTGCCCGCGTCTTGTACCAAGGCCCGCAATTGATTCTCGCCGATGAGCCTGTGTCCGCCATGGACCCGGTACTCGCCGGCCATACACTCAACGTGTTGAACAACGAAGCTGCCGCCCGTGGGGTGACACTGCTGGCCAGCCTGCATGCGGTCGACCTGGCCATGGCGCATTTCCCTCGGGTGATAGGGGTGCGCGCGGGACGCATTATGTTTGACCTGCCAAGCGACCAGATTAGTCCTGAGCAACTGGATACGCTCTATGCCAATGAAAAGTTGCAGCCAACGCCAGAAGTAATCACGCCGCCCCCGCTTGTGGTGCAAATTCCACGATGCTGAAACCTGCTCTACGCGACCCGGCTGCACTGCCACGCCTGGCACTGGCCCTGCTCGCCATCATCATCCTGTGGCCCGGGATCAAGCTGAGCGAGCTTGACCTTGGAGTCTTGTTCGACGCTGAAAACAGCAAGACCATGGGCAGTTTTCTCAGTGGCTTCTTGCCCCCCCCAAGACCATGGGCAGTTTTCTCAGTGGCTTCTGGCCGCCCGCCCATGACTCCGAGTTTCTGCACATACTGCTGCGCGCCACCCTTGAAACACTGGCCATCGCCACCGCAGGCATGGCGCTGGCACTGCTGCTGGCGATTCCTTGCGGGCTGCTGGCCAGCCGCGCATTGTCACTCTCGGCAGCGCATCGCAATGGCCGCCCTGCCTGGTGGTCACTGGCCCTGCGCTGGCCGGTACGCGGGCTGTTGATTGTGCTGCGCAGCGTGCCTGAAGTCGTCTGGGCGCTATTATTCGTGCGCGCCGTGGGCCTGGGACCAACGGCTGGCGTGCTGGCCATCGCCATTACCTACAGCGGCATGCTGGGTAAGGTCTACGCCGAAATTTTCGAGTCGGTTGACCCTCGCCCCGCTCGCGCGCTGCTGGTAGCGGGCAGTCCACGACTGATGGCATTCGCTTATGGCGTGCTGCCCAATGCCTCGGCCGAAATGCTGTCCTATACGGTGTACCGCTGGGAGTGTGCGGTGCGGGCATCGGTGGTCATGGGTTTTGTCGGTGCAGGCGGACTCGGCCCGCAAATCGATTTGTCATTGCGCATGTTCGCTGGCGGGGGAGGCGCCAGCATGCTCCTGACCTTCCTGCTGTTGGTGCTGCTCGCTGACCAACTGAGCAGATTGCTGAGGGCGAGACTGCAATGAAGTACCTGCTCAACTACAGCCTGGTGGCATTGCTGCTGGCTTCGGTATTCGCATCCTTCAGCTACCTGAATATCGACCTGACGACCCTGTTTGCCGGTGATGGCTTGAGCCAGATGGGCAGCTACGCCAGTGGCTTTTTCAGCCCTGACTTTAACGCCTCGCACTTACGCGCTATTGGTAAAGGTGCGCTGGAAACCCTGGCCATGTCGTCCATTGGCACCCTGCTGGCCGCACTGCTCGGCATGCTGCTGGCACTTCCAGCCGCCGGACGGTTTGGCCTGTTTGCCATGAGCCTCAGCCGCCTGCTGCTCAATGCGTTACGTGCGATTCCTGAACTGGTCTGGGCAGCGCTGGTCGTGCTGGCTGCCGGACTGGGGCCCAATGCCGGCACGCTGGCCCTGGCACTGCATACCGCAGGCGTGCTCGGCCGGCTATTTGCCGAAGCCTTGGAAAATGTCAGTGACGAACCCGCACAGGCAATTCGCTTAGCCGGTGGTGGACGCGCTGTCGCCTTTTGCTACGGCACGCTGCCGGAAGTTTGGCCACAACTGATCGCCTACACACTGTACCGCTGGGAAAACAATATTCGCATGGCCAGCGTGCTGGGTTTTGTTGGCGCAGGGGGCCTGGGACAAATGCTCTACTTCCACCTCAGCCTGTTCCAGGAAGCACAGGCTGCATCGGTAATCCTGGCGATGCTGGTGCTGGTGCTGGCGGTCGATGCATTAAGCGCCTGGGCACGCCAACGCTGGGTCAGCCAGTAACCCAGCGCCAACGCATGTGCTTACAGGCCGTCTTTGGCCAAGTGCTGCAGATCAACCGCTTCGCCGCTGCGTAGCTGCAGCTTTTCGCGGATATCGGCAAACATCAAGTCATACTCCTTGTGACGACGCATGATGATGCCGTTGTTCACCGGAATGCCATGCTTGGCCACGACACGGGTTGCCACACTGCTGAAGTTATAGGCGGTGTCGCGGTGTAGTTCGAACTTCTCCTCGAAGTCCTTGCCATTGCAGTTACCGACAAGGCGCACCGAAAGCATCGGCCCTTCAACCGGGTCCTGGCGAACGTCGTAGTACATGTCCAGTGAATAAACCGGGCAACCATTGCTGGCGACCTTGTTGGCCCGGTGCAGGTGACCCTCGGTATATTTGGAAACCGGAGGCACCGCTTCCTCGATTACCTCGGGCTCGAGCACCTCAACAGGCACGCCGAGCTTGGCCTTGATGTCGGCATACATCCGGTCGTAATCTTTGTGGTTGCGTGCAATCAGGCCATCGCTGCCAGGCACCCCGTATTTTTTACCAATGCGGCCAATCACGCTGGCGAAATTGAATGCCTCTTCGCGCGACAGCTCAAAGGACTCTTCGAACATAGAGCCGTTAACGTTACCGGCCATGCGCATGCACAGTATCGGCTTGAAGTTCTCATCACGGTGCACGTCGTAATAAATATCGACACTGAATTCAGGTATATCGCTCGAAGCGCGTTGCTTGGTGCGATGTACGTGTCCTGGCTCAAACATTGTGCTACTCCATGTAAAAATTAATCACGCATCTAAATGGGTACGACCACTGAGACGATCTGAGCGTTCAGCGCTTATTTGGTGCATCCATGCGCTCTTGCACTAGCACCCAGGGTGCCACGACCACGGCCCACAACTGCGGATCACGGCTCAGCACGCCTTGAGCTTGCTGGTCGGTCATTTTAGTGACAAGCCCGCTCGACAACCAGCCCGAGACTTTGTCGGTGTCGTTCTCGGCCACGGCCTGGGCGACCTCAATTAAATCCTGTGTCGGCTCAATCCACAACAACGCGCCCCTGGCAAAATAGGGTTGCAACTCTTGCCAGGTAATGGCGGCTGTTTGCCCAAGGAGTTTGGCATAAAGGGTGCTTGGTTGCTCTGTCATGGTTGTGCCTATTTTTTAGCCGATTTTTGATTGCCATCATGATAACGTCGGCATGCTGGCAGGCAAGTTCGCCTGACGTCATAAAATGAACCCAAGGCACGCCGTTTTTCTATACATTTCTTATATTTAAGCGACACCTTCGGTTATTGTCCCCTGCTTCCGGCTTTTCAAGGCGCAAATCCGCGCTCTACACTGTACCGGTACAGTTGCTAGGGGTATGGCCGAGGAATAGAACTCGGTTCTGCAGCTTTGGCCGCAAGAACTACAACAACTAAAAACACAAGAGTGGAGCATTATGAAAAAGGCAACTAAGCAGATGTCCAAACTGTTAGCCGCCATGGCAATGGCCGGCGTTGCAAGCTACTCGATGGCTGCAGACACAATCAAAATCGGTTTGGCGGGTCCGGTTACTGGTGCTGTTGCCCAGTACGGTGAAATGCAGTTCATCGGCGCTAAAATGGCCATTGAGCAGATCAACAAGGCGGGTGGTGTAAACGGTGAAATGCTCGAAGGCGTAGTCTATGACGACGCTTGCGATCCAAAACAAGCCTTGGCCGTAGCCAACAAAATCGTTAACGATGAAGTTAAGTTTGTTGTCGGTCACCTGTGCTCCAGCTCCACTCAGCCTGCTTCGGACATCTACGAAGACGAAGGCATCTTGATGATTACCGCGGCCTCGACCAGCCCTGAAATTACCGCTCGCGGCTATCAGCTGATCTTCCGCACCATCGGTCTGGACAGCCTGCAAGGCCCAACTGCGGGTAACTTCATCGCTGACCATATCAAGCCGAAGAACGTTGCCGTTATCCACGACAAGCAGCAGTACGGCGAAGGCATTGCCACTGCCGTGAAGCAGACGCTTGAAGCCAAAGGCGTCAAGGTCAGCATCTTCGAAGGCATCAACGCTGGCGACAAAGACTTCTCGTCGATGATCTCCAAGCTCAAGCAAGCCGGTGTCGACTTTGTTTACTACGGTGGCTACCACCCAGAACTGGGTCTGCTGCTGCGTCAATCGGCTGAGAAGGGCCTGAAAGTCAAGTTCATGGGCCCAGAAGGCGTGGGTAACAAAGAGATTTCGGCAATCGCCGGCCCTGCTTCCGAAGGCCTGCTGGTTACCCTGCCGAAGTCGTTCGACCAGGACCCAGCCAACAAGGCACTGGTTGAAGCCTTCAAAGCCAAGAACGAAGATCCAAGCGGCCCATTCGTATTCCCTGCTTACGCAGCGGTACAAGTGATCGCTGGTGGTATCGAGAAAGCCGGCAGCACTGACACCGACAAAGTGGCAGCCGCCCTGCGCGCTAACACCTTCAAGACGCCAACCGGCGACCTTTCCTTCGACGAGAAGGGCGATCTGAAGGACTTCAGCTTCGTGGTTTACGAATGGCACCAGGACGGTACAAAAACCGAAGCTAAATAAGCCTCACTGTCCGAACCCAAAGCCCACTGCAGCCGCAGTGGGCTTTGTTTATCAGAAGAATCCCGGTCTTGCGCGGCGCCACAAGCGATGCATTACGCAACGACCCAGGAGCTAGGCAATGCCTGATCTTTATCACTACCTGCAACAGCTGGTTAATGGCCTGACCATTGGCAGCACCTATGCCTTGATTGCTATTGGCTACACCATGGTCTACGGCATCATCGGCATGATCAACTTCGCCCACGGCGAGGTTTACATGATTGGCTCTTACGTGGTGTTTATCGCAGTCGCCGGTCTCGCCATGTTTGGCATCCATAGCCTACCCATTGTGCTGATCACGGGATTCGCGGCCAGCATCATTGTCGCCAGTGCCTATGGATACAGTATTGAACGCGTGGCCTACCGGCCTTTACGCGGTGGTAACCGCTTGATCCCCCTGATTTCGGCAATTGGTATGTCGATATTCCTGCAGAACGAAGTACTGCTTGCGCAGGATTCCAAAGACAAGGCCATTCCCAATCTGCTTCCGGGTAACTTCGTGTTCGGCGAGAACAGCATGAACGGCGTGGTTATCTCCTACATGCAGGTGCTGATTTTCATCGTCACCTTCCTGGTCATGATCGGCCTGACCTGGTTCATCTCCCGCTCCCGCCTGGGTCGCGCCTGCCGCGCCTGCGCTGAAGACTTGAAGATGGCCAACCTGCTGGGCATCAATACCAACAACATCATTGCCCTGACCTTCGTCATTGGTGCCGCGCTTGCAGCAGTTGCTGCAATGCTGCTGAGCTTGCAATACGGCGTGATCAACCCGCACCTGGGCTTCCTCGCGGGCATCAAGGCCTTCACCGCAGCAGTACTGGGCGGTATCGGCAGTATTCCAGGCGCTGTGCTTGGCGGCTTGGTTCTCGGTGTTGCCGAGGCATTTGGCGCCGATATTTTTGGTGACCAATACAAAGACGTTGTCGCATTCAGCCTGTTAGTGCTGGTGTTGCTGTTCCGCCCGACTGGCATCCTGGGTCGTCCGGAGGTTGAAAAAGTATGAGTTCGGCAATTACTAAAAACCTCAAGACGGCATTTTTCAGCGCCCTGCTGGTACTGGCAGTGGCCTATCCAGTGCTGGGGCTCAAGCTCACCACCGTTGGTATCAAGCTCGAAGTGCACAACGCCAGCCCGGCGGTTCTGTGGACTATCGCGGCGTGCACCATCGTGATGTTCTTCTGGCAACTGTTTCGCGGGCCGATCAGCGCTGCCTGGTCACAGGCGCCGAAGCTGCCAAGCGTGCCGAGCAAGGCAACCAACTTCATCACCCTGCCCTCGACCCAGCGCTGGATTATCCTCGGCCTGATCCTGGTGGCATTGGCGTGGCCGTTTTTCGGTAGCCGTGGCGCGGTGGATATCGCCACCCTGATCCTGATCTACGTGATGCTCGGCCTGGGCTTGAATATCGTCGTGGGCTTTGCTGGCCTGCTCGATCTGGGTTACGTCGGCTTCTACGCCGTTGGCGCCTACACCTACGCCCTGCTGTCGTATTACTACGGCCTGGGTTTCTGGGTGTGCTTGCCGATTGCGGGGCTGATGGCGGCCTTCTTCGGCTTTATTCTCGGTTTCCCGGTGCTGCGCTTGCGCGGCGACTACCTGGCAATCGTGACCCTGGGCTTCGGCGAGATCATCCGCATCCTGCTGCGTAACATGACCTGGCTGACAGGCGGGCCGAACGGCATCAGCAACATCGACAAGCCAACCCTGTTTGGCCTGTCGTTCGAGCGCAAGGCCGCCGAAGGCCTGCAAACCTTCCACGAGTTCTTCGGCACCTCCTATCAGTCGATCAACAAGGTAATCTTTCTGTACCTGATTGCCCTGCTGCTGGTGCTGCTCACATTGTTCGTGATCAACCGGCTGCTGCGCATGCCGATTGGCCGGGCATGGGAAGCCCTGCGTGAAGACGAAATCGCTTGTCGCGCACTGGGCATGAACCCTACCGTCATCAAGCTCTCGGCCTTTACCCTGGGTGCCTGTTTCGCAGGTTTTGCCGGCAGTTTCTTTGCCGCTCGCCAAGGTTTGGTGACACCAGAGTCGTTTACCTTCATTGAATCAGCAATCATCCTCGCCATTGTGGTTCTGGGCGGCATGGGTTCTCAGCTTGGGGTGATTCTCGCCGCAATCGTGATGATCCTGCTGCCGGAACTGATGCGTGAATTCAGCGAGTACCGCATGTTGTTCTTCGGTGCCCTGATGGTATTGATGATGATTTGGCGTCCGCAGGGCTTGCTGCCCATGCAGCGCCCACACCTGGAGCTGAAACAATGAGCCGCCCGATTCTGGAAGTAAGCGGCTTATCCATGCGTTTTGGCGGCCTGCTGGCCGTCAACGGTGTGAATCTGACCGTCCACGAGAAACAAGTAGTATCGATGATCGGCCCCAACGGTGCCGGCAAAACCACCGTATTCAACTGCCTGACCGGTTTTTACCAGCCAACCAGCGGCAGCGTGCGCCTCAATGGCGAGCAGATCGAGGGGCTGACCGGCCACAAGATTGCCCGCAAAGGCGTAGTGCGTACCTTTCAGAACGTGCGCTTGTTCAAGGACATGACGGCGGTTGAAAACTTGCTGGTGGCGCAACATCGCCACCTCAACACCAACTTCCTGTCTGGCTTGTTCAAGACGCCTGCGTTCCGCAAAAGCGAACGCGAGGCCATGGAGTATGCCGCGCATTGGCTGGAGCAGGTCAACCTGACCGAATTCGCCAACCGCCCCGCAGGCACCCTCGCCTACGGTCAGCAGCGCCGCCTGGAAATCGCCCGTTGCATGATGACGCGACCAAGCATTCTGATGCTCGACGAGCCAGCTGCAGGTCTTAACCCGCGGGAAACCGAAGACCTCAAGGCACTGATCGGCATGCTGCGCGACGAACATAACGTCACAGTGTTGCTGATTGAGCATGACATGAAGCTGGTGATGAGCATCTCCGACCACATCTTCGTGATCAACCAGGGCACACCGCTGGCAGACGGAACGCCGGAGCAGATCCGCGACAACCCGGATGTAATCAAAGCCTATCTGGGGGAAGCCTGATGCTCTATTTTGAAAACGTTTCGACCTTCTACGGCAAGATCCAGGCCCTGCACGGCGTTAACGTTGAAGTCCGCCAGGGTGAGATCGTGACCCTGATCGGCGCCAACGGCGCAGGCAAATCGACCCTGTTGATGACCCTTTGCGGCAACCCGCAAGCCACCAGCGGCAGCATTCGTTACCAGGGTGAAGAACTGGTCGGCATGCAGACGCCGGACATCATGCGCAAAAGCATTGCCGTGGTTCCTGAAGGCCGTCGGGTGTTTGCGCGGCTCACGGTCGAAGAAAACCTGGCCATGGGCGGGTTCTTTACCGAGAAAGCTGATTTCCAGGAGCAAATGGACAAGGTGTTGCACCTGTTCCCGCGCCTGAAAGAACGCTTTGAGCAGCGAGCCGGTACCATGTCCGGTGGCGAACAGCAGATGCTTGCCATTGGCCGTGCGCTGATGAGCAAGCCAAAGCTGCTGCTTCTTGATGAGCCTTCACTGGGTTTGGCGCCCATCATCATTCAGCAGATTTTCGATATCATCGAACAACTGCGCGAAGATGGTGTGACAGTGTTCCTGGTTGAGCAGAATGCCAACCAGGCATTGAAACTGGCGGATCGTGGCTACGTACTGGAAAACGGTCGTATCGTCATGCAGGGCAGCGGTGAAGAGCTGCTCAACGATCCAAAGGTACGCGACGCCTATCTCGGTGGTTAACCGGGTTCATTGCAACTAAAAATGCCGCTGATTTCAGCGGCATTTTTTATGGGTTCGACTTATATGAAGTGACTATTGCCGAGCCACCGGTCAGACGCCCGCGAAAGCGTTGAGGAACCAGGTAATCAAGGGGATCGCAACAATATCGATCAGCACCGCGCCGCACAGCGGCACAATGATAAAGGCCTTGTAGGAAAACACTTTGTAGTGCTCACACACCGCGCCCATGTTCGCCACCGCGTTTGGCGTAGCCCCAAGACCATGCCCCATAAAGCCAGCACAGAGTACCGCCGCGTCATAGTTGGCGCCCAGCAGGCGAAACAGCACAAATACCGTCAGCAAGATCATTACCAGGATCTGCACGACCAGGATGCCCAGCAGCGGCAGGCCGAGTTGCTCCAGTTCCCAGAACTTCAGGCTCATCATCGCCATGGTCAGGAAAATACCCAGGCACACATCGCCGATGGTGCTGATGGCCGAGTCAGGAATCTCGATGATCCGTGCGCGATCATTCAGATTGCGCAACAGCACCGCGACAAACATGGCGCCAACGTAGCTCGGCAGAACAATGCCGAGATGATCATTCAAGGCGTTGCCGAGCCAGAAACCCAGCACCATGATCACCAGAATGCAGGCCAGCAACCTTAATAGCGTCGGCGCATCCAGAGCCTGAGCCGGTGCCTGCTCGCCCGGACTCAACGCAGCCAGTGAACTGACCTGCTCGGTCACCACGGCCAGTTTCCTGCGCTCGATCAGCCAGCGCGCGATGGGTGTGCCAAGCAAGCCGCCGGCCACCATGCCAAATGTTGCGGCAGCCAGTGCGGCGGTGGTTGCACCCTGAGCGCCAAGGCTTTCCGCCACGGGACCAAATGCCGCGGCGGCACCGAAACCACCCTCGAGCGAGACAGCGCCAGCCATCAAGCCCAGCAGCGGGTCTATGCCCAACAAGCTGGCCACTCCCACGCCCAAGGCATTTTGCAGCAGTGCCAGGAACCAGCAGGCGCCCAGGTAGACGAACAGGACCTTGCCGCCCTTGCGCAACAACCCAAGGCTGCCACCCAGCCCCACCGTAGTGAAGAACGCCACCATCAAGGGCGTTTGCAACGCCGTATCGAACTTCAGGCTCAACAACTCCTGGTTACGTAGCAACCACACCAGCAAGGCAAAGCCAAAGCCTCCGATTACCGGTGCGGGCACACAGAGTTGAGTGAGCCAGTAGCTGCGCTTTTTAAGGAAGGCCCCCGCCCCGAGCAACAGTAGCGCCAGGGCGGTGGTGGTCAATGCATCCAGTTCCAGGGTCAACATGGCAGATTTCTCTATTGTTATTGCTGATCAAATTCTGATCAGGTAAGTGTGTTCAAAAACCTCAATCGACCATGCTGGCCAACAGCCTGGCACCAATACGCGCAGTGCGATTGTCTTGATCCAGGCTTGGATTGAGTTCGGCAATATCAGCCAGGCGCAATTTGCCGCTGGCCTTGGCAAGTCGAACCAGGTGCTCGACCACCATAAGGTCCACACCATGGGCCGATGGCGCACTCACGCCCGGCGCCTGGTTTGCAGGCAGCACGTCCAGGCAGACCGTCATGTACAGGTGATCAACTCTGCTCAGAAACGCTTGCAGGAACGCTTCGACAGCCGCCAGGTTCCAGCCTTGCATTTGCCGGTCGAGCAGATAGCGCACGTTCAGCCTGGCCGCTTGGTCAAACAGCGATTGGGTATTGTTGTGCTCACTGACGCCCAGGCAGCAGTACTCGAAGTCCATGCCGGCCGCTTGGCAATACTCGGCGATCTGTAGAAAGGGTGTGCCGGAGCTGCTCTGCGCAGCGAAACGCAAGTCAAAGTGCGCATCAAAATTCAAGATACCCAGCTTCGGCGCAGACTCCTGACTGCGCAGGTGATCCGCCAGCCCGGTAAAACTGGCCAAGGCAATCTCATGGCCACCGCCCAGGCCCAGCGGTTGATGCCCCTGGCCGAGCAACTCGGTAACTCTTGTGGCATAGCGCTGTTGTGCTGATTCCAGTTGGTCGGATTAACAACAGACATCACCGGCATCGTATACCGGCGCAGAACCGTGCCATGCGAGATTGGCCAGGGCTTTGCGCAGCGCCTGCGGACCTTGGCGGGCACCGGTGCGCCCTTGATTGCGCCTGACCCCTTCGTCGCAGGCAAAACCTAGCAAGGTCGTGCCTGACGCCTGTTGTTGCGCACAAGGCTGAACCCATTGGTGCCAGCGCAAAGCGCTTTGACCTTCGGCTGCATCAGTGCGGCCGGTCCATACCTGCATATCGGCGATAACGGTCATACCTTGGCTCTCTTTATATTCAGTCAAGACGTGCGCTGACCCGCAGCGCCGCATCCTGTGTCCAGCGAATCAATTGCTCGCTGCGTTGCTCTGCTCTAATCGCCGGTGCCATCAGGCTGATTACTGCCTGCAAGCGCTCGCGACTATCAAATAGCGGTGCGCTGACGCCCCAGACGCCTTCATCAATTTCACCATTGGAAACGGCATAACCCGCCTGCCTGATTTCATCGAAATTGCGCATGTAGTCGTCCAGCGCCGAGGCCTCGACCCCTTTGGCGATCAATATGGCCAGGCTTTGCGCCTGATCCATAAAGGCCAGCAATGCGCGAGCCGATGCCCCAATCAACAAGGGCTGGGCCAGGCCTTTCTGATAACAGCAGCGCAAGGGCTGCTGGCTATCGACCAACTCCACGCATATCGCCTGGCCATTGACTGGCACCATCAAGGCAACACTTTCCCGACTCAGCTCAGCCAGGCGTTTAAGTTCAGGCTTGGCCAATGTGACCAATACCGCATCGCGATCAAACTTCTTGGCCAACTGCATACAGGTTGGCCCAGGCAGATAGCGCCCCTGGCCGTTGTCCTCGGCCAACCCCCAGCGCAGCAAGGTCTTCAAGTGGCGATAAGTGCTGCTCAAGGGCTGCTGCAGGTTTTCAGATAGTTCCTTGGCCGAAATAACCTCGTCGGCTTGGCCCAAGGCGACCAATATCTGTAGCAAGCGATCAGTTGGGGTTTTGTAGTTCATGGGCGCTCCTTACATTTAGAATGCTGGAACTTTCCCACTTAATGAAATCCAAGTCCCAACCAGTGGGAATACAAGGATAATTAGGCGACAAACGGCTCGGGTATTCAGGTTCGAGCCGGCCGATGTCCGGCCTAAAAGCCGCGCCGTCCGTACACAAGCCTTGCAGCCAGTTACAATAGGAGCATTACTTTATTGATGACTGCCTGATGACCGAGCCAATACGCCTTTCCAAACGCCTGATCGAACTGGTCGGTTGCTCCCGACGCGAAGCTGAGTTGTACATTGAGGGCGGCTGGGTAACGGTGGATGGCGAGGTGATCGACGCCCCCCACTTCAAGGTTGCCGAGCAGCAGGTTGCGTTGCTTCCAAACGCGGTCGCCGCACCACTGGATCCGGTTACCTTGCTGGTGCATATCCCGCCAGGACACAACAACGCCGAGCGAATCACAGAGGCACTCAGCGCCGCCAGCCACTGGCCAGAGGACGCTTCGGGAATTCGCCCCTTGAAAGGCCACCTGACCAACTTGACTGCCTGCATTCCCTTGCAGGCCGGTGCCGAAGGCCTGCATGTGCTGACGCAGGATTGGCGTATCGAGCGCAAGCTGCGCGATGACATCGTCAAGATGGAGCAGGAATATGTGGTCGAAGTCAGCGGCGAGCTTAGCGAACGTGATCTAAAGCGGCTCAATCACGGACTGGTCTTCAACAACTACGCCCTGCCGCCCTGCAAAGTCAGCTGGCAGAACGAAACCCGCCTGCGTTTCGCCCTGAAAAACCCCATACCGGGCCAAATCGTATTCATGTGCAATGAAGTCGGGCTCAAGGTATTGAGCTTCAAGCGCATACGCGTCGGCGGCGTGCCCCTGTCGAAAGTCGCGCCGGGGCAATGGCGTTATCTCGCGGCAAAAGAGCGTTTCTGAGCCCTGCGCCCGCTCTCATTTCTTGCCCAGGCAGCCTCATGCTGCCTGGGTCCTCAATCAGGAATCCATAATGCTTAACAACGATGTGCTGCGCAGCGTGCGCTATATGCTTGATGTCAACGATGCAAAACTGGCCGAGATCATTGCCCTGAGCGGCAAGAGCGTCACCAGCGCCGAGCTTGAGCCACTGCTGAAAAAAGAAGATGAAGACGGCTTTATCGCCTGTGACGATGAACTCATGGCGCATTTTCTTGATGGCCTGGTTTACTTCAAGCGCGGCAAGGACGATAGCCGTCCGGCCCAGCCATTCGAACTGCCAATGACCAATAACATGGTATTGAAAAAGCTGCGCGTGGCCTTCGAGCTGAAAGAAGATGACATGCACGCGATCATGCAGAGCGTTGACTTCCCGGTGTCCAAACCGGAAATGAGCGCACTGTTCCGCAAGTTTGGCCATAGCAACTACCGCACCTGTGGCGACCAGTTCCTGCGTAATTTCCTCAAGGGCCTGACCTTGCGCGAGCGCCCTCAAGCGGCCGCTGAATAAGCCTGGCGATAGCTGTCTCAACCTCGCACTGCAGATGGCGCTGTATTTGCGCCAACAATAATGCATCCACAGTTGGCGCTGGCCGATTAGGGTGATGGCACCTGTTGATCCAAGGACTCGCCATGCACCCTTATTTTTCTCTGAAAGATCGCACCGCACTGGTTACCGGTGGTACTCGTGGGATCGGCAAGATGATCGCCAAAGCCTTTGCTGAAGCAGGCGCCACCGTTTATGTGTGCGCCCGCGACGCTCAGGCTTGCAGCGACACCGCAAAAGAACTCAGCGCCTTCGGCACCTGCCACGGCATAGCCGCTAACCTGGCAACCGAAGAAGGCGTGCAGGCACTCGCTCAAGCGCTTGGCGGCAAAATTACCCAGCTCGATATCCTGGTCAACAATGCAGGCACGACCTGGGGCGCACCGCTTGAGTCCTACCCGGCCAAGGGCTGGGAAAAAGTCATGCAACTCAATGTCACCTCGGTTTTCAGCTGCATCCAGCAATTGCTGCCGCTGCTGCGAAAAGCCGGGAACAGCGCCAATCCGGCGCGGATAATCAATATTGGCTCAGTGGCTGGGATCAGCTCATTTGGTGAAAACGCCTACGCCTATGGCCCGAGCAAAGCAGCACTGCACCAACTTTCGCGCATGCTCGCTCGCGAACTGGTTGAACAGCACATCAACGTCAATGTGATTGCACCTGGACGCTTCCCAAGCAAGATGACCCAGCATATCGCCAACGACAACGAGGCAATGGCGCAAGACACTGCGGTCATCCCGATGAAACGCTGGGGTCGTGAAGAAGAAATGGCAGCACTGGCAATCAGCCTGGCCAGCACCGCAGGGGCTTACATGACCGGCAATATCATCCCGATTGATGGCGGCTTCAGCCTTTAAGATGGCTGCACGGCACCGACAACCGCGCTTAAGGCGAGCGCCGCTTTGCGGTTAAGATGGGCAACTTCCAGCTGTGGTCGCCTGCAATGTCTTACTCCGTTTCACCCATCGGTTTTGTGCGCTCGTGCTTCAAAGAGAAGTTCGCCATTCCTCGCCAGCCGCATTTGGCTCCGGCAGCCCGTGGCGTGCTGGAGCTGGTTGCGCCCTTTGACCAGCCCGAGGCCATTGAAGGGCTAGAGCACGTCAGCCATGTCTGGCTGCTGTTCTTGTTTCATCAGGCCCTTGAAGACAAACCCCGTCTGAAAGTGCGCCCGCCACGCCTGGGTGGCAACCAGTCGATGGGCGTGTTTGCCACCCGCGCTACACACAGGCCAAATGGCATCGGCCAATCCGTGGTCGCGCTGGACAAGATCGAGCCAGGCAAGTTGCATTTGTCGGGCATCGACCTGCTCGACGGCACCCCGGTGCTGGATATTAAACCCTATGTGCCCTACGCCGACTGCATCAGCAGCGCGACCAACAGCATGGCTGATGCAGCACCGCGCTTGATCAAGGTTAACTGGCAACCTCAAGCCTTACAGCAGGCATCTGAACAGGCCCAACGGCTCCAGCACCCCTTGGTTGAGCTGATTGAACAATGCCTGGCCCAAGACCCGCGCCCGGCTTATCAAAGCCCTCAACCCGAACGGCGGTATGGCACCCGCTTATGGGATGTCGAGGTGCGCTGGCACTATCCGCAACCGGATCAGATCTGCGTACTGGAAGTGGTTCCAGGCACTTGACCTGAGTCTGTTGCACCAGCCTGCAGCGGGCGCCACTCACGCGGCGCCGCGTCAAACGGCCCAATACAGCGCCTTTAGCCAAGGGCGCTTGTAATTTACTGCCGAGCACCCAGTCACATCAGTACTTCTCTTACTGCTGTTCAAGGAAAACCTGATGATGAAACAATGGAGCCTGCTGCTACTGCGTATTTCGCTTGGTTGGCTACTGGTAATCTGGGGCGTCAATAAAGTGGTCAATGTCGAGCACGGTCTTGCGGTCGCCAACAAGTTCTACTTCGGCCTTTTTGCCTCCGATAACCTGCTACATGCAGCTGGCATACTGCAAATGCTCATCGGTTTGCTGATTGTTGCAGGATTTATGCGTCGCCTGGTTTACCCCATCCAATTGCTATTAAGCGCAGCTACGCTGTTGGCGGTGTGGCAATCGGTGATTGACCCATGGGGCTGGATCTTTACCGGCAGCAAAGCCTTATTTTATCCATCACTGATCATATTTGCAGGCTGCCTTGTGGTAATGGCCTGGCGTGATGAAGACCTGCTTGCGCTCGATACCTTGCGCAAAAAACCAGCGCCGCCAAGCGCCTGAGTTACTGAGGCAGGCAACAGAAGACGTGGCCTTCATGCACCTGCCTGCCTCACTCCCCACCCTCAGGTTTCCTGCCTGGCGACCACTCAAGCGCATCCTCCCTACCAGCTAAGCACACTAAACCTGCTGATCCGCATCAATTCAAAGCGCTGTGACGATGCGCAAAAGTGCGGCCCGGTGTCGCACCCGACACAACTCGCCAAGAGACTGAGCAAAGCGCTACAAGCCAGTAAAAATGGTAGCTCTGCAACTTTCACCGACTGAACACAGGGTGCTGATTCAGCTTCCGGCAAAGGCCGCACGGGAATATGTAACTTGAAGTTGCACCTGTAATAATTTGTAATGTGTTTGCCACCTTTCATCAGCAGCCGTGAATTAGCTCACGCTTTGATCGAATTCGTCCACGCGCAGGCATTGCGCGATGTGGCTGAAAATCCGCGCGGCTTGCCATGCGGATTTCACTTCAAAGGATTGCAGCAAAAGCCCCTTAGGGGGTCATGGCAAACGCTGACTAACAATATTCCAAACAGCGCACAACTCAGTTTCGCCACGCGAGAACTAGACGGGAGAGGCTTGCCCGAATTCTGGTGGCGGCTGGCTTTGCGCAAAAAAGCGTCCCGCAGCTAACGCTGTCAGGACGGTGTCGGCTACGTCACCTCGGTAAGAGAAGACCGGGGCGACGGGGTCAATTTATCCATTAAGGCCGCAAGATGAAAACTGAGCTGTACCTTGGATACCTGAAACGACTTTCGTGGCTCCCGCTGCTGATGCTCGGCGGATGCAACATGACCTTGCTTGACCCCAAAGGTCAGGTGGGCATGGATGAAAAGTCGCTGATTATCACTTCCACCCTGTTGATGCTGATCGTGGTGATCCCGGTCATAGTGATGACCCTGGCATTTGCCTGGAAATACCGCGCATCCAACACCAAGGCAACCTATAAGCCGAACTGGTCCCACTCAACCCCCATCGAACTGGTGGTGTGGTTGGTGCCCTGCGCGATCATCGCGGTACTCGGCACCCTGACCTGGACCTCCACCCACGAGCTAGACCCTTATCGTCCACTGGACTCCGAGGTCAAGCCAATCGTGATTCAGGCAGTGTCGCTGGATTGGAAATGGCTGTTCATCTACCCCGAGCAAGGCATTGCCACGATCAATGAGATTGCCTTCCCCACCGACACCCCGGTGAATTTCCAGATCACCTCGCAGAACGCAATGAATTCCTTCTTCATTCCGCAACTGGGTAGCCAGATCTACTCCATGGCCGGTATGCAGACCAAGCTGCACCTGATTGCCAACCAACCAGGCAACTTTGATGGCTTGTCCTCGAATTTCAGCGGCGACGGCTTCTCCGGCATGAAATTCCAGGCTATCGCCACTTCGGAAAAGGGTTTCGCTGACTGGGTCGCCAAGGTCAAGGCCGCGCCGAAAACGCTGGACCAGAGCAACTACCCGGAGCTGGTCAAGCCCAGCGAAAACGATCCGGCGCAGTACTTCTCCTCGGTCAGCCCGACGCTCTACAACTCAATTCTCATGCAGTACATGCACGGCCCCTCAACGCCGCAGCTTGGCGCTGGGAGCAAAGATGAGATGCAGGATATGAAAAACATGCACATGCCCATGAACGCGAGTATCGAGGAGTAACCACTGATGTTCGGTTTGTTAACGCTCAAAGCAGTGCCCCTGGACGTCCCTATTGTTATGGGCACCCTGGCTGTCGTTGCCCTGCTTGGCCTGGCCGTAGTGGCTGCGCTGACCTATTACCGCAAGTGGTCCTATTTGTGGACCGAGTGGCTGACTTCAGTCGACCACAAGAAAATTGGCGTGATGTATATTTTCGTCGCCATGATCATGCTGCTGCGCGGCTTCGCTGACGCCATCATGATGCGCGGTCAACTGGCCATGGCCGAGGGCGCCAACCACGGCTTCCTGCCGCCCGAGCACTATGACCAGATCTTCACCGCCCATGGCGTGATCATGATCATCTTCATGGCCATGCCCTTTATGGTCGGCCTGATGAACATCGCCGTGCCGCTGCAGATCGGCGCTCGCGACGTGGCCTTCCCCTTCCTCAACTCCTTGAGCTTCTGGTTGTTCGTGGCCGGCGCGATTCTGGTCAACCTGTCCCTGGGTGTCGGCGAGTTCGCGCGCACCGGCTGGGTTGCTTATCCACCGCTGTCGGAGCTGGGCTACAGCCCCGGGGTCGGGGTCGACTATTACATCTGGGCCTTGCAGCTATCCGGTTTGGGAACCTTGCTGACCGGGGTCAACTTCCTGGTCACCGTACTGAAGATGCGTACCCCAGGCATGAAGCTGATGCAAATGCCGATCTTCACCTGGACCTGCACATTCACCAATATCCTGATTGTCGCGTCGTTCCCCATCCTCACTGCCACCTTGGCGTTGTTGAGTCTTGACCGTTACCTGGACATGCACTTCTTCACCAACGAGCTGGGCGGCAACGCCATGATGTACATCAACCTGTTCTGGGCCTGGGGCCATCCGGAGGTGTACATCCTGATCCTGCCGGCATTCGGCATATTCTCCGAGGTCATCTCCACCTTCACCGGCAAACGGCTGTTCGGCTACACCTCGATGGTCTGGGCCACTGCGGCAATCACGGTGCTTGGCTTCGTGGTCTGGTTGCACCACTTCTTCACCATGGGCTCGGGTGCCAATGTCAACGCCTTCTTCGGTGTTGCCACCATGATCATCTCGATTCCAACCGGGGTGAAGCTGTTCAACTGGCTGTTCACCATTTTCCGTGGCCGCCTGCACTTCACCACACCCGTGCTCTGGACCCTGGGCTTTATGGTGACCTTCACCGTTGGCGGCATGACTGGCGTACTGTTGGCCGTACCGGGCGCCGACTATGTGTTGCACAACAGCCTGTTTCTGATCGCCCATTTCCACAACACCATCATCGGCGGTGCCGTGTTCGGCTACCTGGCTGGCTTCACGTTCTGGTTCCCCAAGGCCTTCGGCTTCAAGCTCGACGAGCGCCTGGGCAAGTGCGCCTTCTGGTGCTGGATCACTGGCTTCTTCGTAGCGTTCATGCCGCTGTATGTGCTGGGCTTCATGGGCATGACCCGACGCCTGAATCATTACGACAATCCACTGTGGCACCCCTACCTGATTGTCGCCTTCTTCGGCGCGGTGCTGATTTTCTGCGGCATTGCGTTCCAGATCGCCCAGATCCTCGTCAGCATCAAGAACCGCGATGCGCTGCGTGACCACACTGGCGATCCATGGGGTGGCCGCACCCTGGAATGGTCTACCTCCTCGCCACCACCGTTCTACAACTTTGCGCAACTACCTACCGTGCATGCTGTGGATGCCTTCCACGAAATGAAAGAAAACGACACCGCTTACCTGCGTCCCGCCAGCTACAGCCCCATCCATATGCCGAAGAACACGGCGGCCGGACTGGTTATCGGCCTGATCGGCGCCGTATTCGGCTTCGCCATGATCTGGCACATCTGGTGGATGGCTGGCCTGAGCTTTATCGGCATGGTCGCCACCTTCATCGTGCGCAGCTACAACCAGGATGTTGATTACTACGTGCAGCCGGATGAAATCGAACGCATCGAAAACCAGCGCTTCCCTCGCGAAGCTGGTCATTCCCACAACCGTGCGCAACACGCCCAACAACTCGCGCAAGAGGTGTAACCCGGATGTCTACGGCAATCCTTGATTCTCAACACGGCGTCAGCCAAGACCATGATCATGACCATGATCATGACCATGGTCATGACAGCGGTGACATGACGGTATTTGGCTTCTGGCTGTCCCTGTTGACCGACTGCATCCTGTTCGCCAGCGTGTTCGCCACTTATGCGGTACTGGTTAACCACACCGCTGGCGGTCCCAGCGGCAAGGACATCTTCGAACTGCCTTATGTACTGGTCGAAACCGCCTTGCTGCTGGTCAGCAGTTGCACCTACGGCATGGCCATGCTGGCTGCCCACAAAGCAGACAAGGGCAAGACCATTGCCTGGCTGTTCCTGACCTTCCTCTGTGGCCTTGGCTTTATTGGCATGGAGATCAACGAGTTCCATCACCTGATCATGGAAGGCTTCGGACCAAACCGCAGTGCATTCCTGTCCTCGTTCTTCACCCTGGTTGGCATGCACGGTCTGCACGTAACCGCGGGCCTGGTGTGGATGGTGGTCATGATGGCGCAGGTTTACAGCCGTGGCCTGACGCCGCAGAACACCACCCGATTGTCGTGCCTGAGCCTGTTCTGGCACTTCCTCGATATCGTCTGGATCTGCGTCTTCACCGTTGTCTACCTGATGGGAGTTGCCCAATGAGCCACGCACATGCACAGAGCCATGCCGGTGAAAGCCACGGCAGCGTGCGGTCCTACGCAATCGGCTTCATTCTCTCGGTAATTCTCACGGCGATTCCGTTCGCCATGGTCATGAGTGGGCATTTCTCGCGCAACGTCGCACTGACCTCGATGGTCGTGCTGGGGGTGGTCCAGATTCTGGTGCACCTGGTTTGCTTCCTGCACATGAACACATCCTCGGAAGGCCGCTGGAACCTGCTGGCCTTTCTGTTCACTGTGCTGATCATCGTGATGCTGGTTGGGCTGGCGATCTGGATCATGGTCAATGCCGACCAACTGATGATGCCCTGGATGTGACCATGAAGTTCAAACGCTATCTCCTGATCACCAAGCCCGGGATTATCTTCGGCAATCTGATTGCCGTTGCGGGCGGCTATTTTCTGGCGGCGCAAGGTCACATCGACCTGATGTTGTTGCTGTCCACCGTGATCGGCCTGTCGCTGGTGGTGGCCAGCGGATGCGTACTGAACAACTGCATTGATCGCGACATCGACCAGCACATGGAACGCACCCGCGACCGCGTGCTGGTCACCGGCAAGATCTCGCTCAAGGCAGCGCTGGCCCACGGGCTGTTACTCGGCATCGCCGGGTTCAGCCTGCTGTGGTTCGAAACTACCGGATTGGCGACGGTCTTGGCGGCTGTCGGCTATGTGGTCTATGTGGGTTTCTACAGCCTGTGGCTCAAGCGCCGCTCGGAGTACGGCACCCTGGTCGGCAGTTTGTCCGGGGCCATGCCGCCGGTAGTGGGCTACTGTGCGGTCACCGGTCAATTCGATACCGGTGCGGCTGTGTTGCTGCTGATCTTCTGCCTGTGGCAGATGCCGCATTCCTATGCCATCGCGATATTCCGCCTGAACGATTACAAGGCAGCAGGCATCCCGGTGTTGCCAGTCAAGCGCGGGATCAACGCCACTAAACTGCAGATCGTGCTGTATATCCTGGCATTCAGTGGCGCCTCGCTCCTGCTCAACCTGACTGGCTTTGCAGGCTACGGGTATCTGCTGATCGCCCTGCTGGTCAGTGCCTGGTGGCTGGTAATCGCCCTTTCCGGCTATCGCGCCGTGGATGATCGTCTGTGGGCACGCAAGTTGTTCGCCTTCTCCATCGTAGCCATCAGCGCCTTGAGCCTAATGATGTCGATCGACTTTCAAGTTGTGCCAGGCACCAGCCTTGTAGCCCTGCTGTAAGTATTAACATCCTCCCTTTGTCCCGCTCTAGCGGGACTTTTTTTCAGCAAAAAAAATCCCACCGCAAAGGGTGGGATTTTTCATGGCCAATAACCTACTTCTCGACGAATGCCCGCTCGATCAAGTAGTCGCCCGGCTCACCCATGCGTGCAGACACTTTCAGGCCGAAGCCGTCGAGCACTTCACTGGTTTCATCCAGCATGCTCGGGCTGCCGCAAATCATTGCGCGGTCGTCCTGTGCGTTGATTGGTGGTAGGCCAATATCGCGGAACAACTTACCGCTGCGCATCAAGTCAGTCAGGCGCCCCTGATTCTCGAACTCTTCGCGGGTCACGGTTGGGTAGTAGATCAGCTTCTCTTTCAGCGCCTCACCGAAGTATTCGTTCTTCGGCAAGTGCTCGGTGATGAACTCGCGGTACGCCACCTCGTTGACATAACGGACACCGTGAACCAGCACCACCTTCTCGTAGCGCTCGTAGGTTTCAGGGTCCTGGATTACGCTCATAAATGGCGCCAGGCCAGTACCGGTGCTCAATAGGTACAAATGCTTGCCTGGCAGCAGGTCATCAAGAATCAAGGTCCCGGTTGGCTTGCGGCTGACCATCAACTCATCACCCGGCTTGAGGTGTTGCAGTTGCGAAGTCAGAGGGCCGTCCTGCACCTTGATGCTGAAGAACTCCAGGTGCTCTTCGTAATTCGGGCTGGCGATGGAGTAAGCGCGCATCAGCGGGCGACCAGTGTCCTGCTGCAAACCAATCATTACAAACTGACCATTTTCAAAACGCAGCCCAGCGTTACGGGTGGTCTTGAAGCTGAACAGCGTGTCATTCCAATGGTGGACGCTGAGCACACGCTCGACGTTCAAGTTGCTCATGCAGGTATCCTCACTAAAGTACGCGACCCACTGTGGGTAATTGCGCTGCATTCTAGAGGGGCGCAGAATATCTGTTAAGTGAATTATTAAGATATAGGTTATCGGTTATATAGATATGCGATTTACTCTCAGACAACTTCAAGTATTTGTGGCCGTCGCCCAGCAAGAAAGCGTGTCTCGTGCGGCCGAATCCCTGGCGCTGTCGCAGTCGGCCACCAGCACCTCGGTGACCGAGCTCGAGCGGCAAACCGATTGCCAGCTATTTGATCGCGCGGGCAAGCGCCTGACCCTAAATGCACTGGGCCATCAATTGTTACCCCAGGCGGTTGCCCTGATCGACCAAACCAAAGAGATTGAACGCCTGCTGGCTGGCAAAAGCGGCTTTGGCACCCTGAATGTGGGGGCCACCCTCACGGTTGGCAATTACCTGGCGACATTATTGATCGGCAACTTCATGCAGTTGCATCCCGAATGCCGGGTCAAGCTCCAGGTTCACAACACCGCACATGTGGTGCAGCAAGTGGCTCATTACGAGATGGACCTGGGCTTGATCGAGGGCGATTGCCAGCATCCGGACATTGAAGTGCAACCCTGGGTGGAGGATGAACTGGTGGTCTTTTGTGCACCGCAACATCCACTGGCCCGATACAAAGTTGCCAGCGTTGAGGCACTTAACCAGGAAGCCTGGATTCTTCGTGAACAAGGTTCCGGCACGCGCCTGACCTTCGACCAAGCCATGCGCCATCACCCCAACCCGCTGAACATACGCCTGGAGCTTGAACACACCGAAGCCATTAAACGAGCGGTTGAGTCTGGCCTGGGCATTGGCTGCATCTCGCGCCTGGCTTTGCGCGATGCCTTTCGCCGCGGCAGCCTGGTCCCCATTGAAACCCCGGATCTCGACCTGCGGCGACAGTTCTACTTCATCTGGCACCAACAAAAGTATCAAACGGCGGCAATGCGTGCTTTTCTCGAGCTGTGCCAGACTCTGACGGCTGGTGTAAGGCGCAGTGATGAAATCGTACTGCCAACCATTGCCTGAGCCTCGCCATCTACCGATACCCGGCGCAGGCCTGCGCACCAGCTAGCCGAAAAGGATCACCAGCCAGACACTCGCAATCAGGCAAAGCGAAACAAACTGAGCGGCACTGCCCATGTCCTTGGCGTTCTTTGACAGCGGATGCAAATCCAGGGAAATACGATCAATCGCCGCTTCAACCGCAGAGTTGAGTAACTCGACAATCAGCGCCAGCAGGCACACCGCGATCATGACGGCGCGCTCGCCCTTGCTCACATCAAACACAAATGCCAGTGGAATCAACACCACATTGAGCAGCACCAATTGGCGAAATGCAGCTTCGCCCCTATAGGCGGCGCGCAAGCCATCGAACGAATACCCCGTGGCATTGAGGATGCGCTTGAGGCCTGTCTGGCCCTTGAATGGAGACATAATCTAACAACCACTAACGGAAAAGGTCGGCAGGCTACGCTAATACGCTGCTTGAGACCTGACTTTTTTACACCAGGCGCAGGTCTTCAGCCATGCCACTGAAGGCAACAATCACCTCAAACCGTCGTCGCGCTTGGAATACTCTCAAGTTGTTGCAGCAATAGCGCCGCTTGCGTGCGCGTACGCACACCCAGCTTGCGAAATATCGCGGTGACATGTGCCTTCACCGTTGCCTCTGAAACACCCAGTTCATAGGCGATCTGTTTGTTAAGCAGCCCTTCGCAAACCATGGTCAAGACCCGAAACTGCTGCGGCGTCAAACTGGCAAGCCCGGCACTTGCGGCCTTGGCTTCAGCCGATACAGCTTGCACATCAGCGCTGATTTCTGGCCACCAGGTATCACCCTCCAGAACCTGACGAACGGCTTGCTGGATGGTTTCCAACGAACTCGACTTGGGAATGAAGCCACTGGCCCCGAATTCCTTCGAGCGCAACACAATCGCAGACTCTTCCTGTGCGGAAATCATCACCACCGGTATCTGTGGATATTGCCCACGCAGCAATACCAGCCCGGAAAAGCCATAGGCCCCAGGCATATTCAGATCGAGCAAAACCAGGTCCCAATCCGGTTTCTCAGCCAAACGGCTTTCCAGCTCAGCAATGCTTGCTGCCTCTACCAGCCGCACACCCGGCCCTAAACCCTGGGTCAACGCTTGCTGCAATGCACTGCGAAACAATGGATGGTCATCAGCGATCAGGATTTCGTAAACAGCCATGGCAGATCCCGTTATTGTTATGAGGGCGACATAAGAGCGCTTGTTAACTCAACACTTTAGCAACCCATACACTAGGCGCGAGCCTCAAATGCGCCTGAGGCGGCGCCCAGCATGCCCAGCGAAACCGGGGTGGTCAAGCGCAATACTTTCCGGCAAAGTCTGCGGCCTTCTAATCCGTGAGTCTTTTTATGCGAAGCCAAGCCCTGCGCGCCGATCTTTTGATGCTAGTCACAGCCATGATCTGGGGCTCCGCATTTGTTGCACAACGTTTAGGCATGGACTCGATCGGGCCCTTTCTCTACAGCGGCCTGCGCTTTTCCCTGGCAGCAGTCGTGCTGCTGGCCATACTCCCGCTCCTCAGCCGCAACAAAGCCGAAAGCAAGCCAGCAGTGGATAAAAGCCTATTGTCCGGCGGCGCGATCATGGGATTGGCACTGGCGGTCGGGATCAATCTACAGCAAGTCGGCCTGCTGTTCACCAGCGTCACTAACTCGGGTTTCATCACCGGTCTTTACGTCATTATCGTGCCCATACTCGGCCTGTTCATTGGTCAACGCAGCGGCCTGGGTATCTGGCTAGGCGCCAGCCTGGCCGTTGTCGGCATGTTTCTGCTGAGTGTGGGCGAAGGTTTTACGGTCGCATCCGGAGACTGGCTACAACTGGCTGGTGCGTTCGTCTGGGGGCTGCATGTATTGCTGGTCGGTTTCTTTGCGACCCGCCATGACCCGCTGCGCCTGGCAATCATTCAATTTATCACCTGTGCGGCAATCAGCATGATCCTGGCGCTGATATTCGAACCATTTGCACTGGACGCCATCATCGCGGCGGCCCCGGCGATCATCTACGGCGGCATATTCGGTGTCGCCATTGGCTTCACCCTGCAAGTGGTTGCACAGAAACATGCTATTGCCTCCCACGCGGCAATCATTCTTTCACTGGAAGCTGTGTTCGCTGCGATTGCAGGTGCCATCCTGCTCAACGAAACGCTCCATCTACGTGGCTACATCGGTTGCACACTGATGTTTGCCGGCATGCTCCTGGCGCAACTCTGGCCCCAAAAACCGAAGCCAGGCACTGCGAACGAAGGTTAAGGGCAAACGAAGACCAGCCGTCAAACAATCGATTGACGGCTGCAATGCTATTCCAGAAACGGCTGCAACCTGCGGTGCACTGGGTCGGCCAGGTCAACAGCGCGCGGCGCCTTGGCCGCCAGGTAATGTTGGCTGAACACGTCGAAATAGGCATTCAGGCCGTCGGCGGCGCGCTGGTCACCAGCCAGTTCAAGACACAAGGCCGCGACTTCGGCAGTACAGAGTTGTTCGTTACGGGTAGAACGGCGCAGGTGATAACGCGACAGGCGTTCCGGTGACAGGCTCAGCACCGGCAGGTTATCCAGATAAGGGCTCTTGCGGAACATTTTGCGCGCCTCGGTCCAGGTCGCATCAAGCAGCACGAACAACGGCCGCTTGCCTGGCGCTACATCAACCTGGCTGACGACCCGCTCAGGTGCAACGTACTCCCGGGGGAAGACAAGATATGGCTGCCACTGTGGATCATTGAGCAACGCAGGCAGGGCCGGATCAACTTCGGTTCGTAGCCAACCGAAGGCACTGGTTTGAGCAACTACGTCCGCGATAAGCCAGCCAGTATTACTCGGCTTAAGCACTTCCACGTCATGCATGATCAGGCACATGGCCGATTGCGTATCTATGCGTGGGCGCCAGGCGCACAAACAATGGCTCTGGGCAATTCTGCATTGATCACAGCGCACGGCCTTGCAGCCCCTTGCCAGAAAGGGTTTTTCACTGCGCGCCAGACGCTTGTCTCGCAAACGCGCGACTGCATGGCTCATGGGCGCGGACCACGGTAAGAAAAGCTTGGCATATTCAGTCCTGGATTAATCGGCGCGCAGTCTAGCAAAGCCCGGCAAATCTGGCTTGCTTGAACGATTCAAGTCATCTTCAAACAAGGCTGGGCGAGTAATTTTTGTGCTTCCCTAAGGTACAACCCTGGCTTTGAGCGTTATCATAGCCACCAGCTGAACCTCTGCGGGTGCTTACCTGTCGAAGGATTGAAATGACTGTGGAGACTTGGATGTTACGCCTAACCGCTCTTACCCTGGCCCTGAGCCTACCCTTTGCCGCCCATGCTTCCTCGCTGAAAGAATACGAGCTGGCCAAGATGCTGCAAAGCGTCGCCCAGCAAAGTAGCGTTGGCACGCCCCGCGCCATCAACGCCGATATTCTCGACCAGGGCTACACGGTCGAAGGCCACACCCTGGTCAACCACCTCAGTGTGCAGCCACGGCATGCGGCGCAAATGCGCAACAACCTCGACGCTGTACGCGCCCAGCTGGGCAAAAGCGTATGCAACAATGGCGGTTTCCATAAGTTGCTCAGCGAAGGCGCCGAATTGCGCTATGAATTTACGGAATACAAGACCAACAGGCCTATTGTTCGCGAGACGTTCGACAAGGCCGATTGCGGCCTGTAAGCCCGCTCGATAATGCTGCGCAGTTGATACCGGGCTGCCCTTGCTGCGGCCCCGCAAGCATAAGCAAATACCCATGTGCTGCACCCATGCCCCTGATCGTTTTTTCATGGCTATCGACTTGCTGATGCTCGCCGCTTTTTCAGAGGCCCTTGATCGCGAAGACGACAGTTGATCAAGCACGCCTCGAGCGCAGCAGCACTGGATCGTTGCACAGCCTATTATTATTGGCATGGACGGGCCAAGGAGACACAGCATGCCTTACGACGCCGATGACTATCTAGCCCGGCACTTTCAAGCCAGTGGTATTGATCTTCGCAGTAAAGTTGATGAACTCACGTCGCTGATCGCCCCCGCCAACAGCCCCAACATCGAGCTGTACCGGGAGATGCTGATCACCGTTATTCGCATGGGCCAGGCAGACCGTAATCGCTGGGATGCCAAGATAATGCTGCAGACCCTACGTGAGATGGAGCATGCCTTTTGCGTGCTTGAACAGTTCAAACGTCGGCGCAAAGTCACGGTCTTCGGTTCGGCACGTACCCCGGTCGACCACCCGATTTACCAACTGGGCCGTGAGCTCGGGGCCCAACTTGCCCGCCACGACCTGATGGTCGTGACCGGCGCTGGCGGCGGCATCATGGCAGCGGCGCACGAAGGTGCGGGGCTCGACAATAGCCTGGGCTTCAATATCACCCTGCCCTTCGAGCAAAGCGCCAATGCCACTGTAAGCGGCTCGAGCCATCTTCTGTCCTTCCACTTTTTCTTTTTGCGCAAACTGTTCTTCGTCAAGGAAGCCGACGCGCTTGTACTTTGCCCCGGTGGTTTTGGCACATTGGATGAGGCCATCGAAGTGCTGACCCTGATACAAACCGGCAAAAGCCCGCTGGTACCAGTGGTGCTGCTTGATCAGCCAGGTGGCAGCTTCTGGTCAGAAGCCTTGCTGTTCATCGAGCGGCAACTCAAGGACAGCGGCTATATCCTTGCCAGCGACCTGAACTTGATGACCCTGGTCTACAGCGCCGATGATGCCGTTACGCAAATTACCCGGTTTTACAGCAACTACAATTCCAGCCGCTGGCTGAACAGGCAGTTCATCATTCGCCTCAATCACTCGCTCAATGCCCAAGCGCTGACAGCAATACGCAGCACATTTGCAGACATCTGCAAGGCCGATGATTTCCAACTACAGGACAAGGCGAAGGAAGGCCAGGATACACCCGAGCTGGCACATCTGCCGCGCTTGACCTTCAGTTTTAACGGACGCAACCACGGACGGCTGCGCGAGTTGCTTGATTTCATCAACCTGCGTGAAAACTGGCTAAGCGCGTGACCGACAACTAACCGCTGAGCTTGCCGCGCAACAGCTCGCTGATAAGCTCCATCGGATAGCCTCGATAGCTGAGGAAACGGTGCTGCTTGGCCCGCTCGCGCATATCCTGCGGCAACTTCCCGGCATACTTGCGCTGCCAGACATCAAGCAGTTGCTCAGCCCAGTCGATACCACTCTCGGCCAGCGCCTGCTCGACATCCGCGCGCAGCAAACCTCGCTGAGACAGTTCTTCACGTATGCGCACAGGCCCGCAGCCCGAACGGGCACGGTAGCGGATAAAACTTTCCAGGTAGCGCGCTTCAGATAATAGGCCCTCTTGCGCCAAGCGATCGAGGGCAGGATCAATCAAGTCATCGGTTGCGCCGCGCTGGCGCAACTTACGTACCAACTCCACACGCCCGTGCTCACGACGCGCCAGCAAATCCATTGCTGCGCGCCTCACGGCCGTGGGGTTGTCGAGCATGGTGCTTAAGCGTCAACTTCAGCATCAACTGGCGCTTCAGCACCGGCCTTGGCAGGTGTTACCGGGACCAGCAGCTTTTCACGAATCAAGCCTTCAATGGTGCGGGCAACTTCTGGATTGTCTTCAAGGTACTTGGCCGAGTTGGCTTTGCCCTGACCAATCTTGCTGCCCTGGTAGCTGTACCAAGCGCCAGATTTTTCCAGGAAGCCGTGCAGCACACCGAGATCGATGATTTCGCCATTACGGTAGATGCCCTTGCCGTAGAGAATCTGGAACTCGGCCTGGCGGAATGGTGGTGCGACTTTGTTTTTCACCACTTTCACGCGGGTTTCGCTGCCGACAACTTCGTCGCCCTCTTTGACCGCGCCAGTACGACGAATATCCAAACGTACAGAAGCATAGAACTTCAAAGCGTTACCACCCGTGGTGGTTTCAGGGCTGCCGAACATAACGCCGATCTTCATCCGGATCTGGTTGATGAAGATCACCAGGCAATTGGCGTTCTTGATGTTACCGGTGATTTTACGCAGCGCTTGCGACATCAAGCGGGCCTGCAAGCCAACATGCATGTCACCCATTTCGCCTTCGATTTCAGCTTTTGGCACCAGGGCCGCCACCGAGTCGACCACAATGACGTCGATGGCATTTGAGCGCACCAACATGTCCGTGATTTCCAGTGCCTGCTCGCCGGTGTCTGGCTGCGAGACCAGCAGATCGTCAACGTTTACCCCAAGCTTGCCTGCGTACTCGGGGTCAAGGGCATGCTCGGCGTCGACGAATGCGCAGGTAGCACCGAGCTTTTGCGCCTCAGCAATCACCGACAAGGTCAGTGTGGTTTTACCCGAGGATTCAGGACCGTAGATTTCAACGATACGGCCTTTTGGCAAACCGCCAATACCCAGCGCGATATCCAACCCCAAAGAACCGGTCGAGATGGCCGGGATAGCCTGGCGATCGTGATCGCCCATGCGCATGACCGCGCCTTTACCAAACTGCTTTTCAATCTGGCCAAGGGCAGCAGCCAGAGCGCGCTTCTTATTCTCGTCCATTGAAGTCCTCACGTGATCAAGAGGGCCTGACGGCCGCCAACAACTGTATAAGTAGCCAGTATTATTCCATAGCCTTGGCCGCCCGCCTACCCCAGAGTTGGATTTTCTTTTTCGAGCAGGCGTATCAGCCCCTCTAGGGCGGCTATAACCGTTTGTCGGCGGACACTTTGCCGATCACCGGCAAACTCTTTGCGCACGCTGTACAGCTGCTCGGAATCGCCCCAAGCCAACCAAACGGTGCCAACAGGCTTCTCTTTTGTGCCGCCATCAGGCCCGGCCACGCCACTGACGGCAACGGCATAGCGCGCACCACTTTGTTCTTGAGCACCACGCACCATGGCCTCGACCACTTCGCGACTTACAGCACCCAGCAGAACAAAAAGCTCAGGACCAACGCCCAGCTGTTTGGTTTTCTGTGTATTGGAATAAGTCACGTAGCCCGCTTCGAACCAGGCGGAGCTACCGGGTACGCGGGTAATGGCCTCGGCAATACCGCCGCCCGTGCAGGATTCAGCCGTACTGACCTGGGCATGCAAATCGGTCAGTTTGCGACCCAATTCAACTGCCAGGCGGGTTATCTCGGATTGATTTGCTTGCATCTTCACTCCGGGGTTAAGGCGGACTAGGTTGATACCGTACACTAGGCGCTTTTACGATTCAGCCGGACAGTTAAAACGATGAGCCAAAGCGATCTCAGCGCCCACACCCCGATGATGCAACA
>NZ_AFFX01000015.1:0-60273 GCF_000222125.1 Pseudomonas sp. S9 | reverse complement strand
CGTGATCCTCGCCAGCGCCCGCCAGAGTTCATCACGCCGAGTTCATCACCCGCTTTGAAACCATGCGCCACCAAGGTCACGAAGTGCACCTGGTTACTCAAGACCCGCGCTACCTGGATGTTCACTTGCGTCGCCTGTGCAATGGTCATGTGCATTACTGGCGAGTCTTCAAATCTCAACAGCTAATCCGCTTCGAGTCTGAGGTGGTGATCGAGAAAGTCGAAGTCAAAAGCAGCTTCAAGGACGCCGACAAGAAAACCGTCCGACTCGATAAAAAGTATTTCAGCACCTACACCAGCACCAACGCAAAGCACCATTTCCAGGCCAAGCTGCCGACCAAGTTTATCTTGGCTATTTTGGTGATCATCGTTGCCGGTGTGCTGACTTACCGTTTTTACGAGCGATACCAGCAAGGCAAGGATGGCGGGGCACAGTCCACGCAAGGCGCGGCTAGTAATGACAGTGTTGTCAGTCCACGCAAGGCGCGGCCAGTAATGACAGTGTTGTTGACAAGGTTACGGCCAGCGTTGGGTCGTTTATTGGTTCATCACCTGGTAACGCTGATACGCCTAGGAAAGAATCGCCTCAACACTACGCACAACGCCGTATACCTCGTATCGAGGGCATACCTTCATCAGCCCCTATCTACGATGAACTCACTCAGCCGGTGAGCTATCCGCGGCTGTACTGCATGTCCAGCACCGATCCCGACACCTACGCCCGGTCATTCTCGAAAATGCCTAGCGCAGTGGTGAACGGCAAGCCGACGGTGTGCCAGTGCTACACCCAGCAAGGCACAAGGGTTTCTACCGAATTCAGTCTATGCAAACAGATTGTTGATAACGGCTATTTCGATCCGTCGATACCTGATCGAGACAATCAACAGCAGGTGCTGCAGGCGCAAGACCGACCGAACCCTAATCGTGCTCCAGGTTTCGACCAGGGCAAACCGAGTACCAACATCACCGTTGTAGGCAGTGAAAAGGGCCGTTTCCTGTGGTGAGTGTCAGGGGCGAGGCTCGCGCCGGTTTTGCACGCAGAGCGAGTCCCGAGCCTGCGCGCAAACCGCGCGCTGACGCCCCTGTAACACGTCATATAAATCAAATTAGAAAGTGTCAGTACGTATCATTTTGGAGTGTTAGAAATGGCTAAGCCAAAGCATCAGCTTCGCGTTGCACCGATGACATTTGAGGAAGACGCTACAAGTCGTCTTTTCATTGATCCATCAAATGCAAAGCTCACTGACCTATCCAAAGTCAGAATCTTGCGCTGTGGTGTGGACACCGTGCGACAGCATTACCGGGGCGTTTTGCGCCCTGAAATTCTGTCAATGTTCGAAGAACCAGGTTATGTCGAGTTTGCCGGTGAGATTTGGCACAAAGGTCGTGTAGGCCGTGATTCGGGCTACCAGTACAAGCTGCAAAACGCTGACCTAGGCATCATTATGTTGATCAAGAACTTCAACGCCAAGCCTGACAGCGTTGGGCCACATCTGAAAATCGAGGTGTCACCGCACGCTATTGAAGCGCGTGATCATGGTGAACTGCAAAAGCTCATGGATACCTTTGCCACGGCAGTTCTGGGTGTCATGGAAAAAAACCAGTGTGCTGTTCACTTGGCACTCGATGTACAGGGTTGGACACCGCCAGACGACATCGCAGCAAAGCTCCATTGCCGCGCCCGGACACAACGCAGCATCAACGGTATCAACGAGGTGAGCTGGGCAACCAAGTGTTCGACTTATGGCCGTGGTGAAACGGCTATGTTCGGCTCAGCAAGCGGCCTGCAACTCTGTATCTACAACAAGACCGAGCAAGCCCGAGCTACTGACAAGCTCGACTATTGGGAAAGCGTTTGGCGTTCTTCTGATAACCCGTTTGAAGCTGATCCTGAGTATGACTACAACCCAGGGCAAGACGTAACCCGCATCGAGTTGCGCTTTCATCATTCAATTGTCCAGCAATTCACCCTGGGTTCCCTCAATGTCCACACCGGGGAAGTGATCGGCGGCCATACCTATGCGGCGTTAGTCCCTCACCTGGACGGATTGTGGCGCTATGGCTGTGAAGCTTTCCGGCTGCTGGATCGTCCTGGTTGCTACAACCCATTCTGGACGCTGATCAGTCAGGATGTACGTGTATCTGTCCCTGTTGCTTCCCTCGTCGATCATACGACCTACAAGCGCCATCACAAGACGGCAAACGGCTTTAGCGGTAAGAACGTCGATCTATTCATCGGCAACATGGTCAGCCTTCTAGCTCGCGAGCGTGTCAGCGCAAAAAAAGCCTTCGCCAGCCTTCAAGAGTGGGAGTGCTGGCCGGTAATCCGCGATCATTACGCAGCGAAGGGCAAGACTGAATACGGGATCTACCAGCACATCAGGGAGTTGCTAAAAGAACGCACTATTAGGTGGGGCGTAGCTGTCTAATGGCTATTGAGCAGCTCCCAGACGGACGCTGGCGGGTCGATGTAGAACCTATCAAGGGGAAGCGCTTCCGCAAAACGCTAAAAACCAAAGGCGAAGCACAGCGGTTTGAGTCTACTTGCCGCACCAGGTGCATTGAATCGCCGCAGTGGTCGCCTAAGCCAAAGGACAAACGTAGACTTCTAGATCTGATTGATCGTTGGCAGTTACTTCACGGTAACTCATTGTCTGACGTATACCGCACGAGCCTGGTTCTGCGTCGCATGGCTAAGGAAATGGGCAACCCTGTTGCGGCTAATCTCACTGGTGTGCTTTACACCGAATACCGAGCTAAGCGCCTTGCCGCTGGTATCCATCGTAAAACTGTAAACAACCAGCTCGGCTACCTGTGTTCGGTTTACAGCGTCCTGCATCAGCTTGGTGAAATTGACTACAGCAACCCGCTGTCAAAAGTGAAGCCGTTAAAGCTGCAAGATCGTGAACTTTCATACCTGAGCCCTGCTGAAATCAAAATCCTTTTTGACTCTATCCAGGTCAACTGCAAAACACCTCATACCATCATGGTTGCTACGATCTGTTTAGCGACTGGTTGTCGCTGGGGTGAAGCCCAAGCCCTTAAACCTGATCGTGTCCGTGACGGTGCTGTTCACTTCATCAATACAAAATCTAAGCGCCGTCGATCTGTGCCTATCGATGAAAAACTGCATGACCGTATACATGAACACTTCCAGCGCTACGGCCTATTCACTAACTGCCGTGATAGCTTCGACTTTGCGGTGAACTGCTCCAGGTTAAATCTACCTGCTGGGCAGAAAACACATGTTCTGCGCCACACCTTCGCGTCTCATTTCATGATGAATGGCGGCAATGTCCTGACACTGCAGAAAGTACTGGGTCATGCATCGCTCAACATGACGATGCGCTACACGCACCTCGCTCCAGACTTTTTGAAGGATGTGATTTCACTCGGGCCGCTGAAAGATTTTCGACACTTATTCGACACAAACGATTGAGGGACTAAAAGCCGCTAGATAAAAGACTTTAGATTCAATAGCTTAGAACATGAAAATGGCGGAAGGCAGTGGGAGTCGAACCCACCTAGAAACGGCTGCCGTCCCCTACCCGGTTTGAAGCCCGGCCACGCCACCGGGCGTGATTGCCTTCCATATTGCTTTGTCTCAACGCGTCGTTGAATCGTCAAACCGAGCATAACCCATCAATGCAGCTCGATCCGAGCGCAATGCAAGAATCTTGAAAACCATAGCAATCATTTTGCCAATGGGCAGCGTATCCACAGCTAAGATAAATACCGGACACCCCTGATTTTCCTGACACCAGCCTAGCCACTGCGAGAGCCGCGCACTTGAGTAATTTCCCAGTAATCGCAACCATTTTGTCGATGATTCTTGGCTTGTCTGTGACCCGGCTGCTGACCGGGCTTGTCACCTTGTTCCGTATTCGCCATACAGCGCCCATCGATTGGGTTCCGGTTGCTTGGGCGACAGTGCTGTTTTCGACTCAGCTTGAGTTTTGGTGGGCGATCAATCAGTTGCCAATGCTCGAGGATAGCTTTTCGTTTTCGGAATTTATTTTCTTTGTACTGCTAACGCTGATGCTTTTTATCACGGCGTCTTTGTTGCTGCCCAACCGCAGTGAAGATGAGGCCGATGGTGCGCAAGTATATTTCGAGAAGGACGGTCGCTTCGCCCTGCTTTCACTGTCAGCATTTCTGGTGCTCGGTTTTATCCTCAACGTATTTATTCTGCACAGCCCCATGCTGGCGTATTGGGCGGTGCTGGATGCCTTGATGATCATCTTGCCCACCGTGGCATTCTTGGCAAAGTCACGGAGAATCTACGCCGCAATAACCCTTATTTACCTGCCCTTGTCAGCGATAGACCTACTGGTTTCGCTTACTGATTAAACACGCCCGCCAAGCTGAGAAAATCACTTGGGATAATGGATAGGCTCAGGCTTCTTGCACATCACCTATTGCCGGTTAACGCGGCGCTATTTTCCGCCTGATAAAAACCCCAACCAAACCGATTACAAACCCTGGAATAAATATCCAGACAAACTCAGAAGTGATCACCCTCAGGCCTCTTTCGGTGAAGAAGGCGCCAACCCCAATCGGCGACACCTGCACCGGCCTGAACGGGAAAAACACGCGCTCCGTGCTAAACGGCCAATACAAGGCGACCCCTAGCCCGCCGTTGGTTAGCGCATCCAGTGCCGCATGGGATGCACAGGCGATAAAGCACATGGCGAAGACGACCCAGGGCTTTGATTTAAGTGGCTTGGCGAACAGCATGAAGAAAGCCGCTATGCAGCCTGCGAAAAATAATGAATGGGTAAAACCCCGGTGCCCCCACTCCGAGCTGTAGGCAATGCCGAACTTGAAAGCCAGTACATCCGCATCCGGGGCGATGGCCAGGATTATCGCCAAGACCAGCAGACGCAGGTTCATCGACGGGCTTTTGAAAACGGCGTACACAACCAGTGGAACCACTGCGTGGGCGAAGGCTGAAGCCATGATATGTCCTGAAATTTATCCGGTGATTGACAGGTCTTACTTGATCTCGGCCAGGGCAGAATCCGTCCTGATCCTGCGCTCGCCAACCAGCCTGCGGGTGAAGCCGATGCGGTCGAAATACTCGAGTAGCTGAATACTGCGCTTGCGGCCGATGTTGATGTTGTCACGCCAGATGGCGGGTTTGATCGAGCCGTTTTGCCGTTCGATAGTCACTGCGATTGCAGCAAGCTGGCGCAAGGTCTGCTCGGGGTAGAACAGGTCCTTGACCACTTGGTGAAGCAGGCCGAGCCTGGCCAGTTTGCGCAGCAGCAGACGCACCTCGGCTTCATCCTTTTGCAGGCTGCTGGCAAGATCGCGCACCCAGGGTGGATCAAAGTGACCGGCAATCAGTAAAGGCCAGATCTGTTCGCGCAAGGCTTCATCGATCTCACTCAGTTGCACCTGGTGTTCGGGCAGGTGCAGCCAGGGGCCACTGCTGGCGACAGCGCCGGATGCAAGCTGCTGTTCGAGCAGGCTGATAAACACCGGTCGCTCCAGTGCGGGCAATGCGTAACGTCGCAAGCGATCGCGGTCAGGGCCAAGTTCATCCGGGCACTCACAGTGAAAGCGCTGCAAGCTCTCAAGCAACTGCACAGTTAATTGCAGCCAGACACTGCTGCTGAATAACCGAGTGCCGAGCCGCGTGCTGACTTGCAGCACATCCTCGGGTAAGGCCCACAGCGCCCGGGGCTGATTGAACTGACGCTCGAGCAGTGTTGGATCAAGCCCATTGAAGGCGCGTTGCAACAACGCCGGTAGCGCGTCCCCAAGCTCATCGACCAGCAGGCTATTGAGTTGCGCCAGGCGTTGCTCGGAGCGTCGGTTGCGCGCCGGGGCAAAGGGGTCCAGTACTCGGCCACCCGCCACGGTGCGTTGCGCCGACTGATCGCGTAGAACCAGCCTGTCGTTATGCACGGCATGCACCGGCGCATTAAGCAGGATCTGCGCCAGGGCGGTTTTACCCGGTTCGACCTGGGTGCCTTCCAGCAGCGCCACACGGCCCGTGACATCTTGTGCGGCCAGATGCACATGCACCGGCGTCCAGTGGCTGAAGTCGCGGCTTTCGCCGGGCAGTATTTCGAGCTGAATATCAATGCGCGTAGTCGGTGCGTGCAAGGCCGGTGTCAGCAGCCAGTCACCACGGCGCACATGCTCCAAGGCCAAACGTTCGCCGACTATGTTCAACGCCACCCGTTGCCCGGCAATGGCCTGCTCGGCCTGTTGGTTTTGCGCATGGATGCCGCGCACGCGTACGCTGCGGCCACTGGGGCTGAGCGTCAGTTCATCGCCCACTGCAACCTGCCCGGCCTTGGCGGTACCCGTGACGACAATGCCGGCACCGGCAACGCTGAATGCGCGGTCGATGGGCAAGCGAAAGTAGCCACTGACACTGCGCTGTTGCACATGCTCCGCGCTGTTCCTGAGGGCTTGGCGCAGCTCAGCGATGCCATCACCTGTAACGCTCGATACGGGATAGATCTCAGCACCCGCAAGCGGCCCGGCACTGAGCAGTTGAGTGATTTGCTGCTGCACCTTTACCACTTGCTGGCTATCGACCCGGTCGATTTTGCTCAGCGCCACGATCGCGCGGCGGATGCCCAGCAGTTGCGCAATCGCCAGGTGCTCGCGGGTTTGCGGCATGACGCCATCATCCGCAGCAACCACCAACAGCAGCAGGTCAATGCCGCTGGAACCGGCGAGCATGTTGTGCACAAACCGCTCGTGGCCCGGCATGTCGATAAACCCGGTGAGCTGGCCATCGCCCAGGTCGGCGTAGAGGTAGCCCAGGTCAATGGTGATGCCGCGCTCGCGTTCGGCCGGGCGCTTGTCACCCTGCTGCCCGGTAAGCGCTTGCAGCAATGCAGTCTTGCCGTGGTCGATGTGACCTGCCGTGCCGAAAATCAAGCTTCAATCCTCGGCGAGCAGGTGCAGTTGCGCGGTGAATGCAGCTTCGTCATCCAGTTGGCGCAGGTCCAGCCACAAGGCGTCATCATCGATACGACCGAGCACCGGGATCGGCAAGCAGCGCAAGTTTTCTTCCAGACTGCGCAACGCTCGGCCACGCAGGCGCTTGGACTGCATGGGTCGAATGCAGATGGCCGCGCTGGGCAGGCGCGCAACCGGCTGGGCGCCGCTACCGATCATGCCCAGGGCCGCTTGCACCGAGACTTGCCAGTCTTGGCCAAACTGTTGCGCGACCAGTGGGGCAATGCGCTGCGCCTGGGCCATGATTTGCCCTTGCGGGCGACTGAGCAAACGCAAGCTGGTGAGGCGCTCGGCCAGGCTGTCCGGATCGCGATACAGATTAAGCACGGCCTCAAGCGCGGCCAGGGTCAGCTTATCGACCCGCAAGGCACGCTTGAGCGGGTTCTTCTTGATCTTGTTGATCAGCTCGCGGCTGCCAAGGATCAAGCCTGCCTGCGGGCCGCCCAGGAGCTTGTCGCCGCTGAAGGGGACGATATCCGCGCCGTCGCGCAGGGCTTCCTGCACCGTTGGTTCCTTGGGCAAGCCCCAGCGGGTCAGGTCGACCAGGGTGCCGCTGCCCAAATCTTCGAGCAGGGGCAGATTGTTGGCGTGGGCAATGCCGGCCAGTTGCGCCGTCGGCACGCTGGCGGTAAAGCCTTGCACGCTGTAGTTGCTGGTGTGCACGCGCATCAGCAAGCCGGTGCGCGGGTTGATCACCGCTTCGTAGTCACGGGCGTGGGTGCGATTGGTGGTGCCGACCTCAACCAGTTTCACCCCGGCGCGCGACATGATATCGGGAATGCGAAACGCACCGCCGATCTCGATCAACTCACCACGGGAGATCACCCCTTCCTTGCGGGCGCCCAGGCTGTTGAGGGTCAGCAGTACGGCGGCAGCATTGTTGTTGACCACGGTGACCGCTTCGGCGCCGGTCAGCTCGCGGATCAGCCCGGTGATCAAGTCATCGCGGTCGCCCCGCTTTCCGGTGGCCAGGTCGAATTCAAGATTGAGCGGATACCGCGCGGCGGGGCTGACGGCTTCTATCGCCTCTTCCGGCAACAAGGCGCGGCCGAGATTGGTGTGCAACACGGTGCCAGTGAGGTTGAACACGCGGCGGATTCTACTGGCGTGCTGCGCAGCGAGGCGTTCACCTACGCGTCCGGCCAGCACCGCCTCGCTGAGTTCAATGGCGGCCAAGGCACCCTTTTGCGCAGGCTCACGCAGCTCATCGAGCAAATCGCGAAGGGTCCTGAGCATGGCTTCGCGGCCGTAGCGTTGTTGCAATGGGGCAATGGCCGGGCTGCGCAGCAAGCGATCGACCGAAGGTAGACGAACGGGCGTCATCGAGCGTCCTTAACGTATGGGGCACACCTCAGTGTAGGCTCTCACTCAGCGCCGGGGGCAAGCAAGAGATTTGGTGCCCGGCGCATATAGCCTGCGTCCGCAACCATCATATCCAGGTCAAGGCTGGCCAGGTCATCGGCCAGAGCGTCGGCTTCGCTGTCATATTCAAGGTAGAAGTGCTTCAAGTAGCCCTGGCAATTCGGGCAAACCTCGGCGCGAATGGGCGCAACCTCGGGCTTCGCATCATCAAGCTGACGCGACAGGTAGGCCAACTCCTTGCTTTCTTCACAGTGACTGCATTTGACCCGCACGTAATGCCACTCACAGGAACACAGCGAGCAGCTCAGGTAACGTAAGCCAATCTGCTTGCCGCGATGGCGAATCATGCCTGCCACAGGTGGCGAACCACAGGCGGGACATTGAGTGCAGCTTTCGCGCTCGGACAAGGTGCCTTCGGGCAATGCCAGCAGCCAATGGCTGAACGCCACCTGCAACCCGGCGCCGAGAAATGGCACCACGGCGGCGGGCAGCAAATCAAACTGGCCACTTAACAGGTTCACCGCCCAGGCCTTGCGCTGGCCGCTGTCCGCTTGCGCCAATTGCTGCAGGGCCGCTGTAACGGCTGGATTGCCTTGCGCATTGAACTGCTCGAGCACTTTATCGAGCGCCTGCAGCCAGTCATCGCCACGCACCAGGGCTTCGAACGCCAGCGGCGGCATGCGGTGTTCGCGGCTCAGCTCCAGCGCACGCTGATCCGGCCCCGGCAAGGCGGGTAGATTCGCGAGCGCGGCATGTTGCGCGTCACAAAGCTGCGCCATAAGAAGTAGATAGCCGCTCAGTGGATGGTTTTGTGCAAGGGCTCTGAAGCGCTCGGCACGACGCTGGAATAATGCTGGGTTAGAGGGATTGAGAAACGGTGGGATATTTGCCGACGCTTCGATTTCGCCGCGCTCTAATATTCTGCCTGGCACGCAGGACTCCTTTCACAAAACAGCTTGATGAGTGCATATGACAGCGGGCGCCATGCAGGTGCAATGCACCCGCATGGCAACCTTGGCTCAATGTTTGTTCTCGCCCTTCTCGACTTCCTTATACCAAAGGCTGTGATGCTTGCGCGCCCAGCCTTTGCTAACCCAGCCGGTAAGCATCGCGCCGACCGAGCCCTTGACCCAGATACCGGCGTAGATATGCACGATGATGCTGACAATCAGCACCAGTGCAGCCAGTGCATGCAGCAGCACGGATAAGCGAATCAGCTCGATACCAAACAGATGGCTGAAGTACTCGCGCCAGATGACTATGCCTGTCACCAGCAACAGCAACATGCACACCAGCAGCACCCAGAACAGCAGCTTCTGGCCACCGTTGTAGCGACCGACTTCCGGCATATTGCCTTCGCGATTGGCCATCACATCGCCCGCTTGCTTGAGCCACTGCACGTCCCTTTTATGGATCATGTTATGGCTCATGAAGGGCATCACCAGCCATATGAAAAACAGGAACATGGCAATGCCGATAAAGGGATGCAAAATACGCGTCCAGGGCCCGCCACCGAACAGGTGGCTCAACCAGAACAAGGCCGGGTGAAACAGCGCCAGGCCCGATAACCCCGCAAGGACAAACAGAATCGCGACCGCCCAGTGATTGCTGCGCTCGCCTGCGGTGTAACGTTGGATGTCATGTTTCATCTTGACCCCCCCTAACCTCTGCACCGGGCTGTCCGTTGCAGAGGTTGGTAATTTCACTCAGCGCGGGGGCTTAGGGGCGAAATCATGCACCGCTGGATCACCCTTTTGCACGGCCGCATCGCCAGCTGCACCCGGTTCGTCCTCTCCAACCCCGTTGCCCCCAACGCGCAGGTAGTGAAAAAAGCCGATCAGAGCAGTCGCCCCCATCGCCAGCAACCCCAGTGGCTTTGCCACGCCCTTCCAGGCATGGACCATAGGATCGATGGACGGGTCAGCAGGCAAGCCGGAGTACAGCGCGGGCTTGTCGGCATGATGCAGCACGTACATCACATGGGTGCCACCAACACCAGGCGGGTCATACAAACCGGCATTTTCGTAGCCACGTGACTTGAGGTCGACGATGCGCTCGGCGGCGTGATCCTTCATGTCTTCCTTACTGCCGAAGACAATCGCGCCAGTCGGGCAGGTTTTGACGCAGGCCGGTTCCTGGCCGACGCCAACACGGTCTGAACAGAGGCTGCACTTGTAGGCCTTGTTATCTTTTTTCGAGATACGCGGCACATCAAATGGGCAACCGGTGATGCAGTAGCCGCAACCGATGCAATGGTCCTGGTTGAAATCGACGATACCGTTGGCGTATTGCACAATCGCCCCCGGGCTTGGGCACGCCGTCAGGCAACCCGGTTCGGCGCAGTGCATGCAGCCGTCCTTGCGGATCAGCCATTCGAGTTTGCCCGCTTCGTCTTCGTGCTCGGCAAAACGCATCAGGGTCCAGGAATCAGCGCTGAGGTCTGCCGGGCTTTCGTAGGTGCCGTGGTTATGGCCGACCTCGTCACGCAGGTCGTTCCATTCCGAGCACGGCACCTGGCAGGCCTTGCATCCGATGCACTTGGACACGTCGATAAGTTTGGCCACCTCGTCAATCTGCCGGATGGACGGCGAATGGGTCGTGGTGGCGGAGCGGGCGATGATGTCTTGAGTAGCCATGCGTCAGCTCCTATGCCTTTTCCACGTTGACGAGGAAGGACTTGAACTCCGGCGTTTGCGTGTTGGCGTCGCCAACGAAGGGGGTCAAGGTATTGGTCAGGTAGCCATTGCGCGCCGTACCGGAGAACCCCCAGTGAATCGGGATTCCGATCTGGTGCACGGTTTTACCATCGACCGTCAATGGCTTGAGGCGCTTGGTGACCACCGCCACCGCCTTGATGTAGCCACGGTTGCTCGACACCTTGACCCAATCGCCTGCGGCTATGCCCAGCTCTTTACCCAGGGCCTCGCTGATTTCCACGAACTGCTCGGGCTGCACAATCGCGTTCAGGCGGCAGTGCTTGGTCCAGAAGTGGAAGTGCTCGGTCAGCCGGTAGGTCGTTGCGGCATAGGGGAAATCCGCCGCGCTACCGAACAGCTCCATGTCACCCTTGAACACCCGAGCAGCGGGGTTGCTGGTGACACGCGGATCGTCAGGATGCAGCGGGTTGCGCCCAATCGGCGTTTCAAAGGGTTCGTAGTGTTCCGGGAACGGGCCCTCGGCCATCTTGTCGACGGCAAAGAATCGTGCCACCCCTTCCGGGTTCATGATGAACGGATTCATCCCCGCCTCCGGCGGTGAATCAGCCTTGAAGTCCGGCACATCGGCGCCGCCCCATGACTTGCCGTTCCAGAACACCAGCGGTTTTTTCAGGTCTTGCCAGGGTTTGCCTGACACATCGGCAGAGGCGCGGTTGTAGAGAATCCGCCGGTTCGCAGGCCAGGACCAGGCCCAGCCAAGGGTTTGGCCGATACCGTACGGATCTGAGTTGTCACGCCGCGCCATCTGGTTGCCCTGCTGGGTCCAGGAGCCGCAGAACAACCAACAACCGCTGGATGTGCTGCCATCGGCGCGCAATTGCGCAAAGCCCGCCAGTTGGTCACCGCCCTTGACCAGCAGGGCGCCAGTTGCAGGGTCGGTCAGGTCGGTTATCGCCTTGCCTGAATACTCCCTGGCGAGTTCTTCCGCCGAGGGCTCATCCGGCTGCAAATACGGCCAGTCCAGATTGAGGATCGGATCCGGGCATTTACCACCGTCCTTGGCATACATATCCCGCAGGCGGTGATACAAGCCGGCCATGATCTGGACATCAGTGCGCGCCTTGCCCGGCGGCTCGGCGCCCTTCCAGTGCCACTGCAGCCAACGGCCACTGTTTACCAGCGAGCCGTCTTCCTCGGCAAAGCATGAGGTTGGCAGGCGGAACACTTCGGTCTGGATATCCGCGGTATTAACGTCGTTGAACTCATCGACGTTGCGCCAGAACTCGGAGGTCTCGGTGGCCAGCGGGTCCATGATGACAAGGTACTTGAGCTTGGCCAGTGCCGCGCCAATCTTGGCCTTGTTCGGGAACGAGGCAATGGGGTTGAAGCCCTGGCAGAAGTAGCCATTGACCTTGCCCTGATACATCATGTCGAAGACTTTAAGTACGTCGTAACCCGGTGCCGGCGCATCGAGCTTGGGCAACCAGTCGTAGCCCCAATTGTTGTCCGCGCTGACGTTCTTGCCGTACCAGGCCTTCATCAGGCTGACGTGGAACTTCTCGTAGTTCTGCCAGTACGACAGTTGCCCCGGACGCAGCGGTTTACTGGCGCGCTTGGCGATGTAGGCCGCATAGTCCTGCTCGGCGTCGCTGGGCAGGGTCAGGTAACCCGGCAGCAAGTTTGAAAGCAAGCCAAGGTCAGTCAGCCCCTGGATATTGGAGTGACCGCGCAAGGCGTTCATGCCGCCGCCCGGCATACCAATATTGCCCAGCAGCAGCTGCAACATGGCGCCAGCACGAATCATCTGCGAGCCAGTTGAATGCTGGGTCCAGCCGAGCGCGTACATGATGGTCATGACCTTGCCCGGCGCCGAAGTCTCGGCGATGGTGTCCCACACCTGTATCATCTGGGTTTTCGGCGTGCCGCAAATGCTGCTGACCATGTCCGGCGTATAGCGGCTGTAATGCTTCTTCAGCAGGTTGAACACGCAGCGTGGGTGACTCAGGGTCGGGTCGACCTTGGCGAAGCCATCCTCGCCAATCTCGTAGCCCCAGCCGGACTTGTCCGGATAGCCGCGCTTGGCTTCGTCGTAGCCACTAAAGAAACCGGCCTCGAAGTCATAGCCTTCGCGCACGATAAAACTGACGTCGGTGTAGTTACGCACGTACTCGTGCTGATACTTGTCGTTTTCGATCAGGTAGGAGATCAAGCCGCCGAGGAAGGCGATATCCGAGCCGGTACGAATAGGCGCATACAGGTCCGCCACCGAGGCGGAACGGGTAAAGCGCGGATCAACCACAATCAGCTTGGCGTTGTTATGCGCCTTGGCTTCGGTCACCCATTTGAAGCCGCACGGATGCGCTTCAGCAGCATTGCCGCCCATAATCAAAACCAGATCGGCATTCTTGATGTCGGTCCAGTGATTGGTCATGGCGCCGCGGCCAAACGTCGGGGCAAGACTTGCCACCGTCGGGCCGTGTCAGACACGTGCTTGGTTATCGAATCCTAATATGCCGAGTGAACGCACCACCTTGTGAGTGATGTAGCCCGCTTCGTTGGACGATGCCGACGCCGCGAGAAAACCTGTGCTCAACCAGCGATTGACCCTTTGGCCCTGCTCGTTGGTTTCGATGAAATTGGCGTCACGATCCGCCTTCATATGCTTGGAGATGCGATCAAGCGCTTCGTCCCAGCCGAGTTCTTTCCACTCGTTGGAACCGGCCTCACGCACCTGCGGGACCTTCAAGCGGCTTTCGCTGTGCACGAAGTCGAGCAGCCCTGCGCCTTTGGGGCAAAGGGTGCCACGGTTGACCGGATGATCAGAGTCGCCTTCGATATGGATAATATTTTGCGCAACGTTCTTCGCGGCGTCGCCCTGGCTATACATGATCAGGCCGCAACCGACCGAGCAATATGGACAGGTGTTGCGCGTCTCTATCGTACGCGCCAGTTTGAAATGGCGTATCTGGTCGGCATAGGCATTGGGCGGTGCAACTCCCAACGCCGCTAGGCTCGACGTTCCGAGGCCTACAGCGCAGACCTTGAAGAACTGTCGACGATTCATATCCATCGTGATTCTCCTGCATCAGGCAGTTGTCGTCCCGATACATTGCCGGAACGTAGCACCATGAAGACTAGCTTGTGCCTGACTATTTACCAGCAGGAGACAGATCTTTTGTATGGCTAGCCATACTATGGGTTGGGGTTTAAAGCGGGCGGTAAGAGAATGCTGAAACAGGCACCCTCCTCGCGATTAAACGCCCTGAGTTGCCCGCCCATTTGCTCGATGATGCCGAAGCTGACCGACAACCCCAAACCCGTGCCTTTGCCCGCCGGTTTAGTGGTAAAGAACGGCTCGAAGATGCGCTCCAGCAAGCGCGGTTCTATGCCCCCGGCGTTGTCCTGCACCTCGATCAGCACCCCTTCGGGCAACAACGTAGCGGACAAGGCAATGCGCGGGGCAAAGTCGGATTCACGCTCCAGGCGCGAAAACAGTGCATCCCGCGCATTGACCATCAGGTTGATCAACACTTGCTCGAGTTGATCGCCATGACCACTGACCCTGACCCTGAAATCCACCGGCGCAAACTGCAGTTCGACTCCCTTGCCCAACAGGCCATCGCGCAGCAGCGACATGGCACCCTCGATTGCCTGCATGGGGTCAAACAAGGCATGTTCAGCCTCGGAGCGGCGCCCGAACACGCGCATATGATCGACAATCCTCGCCGCGCGCAGCACCTGCGCCTCGATCCGCTTGAGCTTGTCTTCCAGGTATTCGGCAGGCACCTCGCCCGCCGAGATACGCTTGAGGGTATTGGCCACCGCCATGCGCATCACATTCAGCGGCTGATTCAACTCATGGGCCATGCCGGTCGCCATCTCGCCCAGGGTTGCCATCTTGGCGCCTTGGAACAGTTGCTGCTGGGCCTTGCGGACCTCGGTGTTGTCGCGCCCGACAGCCTGGACTTCAACCAGCTGGCCTTGCTCATCGAAAATGCCGCGATCGGCCCACACCCACCAGGCATGCTCACGCCCCGGTAACTGCATGCATATTTCAGCGGTGCTGATCGGCTGCTCGGGCGTGAGGCCAAGCAGCCGTTGCGCAAAGGCATCACGCTGCTCGCTGGAAAGCCACTCCCCGAGGTTGACTCCAATCAGTTGCTCGGTGCTGCGTTCCAGGTAATCCGCCAGTGGCCGGTTGGCGAAATTAAGCGTCAGGTCTGGCAGATAACGGCAAATCATCGCTGGTGAATCCTCGACCAGAATTCGATAGCGCTCTTCACTTTCACGGATACGTTCGGCAGCAAGCGTGGCCTCGGTAATATCCAGCCACAGGCCGACGGCTTCACGGGGGCGACCCAGCTCATCGCGCAGCAGCTTCGACTCATCCAACAACCAATGGTATTGGCCTTGGCGATCACGCAAGCGATAGCGGCAACTGACAGCGCCGCTGCGCAGCAACTGCCGTGCACGGTCAAAGAAGATTTCGTGGTCATCCGGATGGACTATTTCGGCAAGCAGGCCCGCCTGCAGCTCAGCCAGGCTCCACCCCAGCAAGGGCTGCAAACTGTCGCTGCAGAACTCCAGCAGCAAAGCCCCATCGTCGTGGCGCTGCACGTATATCACCGCCGGCGCACTGGCGATCAGGTTGCTCAGCCGCTCATGGGCCTGCGAGGCCTTGGCCTGCTGTTCCTTGATGTCGCTGATATCGATCAGGAAACCATAAATGCGCAGGCTCTTGCCCGCACCCTTGGCCAGGGCTTGCAGGCGATACCAGCTATAGCCAGCGCAAGGCCCGCCGACCTGCAGACGCAGGCACTGGATAAAACTGTGCCCGCCCTCAACCAGGCGATTGAGTCGCACGCGAAACTCATCGCGGTCACTGCCATGGATGTGCTCAAGCCAGGCTGACAACTCAAGCTCGCCAGCGTGTTCGATCCCCAGCGTAGCAACCAGTTCTGGCGCCAGTTGCAAACGCTGGTCATGACTGTTGAATGTCCACCAACCAGCGCCAAGCAAGCCCTGCAACGCGCTTTGCCGATCTTGTTGATGGGCCTGTTGCAAGGCCTGGATACGCCCGGTCAAGGCGCTGCCGATCTGGTCAAACAATCGCGTCCAGTCGGCAATCTGCAGGGCCGGGGCATGGAGTTGGGCGTCAAACCCTGCACAGAGCAGCCAGGCCGTTGTAACCCCCTGATGCTGGTAAGGCGTAATAAAGCCAAGGCCCTGGGGAAACAGCACTTGAAGCCCAGGATGCTTGGTTAATGTCAGCGCGCTCAGTTGCTGTGGACTGGCCTGCGACATGTCATCGAATACCCGCCCCAAAGCCTGCTCGTCACGCCATGCCTGGCTGTTGTAAGCGTTTTGCTGGGCATAGACCCTCCACTCGCCTGCCTGGTCGCGCAAGGCTATCGCCACACTGGGGATTCGCAATCGTTGGCGCAACTCGCAGAGCACCTCGACAGTTGCGGTCTGCAAGCGCTCGCCTGACTGATAGCCCAGGCGCTGGGCGAAGTCGGCGGCCTCGGCCAGCACATGGCGGCGCAGGTCGCTGCTGCGTGCCTGCTCGACCAGGTCAGACACATCCAATAGCTGCAATAACCAACCCTCGGCATATGCTTGCAACCAGCCGCGCAGGGTTATAACCGAGCCGCCACGACCGTTGAAATCAAGTTCAAGCAATTGCTGTTGATAACTCGGAATATCAGCAGCCAGGGCCGAGCTATTGCAGAGGTAGTCATTGAGCGGGCGCTGTGTTGCCGTGACGGCCAGGCGCGCGGCCAAAGGCCCGGCAATGCGGGTAACCAAGCCTTGAGTGTCCAGATACAAGCTCAACCCCGCCGGACTTGGCGTCATATTCAATGGGGCCTGCGCTCCTGCGTCCCCAGGCGCTTGATTACTGGCTGCCAGATCATTTTTTGAATTGAAGCCGACCCGGCTCGCCATGACCTTTCCTTAATTATTCAACTTGATGCTAGCAGTTGCGACAAGGTCATCCGGCAAGTTTGGCAATCGCCCAATGCCCGGAATGACAAGAAATGGCACCAGCGGATTTGCGTTGTACGGATAGCTGATCTGCACCGTCATCACACCATCGGCCCCCGGCGGAGTGATGGCGACTGCAACCAGGTCACGACTCGAACTGGGCATCCAGCTCAATTGTTGATCAATCACAGTCATTGCTTCTTGCTGGTAGTCCGCCTGCCCCGGCACCAGGCCCACGGCTTGGCGCACAGCCTCGGCGGAGGCGTTGTTAAATGACTGCATCATCAACAATGGCAGGCTATAACTAACAGTGCCGTAGAAAATGGCGAAGAACAGTACGAATACCAAGGCGAATTCAATCGCGGCGGCACCCTTCTGATGGTGAGCAAAACTGCCTTTGACGATGTGCCGCATTTCAAATGCCTCCATCACTAATTCCACAGGTTTTGCAGGGTTGTAAAGCAAGGTTGAATTGCCGAATACTCACAATCATGCACGAACGTACCATTTTGTTGTTTTTACTCACAGGCCCTTAACCTCATGAATACAGCCATATTGCTTCTCTGGCTGGCGATTTGCGCCTTGCAGGATGTCCAGAAAAAGCGCATTTCCAATTGGCTGACATTCGGTGGCATTGCCTTCGCCCTTTTCTATTTGTTGCTACGTGATCAAAGCCTGCTCGGCTACACCGCAGTAGATGCCTTTATCGCCGCGGGCTTCGCCGTATTACTCAGTCTGCCCGGCTACATGCTCAACAAACTGGGCGCGGCAGACGTCAAGCTTTTGCTATTTATTGGCCTTTGCGGCAACAGCCAGATACTGCTGATAACGATTGCCGCCGCGGGCATCTTTCTTCTCGCTTGGGCGGCCGCCGCCCAGAACATCTGGCCGACCCTCAGCCGCACAACCCAGGAGCGACTCAAATATCTGCAACCTCACTCCAAATCGACTTACCCCTACGGGCTATTTCTTTTTGGCGGATTTTTGACATCCCTTATTCTGACTAAAACTTTCTGAATACAGACAAAGTGCTATACCTTAAGTATGGGACGAGCGTACTGACTGTTTGAAACCACCAATCTTGAGCATTCAGCACTTATCGCCCGGGCTTTCGCTGCAAACACAACATCGATACTAAAAAAACTAAAATGACTGGATGAGTTGACATGGAAAGGCATCAACGCTTGATTAAACTCCTCGTTGTGGACGACGAGCCGGATATCGTTGACGAGCTTTGTGAGTTTCTTAGCCACAGCGGCTACACCTGTATTGGCTGTCACAGTGCGCACGAGGCAATAGAGTTGTTCTGCGCTGACCCGCAAATAGGCATTGTGCTGAGCGATTTGCACTTGCCGGGGAAAAGTGGCATCAGCCTGATCAACACCCTGGAGAAAACCTACGACGGTAATCGTCAGTTCGAGGCAATTATTTTCACGGGCCAAACCGAAACCCAGGATGTGGTCGCGGCTATGCGCGCAGGGGTTGCCGACTTCTATCAAAAACCCATCAATATGGATGAAGTTGGCCGGGCGGTCCGACGCCTTGAACGGCACTTGCAGGAGCGCCTCGACGATGGCGCCAAGCTCGACCAGATGAACCAGAAACTGCATTTTTTGGCTGAGTCGATCGGTGAACTGCACCTGGACCTGCACCAGATGCGCAGCCACTTTGGCCAGACTGAACCCAACCCTGCCACAGAATGTGCTGATGCAATCCCTGCGCACTTCAATCAATTGTCTCCGCGCCAACTGGAAGTCGCACGCCTGATTGGCAAGGGCTTGACCAACTATCAGATTGCTTGCGAGCTGGGGATTACCGAAAACACGGTGAAACTCTATGTGTCGCAAGTACTGCGCCTGACCCACATGCATAACCGCACGCAATTGGCGCTGGCGTTGTCGCCGAATCGAAAGAGTGAAGGCTCTGCGGCGATCGCTCACTAAATGGCTGCTGCGCCGAGCGCGCAGCTGTCCTTTGACCTGCTGATTCGTAGGGCCTGATTTAACTCGAACACAGTGCGCGCCGGGGTTCATAGCAGCAACTCGGCGCGACTGCCGCAAGTCAGGTTGGCGCCCACATCGGCCTTGGCCAACTCAATGCCCAGACCATTGAGCAGGGTATCGACCAAGGGATCAACCAGCGGCGCAAGTACGCCCTGAATCACACCTTCCAAACTCCCCAGCAGTGAGCTGATAAGGTTAACTGAAGTCGTTATCAGGCCATCCAGCAAGCCTGGACTGTTGCTGGCATAGGGCTCTAGATCGATCCCCCCAAAGGTTGTGGCCAAACTACCCGCCACGTTGTTATTGGCGTTAGCAGACTGGTAATAAGGCGTCTCGCCAACATTTGGCAGTTCATTTGCGCTGGGCGCACTGTAGAGAAAGGGCGGCGCATTAACCCCACTGCCAATCACGCTGGAGTTAAGGGTAAGGCCAAGTCCGGAGCGAACGGTAAATGCAGCTTGCTTGCGGTCTGACACCCAGCTTCCGCTGGTTGTTTGCCACTGAGGATCGAAGCAAATAGTCAGCAGGCATGATGTTGGCCTGACCCTTTGCTCGCCGAGTTTGATCAAAGCCAATGGGGCCGCGACAGGTAGGTTGGGCGAGTTGAATACCTTATCCTGAACATCTGCCGGATCATCGCCCAATTGCCCAACGGCCAGGTTCAAGGCGGATGTCGTCAAATCCACTTCAAGGGTCTTATCGGTGTTGCTTGTGCAGCTGGAATCGGTAACCCGTCCCTGGGCCTCGGCGACATCCAGCATCACATCAATCCGACCACCAGGCAGTACCTGTGCAGCACTGATGCTTTTACTTGCGCATGGTCCACAAAGAATTCCCTGCACCAGATCACCGACTGCCCCGAGCAAGTTAAGGTTGAGAACGCTATTCAAAAAGCTGCCAACAGATGAGGTAGCACCCGCAGGCTGTAAAAGGCTATCCAAAGCATTGGTCGTCCCACTCAAATCAATACTCAATGCGGTGCGGATTTGCGCCGAGCGTACGGCAATCTGGTTCGGCCCATAGGGATCGGCCTTGGCCAGCTCGGGGTTACCAATCGCCGACAGCTGTGGCGGCTCTATGACCTTGATATTCAGGGTTACATTGCTCAGCCCTGGTACCGTAATGGGCAGGCTGGCAATGGCGGCGCTTTTACTGTTGGCCAACTCGACCGTGCCCTGGACCAACTGCAGAAGATTGAGCGCTGTGTCCAGCCCCGCCTTTTGCGTGGCGCTTTGGACATTGATCAGATCGCTCAATTGCAGCAGTGGCGAGGCGGCTGGTACCACAGCGGAAAGGGCATTAAGCCCTGCAATCGCCGCATCCAGATCGGCGCTCGTACCCGCCTGCTGCAGCGTGGTGGCGGCCACATCCAGCAAGGTGCCGAGCGACAGGTTTTCATCGAGCACGGACTGGTAATCGCCCACGGTAATGCCCTGGTTGATAGCCAGTTGATCGAGGTAATCCACAAGGTTTATCTGGCTCTTGGCCAAGCCATTCCAGCCCACAGCCGAGAGATTGACCGAGCCTCCGAGCAGACCACCCACCAGTGCATTGAGCAGCGGCGACTGGGTGGAATCAACCGTTGCCAAGGTCGTGCGCAAGGTCAATGCGGCAAGCGGCTCACGCTTGGCGGCAACCGCTTGGGCGGCAATAGTCACCTGCTCGCCAAATAGTCCGCCCAGAATCAGGCTGGCAGGCACCTCGCGCCGGGCATCGACTTGGATCGCGCTGCCCGTGGTATCGGCAAGAAAGCTGCGGCGGCTGCCACTTTCATCGACATTCCCGCAGATGGCAACCAAGGTGCGCTTGGCATAAAGGGAGAAGCCATTGCGAACTTGCGCGTTCTCGGCCGCATAGCTTTGCGCGGTCGTGGCCCCGGCCCCGGCTTGGCAATTTCCATCACGCAACACCGCTTCCAGCGCCGCCATATCCGCCACCCGCTGAAGGCTGCGCTTTTCCAGATACAGGCGGCCCGTGTCGATTGCCAGCATCAAAAAGGTAAGCGCCATCAGCATCACCAAGGCGGCCATGATGCCGATCGCACCACGCTGGCGTTGATAGCTCAGTGCATATTGAGGAGAACATCTGCCTGCCATGCTCGTGCTCCTGCGCGTTGATGAAACAACTGCAACCTGTCCACCATCGAGATGGCGGACAAGAAAGCGTTGTCCGCCCTGCTAGTTGCTGCCTCCCGTTGACATTTTCCCGCCCTGCTCCTGTTCGTAAAACTCGGGGATCGGGTGGCTGTAACTGTCGAGCCAGCGCTGGTAAGCCAGTTCACGCTCGGCGGGGGTCGCGGTTTGTAGTTTCGTGGACGCAGCCCGCCCCTCACGCTGGATAGCCAACCAACTTTCGGTTTTTGAATTCTGGGGTATCGGCCTGGTGGTCGCGGCGTCCTCGGCCTTTGAAGGAACAGGCACAAGCAAGCCCAACACCAACAAACCGCAAATGGCCAGAGGCTTTATGGATGAGCTATTCATGGTTGGATGTCCTGTTGAATTAGGCTGACGGCCTCACCGATTACACCTACAGATGCGACAGCGGCTGAGCCAGCAGTCGAATCACTTGCGCCATCCTGGGTAGCCAGTGGCAGCGGGGTTGCAGCTGATTTCAGCTGTTCGGATCGCTGCAACGCTTCACGAACCTGCGCCGCGCTCAGGTGCAGGCGCGAGACAAGGTCAGCGGCTTGCTGCGATTTGTTTTCCACAAACAACAGGGCCAGCAGATTGGTCGCTGGCAAGCTGTCTGACTGACTCAGCTCCACGGCGGTCAGAAACTCGAACCGTGCATCGTCAGTACGCTTTTGTGTGAGATAAACCACGCCAAGGTCATTGCGAATCTTGGCGTCGGTGGGAGCCAACGCTGCGGCGCGTTCGAGCCGTTGCATGGCCTCGACCTGATCACCGCGCGCGGCAGCAAGTTGCCCAAGCCCTTGCTCGCCGGCGGCGCTCAGGCAAGTCCCGATCAGGCTTTGATAAAGCGCTTGCGCCTCTCCACGACCAATGCTGCGCATGATCCGTGCCTGGCGTAGGCGCACCTCGGGCGAGGATTGCGGCAACCCCTGCAAGTTGGCCAGCGCCGCATACAGGCGCCCCTCGTCCGCCATTTCTTTGGCCAGGTTCAGCGCCAACTCCTGTTCCTGGCTGGGTTTGTTGGCACAGGCTTTACCGCTATCGGCGGCATATCCGGGCATCACCTGGTTCGACGCGCAGCCAGTTAACACCGCTGCGCACAACGCGCTGCAAAACACTGTTGCCAACTTCATGAAATACCTCCAAGTGCGCGGCCTATTGCGCTCATGCCTGGCCCGGCAAGGACGATCAGCAATGCAGGAAACAGAAACAGCATCATCACCACTGACATCTTTCCTGACAGCTTGGAGATGTACTCCTGCAGGTTGGTCAAGCGGCGTTCATCCAGTAGTTTTTTCAGCGCCAGCAAAGAACTCATTGCGCCGCCGCCCTGGCGAATCAGTTGTTGCAGAATTGCCAGGCTGTCACTCAGCTCATCGACATCCAACTGCTTGCCCATGATGCTAAGTTCGTCGGCCAGTTCCAGGCCTGAGTCAACATGCTTGAGCACCGCATCGAGCTCCGTGGTCAGTACCGGCAGCAATTTTTTACTTTCCAGGCTGATAACCCGCAGAGACTGCTCAACCGTCAAGCCGGCATCAAATAAGATGCGCAACAGCGGAATGAATATGGAGACTTCGTTAACCAATTGCTGCTGACGCCGGGTCGCGGTCATAGCCAGCACCCGCTTGGGCAACAGAAAACCGCAACCCAGGGCCAGTATCCAGTACACCCAGGCTTTTTCCGGAGGCTGCGCCAGGAATGAAATCACCAGGACTACCAGCCCCAACATAAGAAATGGCAGCAGGAGTTGGCAGGCCATGTAGAACGCCCGCTGATGAGCCCGACGCCAACCGATGCGGTTAAGCAGTAGGTGCGTCTCACCATCCATGCTCAGCAACTTGCGCCCCAGGCCACTGCGACCAAGCTGCTGGATAAGTACATCGCCGCGCCGGTGCTTGTGATCGGCTTGCTCACGGCTACCGCTCAGGCGCTTGGCGACAACAGCCCGCACCCGTTGTTGCTGCACCGCATTGGCAATCAACAAGGCTGCCGCCATGGACAGCAGCAAGACCATCGCAGCCCAGGCCATGTCAGATACTCCTCAGCATGCGCCAGAGCATCAGGGTGCCCAGCACTTGCAGAATAAAGGCACACAGGAGCATTTTCTGGCCGCTGCTATCGAGCCACATGCTCATCAAATAGCTGGGGTTGACCGCCAATATATAGGCGGCCATCGAAATCGGGAGCAAGCCCAGAACCACGGCCGTCAGCCGGGTTTCACCGGTCATTGCACGAAGCTGCCGGGCGATTTGCTCGCGCTCCTGGATCACCTTGATCAGGCCTGCCAACAATTCGCTGGCACTGCCACCAAAGCGATGATTGACCTTGACCCCCAAGGCGAGAATCCGCAGCTCCTCTTGCTCATAGAGTTCGGCGACATCATCCAATGCCTCCGGCAAGCTGACCCCGAGTTTGACGTTGCGCTGCACCCGCGCCAATGCGCCATGCAGGGGCTCCGGAGCGTTATCGATCCCCTTGACCAGAGCATCACCCAGGGTTCGGCCGGTCTGCAGGCTGCGCATCACCTGGTGGAGCATCTGCGCCAACTGATGCACCACCCGCCGCAGGCGCCGGCGATAACGCCAACCAAGCAACATATGCAGGCCCAATGGCGGCAACACCAGCGCAAACAAGGTAAACAGCCAGCCGCCGAGCAACTGGCTCAGCACCAGCAGTACCATCCAGAGGCTGAACAAGAGTCCAAGCCGCTCGCTGGGCAGCTTCAAGCCGGCGCGCAGGAAGGCACGTTCCAGCCAGCCCCAACGACTGTCCTTGATCATTTCCGGCTTGGATTGACCGAGCCGCTCAATGACCTGCTCGGCACGTGACTGGCGCCAACCGTACTGCATCACCAGCAGGCCCAATGCCGCCAACACCAGGCAGACTGCAGCCAGCAGCAGCGGCGCGCTCATTGCAGTTCCCGCCAGGCATGCTGGAGTTTTTCACTGGCAGGGTTCATGGCTTCGCGGAGGAACTTGCCGGAATGACGTTCGAGCCGGAACAAGGTATTGGTCACGTAAACATCATCCCGAATGCCCACCACCTCAACCACTTCACTGACGCAACGGCGGCCATTTGGCAGGCGGGTGGGCTGGATAAAGATGTCGAGCGCAGCACAGATCATCGGGCGAAAGGTACGCTCGGGGACCTGACGGCCAGTGAGCCCGACCAGGGTTTCCAGGCGCAGTAACGCATCCTGCGCGCTGTTGGCATGTACGGTGCTCATTGAGCCGTCATGGCCGGTGTTCATGGCCTGCAGCACGTCGATCACTTCCACGCCGCGAATCTCACCAAGAATGATTCGGTCCGGGCGCATCCGCAAGGCGTTACGAATCAGGTCACTGGCCGCCACCTCACCATGACCTTCGGCATTGGGCGGGCGTGTTTCCAGGCGTACAACGTGCGGGTGGTTAAGCTGCAACTCGGCGGTGTCTTCGATGGTGACAATCCGCTCGTGGCCTGCAACCAACAAGCTCATGACATTGAGCATGGTGGTCTTGCCGGTGCCGGTGCCGCCGCTGACCAGAACATTACAGCGCTGGCTCACGGCCAGCCGGATAAATTGCAGGACGGCTTCATCAACCGACTGGTGCGCGAGCAAATCCGCGCTTTGCAGCAAGTCCTTGCGAAACTTACGCACTGACAGGCAGGGGCCATCAAGGGCGATTGGCGGGATAATCGCATTGACCCGGCTGCCATCCGGCATACGTGCATCGACCATTGGGCAAGATTCATCAAGCCGGCGCCCAAGCGGGGCCAGGATTCGCTGAATGACCCGCTGCACATGCTGGTCATCAATAAAACGCAGGTCGCTCTGATGGAGCATGCCGTCGCGCTCGATAAACACGCGATTGGGGCCATTGACCAGAATCTCGGTCACCGAGCTGTCATGCAGCAACACCTCGAGCGGGCCAAAACCGGTGAGTTCATCGACCAGCTCTTCGGCCAGCCGCTCCATTTCATAACGCGACACGGCCAGATGATGACGGTTGACGTAATCCACCACCCGATCCGTGACAAAACGTGAAACCTGAGGCCTTGGGCTTTCAAGAATATTGACCCCTTCATCGTCGATGGCATCGATGATAAAACGGTGCAGGATCAGCTTCAGGCCCTGGCCGTCATATTGACCTTCCTGGCTGTAGCGAGCGGTGCCACCAAACAGTGTTTCGCCACTCATGCGGACTTCCTCCTCGGCCATGGCCAGCGTGATGCCCGCGCATCTTTACGGCGCTCGGCCAGCAGGCAACCCAACTGGCGCAGCGCCTTGCTGATCCGCTCACGGGGCGCCACATCGAACAAGCTACGCCCCAGATTGCGCGCACTCATTCGCACTTCGGGGCTGGAAGGCAGCACTTCGATCACCGGTAGCGCGAAGGTCTTGCCCAGGGTTTCGCTGTCCGGGGCGACGCTGGGCATGTACCGGTCAACCAGCAAGCTGGCGTTGTGTAGCTTGAGCCCGGCCTCTCGCCAGTTGGCCAGCAGTTCAAGATTGCGCTGACAACCAGAAACCCCTTGATCGGTGCACCACAGCAAGCGTTCGGCGTTACTCACAAACAGGCGTAGCGCCTCGCTGTCGGGCTGGCCTGCAAGATTGACCACAATAAACTGGAAGTGCTGGCGCAGCGCCCCGAGCAGCAGGTACAACTCCGCTGCCGTGGCCGTTTCAAAAGGCTGATCCTTTGCCCCTTGCGGGAGGACACGCATGCCACAAGCGGTTTGGCTGAAGGCACTGTCGATCAGGCTTGCATCCATACGCCGGATATTGCGCATGGCATCGGCAAAATTGAATGACGCCTGCAACCCCAGAGTGGCCAAGCCCTCGCCTGGCGGCAATCCCAAGTCGAGGAGCAAGGTGGTTTGACTGGTCTGGGAGATCGCCAGTGCCAAGTGGCTGGAAATCACACTTGCATCGATATCCTGCTGGCGACAATACAAGGCAATCAGCTTGCCGGCTTGGGGACTCGGTTGCAGGCTCGGCATGCGTCGACTCAGGTGACGCACCAAGCCCGTCACCTCGCTGGTACGCGCGCCGTAGGCAATAAAGTCACGCGCCCCAGCACGCATGGCGCTCAATACCAACTGGTTATCCAGGCCATCGCCCAGCGCCACAATTGCCAGCATCGGCTTGGCTTCAAGCACGCCTTCGATCAGTGAGCTCTGCGCCACCAGGTTTTCCCGATCAAGGCCGACAAATAACAACCCGGCACCGGTCACGTCTGCCAGCGATAGCACTTCGTTCAGAGCACCATGACCGACTTTGAGCACTTCGCCCAACGAGCTCAATGAGCCCCGCAGCCATTCAAGGTCGGCGTCATTACGGGTCAAGGCTAAAAATGTCTGACTCATAATCAACCCCTATTGCGACAAGCCGGAGCGTTTGTCGAAATTGCCGTTCTCGAAGAAGTACATCTTGAAAAAGTTCGGATCGTAAGTACGCAGGTTTTCCCCTGGCAAAGAAGGCATTTGTGCATCGGCCGCAAGCGGCTGGACCAGATGAGGCGTGACGACCATCAGCAGCTCACGGTCTTCGCGGTTGATGTTGGTCGAACGAAAGAAGGCGCCCAGGATCGGGATGTCGCCCAGGCCAGGAAACTTGTCCAGCTGGGCGGTATTGCTGCTGCTGATCAAGCCACTGATCACAAAGCTCTCACCGTCCGCCAGGCTGATGCTGGTGTCTGTGCGTCGTACATTCAGCGCCGGAACCACGGTGCCGGCGATCTCGATACCGGCGGCGAAATTCAACTCGCTCACCTCGGGGGCGACCTTGAGGTTGATCCGGTTGGACCCAACCACCGTCGGTGTCAGGGTCAAGCGCACGCCGTACTCCTTGTATTCGATGCTGATGTTGTCACTGCCGCTGCTTGGCACCGGGACAGGGAATTCGCCACCGGCAAGGAAACTTGCACTCTGGCCACTCAGCGCAACCAGGCTGGGCTTGGCCAGGGTGTAGGCGAAACCGCTGCCTTCCAGGGCATTCAAGATTCCCAGCACTTTGCTGCTGCCGCCGCCGAAGACAACATTGAAGCCGTTGTTCACCAGCGGGATCGCCGGACTGATACCACCCACCTGACCGGGAGAAACAGTTACCCCGCCGACAGTACCTGGCGCGCCGAAGAGAAAGTTGTTGGAGCCGGTGCCAAATATCGAGGTGCTCGCCTGTTTCATCTTGCTGCGGCTGACTTCGACAAAGCGGATGTCCGTCTGCACCTGGCTGATAGGCAGTTGCAGAGGGTCGGGATGAACAGGCCGGGCCAAGGCAGCCGTTGCCACGCCTTCGACATAGACCATGCTGCTGCGTGGCTCGGCGCTGCATGAGGTCCAGACCATCAGGCTGGTAGCGCCCGACTTTTTACCGGTCAGCAAAAAACTGTCATTACCGGTCAAACGCACATCGGCGGTTTCAGGATCACCCACCGCCAGACGCTTGATCGCCATTGGATAACGGATTTGCTGCTGCATGCCTTGCCCTACTTCAATCACCGCGGACACTGACGCGAGTGATGAGCAGGCCGCCGGTGCAGCCAACAGCAATGAGGGGTGAAGCATGCCGCAGCCAATAAGGCCCAGGGTGAAAGCGATCCGACGACTCATACAGATCATGCTTTGGCTTCCTTGCAGGTCAGGGTGTTTGCCAAGAGTTTTCTACGCCGCGAAACACCTGGACTCCAGGGCTACGGGCAACAGCGCGCGGGCTTGTCACCGCACGCGGTGACGCCCTGCCCTCAAGACTCTTGAGCGGCAGCAGGCTGCGGGTTTTATCATCGAGCGCCACCAGATTGTTCTCACCTGCGGCGTAACGCTTGTGCAAGTCTTCGTCAGCACTGCGCACGGCCAGGCGCAAAGTACCGGCCTGGCTGGCCAGCATCAGGCGAGTCACCAACTCCTGCGGCACCGCAAGCACGACGCTGCGACCGGCCTTGGGTTGCTTTTTCGCGTCGTCCTTGTCTTTGATCTGCACCGTCTGGCCATTGAGGTTCGGCCCCAGCTCCTGGCCATAACTCAAGAGCCGCACGGCAGGCACTGCAACCTGAGCGGTTTGCTGCTTTTGGCCGTCCTGTTCCTGCATGAATAGCAGCACATCCACATAGTCTCCGGGACGCACATGGCCGCCACCGCTGATAACCTCATCAACCGCAACGGCGACTGCACGCTCCTGTGGACGAATCATCTGCGCCAGCGGACCGCCAGCGGCAAAGCTGTCCTCGCTCAGCCAGGTGCCCGCACCAATGGGGTTCCAGCTGCTGCGCCCGACAACCTGCTCGATACTTGAGAAGCTGCCTTGCGGCGCCACGCGCAGCTGTTCGATGGCAAGATCTTCAGCCTTGATCGGCACAAAGGGGGCTAATGCCTTGACTGAAACCACCACGGCTGAACGCTGTGCGTTATCTGCGGCCTCGTCGATACGCGTGCTCAGGGTTTGAGGTTGTGCAGTGACTGCTGGCGCTACGGCTGCATTATTGCTGGGTGGCGGTTGTTGGCTCAGCGTAATTCCCCAATACCCTGCAACCACTGCTCCCAGCAGTAAAACCCCAGCCAACGCCATGGTTACCCGGCTGTCCATGGTGACTTTCTCCTTTGCCCTGACAACTAGTGAATGCCTTATTGTTTTAAATGCGCGGCATCAATACAGGTGGCAGTAAACAGCTTTCCATCGCGCTCGCCACTCGGGCGTAAAACCCCGCGCCAAAGCGTTTACTGGCTTGTTTAAGTGATAGCTGGAATTGCACCATTTCACCACTATGACTTTATAACTATACCCATGGGTCTAATTACTTTTTACAGTTGCGCTGGTGCCAGCTCTGGACAATGCTCAAGGTGCGAGTACGTCTGTATATAAGGAGATTAAGATGTCCCTGATTAATATGATTCGAAAACTGCATATTGCCGCCGTGGTTAAAACCACCACCTTTCTAAAAGAAGAAAAAGGCGCGGCGGGCATTGAATATGCCATTGTGGCTACATTAGTGGCCGTTGTATTGGTTGGGTTTGCCGGACCAATCAGCACAGCAGTAAAAGCTATATTTATTAATATTTGTACTGCAGTAGGCGGTGCGAGCTGTCCAACAGCCTAGTTCACACTAACTTCATAAGTTAGTTATCAAACTAGGAGTTACGCCATGCAGCATCAATCCAGCGAGCGCCACGAGCTGCTGTTGGTCGATGATGAAGAGGATATTCTGCTGGAGCTGGCAGAGCTGTTGGAGTTGGGGGGCTATTGCTGCCACACCGCAATATCGGTGCACAAGGCCCTCGAGCAACTGACCCACCATCCGTACATTGGGCTGGTGATCACCGACTTGCGCATGCCGGAAGAAAACGGTGCACAACTGATTCAGCACATGCGCGAGCATTGTTCGCGCCAACACTTGCCGATTATCGTTACCTCAGGTCACGCCGAAGCAGATGAAGTGGCTGACGTACTGGGGATGAATGTGATCGATTTTTTCAAGAAACCGATTTACCACACCCGACTGCTCGAGATCCTGCACCGACTGCTGCCGCCCATGCCGGTGCAGGCCGCACGCTACTGAGCGTCGGCTCGGCTCGCTTTAACTCCACGCGCTCCCTGCCCTTAGTGGTCGGGAGCTTTTTTATGTCTCAGTCGAGCACCTAGCCCGGTCATGGTGGACAAGCTGCGCGTTTTCACACCCTACGGAAGATATTTATCCCGTAGGGCGGAAAGCGTTTTTCTGTCCGCCATTTACACCGCGAAAAATGGCTACCCGCCGACCCGTGGCGGACAAGCTACGCGTTGTCGCCCCCCAGGGTTGATATTCACCCCGTAGGGCGGACAGCGTTTTTCTGTCCGCCATTTACACCGCGAAAAATGGCTACCCGCCGACCCGTGGCGGACAAGCTACGCGCTGTCGCCCCCCAGGGTTGATATTCACCCCGTAGGGCGGACAGCGTTTTTCTGTCCGCCATGTACACCGCGAAAATGACTGCCTGCCGATCCGTGGGGGACAAGCGGCGCACACCCTGCGCAGCGGTGTTCGTCCTGCACTGACTCAAAGTTGGTAGCTAAAACTGAAGGTCAGGCGTGGACGCCGGTTGTTGCTGTCCAGGGCGACGTCAGACATAGGTTTTGCCGCCTCCACAGAGATGTTGTAGTAACGCGCATCACCGAAGCGCAGGCCAAGCGCCGCCGAGGAGAGCTGCGAGGTCGGCAGTGGTGAGTCGTTGTACCAGCTGCGCGCCGCATCGACCGCGATGTAGGGCTGCAACAGCCGCAACCATTCGCTCTCGCGCCGGTAACTGTAGTTGAGCTCGTACGACGCGCCCCACCCCTTGTCGCCGGAAGCCTGGTCACTGGGGTAACCACGACCAAAGTTTTGCGCGCCAAGTACGACGGTTTCGGCATCCGGCAGGTTGTCATCGGTCCAGTACACAGCCGCCGAGATCACGCCCTGCCAGTTCGCCCAATACTGGTCACTTTGCACGCCGGACAAACGCAGTCGCAGGAAGTCCAGGTCATAAAGCGTGTTGTCCGTGTTCGCACCCATGCCATCGATGCCTTGGTAGAGGCCGGCACTGAGGATGCGCAAGCGCTGGCTATCGGCTTGGCGCCAGTCTGTTTCCAGGCCCAGCACCCGGATATCAGTGTCGTTATCGATACTCAGCGGAAACCCCACCACATCGAACTGGCTCTGGTCGTTGACCGCATACAGGCGCGCACCGGCTGTCCATAGCTGATCAGGCGCCGCAATCAACGGATGGGATAAGCCAATTGAGTAGCGGTCGTTCTGGCGCTTGCGGGTCAGCTCTATGCCATTATCCAGGCGCAGACGATCATGGGGCTCGCTCTTGTAGGTCGAGCCATAAAGGCTTAGCTGAGTGCCTTCGCTGCCGAGAAACTGGCTGTAATCAAGGCGGTAGTAGCGCTCTTCGTCCTCTCCTGGCGGAAACAAGCCGCTGACGGTGATTTGCTCGGCCATTGCGGTCTGGGCATTGCTGCTGCCCGACAATATCGCCTGGATATCATCCCGGCTGCTATCGCTCAAGTTCATGCTTGATGTCCATGGCTTACGCGATGCTTGCGCGATCAAGGTGGTGGCGCCATCGGTGGTGCCTGGCGGCGGAACCTGAGCACCGACAGAGACACCCGGGATCATGGTCAACAGCGTGGTGTAGCGCTCAAACGTCTTGCGAGTCAGCGGCCGCTCACCCTGAATCTTATCCAGCAACTTGCGCACGTAGTTGGACACAGCGCCAATGTCGCCACTCAGCTGGTAGTTCTTTACATAGCCCTCGACCAGCACGACACGCACCACGCCTTCGTTGAAAGACTGTGGCGGCAGGTAGGCATAGGACAATAAGTAGCCATCATCCTGATAGCGCTGGGTAATGCTGCGAGTTGCACTGATCAATTCGCCGATACTGGCTTCACGACCCACCAGGGGTTGAAAGATCGCCGCCACGTCATTCAGGGAATAAACGCTGCCGCCGGCAACCTGGATATTCCTGACCATGACCTTGGAGCCCATCTGCAGCTGCGATGGCTGGGGTTCAGGCACCTGCAGCTCGGGAGTACTCGGTCGATAGGCGTCGACCGGAAGGTTGGGCGTCGGTAAATTTCGTTCGACATCATTGCTGTTGAGATAACTTGGCAACTGCTGTGCCGCCAAGGCCAATTGAGAGCACGAAAGGCTCAGTAAAGCAGGGACTAACAAAGCGCGCATAGGACACTCCATGACCAAACTACTGACACGTTTGAAACCACACAAACAAAAATGACGCTGAACCCCAGGGAGAGGGCTCAGCGCCTAAGGCTGTCAACTATTTCCGGTTGAGCAGGCCACCAGTCAGACCACCACTTGCTCCACCGTTAGCAGCGACACCCGCACCTAAACCTCCCAGCAAACCGCCCAGTCCACCGGTTGAACCAGTTCCTGTTGTGGCACCTTTGACCAAGCCTCCCAGGGCGCCAACAGTCTGGCCAACAGTGTTCACGGTATTACCCACTTGCTTGATCACCGGGTTGTTGCTCCCCGCCGCAACCTGGGTTCCAAGACCGCTCACCACGCCACCCACCTGATTCAGCGCAGCGTTGACCGGAGTATCAAGCTTGGTAGCAGCCCCGACTTGCTGGGTTACGCTGCTGACCCCACCTACCACCGGAGTCACAACCTTGCCCAGCGCCGCACCCGCTACAGTCAATGGTGCGGTCAGGCCAGAATTGGTGTTGGGCTGGCCGGTGCCACCGACCAAGGAACCAAGCGAGGCAACAGTCCCGCCAAGCGCCCCACCGTTACCGGCTGCGCCGCCGACAATGCCGTTGCCGCTGCCGATGTTGATGCCCTGGCTAAGCGACTTCACCCCCCCCCCCGTTCCCGGCTGCCCCGCCGACAATGCCTTTGCCGCTGCCGATGTTTATGCCCTGGCTAAGCGACTTCACCCCCCCCCCCGTTCCCGGCTGCCCCGCCGACAATGCCTTTGCCGCTGCCGATGTTGATGCCCTGGCTAGGCGACTGCACTGCCCCACCTGTGGTTTCGAGAAAGCCGGCAACGGGGCCGCTGAGTTTGGTTTTCTCAGCCAGACCACTGGTTACACCACTTGTGGTTGCCACCAGACTGTTCAGTCCACCAACCGCCAAAGGCAGGCCTGTGGTGCCTTCGCCATCAGGCTTGACGTAGCCACCTGCTGCACCAGCAGTGCCGCCAACCCCTTTCAATACACCACCCACTGTTGTGGTCAATGCGTTACCGCCACCGACGCCACCCGCTTTGTCACCCAGCCCACCGAGGGTATCGCCCACCTTGGCAACCACACCGAATACAGGATCACCCAACCCGGTCGCAGTGCCGAGGGTTTGTGTTGTGCCCTCGACAATGCTCACCACAGGCACCAACACTTTTGAACCAAGCTGATCGGTCACCTGGCCCAAAGGCCCAGTGGTGCTGGCAATACTCAAGGTGTCACCCAGCATGGTCACACGCTCACCCACGCCATCGACAACGCCACCGACTTTACTGACGACGCCACCCACCAGCGGTACTTTCTGGATCGCGGCGCTGTCACCGACAAGCTGCAGCGAGTTCCCCACGCTGGAGACACCTGTGCCGAGATCGCCCACCGCATTGCCCACGCCTGCCACGGTAATACCTACCGAGTTGCTGTCCGTACCGAGTTGGCCCAGGCCATCACTCAAACCGTCGCTGATGCTGTTGACCGCCGCACCTGTTGATGAAACCAAGCCACCCACGCCCGAGGTCAAGTCCGTGCTGCCTGCAATTGGCGTGTTGGAAATCTGATCACCCAGATCAGTTAAACCATCGCCAACAGCCCCGGTGGTGTTGCCAAGGTTATCCACAACATCGCCAGTCACCAGGGGCGTCTGGCCTGCACCAGGATCGGTGCCCGGATCTGGATCGGGATCTGGATTAGTCACCACCGGTGGATTACCTGTGCCATCGCCACCACCGCCGTTACCTGTTCCGCCACCATTGCCGGTACCTCCGCCATTACCAGTTCCACCGCCGTTGCCTGTGCCGTTATCAACGGTGGCTGGGTCGGATGCACTGCCATCTACAACACTTTTCGAACCACCACCGCCACTGCTGCAACCCGCAGAGAGCGAAATCATTAGTATCAGCGCGAGTGCACTACTTGTTTTAATTATTGTGGAATTATTCATGATCAAAGTCCCTCTATAAGTGTTGTACATCTCAGGGCTTTAGTACTTCAAACCCCAGACAACCCGTGACTTATAAAAGTCCAATAACCCATTCACAACAACCCGTATCTTGGTATTAACAGTTTATATAACCCTCTCCCAACAGCGAGAAACTACTAACGAACGACTAGTCACAAAGTTATATACATTCGCCCCACAATTAACCACTCGCCTACTAAGCTATAGCCCTTACAACTTTAATTATCCAGCCTTTATTGTTATTGGATTGCCCAATTCATTGCATGTCGGGTCCGGCATGAAACTTTGGGTCTGTAGGCAGTGGCGGGTTTGCGGCATAATACGGCGCCCCTGCCTCACCCAAGGACATCATCCATGCCGGCACCGATCTGGTGGTTACTCGCCCTGCCCTTTATCGCAGGCACCTGCCTGCCGTTACAGGCTGGTATCAATGGTCAATTAGCCAAACAGGTTTCGAGCGTACTGGCGGCGTCACTGATTTCCTTCGCAGTGGGCACCACGGCGTTGCTGCTGCTTGTATTGGCACAACGCGAAGTCCCCTCGCTTGGCGCACTCAAAGGGCTGACATGGTGGCACTGGTGTGGCGGCATGCTCGGCGTAATGTTTATTGCCACCGCTGCATTTGCAGGACCAAGGGTAGGCGCCGTGTTGTTCATGGCGCTGGGGATTGCCGGGCAATTGACGATGGCGGGAAACCCGGATCACTTTGGTTGGGCCGGTTTCAAGGAAGCACCTATCAGCGCCGGAAAAATCGGCGGGTTGTTGTTGTTTGTTGCCGGAATCTGGCTGATCCGACGCGGCTAGGCCTCCTGCCAGGCTGGGGAGAGCCCTGATTTTACGAGGCTCCTGTGTTATTTTGCCGGCCAAATCACACCGGCACCGCACTCGGTGCGCCTTTTCCAGGTGCCTACAGGGTGCATCAAAAGTTTTAACCTGCACCCATAAGAATGGGTAACCCAGCTTTACTATCAAAAATTCGCGCGCGGCATAACAGCCGGCGGACATTCGCCTTATTGGAAACGCTCATGCTGCAAACACTGAAAAATACCTGGCTGTTCAATATACGCGGCGACATTCTCGCCGGGCTGGTGGTCGCGCTGGCGCTGATTCCCGAGGCGATTGCGTTCTCGATCATCGCCGGCGTCGACCCCAAGGTCGGCCTGTACGCCTCGTTCTGTATCGCGGTGGTGATTGCTTTTGTCGGCGGTCGTCCAGGCATGATTTCCGCGGCCACCGGCGCCATGGCATTGCTCATGGTCACCCTGGTCAAGGATCACGGCCTGCAATACCTGCTGGCAGCCTCCTTGCTCTGTGGCGTGCTGCAAATCGGAGCGGGGTATCTCAAGCTGGGCTCATTGATGCGTTTTGTCTCGCGCTCGGTGGTGACTGGTTTTGTCAACGCCCTGGCGATCCTGATATTCATGGCGCAGTTGCCCGAACTGACAAACGTCACCTGGCATGTATATGCAATGACCGCAGCGGGCTTGGGCATCATCTACCTGTTTCCCTATGTACCGGTCGTAGGCAAGGTTATTCCTTCCCCGCTGGTGTGCATCTTGTCCTTGACCGCTGTCGCCATTGCCCTGGGCCTGGACATCCGCACCGTGGGTGACATGGGTGAACTGCCCGACACCCTGCCAATCTTCCTCTGGCCCGATGTGCCGCTGAACTTCGACACCTTGGCGATCATTTTCCCTTACTCGGCCGCCATGGCTGTGGTGGGCTTGCTGGAGTCGATGATGACCGCAACCATTGTCGACGACCTGACCGATACCAGCAGCGACAAGAACCGCGAATGCAAGGGCCAGGGCGTGGCCAATATTGCCTCCAGCCTGCTCGGCGGCATGGCCGGCTGCGCAATGATCGGCCAATCGGTGATTAATGTTAAATCCGGTGGGCGCGGACGTTTGTCGACGTTGATTGCCGGTGTGGTGCTGCTGATCATGGTGGTGTTCCTCAGCGACTGGGTGAGCAAGATCCCCATGGCTGCCTTGGTTGCAGTGATGATCATGGTTTCCATAGGCACCTTTAGCTGGGACTCGATTCGCAATCTCAAGCACTACCCGCTGTCGACCAACATCGTCATGCTGGCCACGGTGACCGTTGTGGTCTTCACCCATAACCTCGCCTACGGGGTTCTTGTCGGCGTGCTGCTGGCGGCCATGTTCTTCGCCAACAAGATTGGCCATTTCCTGTACATTGAATCCGAGATGGATGCAGCCGGCACACACCGTACCTACTCAGTCATCGGCCAGGTATTCTTCTCTTCATCGAGCAAGTTCACCGATGCCTTTGACTTCAAGGAAGCGATCGAGAAGGTCACCATTGACCTGACCCGCGCTCACTTCTGGGACATCACTGCGGTGGCGGCGCTGGATAAAGTGGTGCTCAAGCTACGCCGCGAGGGCACTGAGGTCATGGTGCTAGGCTTGAATGAAGCCAGTGCCACTATTGTCGACCGGTTCGGCGTACACGATAAGCCCGAGGCGGCAGACACCTTGATAGGTCACTGAGACACTTCGTATATCGATAAGGAATGCCCATGCCAGAAGTACTCGCCTGCATTGATGGTTCGACCACCGCCCCTGCTGTTTGTGATTACGCTGTGTGGGCAAGCCAGCGCCTGCAAACTTCACTGACCCTGTTGCATGTTCTGGACAAGACCCAGTACCCGCAACGCAGTGACCTGAGCGGCATCATCGGTCTTGGCACTCGCGAGCACTTGCTTGAAGAACTTGCCAGCGTGGATCAGCAACACAGCAAGCGAGCGCTGGAGCAAAGCCAGCAGATGCTTGAGGCGGCGCAACAACGTGCCATTCAGGCGGGTATTGAGTCGCCACTGACCCGCCAGCGACACGGCAGCCTGGTGGAAAGCCTCGTTGCCCTGGAAGAAAGCATTCGCTTGCTGGTCATCGGCCGCCACAGCACCACCAACGACAACATCGCAGAGCATGTAGGCAGCCAGCTGGAACCCGTCATTCGCACGTTGCAATGCCCGGCCCTGGTAACGTGCGGAGACTTCCTTGCACCACAGAACTACCTGTTCGCCTATGACGGCAGCTTCACTGCGCGCAAGGCCTTGCAGAGAGTCGCAGACAGTCCGCTGCTGCAAGGGCTGCACTGCCATTTATTGATGGTTGGCAGCGACCGCGCGGCCTGCCAGGCCCTGCTCGAAGAGGCCGCCGAGGTCATCAGGCCCTCGGCCAGCGAGGTCAGCATTGCCTGGCGTGAAGCGGACGTAGAGCCTTCAATTCGTACCTACCAGTTGCAGCAGAAAATCGACCTGCTGGTGATGGGCGCTTATGGCCACTCACGCATTCGCCAGTTCCTGCTCGGCAGCACGACCAGCCAGCTGATCGCCTCAAGCCTCTGCCCTCTGTTGATCCTGCGCTGAGGACAGGCTCAACCACCGTAACGCAGGGCAAGCCCATGCTGGATGCGCTCGAAGGTGCTGTCGACGCAAACGGCCAGCAAGCCAATCAGCACAGCGCCCTGCAATACATAAGCTGTATTACCGTTGACCAGGCCGGCAATCACCGGGTTGCCCAGCGTGCTAGCGCCAATGGTCGAGCCAATCGCCGCCGTGGCGATGGTAATGGTTACAGAGGTGCGGATACCGGCCAGGATCACGGGGCTGGCCAGCGCCAGTTCAACCTGGAGCAATACCTGCAGCGGCGACATGCCAATCCCGCGAGCCGCTTCCAGGGTAGAACCCGCAACCCCTTGCAACCCCGCCAGGGTATTGCGCAACAACGGCAACAAGCCATAAAGCATCAGCGCAAAAATAGTCGGCAGGTCACCAAAACCAAGTAACGGCACTGACAACGCCAGCACGGCAACCGGCGGAAAGGTTTGGCCAATGGATGCAACCTGGCTGACCAGGGGTAAAAAGTCCCGCCCCCAACTGCGCGTAACAACTACCCCGGCCAGAACCCCGATAATGATCGCCAGGCATGCGGCCACGGCAACAACCAGCAAGTGGTTGAGGAGCAATTGAGCGAAGCTCTCACGGTGATAAATCACCTCGGCCGCGTCGGGCGTCAACTGGCGGAACAGGAACTCGAACTGGCCCATGCAAAATACGGCGAGTAACAGCAATGCCAACCAGAAAAGCGGCCCCCGCCAATACTTGATGATGGCGATCATGAGCTTTTGCTTTGCAGCAATGCACTGATCGGCAAAATGCCCAGCGGCACCTGCGCCTGATCACGCACACACAACAGATCGGCGCGCTGCCACAGCATCAGCGACAGGGCCTGGCGCAAGCTGCTGCCGGCTTCAATGGACAGGCTTGGCAGGCCTGCTGCGCCAAGGGGCAGCATAAAGTCCTCGACCCGTTCCAGGCTGGCACGCTTGAGACCGCGTTCACCTTGGCCAAGCAGGTCCTCGACAAAGCTGTTGACCGGATTGTTCAGCAGGTTTTCCGGCGTGTCGTGCTGGACAATCCGGCCTTTGTCCATCACCACGATCCGCGTTGCCAGGCGCAAGGCCTCGTCAATGTCGTGGGTGACAAAGACTATGGTCTTGTGGATATGCGACTGGATTCTCAGCAGCTCGTTTTGCAAGGCCTCGCGGGTGATGGGATCGAGCGCGCCGAAGGGCTCGTCCATCAACAGGATATCCGGGTCGGCCGCCAACGCGCGAGCAACACCCACACGCTGGGCCTGGCCACCGGAAAGCTGGCTGGGAAACTTATGCACAAAGGTTGCGTAGGGCAGCGAAAGCAACTCAAGCAGCTCTCGAACCCGCGCATCAATCCTGTCAGCCGACCAACCCAGCAATCGTGGAACCACTCCGATATTGCGCTCCACCGTCCAGTGAGGGAACAAGCCTGTGCTTTGGATCGCGTAGCCCATGCCCCGGCGAAGCAGCTTGCTGTCGAGGCTGGCAACATCCTCACCATCGACCCATATCTCGCCGCTGGAGCAGTCGATCAACTTGTTGAGCAAGCGCAAGGTGGTTGATTTACCGCAGCCGGAAGTGCCGATAAAAACGCAGATCTCACCTTTTTCAATGCGCAGCGACAGTTTGTCCACCGCAGTAATATCGCCAAACTGGCGGCTGACATTGCGTAACTCGATCATGGCAGCATCACTCATCTTTGCACTCCCGCCCTGGCCCATGACGCCAGGCTACTGAACAAGGCATCCGCCAGCAGCGCCAGGACAATGGTCGGTAAAGCGCCGAGCAATACCAGATCCATCGCGCCCTGTCCCAGCCCCTGGAAAATAAAGCTGCCAAAGCCACTGGCCCCGATCAGCGCCGCGACCGCGGTGAGACCAATCGCCTGGATAGTGGTAATGCGAACCCCCTCGATAATCACCGGCAATGCCAGCGGCAGTTGCACCTGGGTGAAGACCTGCCAACCGCTCATGCCCATGCCGCGCGCCGACTCGATCACATCGGCGGCAACGCCTTGCAAGGCCACACAGGTATTACGCACCACTGGTAGCAGGCTGTAGGCAATCAAGGCCAGCAACGCCGGGGCCCAGCCAATACCGCGCACGTTGAGCTGCTGCAGCAGGGGCGAATGCGCGGACAAATAGCTCAGTGGCGCGATCAGCAAGCCAAACAAGGCCAGGCTCGGGATGGTTTGAAAAAAATTGAGCAGGGCAAATACCGGACGCTGCAAAGGCTGAACGCGCAGGATCAGCCAAGCCACCAGCAAGCCAATCAACAAACTCGCCAGCAATGCGCCGCCTACCAGGCTCAGGTGCCCGTAAAGCAATTGCCAGAAGGTCGAGCTGCGGCTGCTGTACTCACGCAGCAAGGCCAGAGGTGCCAGGGCGCCCGTACCAATCAACAGCCAGCTGACACCAAGCAACAGCACCAGGATCAACTTGACCCAGTGCCGCCCAACGACAACGCGCTGCTGCAACTCAACCAGCAACAGCGCACCAATGAACAACAGGCTCCAGCAGCTGGCCGCCAAGCCCACCCGCGCGTAAGGCTGCTCGGCACTGATGTGCTGCTGGACAAACCAGGCGAGCGCCACCGGGAGCTGGATCAGCAAGGCGCCACTTAGGCCCAGCATCAGCCCATAGCGCCTGCCTGTCGGCCGCAGGGCCAGGCCCGCCAAGCCGAGCAAGCCGGCGACAATCCCTGTCATCCAGGGCCAACCCGGACCGGCCAGCAAGCCCAGCCCCTGCCCCGGGACAATTCGATTGGCCTGTACACTGGCAAAGTCGCCCAGGCAGACGATCAACAGCGCCAGCAACGCCAGGGTCAGGACAACGCGATTGGGCTCACTTGTCATCAATCAGCGAGGCCATCCAGGAAGTTACGCGCCACCGCTTGTGGATCTGCCCCATTGACCGCCACATCGGCGTTGAGCTTTTGCAGGACTTTTTCATCCAGCGCCGCGAATACAGGCGCCAGCAGGGTTTCAATCTGCGGATAATCCTTGAGCACATCGGCACGCACCAAAGGCGCAGGCTGATACACCGGCTGCACACCTTTGCTGTCGGTCAATGCAACCAGATCAAGCGCACTCAAGCCGCCGTCAGTGCCGTAGCTCATGGCGGCATTTACACCGTTGGTTTGCAGTGCGGCGGCCCGTAAGGTGGCGGCAGTATTGCCTCCTGAAAGCACCACGAGCTGATCGGCCTTGAGACTAAAACCATAGGCTTTCTGGAAGGCTGGCAAGGCGGTTGGCGAGTCGACAAACTCGGCACTGGCGGCGAACTTGAAGTCTCCGCCCTGCTTCAGGTACTTGGCCAGGTCATCGAGTGTCACCAGGGTATGTTCGCGGGCCAGGTCACCGCGCACGCTCATCGCCCAGGTGTTATTGGCATTGGCTGGCGGCAACCAAACCAGCTGGTTGGCAGCCAGATCAAGCTCCTTGACCGTGTTGTAGGCTTTGCTCGGGTCCTTCCAGACATCGCTGTCTGCTCGATTGAAGAAGAAGGCGCCATTGCCGGTGTATTCGGGGTAGATATCAATTTCGCCGGCGATAAGCGCCTTGCGCACTATGCTGGTGGCACCAAGCTGCAGACGCAGGCTAACCGGCACGCCGCCGCGCTCGAGGGTTTGTGCGATCAACTGGCCAAGGACTGCGCCCTCGGTATCGATCTTCGACGAGACAACCACAGGTTTTGCTGCATATGCCGCCGGGACGCTGAGTACCGAAAACATCAACAGACAATGAAAAAACTGCTTGAAGCGCGAAGATAACGACATCTTATGCCCCCGATCCTGGTCAGTTCGACGCCTTTATTCGAGCGCCCAAAACGATGCCAAACGCAATGACTGGGCCGCCATTTATCCCGGTCCAGTCATCTCTGACATCCATGTGATGGCATAAGAGTAAAGCAGTGCGCTCGCCAGCGCCAAGTAAAGGCCGGTCATAAGACGCAATCGGCAGGTGCGACCTGCCCAGGATTTGGGCGCGACCAGCCGCCCGTATACCCGGCCGCCAAATACATTGATCAGCAATCCGGCCATCACCAGCAGCGCACCCAGCATTTGCAGCTGGCTCAACTGTTCATTGAGCAGCAACGCCGATGAGCTCAAGCCGATAACCGGCACCAGCATCGAGAAGGGCGCGATCTGGCTGGCCGGATAACGGGACATCAACCGGCTCCATAAGCCCTAGCCAAGGATGGTTGCGAAAAACGCCAGGTAAACAATGGCCATGATCGACGACAGGCTGATATTGCGGAGCGATGTCTCGATTTGCCCCGGGCCCTCAAATAGTAGCGACATCGCCAGAAATGGCAGCGGCGGAACCAGGCTGCCCCATACAACCAGGCTGACGAGGTTTATCTGGCCAACCTTCTTGGTGATGATGTTGCCCATGGCCCACATAACCGCGGCGCAAATCGTCAGCCCGAACCCGGCCAAGGTCATGCCCGCGCCACTTTGCATGCCAATCAGCAACAAACCTGCTGCCGCCACCACCAGCCCCATGATATTGCTGGTCCGTACCCGCTCGCCAAGCACCAGGGCGGCGAACATCAGGGTGAAGAATGCCTGGGACTGCAGGATCAGGGAGGCGAGCCCCGCCGGCATACCGACCGACATGGCAGAAAACAGGAAGGCGAACTGAACGAACGAAATCGTCATGCCGTAGGCAATCAACCAGCGCAGCGGCAAGTTGGGCCGCTTGATAAAGAATATCGCCGGAATGGCCGCCAAGGTGAAACGCAAGGCGCCGAGCAGCATCGGTGGCACACCATGCAAGCCGACCTTGATCACCACAAAGTTGAGCCCCCAGACCAGGATCACCAACAGGGCAAAAAACACGTCTTTGGGCGTCATCGGCGTACTCCGGGCTCGCGCTTGCAAAGCCTCTATCTAAACACTGCCGAGTGCAACAAGAGCAGTACAGTCAGGGAAAATTCAGGCTGTACAGTGCACTGTATCCTCCAGCCCTAGGGTAAAACACTGAAGTGCAGCAACGCCGTCTGCCCGCTCTCATCCAGCACGCTCAACTGGAACTCGCCGGTACGCTTGAAAACATGGACAAAGCGCTCATCGGCTGCGGTTTCAGCAACCTGCCTGCCCTCCAGAAACCACCAGCGCCGACCGTTGCCGCCCAACGCAGTCAGCTCAATACGCAACGCCCGGTCACTGGTTGCCGGCTGGCGCAAACGATCGCCATCACGCACGCCCACAATCGAAAGTGGCGCTGTGTTAGGTGCGGCCTGTGGCGCACATGTCTGGTCCGGCGCGGGCAAGCGTGCGGCTCTACGCTCCCGGCGCGGCAGCCAGGGTTCAAGCGGTGCGGGCCACAGGGCCACATCACGCGCGGTGGCACCGGGGCAACTGGCGTCGACACGCAACTGCTGCGAATTCAGCCATACGCGCTCAAGCAGGCCAAGGCCCAGTGGCTGGTCTTGGGCTTGCAGGGTGGGCGGCGTGGTGCCGTCCAAGGTCCAGGCAAACCGCTGGCGCCTGCAATTATCGCTTTTGCTGTCGAGTGGCTGCCCCAGCGGCCAGCAAATCGCCGCGACGCCAACGCTGGCAGGTTGCCGATCACGTGGCAGGGCAATACCGCGCTGGCTGTCGCGATTGACCAGCAGGTCATGCACCTGCAGCAACAGCGGCGCCGCAGATGCCAATCCAAACTGACCCGCCACGGGCGTACCGTCGGGGCGGCCAATCCATACCCCGATCACATAGCGCGGCGCCACGCCTATTGCCCAGGCATCGCGCAAACCGTAGCTGGTGCCTGTTTTCCACGCCAGGGTTGGCCGTTGCACCAGCTCTGCATGGGGGTCGGTACTGGGCCGCGCCTGACCGCTGAGTATTTTCCGAATGATCCAGGCGGCCCCTGGTGACAACAGGCGCCGCTCATACAAAGGTGCTTGAGGCTGGTAACGCAGCCGCGCGACTTTTCCACCACGGGCAAAAGCACTGTAGCCACTGACCAGCTCTTCAAGCCGACTGCCCGCACCGCCCAAAATCAACGACAGGTTAGGCTCGGCCAATGGCGGCAATGCCAGGGGCACGCCCGCGCTGCGCAGTTCTCCGGCAAAGCGTTTGGGCCCGTAGGCTTCAAGCAGCTGTACTGCTGGCAGATTCAGCGACAGCGCCAGGGCTGAACTGGCCGACACTGGGCCACTGAAGTTAGCGGCGAAATTACCCGGCCGGTAATCACCGTAGCGACGCGGTACATCTTGCAACAACGACTCAGAGTGGATCAGCCCCGCATCCAGGGCCATGCCATACAAAAAGGGCTTAAGCGTAGAGCCCGGTGAACGCGTTGCCCTGACCATGTCCACATGGCCAAAACGCTGGCTGTCCGCCAGGTCGACCGAGCCAAGATAGGCGCGCACCGCCATGTTTGGCAGCTCGGCCACCAGTATCGCCGCCGATGTATGTGCGGGTAACCGGGCCTTCCAACCCACCAGCAGGTCTTCAAGGCGGCGCTGGAGGGCCGCATCTATAGTGGTGTGAATCAACGCTGGGCTGCCCGGCGTATTCAAGCGGCGGGCCAACAGCGGCGCCAGCCGTGGTGCTTGCCTGGGCGCCAGCAATACCGGCTCCTCGAGCGCGTCATTAACCGCCGATTGCGGCCATACATCGAAGGCAGCAAGACGCTGCAGGACTTTGTCTCGCACGGCTTGCGCCCGCCGCGGATGACGATCAGGCCGAAGACGGCTTGGCGCCTTGGGCAGCACCGCGAGCAACGCGGCTTCAGCACGGGTCAACTGGCTGGGAGGCTTCCCCAGGTATGCCCAGCTCGCTGCTGCAACCCCCTGCAAGGTGCCACCAAAAGGCGCACGATTGAGGTACAGCGTGAGAATCTGCGCCTTCGACAAATGCCACTCAAGCTGCACCGTGCGCCAGACTTGCTTGAGCTTGCCCGCCAGGCTGCGCGAGTGCGGATCAAGCAACCGAGCCACTTGCATCGACAAGGTGCTGCCGCCTGAAACCACCCGCCCACCGCTAAGATTCTGCCAACCCGCACGCAGCACCGCCAGCGGGTTGATGCCCGGGTGCTGGTAGAACCAACGATCTTCATAGGTCAGCAGCGCTTGCAGGTAATAGGGCGAAACCTGGTCGATGGTGACAGGGTAGCGCCATACACCTTCGGCATCTGCGAAACGCCACAGCGGCGTGCCATCCTCGGCCAACACCACCCGCGCCTGGTCATCACCGGGCATCGGCAAGGGAAACACCCTGTCGAGTATCAATAAACCGGCGACAAGCACCACTGGCATCACAACCAGCAGCCGCCAACGCATGGGCAGACGCCGCCACCTGGCGAGCATTTGCGCGGTCAAAGCCATCCCCTGTACAGCGAATATTTCACGGCGCAAGGGGAACCCGGCACTGCTCTTTGCAGACCAATACGCCAGCAGCAAAGGCGAATGAATGGCACACTGGCGGTTATTGTGAGCAAGGCAGGCTGCTCAGGCTCGGGTATGATGAGCCCGGAATTGAAGGGAATAACACGATGCAGGTAGCAGGTTTTTTTGAGTCACTCGGCCAGGCATTTGGCGCCGTGGTCAAGTTTATAGTCGATGCCCTCAGCGGCTTTTTCAACGCATTTGGTGGTGCCATTGGAGGCTTTATCAATGGCATGTCGAAAACCCTTGGCATTACCCCGTCCATCCTCAGTGTTCTGGTCCTGATCATTGGTTTGCTAATGCTCTACAAAGCGGTTCGCGCCTTTATGCGGGCTGGCATTATCGCAGGTTTGATCTGGGCTTTCCTGGGCCTGTGGCTGCTGAGCGGCTTGATTACCTGAGCAACTACTGCACCAGCCATATCCTGTCGAAAAGCCGCTCAAATCCTTTAGGCTGAACGCACTTTAGTACGCCAGTCGTTACTGCGGCAGCCGTTGCTGCGGCAGTCGTTCGTGCGACGGTCGTTGCCGTTGTTGCGCCCCGAAGGGCCGAGCCCTCAACGCGCTGTGTTGCAGCCCGCAGCAGCTAGCCACGGGCTGCCAGTCGATCAACGCGGCTTGACCACCATGCGCGCCGGGGCATGCCCCAAAGCCTGCCAGCTGGGTCGATACATCGACTCAACCTGCGGCGGTGGCACACGGTAGCTTCCCGGCGTAACAGCCCGCGCCAGATAGAGCAAATGACTGCTGTGGTAACGGCTTACATTCAATGCAGCCACATAGCGATCGGCACGAAACTCCTGATGCTTGATACCTGCGTTCTGCATCGAATCGCGCCAATCCTTCACCTGGTGGCTGGCGTCATCCAGGCTTGCCGCGCTTTGGGCCAGGTTCTGATTTTCCAGCTCCAGCCCGGCAGGCAGCAGATCCACCACCAGGGCATCCGGCACTCGCTGCTCTGTAGCACGCACAGTCAGGTGCACCAGCACCAATTCACCACTTTGCAGATCAGTGACATCCAGAGGCCTGCCATCCATGCCCAGGTAATCACGCTCAATGCTCAGGTTCGTACCTCCAGCGGCCGGTGCCGGTGCCTGTGCCGGGTAACCGGAAATACTCAGTTGCTGGTACAACGCATCATCGCCTTGATGACTGATGGTCAATGGCGCGGCAAGCTCAGTGCCATCGAGCTTGATACCGGACTGCTGATTGCTCAGGTCAAAGCTGAAGTCGCCGCTGCGCAAGGCCGCACTCCAGTCAGGCTCGGGTTTGCTCAGCAGGGTGCGCCCGGCCAGATACAACGCATTGCGTTCCTGGGTCCACAACCACTGATGACTTGCCACCTCATCGGCCAACTTGAACAAGCGCTGTTCACGGTTACTCGCCGCCAGGTTGTTCTCCTCCAGCAGCGACAGGATCAAGGCATCATCGCGCAGAGGGCTGCCGTAGTCCGCCAGCCAGGTGTTGGCCGCACGCTGCCGTGCCAGGCCTTCGGCCAATGCTGTGTCAGCGCGGGGCTGGTCGCCCATCTTCGCCAAGGCAATCGACAGTTGCACCAGCGGCAAGCCTGAGCGGGAATCGCCACGACGCTCATACAGGCTACGCAAGGCGCCCAGGGGAGCTTGCTGGCTGCGCGCAAGCACGTAGCCCGCATAGGCTTGCACGGCAAACCGGCTGTGTTCGACATTCTGGCTGTAATCGACATCAACCAGGTTACGTTCCTGTACATAGCGCAACAGCCGCTCATTGGCCTTTTTAAGCGCCTCGGCCGGTACCGCAAAGCCTTGTTCGCGGGCACGCAGCAGAAAATCAGTCACATAAGCAGTCAGCCAGTATTCTTCCGGGCTGTCCGCGCCCCACAAGCCGAAACTGCCGTTGTAGCGCTGCATGCTCAGCAAGCGCTCGCTCCCCAGTTCGATCGCGCGTTTGCGCTGCTGTGCCGGCTCCCCAGTGATGCCCAGACGCTTGAGTATGCTGGAATCGGCATAGAGCGACGGATACAAGCCGCTGGTGGTTTGTTCCAGGCAACCGTAGGGGTACGCCTTGAGCGCGCGAATCTGCTCACCCAGGTTGAGCGGCGGGCGACTGGAAACCGCCAGCCGCGCCTCAAGCCCAGCCGCCTCAAACACATCCAGCGCACCTTCCGGCAGGCTCCAGGGTTGATCCTTGATCACGCTGCGATACTGCTTGACCTGCGCGGGGTAAGCGGGACGAATCCCCAAGTCCCAATCGCGGGCAAAGGGCCCGAGCACCTCATTGGTTACCTCCAGACCTTGCACGGCCCCCTTGATATGGCCCTGGCCATAACCGCCAAGCGCCCTGACCGGGATGTGCAGGGTATTGCGCTGCCCATCCTTGAGTTGCAGCGACTGCTCGCTGTACTCACTGCGTAGCTGGCCACTGGTGGTGACATTGACCTTGAGACTTTGCGCCTGCCCCGAGAGGTTGGTCAGGTCGAGCGCCAAGGTGGTCTGGTCACCCCCAGCCATAAAGCGCGGCGCCGACAGCTCGGCCACCAGCGGCGCGGCAACCAGGGTTTTAGCCTCGGCCATGCCGAAATGATCCGTGCTCCAGGCTTGCGCCATCAACCGCAGCTCGCCGTTGAAATCCGGAATATCCAGACTGACCACGCCTTCGCCCTGCGCATCCAGGCTCAGGGGCTTGGCTTGCAGCGCGACAATGAGCACGCTGGTATCCGGGCGCTTGCCGCCAGCCGCCAACGCCGCGTCGCCACCGAATGCCAGCTTGGCAAGGCGTCCTTGCCCGGCTTCGATCAACTGGCCATACACGTCCAGCTGGTCGGCGCCATAGGCTTTACGACCGAAGAAATTAGCGAAGGGGTCCGGCGTTGCGTAATCGGTGATGCTCAGGATTCCGGAGTCAACGGCCGCCACCAGTACTTTCGCTTGCTTGGGGATACTGCCGTCGGCGTTACGCACCTTGACCTTGATGTTCAAGGGTTGCAACGGGCGCATTTTCTCCGGTGCGTCGAGGCTCAGCTGCAACTTGCGCTCGGCTCGCTGCAGCGGTAGATGCAACAGCCCCACGGCACGCTTGGGCGTGGCATTGCTTGCCCGCTCACCAGGGCGGATCACCAATGCGCTGACATACAGGTCATGGCGTGCCCAGTCCTTGGCGATTGGAATATCGAAGCTCTTGCCCTCGGCTGGGACTTCAACTTCTTGCCACCACAAAGGCCCGTCGCTCGACTCGACCATCAAATAGCCCTTGCCTGCTGCCGGTGCAGTGACTGTTACCCTGGCGGTCTCACCCTCGGCGTACGCCGGTTTGTCCAGGGCCAGCTTGACTTGATCCGGGCGCACGGCGCCGCCATCGGCGTTGTCTTGCCAGCGATAGCCAGCCCAGAAACGCAGGCTGCTCAACATACCGGTTTGCCCATCGATCACTTCAACGCGATATGGCCCCCACTCCACCGGGAAGCTGACTTTGGCGGTGCCATCGGCCGCAACACTGAGGTTTTCTTCACTCAGGTTGAGGTACTTCTCGTTGTAGTGATAGCTCCAGCCGTCGTTGTCGGAGAAGTTCCAGTAGTAATCGCGGCGCTCACGGACCAGGCGTACCGTCAGTTGATCAGCTGCCAGCTTATTGCCATCGGGGTCAGCCACCAGCACTTCAAACTCAGCCTGGCTATCGGCATCAACCTCGTCACCCTCGAACAGGCCACGCACCGCAGGCAAACGCTCGGCGGGCCATACCGGCTGAATCAGGCGCCGGGTTATGGGCCGCCCGCCAGACTCCTGCAAGCTGGCTTGCAAAATCAATTGCACGGGCGACTTGATGTCCGACCAGCGCGACTCCACATCCAGCGTCGCCTTGCCTTGCGGATCGAGCTTTTGCTCATCCAGTTCGATATCCTGATCGAGCTGTTCTTCGGTCACCGAACCAAACTGGTAACCGGGCAGGTTCTTGACGGCCTCACGCAATGGCCGCACATAGACTTGACCGCTGATGCGATTACCCGCCGCCGGCGCGCCGTAAAGGTAGCGACCTGTCACTGCAAATTGCGCGTCCTGTTGCGGCGCCAGCGGTTGTTCGCTGCCCTTCAGCTCAAGCGCCATGCGCTCAGGCAAAAAGTCTTCGACCGAAAACTCATACAGCTGTGGCGAGCCATCGCCCAAATCCAGCACCAGTTGCCAGCGCCCGGTTGGCGCCTCTTCGGCCAACTGCAGTTGATATTGATAAAAACCTGAGTCGTCGCCAGTCCAGACGAACTTGCGGCTGACCTGCTCATCCGGGCGGCGCCCTTCGACATTCACCGGCTGCGACTTAAGCGGCCGCCCATCGGCATCACGCAGCAACGCATTGAGCAATACGGTTTCACCCGGGCGATAAAGGTCACGCGGGCCAAAGACAAAGAACTGCAACGGGTGCGCCTTGGGCCCGGCAATATCGAACTCGGCCAGATCCAGCGCCGAACTGTTCAAGCGCAACAGGCTGGTTTGTGCCCCCTTGCGCGCCAGCAGCACATCGGCCTTGTTGGTCAACGGCAGCTGGGCGTGGCCCTTGCTGTCGGTTTTCGCCGTGCTCAGCACCTTGCCTTTTGCATCGAGCAACTCAAGCTCGACTGCGTCCTGCGCTTCCCCACCCTCAAGCGCCTGGGTGAATACATCCAGGCGGTTGTGATAACGGTGTGCTGACAAGCCAATGTCACTGAGCGTGAACAGCGTCGCGGGTTGCGAGTAGCTGTAGCCGCCTGCCGCTCGCATCACGGCCAGATACACCCCGGGTTGCTTGAACGGCTCAAGGCCGGTGATTGGCAGCACCAGTGTTTCACGCGTGTTGCGTGCAGGATTCAAGTCAAACCGCCCGCCGTAGACGAGATCAGCCATGGGCAACAGCGACTGCGCATCCCAGGTGTCGAGGTTGGCGCTACGCCCCCAGCGGCTGAGAAACGCGGGCAGCGATTCAGGCTTGATGCGAAAGAATTCGACATTGACCTTGTCGACGTTCAGGGCGATCACCGGCAACCCTTCGGCCAGGCGAGTCGGCAGCAACGAACCGCGGCTGGCAAAGCCAACGCTGGCTTGCAGGTCCCGGGTTGTCAGGCGGGTGATGCTTTCATCGCCAAGCGTGGCGCCATTCAAGCCGCGCACACCGGCATCGACCGTCAGCACCAACTTGCGCTTGGGTTCAAGATGGCGCAGGCGCAATTCCATCAAGTTGTCGGCCAGCTCCCATGCACCGTCGACCTTACCGGTCTTGGTGTCGACCAGGTGCAGGCGCTTGGCAAAATCCTGATCGGGATCAAGCGGTACGGAGAAGCTCACCGACAGCGCGCTGGCACCGTCAAGCTGTACTTCGGAGGCGTCGATCACACTGAGTTCACGACCAGCGTAGCGCTCGGCCAGTGCTTGTCGGTCGATTGCCGGCTTGGGCTGCGCGGGGCTGGCGGCAACGGACGGTGCATCAGGCGCTTGCGCCGTGGCAACCGGGGCTGGGGCTGTTCCCGAAGAAGAATCACAGGCACCGAGCAAACCCAGTACCAAGCCCAGCAATATTCCCTTGTAGCGCATCGCAACCTCCGCTGTCATGGCGAGCGTAAAATTCAGACACTATAGACGAGCACGGTGGGGCGCCGTCACCAGCCCACTACTTTAGACCAATTGCCGCTCAAATATGATGATCGGCATCAACCTGTATTACCCCCGCGCTCGATCAACGGCGCGTGCTGCTGCATCAGCCCAGCCACCCAGTCGATGAACACCCGCAACTTGATGCTGATGTGCCGGTTAGGCGGGAATGCGACATACATCGGCATGGGTTCGAGCTGCCAGTCCTGAAACAAAGGCACCAACTCGCCAGCGGCTACATGATCCCTGGCCATGTAGTCCGGCAACCACAGTACGCCCAGTCCAGCGAGCCCGGCAGCGAGATAGGCATTGCCATCATCCACCGCCAAGACATGGCGCCCCTGAACATGCTGGCGTTCAGCTCCACGTGTGAGGGTGTAGGCCAACGCTTTGCCGGTGCGCGCCCAAATAAAGCCAACCGTACGCTGGGTAGAGTCTTCAAGCTCTCGTGGGTGCGTTGGCGTGCCAAGGCGTTGCAAATAGCTCGCCGCGGCGTAGATGCCCAATTGCAGGTCGCCAATGCGCCTGGCTATCAGTGACTGGTCGGTTATCACGCCGCCGCGCACCACGCAATCAACATGTTCACCCAGGATATCGACAATGCGGTCGCTGACGCCCATATCAATCTGGATATCCGGGTACTGGGCATGGAAGTCAGGCAAGGCCGGGATCAATATCAGGCGGGCAAAGGGGCTCGGCACATCCACCCGCAAGCGCCCACGGGGCAATGACGCCGCAGCAGACAGGCTGGTTTCGGCATCATCCATATCATTGAGCAGCTTGACCGCCCGCTCGTAGAAGACCGCGCCATCGGCGGTCAGCGCAACCTTGCGGGTGGTGCGGTTGAGCAGCCTGACCCTCAGGCGCGCCTCAAGTTGCTGGATCAGCTGGCTCACGGTGGTCTTGCTCATGTGCAAGGTTTCAGCCGCCTTGGTAAAGCTGCCCGTTTCCACCACCCGGGCAAACGCCTGCATCGCATCAAAACGGTCCATAGCATCCAGCCTTGTTGATTGTTTGGTTTCTACAAACAGTGATGAACAAGGTTGCCGGTTTATCGCCCGAGCACAAGCCCATAAAGTCGTTTTCAAGTTAATTACGGGCCAAACGAGGCCGATTAAGGAGACGGACCATGAACAAGCGCGATGTAGTTTTTCCAGCTGGCCGCCAGGCCTTGTACGAACCCAACCGTTACTCGCCAGCCATTCGTTCCAACGGTTTTCTATTTGTATCCGGCCAGGTGGGCAGCAAGGAAGACGGCTCACCCGAACCGAACCTGGAAGATCAGGTCAGGCTGGCATTCACCAATCTCAATGGGGTTCTGCAAGCCGCTGATTGCAGCTTTGATGATGTGGTTGATGTGACGGTGTTTATCGTCGACCCCGAAAAACAGTTCGAACGAATCTGGCAGGTGGTGCCTGAATTCTGGGGTGATGCGCCCTTTCCCAATATCACCTGCGTGGGCGTGACCTGGCTCTATGGTTTCCAGTTCGAGATCAAAGTCGTGGCTAAACTGCCAGAGCAGGCTTAAGCCTCGGTCAGCGCTGGGGTCTAAAGACTGACCTCAGCGCTTGCGAGTCAAAGCGGCGTCAGCAACTTTCCTGACTCGACGAAAGCCTTGATATTGGCTGTGAGCAGGTCTTCCATCTGTTGCCGGGTCTGCACTGTTGCGCTGCCGACATGGGGCAGCAGCAAGACGTTGTTCATCTCACGCAAGGCCTGTGGCACCCTGGGCTCATGGGCGAATACGTCAAGGGCCGCACCGGCAATCACATGCTGTTGCAGGGCATCGATCAGCGCCGGCTCATCGACCACTGAACCGCGGGCAATATTGATCAAATAACCTTTGTGCCCCAAGGCCTTGAGCACCGGCGCGTTGATCAGGTTACGGGTTGCATCGCCACCTGGGCATGCCAGGACCAGGAAATCCGCCCAGCGCGCCAGTTCCTGCAAGTCGGCTTCATGGGTGTAAGGACTATCCGCCACCGGACGACGGCTGTGGTAGCGCACCGGCATGTCGAAACCGCCAGCACGGCGGGCAATTGCCTGGCCGATACTGCCGAAACCGACAATGCCCATGCGCATGCCGCTCACGCGCATGGCCAGGGGAAACCCACGTTTTTCCCAGTCGCCCGAACGCACGAAACGGTCTGATTCAGCGATGCGACGGGCGATATCAATGAGCATGCCCATGGCCAGGTCGGCCACACAATCGGTGAGCACATCAGGCGTGGTGCTGACAGGAATACCTCGGTCGCGAGCCTGCTCCACCGCGATAGCATCATAGCCAACGCCAAAGCTGCAAATGGCCTTGAGCGAAGGCAACAGTTCCATTTGCCCGGCGCTGAGGCCGAAGCGCGCCGAGGTCGCGACCAGCTCGAACTGTGCGCCCTGCTCACGCAGAAATGCCTGTGGGTCGGCCTGCTGCCAGAGTGCTGTTACCTGGTGTTCAGCGGCCAGTGCCTGGTTGAAATTTTCACTTAAGGGGCCAATCTGGAGAATCTTGCTCATGGGGTTCCTTAGTTGTCTGTATGCGTTTCAGAGCACCTTGCCGGGGTTCATCAACCCAGCAGGGTCAAGCGTGGTTTTGATGGCCTGCATCAGTTGGAGCTCAAGCGGGTCTTTGTAGCGCACCGCCGCCTCGCGCTTGGACTGGCCCAGGCCATGCTCGGCGCTGATGCTGCCACTGAATTGCAGCGTCGCATCATAGATAACCTGCATGATCGCCTCGGCCTGCGCCTTGAAGGGTGCATCCTCGCTACCGACAGGCTTGCTGATGTTGAAGTGCAGATTGCCGTCGCCCACATGACCGTAAGCCACAATACGCACACCGGGAAAGACCTCAAGCAGACGTTGGTCAGCCGCCTCGATAAATGCAGGAATACTGCTCACCGGAACACTGATGTCGTGCTTGAGACTCGGACCTTCGTGATTTTGCGCCTCGGAAATCCCTTCGCGGATCGCCCACAAACCGGCCACTTGCGTCTCGTTGCTGGCGATCACTGCGTCGAGCACAATCTCCCGCTCGAAGGCATCCGCCAGCGCAGTTTCAAGCATTTGCGCCAACCCGGCATCGGCAAGGGTATCGCTGACTTCAATCAACACATACCAAGGATAAACCTGGGCAAACAAGTCATTGCAGCCAGCAACATGGTTGACCACAAACTCGACGCTCTGGCGTGACATCATCTCGAAGCCGGTCAGGCGATCACCGCACTGGCCGCGCATCAGGGCGATCAGCTCGATGGCCGCCTCCGTGCTTGGCAGCGCCACCCAGGCCGTAGTGGTGCTGCATGGCGCCGGATAGAGCTTGAGCACCGCCGCAGTGATGATGCCGAGGGTGCCTTCGGCGCCGATGAACAGTTGTTTGTGGTCTTAGCCGTTTTTGCCCTTGCGAAAGCCACAAAAGCCATTCCAGATCTGCCCGTCGGGCAATACCACCTCAAGCCCGAGGGTCAGGTCACGCATGTTGCCATAACGCAAAACAGCGGTGCCGCCAGCATTGGTCGCCAGGTTGCCGCCTACCGTACAGCTGCCTTCGGCACCCAGTGACAGCGGGAACAAGCGTCCGACTTCAGCAGCGGCCTCTTGCAGGTTCTGCAAAATGACTCCGGCCTCGACCGTGATGGTTTCATTGCCGGTATCGACCGCCCGGATCGCGTTCATCCGGGTCAGCGACAACACCACTTGGGCGCCACTCTGGTCAGGGATCGAACCGCCGCACAAGCCGGTATTGCCGCCTTGGGGGACAACCGCCACAGCCGCCTGATGGCACAAGCGCACGACCGCCGCGACCTCTTCGGTGCTCGCCGGGCGCACCACCATCGCCGCCTTGCCGCTGTATGCATTGCGCCAGTCACTGAGGTAGCTCTGCATGCGCTCGGCGTCGGTTATAAGCCCGGCCGGGCCGACCACCTGCTCAATGTCGCGAATCAGTTTTTCGTGCAGCACGGTAATCTCCACAATGGGTTGGTTGGGAACGCGTCTTGCCATATTCAACGCGCAGCAAGACAAGCCGTATCGCGCGACAACAGGCCCGGCGAAACCAAACTCAGGTCACCGGGGCCGGATTGAAAAAAACCAGATCGTTATGCAGCCGATGACGTTCAGCCCAGGTCTGCGACTTGCCGCTGGCGACATCCAGATACAGCTGGAAAATCGCCCAGCCCATTTCCTCAAGCGTCATGCGCCCGGAGGTGATTTGCCCGGCATCCACGTCAATCAGGTCCGGCCAGCGCTCAGCAAGCTGAGTGCGCGTCGCCACCTTGATTACCGGCACCATGGACAAGCCATAGGGCGTGCCGCGCCCGGTGGTAAAGATATGCAGGTTCATGCCCGCGGCTATTTGCAAGGTGCCGCAGATAAAGTCACTGGCGGGTGTCGCGCAGAACCACAAGCCTTTGCCGCGAATCCTCTCACCCGGCGAAACCACACCGGCAATGGTGCTGGAGCCGGATTTGGCGATCGAGCCCATGGCTTTCTCGACGATATTGTTGAGCCCGCCTTTCTTGTTGCCCGGCGTGGTGTTGGCGCTGCGATCGGCCATGCCGCGTTGCAGGTACTTGTCGTACCAATCCATTTCACGGATTAGGGCATCAGCCACTTCGACCGACGCCGCACGCGGGGTCAGCAAATGGATGCCATCGCGCACCTCGGTATTTTCCGAGAACATCACGGTCGCCCCGGCACGAACCAGCAAGTCAGCGGCGACGCCCAGCGCCGGGTTGGCGGTGATGCCCGAGAATGCATCGCTGCCACCACATTGCATGCCGACCGACAGCTCACTGGCCGGTACGGTTTCACGGCGACGCTGGTTCAGCACCTGCAGGCGCGCATCGATCATCTGCATGATCTGTTCGATCATGCCGCTGAAACCGGTGCCCGAATCCTGCAGGCGGAACAGCCAGTCCTCTTCGTCCATGCCATTGGTCAGCGCATCGCCATCCATCAACTGGCTGGCCTGCAGCTTCTCGCAACCGAGGCTGATAACCAGCGCCTGACCGCCCAGGTTAGGGTTGCGACTGATGTTGTACAGCGTGCGAATCGGCACCACGGCATCGGGCGCATTGATCGCCACGCCGCAGCCATAGCTGTGCGACAGCGCGACCACATCATCGACATAGGGATAGTTGGGCAGCAGCTCTTTGCGCACCCGCTCGACACAATGGTCAAGCACGCCAACCACGCACTGCACAGTGGTGGTCACACCGAGAATATTGCGCGTGCCAACCGTGCCGTCCGGGTTGCGGAAACCTTCGAAGCTGTAACCTTCCAACGGCTCAACCCTGGCAGCCGGAATCGTCGCTTTCGGCAAGTTATCCAAGGCAGGCGGCTCGGGCATGCGCAATTGCGCTTCGGTCACCCAGCGCCCGGCGGCAATGGGTTCCAGGGCGTAGCCGATCACCTCGCCATAACGCACCACTTCGCCGTCGAGGGCAATATCTTGCAGTGCGACCTTATGGCTTTGCGGAATACCTTCACCCGCTTCCAGGCCGTCGTCAAAGCAACCGCCCGCTGCCACACCTTGCTCGTTGACCACCACGCCGACGTTATCGGCCGGGTGCAGACGGATGTAGCGCGGCGAATCCTGATGGGGAATCAACTGCATGGACATGCTCTCCTGTGACATAAGGATCAGGATGCGGAGTTAGAAGTGGCGGGGCCAAGCAAAGCGCTATTGGCGCCTGGTCCAGTCTCTTCGCCCAACTCGATCCTGTGAATACGACCAACGATGAACAAATAACTGATCACCGCCAGCAAAGCGTTTGCGCCGACATAAATCAGCGCGGAATCAAATGAGCCGGTGCGACTGACCAGGTAGCCAACCACAATTGGTGTGGTGATCGCCGCGAGATTGCCGAAGGTATTAAACAGGCCGCCGGACAAACCAATGATCTGCCGGGGCGAGGTATCTGCCACCAGCGTCCAGCCCAGCGAGCCAAAGCCCTTGCCGAAAAACGCCAAAGCCATCAGCGCGACAACGGCGGCATCGCTTTGTGCGTAGAGGCATAGAACGATGCAACTCGACAGCAACATACCGCTGACAATCGGCAATTTACGCGCCAGGGTCAATGAGTAGCCCCGGCGCAGCAGACCATCGGAGAACAACCCGCCCAGCACGCCACCAACAAAGCCACTTATGGCCGGTAATGAAGTAACAAAGCCAGCGGTAAGAATGGTCATGCCACGGGCTTGCACCAGATACACCGGGAACCAGGTCAGAAAGAAATAGGTGATCGCGTTATTGCAATACTGACCAAAATACACCCCGATCAAGGTCCGCTGGGTCAGCAATAACTTGAGGTAGCGCCCTTGCAAGCCGGCAGCACCAGCTGGACGCGGGGCAAGATCAAGCAAGGCGCCACCCTTCTCGATATGACGGAACTCCGCCTCGCCAATCCGCGGATGCTCACGGGGGCCGAACATGACACTCAGCCACACCAGGCACAACACCAGGCCAAGGCTGCCCAGCACCACGAACACATGCTGCCAACCCATCGCCTGCACCACCCAGCCCATCAGCGGCGCAAAAACAGCCGTCGCGGCGTACTGCGCCGAACTTGAAATAGCAGTGGCAGTGCCGCGTTCAGCAGTGGGAAACCAGGCTGCAATAATGCGTGCGTTTCCGGGAAAACAAGGCGCACCGGCAAAACCAACCGCCATGCGCAAAAGAAATAAAGTCACCACTGCCCAAGCCAGCGGCAACACGCCAGCAAGGCCTTGCAGCAGGGTAAAGACTGACCAACAAAATAAAGTGATCCCATAGACGCGCTTGGCGCCGAAGCGATCAAGCAGCCAGCCACCTGGAATCTGGCCGATAACGTAAGCCCAACCGAATGCCGAGAAGATGTAGCCAAGTGTCAGCGCATCAATACCCAACTCAGCCTGCATCGCGGAACCGGCGATCGACAGGCTTGAACGATCGGCAAAGGTCACCGTGGTGGCGAGAAACAGCATAAGCAGGACGCTGTAGCGCACCCGCCCTTGTTTGACTGCGGACATCTGGCTGACTCAACAAAGATTGAGGATCACGCCAGTGTTGAACTGACGTGAGTTGCACGCGGTTTAGCGCACCATGCAAGGCTTCTTGTTGTCGAACTTCCAGTTCGGAATCAAGAACTGCATGGCAATCGCATCATCACGCGAGCCCAAGCCCTTGGCCTTGTACAGCTCGTGAGCCTTGGCCAGCGCATCCCAATCCAGCTCAACACCCATGCCAGGCGCCTTGGAAACCTGCACCAGGCCGCCTTCGATTTTCAGCGGGTTGCGGGTCAGGTGTTGACCATCCTGCCAAATCCAATGGGTATCGATGGCCGTGACTTTGCCCGGCGCGGCGGCAGCCACATGGGTGAACATGGCCAGCGAGATGTCGAAGTGATTATTGGAATGCGAGCCCCAGGTCAGGCCCCACTCGTTGCACATCTGGGCGACACGAACGGAACCGGCCATGGTCCAGAAATGCGGGTCGGCCAGCGGGATATCCACCGACTGCAGGGAGATGGTGTGGCCCATCTGGCGCCAGTCGGTGGCGATCATGTTGGTGGCTGTTGGCAGGCCAGTGGCGCGGCGGAATTCGGCCATGACTTCACGGCCGGAATAGCCATTTTCTGCGCCACATGGGTCTTCCGCGTAAGCCAGTACACCGTGCAGATCACGGCACAGTGACACCGCTTCGTTCAGCGACCAGGCGCCGTTTGGATCGAGGGTCACGCGGGCATCCGGGAAGCGTTCGGCCAAGGCGCGAATGGCCTCGACTTCGGCTGCGCCCTGCAACACGCCACCCTTGAGTTTGAAGTCCTTGAAGCCGTAGCGCTGGTAGGCAGCCTCGGCCTGGCGCACCACGGTTTCGGGAGTCATTGCGCATTGGTTACGTACCCGGAACCAGGCATCGTCGGCATTGGACTCATCGCGGTATTCCAGGTCGGTCTGCTGTTTGTCGCCGACGTAGAACAGGTAGCCGAGCATTTCCACGGCATCGCGCTGCTGGCCTTCACCGAGCAAGGCGGCAACAGGCACGCCAAGGTGCTGGCCAAGCAGATCGAGCAAAGCGGCTTCAAGCGCAGTGACGGCATGGATGGTGATGCGCAGGTCGAAAGTCTGCAAGCCACGGCCGCCCGAGTCGCGATCGGCAAAGGTCTTGCGCACGCGATTGAGAATGCCGTTGTAATCACCAATCGATTGGCCAACCAGCAGGGTGCGCGCGTCTTCGAGGGTCTGGCGGATAGACTCGCCGCCCGGTACTTCGCCAACGCCAATATGACCGGCGTTGTCTTTGAGAATAAGGATGTTGCGGGTGAAATACGGGCCGTGGGCCCCAGACAGGTTCATCAACATGCTGTCTTGGCCAGCAACTGGCACGACAGTCAATTCGGTAATCATTGGCGCGCCGGCGAAGGCCTGGCCATTGCTTGATGTGTTCATAGCTGTTTACCCAAATTATTCTTATGAAGGGCTTGCATATGCTGCTGCATCACTCGACGACACCTCCCCGCCTGCGAGGAGGTGCCGTACATCTTTCAAGTATCAGCCGATATAGGTTGTCTTGACGGTGGTGTAGAACTCCTGGGCGTAACGACCTTGCTCCCGCGAGCCATAGGAAGAGCCTTTACGACCACCAAATGGTACGTGGTAATCAACACCGGCAGTTGGCAGGTTGACCATGACCATGCCCGCCTGAGCGTGGCGCTTGAAGTGATTGGCGTACTTCAGCGACGTGGTGCAAATACCTGCCGACAGGCCAAACTCGGTGTCATTGGCCATCGCCAGCGCTTCCTCGTAGTCAGCCACGCGAATCACGTTGGCAACCGGGCCAAAGATCTCTTCGCGGCTGATACGCATGTCAGCCGTGGAGTCGGCAAACAGGGTTGGCGCCAGGTAGTAGCCCTCTTTTTCGCAAGAGACGCGCTCGCCACCACAGACCAGGCGCGCACCTTCAGCCTTGCCAATCTCGATGTAGCTCAAGTCTTGATTGAGCTGCGACTCAGAGACCACCGGGCCAATATCCACGCCTTTTTCCAGGGCGTTGCCGACCTTGATCGACTTCATGCGTGCGGCCATGGCTTCGATAAACTTATCGTAGATGCCCGCCGTCACAATCAAGCGGCTTGAGGCCGTGCAGCGCTGGCCCGTTGAGTAGAATGCGCTCTGTACCGCCAGTTCAACTGCAACATTCAGGTCGGCGTCGTCGAGGATGATTTGCGGGTTCTTGCCGCCCATCTCCAACTGCACCTTGGCCTGACGCGCAACACAGGCTGCGGCGATGCTGCGACCAACACCCACGGAACCGGTAAAGCTGATGCCATCCACTTTCGGGCTGTTGGCTATCACATCCCCGACCACACGGCCGCTGCCCATCACCAGATTGAACACGCCCGCCGGGAAGCCCGCACGGGAAATGATTTCGGCGATTGCCCAGGCGCAGCCCGGCACCAGGTCAGCTGGCTTGATCACGACGCAGTTGCCGTAGGCCAGGGCCGGAGCGATTTTCCAGGCCGGGATTGCGATGGGGAAGTTCCAAGGAGTGATCAAGCCAACCACGCCCAGCCCTTCACGGGTCACCTCGACCGACACGCCTGGGCGCACCGAGTCCAGTACTTCACCGGACTGGCGCAAGCATTCGCCAGCGAAGTACTTGAAGATGTTGCCAGCGCGAGTCACCTCGCCAATGGCTTCAGGCAATGTCTTGCCTTCTTCACGGGCCAGCAATTCGCCAAGTTCTGCGCGGCGGGCAAGAATTTCGCTGCCTACTTTATCCAGCGAGTCACTGCGCGCCTGGATTCCAGAGGTCGACCAGGCAGGAAACGCAGCACGTGCAGCAGCAATTGCCTGCTCGACCTGAGCGGCGTCAGCCTGAGCGAATTCGCCGATCACATCACTCAGATCAGAGGGGTTACGGTTCACCGAATAAGTAGCGCCAGCCACCCACTCGCCGCCGATGAAGTTTTCAAAGCGTTTTGTCTCAGCCACAAGAGCCTCCTGGTAACAGGCCGCAGCACGCCACGGCGCGTTGAATGTTTAGCGAGCCCTTGAGGCAAGTCGCGCCAAGGGTTCTAGATGAATTACTGCGCGCCTTGCTTGGCCATCAGTGCGGCGAGTTGCTCGTATTCTTC
>NZ_AFFX01000016.1:0-49955 GCF_000222125.1 Pseudomonas sp. S9 | reverse complement strand
CACCCACTACTCAGACTCAAAACTGTTTTTCTGGAAAGAAAAAACTGGCATTGCGATAATTATGTTGGCAGTCATCGGCGTGTTTTATGTGGCCCGCGAGCACGTTGACCACCTCCCTCAAGTATTGCTTTATTTGATTCTGTTGCTGTGCCCGCTGATGCACATATTCGGTCACAACCACGGTGATCACTCCCATCGAGGTGATGCTGATACCCCCAAGGATGACAACAGGAAGTGAACCTTATGCACACCAATCCGGACCATCTCGACCATCAGCACTCCAAGCATCATGAAGACCAACACGGGAGTCAGCATGATCCGGTGTGCGGCATGGCCATCAAACCAGACAGCCCATTCAATGACAGCCACGAAGGTCAGACATACCGCTTCTGCAGCGCGAAATGCCAGGAGAAGTTTCGCGCAGACCCTACCCGCTACGTGAACCGTCCCCAGCATGATGAGCATATACATCATGAAACACCGCTTACCGCACATAGAGCCTCTGGGTCTGCGGAGTACACCTGCCCGATGCATCCGGAAATACGTCAGCCACAACCTGGCAATTGCCCCATCTGCGGCATGACCCTGGAGGCAGTGATCCCGGAATTAGAGGAAGAGGAGAATTCAGAACTCAAGGATTTCTCCCGGCGCTTCTGGTGGACGCTCCCTCTCACGATCATCGTGACAGTCTTGGCGATGGCCGGCCACTCATTAACGCTGTTTCATGGTGCAACACAGAACTGGGTTGAGCTTGCCTTGGCGACGCCTGTGACCCTCTGGGGCGGCTGGGTATTCTTTGCCCGTGGCATCGACTCGATCCGCCATCGCAGCCCAAATATGTGGACACTCATTGGCCTGGGTACCTCGGCAGCCTACCTCTACAGCGTTGCCGCGACCCTGGCCCCACAGCTATTCCCTCAAGCCTTCTTCCAAGACGGGCGCATTGGTGTCTACTTCGAAGCTGCGGCAGTAATCATTTCCCTGACATTATTGGGCCAGATGCTCGAACTCAAGGCTCGCTCACAACCCTCAGCCGCTATCAAATCGCTATTGGGTCTGGCTCCCAAAGCCGCGCGGCGCATCAAGCCTGACGGCCAGGAAGAAGATATTCCGTTGACCCATGTGCACCTAGGCGACCATCTGCGAGTACGCCCCGGCGAGAAAGTCCCAGTGGACGGCAGCGTTCTCGAAGGCGAAAGCGCCGTTGACGAGGCCATGCTGACCGGCGAGCCGCTTCCGGTGACCAAGCGCGTTGGCGATACCCTGATCGGCGCAACCATGAATACCCACGGTAGTCTGGTCATGCAGGCGCAAAAGGTAGGGGCCGACACCATGTTGTCCCAGATCGTGCAAATGGTCGCCAGAGCACAGCGCTCCAAGGCACCCATGCAGCGTATGGCCGATGCGGTAGCGGGTTACTTCGTGCTTGGCGTGATCGCTACCGCGATCCTCACGTTCTTCGGCTGGGGCTTGTTCGGTCCGGAGTCGGGCTGGGTATTCGGCCTGATCAACGCGGTTGCAGTACTGATCATTGCCTGCCCCTGTGCACTGGGCCTGGCGACCCCCATGTCGGTGATGGTATCGACCGGCAAGGCTGCCACCAGTGGCGTCTTGTTCCGCGATGCCAGTGCCATAGAGAACCTGTGCAAGATCGATACGCTGATCGTCGACAAGACCGGCACGCTGACCGAGGGACGGCCTGTATTCCATAGCGCAGAAGGTGTCGGCCCGTTCGAACCGAACGAGGTGCTGCGATTGGCTGCAAGCCTTGATCAAGGCAGTGAGCATCCGCTGGCCCATGCAATCGTTGATTACGCCCGCGCTCAGGGCATTGAGTTGGCCAAGCCGGACTCTTTCGAGTCGGGCTCAGGCATCGGTGTGCGCGGCCAAGTAGAAGGTCGGCAGCTGCAATTGGGTAATACAGCGTTGATGGAAGACGCCGGAGTAGATGCCACCCCTCTGAGCAACCGTGCAGAGCAGCTCCGCCTGGAGGGCATCAGCATTGTCTACTTAGCGGTGGATGGTGTCCTGGCAGGACTTCTGGCTGTCTCCGATCCGATCAAGCCGACCTCCAAACAAGCAGTCACCAGGCTTCAAGAGCTCGATGTGAAAGTCATCATGGCCACTGGCGATGGGCTTACAACCGCAAGGGCTGTTGCCAGGGAGTTGGGTATCGAAGAAGTCCATGGCGAGGTTAAACCTCAGGACAAGGAAAAGTTGGTTGCCGATCTGCAGAGCTGTGGCCGCCGAGTAGCCATGGCTGGCGATGGTATCAACGACGCCCCCGCGCTGGCTCGTGCCGATGTGGGTATTGCGATGGGAACCGGTACAGATGTGGCGATGAACAGTGCTCAGGTGACCCTGGTCAAAGGTGATCTGATGGGCATCTTACGGGCAAGAACATTGTCCGTGGCCACGGTAAAGAACATGCGGCAGAACCTAGCCTTTGCCTTCATCTATAACGCCATGGGAATTCCACTCGCAGCAGGGGTGCTTTATCCCCTGACTGGCCACTTGCTGTCGCCCATGATTGCGGCATTGGCTATGAGCATCAGTTCAGCATCGGTTGTATTCAACGCATTGAGACTGCGGAAAACCCGCATCGACTGAAATGAGCATGTATCTAACGCCAGCTGGCAGGCACCGGAATTCAATCAACTCCGAAAGAACATCTACTGGCGCTAAACAACAGGCTTGACCTTACCAACGTGTCAAGGTCGATGCTCAGGTTACGGCATCTTTGCCGCCTAACTAACAAGGTGATTTATGTTCGTTTTACAGGTATCAGGAATGGGTTGTGGCAGTTGCGTAAGCAAGATCACAAAGGCAATTCAGGCGGTAGATGAAACCGCAAAAGTGGAGATTGACCGTGCTGCCGGTAAGGTATCGGTAGACAGCCAAGAACCCGCGGAATCTATCCGCAAGGTGATTCAGGATCTGGGCTATACCGCGCAGGTCAGCCCGTAAGAGTCGACTGGGTTGTGATCGACTCCTTTTGACACCCTCAATCCGAGCTTTTGCGAGCGATGAGGTCATGGCTTCAGGGCCATGGCCTCATTTGAAACCCTTGATCTCAGACCAGGACCGCTGCCTGTGCTTCGATCAGAGATTCCACTGCCGCGTAGAGGTCAACTTCCGTTTGCGGAGTCCTGATCGACACCACCAGACTGTACCTCACGGTGTCGTCATATCGCTGCTGCTTAACAAGCGTTTTCCACCACCCCAGTGCGGGATAGATACCAAGCATTCCCCGTCCTGCCAGTTCGGCTGCAGTACCTCGCCAGATATCCGAGTGGAGTGAGCCTCGATGCCGTGTCTGGGTACCGAGCAGCCAGTTCGGATCTGAGCCGCCGCCCTGGTAGCCACCTTCTTCCTCATCCCGTGCACGCTTGTTGATACGCTGGCGGAACTGGTCACGGTCTTCGTTTGGGCGGCTGACATCGAAGCGTAGGCCATGCGACTCGTAGCGATAACGCCCCTTGATACCGCGTTCGGCTATACCGGGGTTTGGCTCTACGAAGTAGGAAAGTGTCACTCGCATTTCCACATCGATGTTGCCTAAGTTGAGCAGTTCCTCCTGCGGCCAGGGAAGCAGATGAAGATGCATATCCCGCGCGGTGGGGGGCTTGGTGCCCTGCCTCATGAACGGCCTGAGATGGTCCTCGACAATCATGGTCAAGGAGTCGCCAGCACTCCACAGGGCACGATTTAGGTCTGGCACGCCAAAGCCGCAGTGCTTGACCAGATTTTCGTAGCCGGCCTTGGTACCGGCAGCAAGGAAGTCCTGCCGCATGCGATCAGGCCACTCAGCTGAGTGCACGATTAAAGCTCGTACAGTCTCGGGCCAGAACTGTGGGTAGTTCGTCGATACTTGTGCTGCCATGCGAGCTGCTAGCGCGGATGCTGCGCTGGTGGCGCTGGTCGTCGTCAAAAGCCGTTGTTCTGGTTCGTGTGCCGTGGTTACCAGGGAAAGACAGGGCTCGGTGTATGCTTGTTGCCCGTCTGTGGCCAGGTTACCTCCTTCAAACACTACATCGGGTTTCAAGGGCCAAGCCGAGTTGCTCCAGGTCCCCGAAGTCGTGCTGTATGGGCTGAGGCTGCCTGCGGCAGCGATCGGGCGCAATCCAGGGTTGGGAGGGTCGATAGTGACCTTCTGGGTGTAAGCGCCTACGCACAGTGCATTCCAGGCCTGGGCCGGATCATGGATTCCGTCGGTGGTGGTGTTATGCGGGTAGTGGGTGGCCTGGTTCTTGTCCGCATTGCCGGCGGACACGACGATAAGCCGAGGGTTAGCTCTCTCTCCCAACACGTCGGATGCGAGCTCATCAACTGCAGCTGACCATGCGGAGGGGCGGCCGCGATCTCGGTCGTCGAGGCTGGTGATCGCCATGCTGTAGACCCTGCGCACTTCCGGCTTGGCGGTATCCGCCTGGGTTACGGCGTCGATCATCAAAGCGCCGTAGGGCTCCTTTTGATTTCCCTGGGCTGCGGGGAGCAATTTCACCGACTCAAGGCGATGCTCGATCGAAATCGGGTTCTGTCCGTTGAGAGGGTCAAACAGATCACCATAAAGGGCGATTCCTGCGAGCTGTGTGCCATGACCCGTAGTATCCGCAAGACCCCAGTTGTGGTTGACGGTGTAGAGGTCATTCGCGTCAATGTGCTGAGTTAAGAGTGGGTGGCCCCGATTGACTCCGGTATCTAGAAGGCAGACGCGGATACTGCCGCCCCCTGCGGGGGTGGTTCGCTCAAGCAGGTTCTCTACCCATTCTCTTTGTTCTAGCGGCGCAAGGGCATCAAAAAATTCGGCGGTGTCCTTGGCTCTACGAATCTCGGCGACTTCATTGAGCAGCAAGAGTGACCGAGTGATGGCTGCTCGCGAGGCATAAACGTTGAGCACTGTCCGCTCAGGAAACTTCAGCTCTTTTTCGGATGTATGAAAGCCACATGCTTCGGCAACCGACTTAAAGCGATTTAGCACTGCTTCACGGCCTTCCCTGATAGGCAACCAGAATTCCCACCAAATGGTTTCGTTTTCATCTGGCGGCAACACTGCGGGATCATCAGTCCACAGGGCGTTGAAAGCTGCGACTCGGATTTCTTGGATTGGATTCAGGAGCGGAGCGTTGCGCGGACTCCCCTTGGAGGTCTCCACCTCCAGGTATTGCCTGACGAGGTTCTCAAAGGCTTTGAGCTGACCATCTGGAACGAATACCGTGGCGAAGTCAGTATTCGTGGCGGGGTCATGACGCAGGTTCATGAGCTCAATGCGCTGAGCGCCTCGGGCAAGGCCTTCGAATGCAAGCGCGTAACCAGGCTCGCTGCGGAATTCGATTTGCAGGCCGTACCCACCTTCAGACCTGTCTCCTTGTCGCATTTGCCTTTCAGATGCTTCGCGCTGCAGCTGCACTGCAGAGGCCATCTGACCGCTGACATGTTGGAGTTGAGCGAGTAGTTTTCCGCCATGAGCCCCTCGGTTTGGCGTGGGGTAGCGAGGGTCTCGTGTTGCTGATGCTGTGGATCGGAACCGTTCGGGTAGTCCCTGTCCCTGAAGATGAAAGTGAGGCCGTTGTCCGTTGATCGATTCCGTCATCTAAATGCTCTACTACGTTAGGAGTGCCGTCTCCCGTGGAAAGTCTTCCGTTCTTCAAGGTGCCTTTCCACGTCTTTGACCGCCATCTCGGTACGGTCATGAATGATCGTGTCCTTGATCGCGTCGTCTGCCGCCCTCGCAAGTTCTGCATGGCTGAGCCCCTCTGCGACCTTGCAGAGTTTGTCCCAGCTGCGAATCGACTTGGAAAAGTTCGCTAGTCGATTCTTGAGCACAGCCTTGGTCTGTTCCTGATTGGGCAGTCCGTATTCGATAACATCATCGAAGCGTCGGAACAAGGCGTAGTCAAGAATTTCAGGGTGATTGGTGGCAGCGATGATCAGGCTATTGGATTGGTCCTGCTCGATCATCTGCAGAAAGCTGTTCAGGACGCGACGGATTTCGCCCACGTCGTTGGCAAGACCACGCTGGGAACCGATGGCATCGAATTCGTCGAAAAAATAAATGCCGCGAGTATCGCGAATGGCATCAAAAATCTGACGCAGCTTGGCTGCGGTCTCACCCATGTACTTGGTGATGAGGCTATCAAGGCGGACGATGTAGAGCGGAATCCCGAGCTCGCCGGCAAGCGCCGAGGCGGTCATGGTCTTGCCGGTACCAGGTGGCCCAACCAAAAGCAGCTTGCGGCGAGGGGAGAGGCCGTGTGCGCGAATCTTCTCGAAGTTGCGCTGCTCATTGATGATTCTTCCAAGACGGGCATGAGTGGCCTCGTCCAGAATCATTTCCGAAAAGCGGGTCTTTGGAAGAGCTACTGACAGCAGGTTACTCAGCTCGCCGCGAGGCTGCCCGATGGGCACCGGCTGACCGGAAGGCAGACGATTTTTCTTGGCCGAATCAATTAGAGCCCGCAAATCTTCTGCAAGCTTCCCGTGACCCTGCTTAGCCTCATGGGCCGCCATCTGCATAGCAACGGCAAGGAAATGCGTGTCATCTCCCTTGATATGCGAGCGCAGAAGCGCTTTCAGTTGTTCGCCGCTAGCCATGGTTTCTACCTTTGCGTAGGGGTTAGTCTAATCGTTAAGACCCGCTTCTGGCCTTGAATACGTCAACTTTTATTCGCACAAGCAATCAGTGTCTGGCCTGAGTTCAACGCAATTCATTTAACATCGCGGCCCTGCCAAGGGCGGTGGCCATCCAGCTGGGAAGGCTCGCACGGACCGAACCCAGGCTTTCCCACTCCACTTCCGCTAAGTGTCGACGAAGTTTCTGGGCCGAATTTTCAGCCTGATCTTTACCCACCCAGGCCATCGCCCTGAGCGCATCCCCGGCTGGCGTCGCCCCCAATGAGAACAGCCAGTAGGGAGCGTGCTGGAAGTAAATTGTCCGGGAGCCGACTACCAACCGCTTACTGCGCCCTGTGGTCAGGTACACCTCTTTAGTAGAAGCAGCTAGCGTCAACCCCATTGATCTCGCGGCCTGTGCGCCATCGAGCGAGATGCACTGCTTACCCTGAGCGGCGATTGATTTCGCCAATGACTCTGCCGACGGTGCCCTGGTCTGGTCTTTTTCACGCACCGGCGCGACGTAAATACCGCGCGCTATTCGCATCAGTTGCCCGGCTTTAGCCAAGCGACAAAACGCCTGATCAACCGCCGCACGACTTCCAAGATGAAGAAACTCCTTGGGCGCAAGAACCCCACCTTCGCTTAGGGATTGGCTGCGTTCCAAGATCGCTTGCGGGATCGATCGCATATGAAAGCTCGGCTCATATCAATGTCAGATATTTGATTACACTTCTGACATTTGAGCAATGACCGTTCGTCTTTTGTCGCCAGGATTGGGCTAACCGGCTCTTTCTAGGCTGCGCTGAACGTCACGACTGCGCGACAGCTAAAGCGGCACAACTGCGCGCGCATGCGGAACAGGCGTGGACCAAGCAGCTGTCACCCAAAAGTTCTTAGCGTGCGGGCTCTGCCCAGAAGCAGATACGGGCTGCGGCAGTGTCGACGGCAGTTCGAACTGACGCGCCGTGAATTAAATCGCCCACAGGCCTTGACCTTCCCACACGGGGAAGCTTGAAACTTCTCCTCAACAGAAACATTCAAGGGATATTTCAATGGCTTCCGTTGCCCAACAAGACGTCAATCCATCCATGCCCTCAGTCACTCGCCTGAGTCTGCCTATCGAAGGCATGACGTGTGCCTCGTGTGTTGGCCGCGTCGAACGCGCGCTGAAAGAGGTCACCGGCGTGCAGATGGCCTCGCCCAATCTGGCCACCGAGCGCGCCGACATCACTTTCACGGGCTTGGCCGACTCGCAGGCCGCTGTGCGCGCCATCGAGAGCGCCGGCTACACCGTTCGCGAAGAGACCACCGAGCTCGCGATCGAGGACATGACCTGCGCATCATGTGTGGGCCGGGTTGAGAAGGCGCTCGCAAAAGTCCCTGGTGTTCTTAAAGCCACTGTCAACCTGGCGACCGAGACCGCGCGGGTGCGCCACCTTGCCGTTGTCGCCTCCATCGCCGACCTTGAAGCGGCGGTCGAACAGTCGGGTTACAAGTCCCGCCGCGTGTCTGCCGAAACGCCGACTGCGGGCGATCAGGACGCCGAGCGTCGTGAGAGCGAGGCGAGGGCGCTGCGGCGCGCTTTGCTTGTTGCATCCATCCTCACCCTGCCAGTCTTCATCCTTGAGATGGGCTCTCACCTCATTCCCGCCATGCACCATTGGGTGATGGGGGTCCTGGGCCAGCAGACGAGCTGGTATATACAGTTCGCGCTTGCCACCCTGGTCCTGTTCGGCCCGGGCCTGCGCTTCTTCCGCAAGGGCGTACCGGCGTTGCTGCGCATTGCTCCCGACATGAACTCGCTGGTCTCGCTCGGCACTGCGGCTGCTTACGGCTATTCGGTGGTCGCGACCTTTATCCCCAAAGTGCTCCCGCAAGGTACAGCCAACGTCTATTTCGAAGCTGCCGTGGTCATCGTGACCTTGATCCTGCTCGGGCGCACGCTGGAGGCGCGCGCCAAGGGGCGAACGTCGCAGGCGATCAAGCGGCTCGTCGGGCTGCAGGCCAAGACCGCGCGTGTCGAGCGCAACGGCGAGACGATCGAAATTGCGCTCGATCAGGTAACGACAGGTGACGTCGTGCTCGTTCGTCCGGGCGAGAAGGTTCCGGTCGACGGCGAGGTCGTCGACGGAACCTCTTATGTTGACGAGAGCATGATCACCGGCGAGCCGGTGCCCGTGTCGAAGGGAGCGGGAGCCGAGGTCGTCGGCGGTACGATCAACAAGACGGGCGCTTTCAGTTTCCGCGTAACCAAGGTCGGCGCGAACACGATGCTCGCGCAGATCATCCGCCTCGTCGAAGAAGCGCAGGGCTCCAAGTTGCCGATACAGGCGCTGGTCGACAAAGTGACTATGTGGTTCGTCCCGGCGGTGATGGCGGCGGCCGCGCTGACCTTCCTGGTCTGGTTGATTTTCGGCCCAGACCCGGCGCTGACTTTCGCGCTCGTGAATGCGGTCGCGGTTCTCATCATCGCCTGCCCTTGCGCCATGGGGCTGGCCACGCCGACCTCGATCATGGTCGGTACTGGCCGCGCGGCCGAATTCGGCATTCTCTTCCGCAAGGGCGAAGCCTTGCAGGCGCTGCGCGATGTGAGCGTGATCGCTCTCGATAAGACCGGCACACTGACTAAAGGACGCCCCGAACTGACTGACCTCGTCCCTGCCGAGGGCTTCGAATACAACGAGGTCTTGACTCTCGTTGCTGCGGTCGAAACCCGCTCCGAGCATCCAATCGCAGAAGCGATTGTCGCAGCCGCAAAGCAGGCGAATTTCGCGCTCGCACCCATCGAGGGCTTCGAGGCGACACCAGGCTTCGGCGTGTCGGCAAAGGTCGCCGGTCGGACCGTCGCTGTCGGCGCGGACCGGTTCATGACGCAGCTCGGTCTTGATGTGTCGAGTTTCCTGCCAGCCGCCCAGCGTCTTGGCGAGCAAGGCAAGAGTCCGCTCTATGCCGCGATCGACGGCCGCTTGGCGGCGGTTATCGCGATCGCCGATCCGATCAAGGAAACGACGCCCGCGGCGATCAAGGCGCTGCACGCGCTCGGGCTCAAAGTCGCGATGATCACCGGTGACAACGCTGCTACAGCCGCAGCGATCGCCAAGCAGCTCGGCATCGATGAAGTCGCTGCCGAGGTCTTGCCCGACGGCAAGGTCGCAGCACTGAAGAAGTTCCGGACCAATGGCGCGCGGGTCGCCTTCGTGGGCGACGGTATCAACGACGCGCCGGCACTCGCAGAAGCGGACGTTGGGCTGGCCATCGGGACGGGAACCGATGTGGCGATCGAGGCAGCTGACGTAGTACTGATGTCGGGTGACCTGCGTGGCGTGCCGAACGCCATCGCGATCAGCCAGGCAACGATCCGCAACATCAAGCAGAACCTGTTCTGGGCCTTCGCCTACAACGCCGTGCTGATTCCGGTCGCAGCGGGCGCGCTCTACCCGGTGAACGGCACGCTGCTTTCGCCAATCTTTGCGGCTGCGGCGATGGCTTTCTCAAGTGTCTTCGTGCTCGGGAATGCACTCCGGCTCAAGCAATTCAGGGCCCCCATGACCGCCGAAACTCGTACCGAGACGCCGATTAGCAGTACGACATCGAACAAACCACGCCTGGTGAATAGTCGTTAATCCTAGGGATCAGAAACTATGACTGACGAATAAGGAAGTTAACTGGCCGCCACAGATGAAAGGCGGCCAGCCGCTACTGGCAAATGCTTAATGGCAGTGGTAATCGCCCGTTTTGTGGTTGCGATGACAGCCTTTGGAATCCGTACCGCCGCTGTGGGCAAGGGCTGCCACGGAGGTTAAAGCGAGAACAGCAGCAATCAGGACAGCAGAAAACTTCTTCATGAGGAACTCCTTTTCAGTCTCTTGTTATATGTGACACACGTCACGCTTTAACGGTATGGCAAAAGGCCTTCATTGCGCAAGAAGGTTTCTGAAGAGAGGCATCATCACTAACTGAGCGAGCGGATCAGGTGCAGAGCTGCTAGATGGCCGGGGTAGAACCAATAGCCCCAGCGCTTGACCGGCCAAACCCTGAAATGACGCACCCGACGCAGCAGCCATAGTCCAAGCAAGGGGGCGGCAAACGCTGTAAACATGATTAGCAGCGTATAGGGCTGCACCTCCCACTCCGCGACCCATCGGCTGCGACTGTTGGCTAGTACGCAAAGTGCAGCAGGCAATAGCCACACAGGGCCGGGACGCTGAATAGCTAGTAGCAATGCTGCCGGCAGCAGAGCGCCGAAAACCCCATACATCAGGCGCTCTTGAATCAGCACAGCCACGGTTACGCCGGCCAGAGCCAGGACAAAACCGTCGCGCCCACGGTGATGCGCCCCCCAGACGATAAGCAGGCCCAGCATCAGTGAGGGCATTACATTGAGCGTGCTGCTGTCACTGGAAAGCAGGTGATAGGGCAGCTCAGAAATCACCGAAAACGCAGCCATCCAGCCCAGATAGCGAACATTGTCATCGGTGTACACCCCCCCAGATCGAGGGCGTGCGACATTGGCTGCAATCCCCAGGCAGAAAAGCGGAAAGGCAAGCCACCAAATAATGAATAGCCAATCAGCCGCCTGTGGCCAGAGGTAGCGTACGTGATCCAAGAGCATGGTCAGCATCGCCAGCCACTTGATCAGATCCAGGTTGGCGTCGCGCCCTTGCGGGCTCATCCGAGCCACCCCAGCGTAACGCCCGCCAGCAGCAGATAGCGGGCGGCCTTGGCCAGCGTCACAATCAACAGAAAACTCCAGAAGGGTTCGCGCATGACACCCGCCACAACGGTGAGTGGATCACCAATGATCGGCACCCAGCTGAGCAGCAGCGACCAACGACCGAAGCGGTGATAAGCCTGCTGGGTCTTTTCTAGTCGGCTTTCGCTGACTGGAAACCAGCGTTTGTGCCGGTAATGTTCGATAGACCGACCCAGCAGCCAATTCAGTACGGAGCCCAATACATTGCCCGTTATCGCCACCGCCAGTAGTGTCCAGACCGTATAACGGTCAGTCAGCAGCAATCCGACCAGCACCGCTTCCGACTGCATGGGTAGCAGCGTGGCGGCACCGAAGGCGGCGAGGAACAGGCCGACATAGCCGGATAACTCCAACATCACGCTAGGCGTTCAGGCCGTTCCAACCATGGACGCCGACGTAAATCCCCACGCCGATAATCAACAGGCTGGACAGGTACGGGGCCCGACGCGCCACGGTGCCAAACCAAGGCCAACGATTGGACGCTTGGCGTGCGCCGAGAGCGGCGGCGGCACCAACAGTGACTAGGGTAATGGCCAGACCAATGCTGAAGCACAGCACCAAGACGGCTCCGAGCGCGACCTCCTTAACTTGCAGGCAGAGCAGCAGCACGGTGATTGCTGCTGGACAGGGAATCAGGCCGCCCGTAAGGCCGAACATGATGATCTGGCCAGTGGTGACGTTACGGTTGCTGAAGCGCGTACGGATGTCATTGGCATGGGCGCGCTCATGGGCATCCTGATAGCCCTCTAGCGACAGCTCCAGCCCCTCCCGCTCGGTATGCGCTTTATCATGACCGTGGCTGTGCTCGCGGAACTCCAAGTCATAGTCGTGGGAGTGACCGGCATGGCCCAGGCTCAGGCGTGCGGTGAACTCATGAGGCTCGGGAATCTCGTCCAGTGACTCTAGGTAGTCACCCTGATCCGCAAAGCGAAACTGTTGGGCAAACCCATCGGGGCGAGTCGTCAGCAGGCTCACTTCAGCAGCTGGCCAGTCATGGCCAGCCAGGTTCCTCAATCGCCAGCGCGGCGGGACGCTTTCTTCGAAGATCGACAGCTCGACACGACCGTGCCCGGTGTCAATGCGGTGCGTTTCATCGTGATGTTCATCACCTTCCTCGAAGCGCCACATCTGCTCGCCCCGCCAGGTACGCCAAAGCATCCACACCGCGATGACAATGATGATCGCGGCAGAGGCTAGCTGGAAATACGGCTCGGTGGTTTCGGCGTCCAGGTTCTGACCGAGGTACATGCCGGCCATTGCCACAGCCCACACAACCGCAGTGTGCGAGAGCGTTGCGGCCAATCCCAGGAGCACCGCTTGCTTCACTGAACCACGAATGGCCACGATGAACGCTGCCATCATGGTCTTTGAATGCCCCGGTTCAAGACCGTGCAAGACTCCTAGAAGGATAGCGCTGGGAAAGTACAGCCAGGCCTGCGAGGCCCCCTGTTGTAGCAGTTCGGCGAAGCTCGACATGAGAGGAACCTAGAGGTACTTGGTGATTTGCTTGAAGTCTTCAAGAGATGTGCGCTCGCCTGTTGCGAGTGCTTCGACTGTGTGCTCCAGGCAGTGGTCAATGTGATCTTGGATAAGCACACGCTTGGCCTGGCAGACGGCTTTTTCAACAGCATGCAGCTGCTGAGCGATATCGACGCAGGCCCGATGATCTTCGATCATGGTGACGATGCTGCGCAGATGGCCCTCCGCTCGCTTCAACCTTTTGACGATATCGCTATGACTTTGGTGCTGGAGGCCGTGTTCGTGATCGCTCATGCCTTGAGTCTCATGCATCAATGAATTACGCTCGCATGCTATCCCCCTGGGGGGGATACGGTCAAACCGACAGCCTCTCCAGATAAGCCGCCCGCTTAGGTATCGAAAGAACCACGACATGCTCAGCCACCCCGTCAGCACCAAGGTGATTTTTGCCCTTGCTCTCGCCATCATGATGGCTTGGGCAGGACATACCTCTGCGCTGTTTATGGGATCGAGCCAGCAGGCTTGGGATGGTGGCGACACCGATCATTCGCATACCCATGGTGACGAGGCGCTGGCCTGTGCGGCGTACGGGGATCACTGCCACTCGCCTCAGACCGCCGACCATCTGCATGAAACACCGCACCTGACCACGCTGCTGAGTATCACCACACAGCCAGATCGTGCGCAGCCGATAGAAGCCCTTCGCTACTCCATCCCCCCCAGCCCGATCTTTCTGATCGAACGGCCACCACGTCCCATATTCGTGCTCTGACACTGGCCGCCGTGCGGCCCAAGACCACTGCAATTTAGGACTCAACCATGCATTCGCTATTTATGAGCGCAATGGACGCATCGACCGTGCGCCCGAATCGCTCGTTACTACTGTTGCTGCTGTTCACGGCATTGCTGTTTCTCGGCATGCCTGACGCACTGGACCACGCTGTTGCCGAGGGCGACAAGGGTTTTATCCAAGAAAGCTCGGGGGTGATGGCGCTGCCGTTCATCTACATGGGCGCAAAGCACATGATCACCGGCTACGATCACCTGCTGTTCCTCTTCGGTGTGATCTTCTTCCTCTACCGCCTGAAAGACGTAGGGCTCTACGTCACCCTGTTCGCCGTGGGCCACACGGTGACGCTGCTGCTCGGCGTATTGGCGGAAATCAGCATTAGCTCATACGTGATCGACGCCATCATCGGTTTCTCGGTGGTGTACAAGGCATTGGATAACCTGGGCGCGTTCCAGCGCTGGTTCGGTCATCAGCCGAACACCAAAGCGGCCACGCTGATATTCGGCTTGCTGCATGGCTTTGGTCTGGCGACCAAGATTCAGGAGTACGAGATCTCGGCAGATGGCCTGATCACCAACCTGATCGCCTTCAACGTCGGCGTCGAGATTGGCCAGCTGCTGGCCCTGAGTGCCATTCTGATTGTTATGGGCTACTGGCGTCGTACCGCCAGCTTTTGGCGTCATGCCTACACCGCCAACGTCGCCATGATGAGCGCCGGTTTCCTCTTAATGGGTTACCAGCTCATCGGCCTGATCGTGTCTTAATAAGGAATTCTCAACATGTTCAATACCAAGCTTCCAACCTACAGCGAATTGCCGACCAGCCGCCAACTGCTGCGCTCCACCGTGATCGCCGTGAGTGTTGCCGCTGCCTTGCTGGTCACCGTGGTTATGCCATCGGAATACGCCATCGACCCAACTGGAGCTGGCCGCTTGCTCGGCCTGACCCAGATGGGCGAATTGAAAATAACCCTGGCCGAAGAAGCGGCAACGGATGCAGCTGTTCAGCCAGCGACGGCACCAGTCGTACAGGCCCCCGTGCCTGCTCAGCCGGCACCTCAACAACAAGTTGCGGCAGCAGCCGTGGCGGAACCGGCAGTAGAGCCTCAGCTAACCCTGAAGTCCGATGAGATGACTGTCACGCTGAAGCCGGGCGAGGCTAGTGAAATCAAGCTGGAAATGCTGGACAAGGCCACGATCAGCTACGAGTGGACGACAAATGGCGTACCGGTCAACCACGATACCCACGGTGAGCCCTACAACGGCCCGAATGGCTAATTCCACAGCTACAGCAAGGGTAAACAGGTTAAAGGCGAAAAAGGTGATTTCACCGCCATCTTCGACGCCACCCACGGTTGGTTCTGGCGCAACCGCAGCAACAGCGACGTGACCATCACGCTCAAGACCAAGGGCGAATACCTGAGCGTCAAACGAGTTATTTAAAACACGCAGCAATGCTGGGCGTTGATGTCCTCAACGCTCAGCGAACTAGTCGGAAACCACCAAGATTTTACACACTCAACACATCAAGTAGTTTCACTCATGAGCCCAAATGTCGGAGTGCAACCCCGACTCAGTAGCGGGTGTAAAACTTCCAGAGTCCGGCCAACAGTGCCAACCAGAGCAAAATGATCACTATTGCTGCGACTCGACTTACCGGACGCGGTTGCTGGGTCTTTTCCCACGCTAGGGTCAGCTGCCGGCATTCCTCCAGTACAGCCGCAGGCATCAGCTTGATTACTATCCAGATACCCAAAGGTAGCAAGATCACATCGTCCAGGTAGCCAAGGATCGGAATGAAGTCTGGAATTAGATCGATGGGGCTCAGGGCATAAGCGACTACGATGATCGCTACCACTTTCGGCAACCATGGCGTTTGCGGATGCCGGTAACTAAACCACAACATCATCACCTGCCGTTTCAGGGCCTTGGCCCAGCCGCGAACTCGTTGCAATACGTTGCTCACTTTCGAGAAACCGGATCAGAGCGGAAGTACCGGTGGAAATCAATAACGCCGCCACCGTAAACGCTATCACTGGCGATACAGCTGTCCAGAGTACACCCACCAACGTGCTTGAAATGAACTTGGCTGTGTCGTTGACCATACCCCTTGCAACGTAGCGATCAGCTCAATTCAGAAAAATTGTGTCCGAAGTTCCTATTCGGCATGTACGTACCAGAAGCCCATCGCTGATCCAGCTTTTAAGCCAGATAGCAGCTTGCAACGGTGACTGTTCGCCATGCGTACTTAGCAGGTACTCACACATCGAAGCGAACGAGCCTCCATCGGTGAGCAACCGCAAAGCCGAGGCTTCACTTGGCTCTAGAGTGCGGTACTGACACACCAACTTATGCCGCCAAACCAGGCAGTTCATGGGGGCAGACGGAACAACAGCATCAGGAATACCGATTTCTGCCTGGGCGGACTTCCACATATCCACCGTGTTGTGCTGTAGCTGCAACCAACAAACTGAGGGGATGAGACACGCCCGTAGACTGACCCAGTCATCGGCGGAAAAACCACCCATCACATCCAGCGACAGCGGTACTGCATCGGGTGCGTCGAAGGCCAGCGTAAAGGTCCACTCAAGTGTGGCGAGTTCCAGCATAGGAGAGCGCTGTGGCTCGGCAACATAACCACGGATGAACTCTGGCAGCTTTTCACCCAGCCAGCGCAAACTGAAATGTCTTGGCGGCCACGCACTGATGTAAGCCAACGCCAGCTGTTCGAATGATTCGTCACCCATCCAGCGATGTAACGCTGGAAAGTCTTCCCTCATGACGCCAAGAAGCCTGGCGCGATAAGCGTTGTGGTAAATCATCAGGCCATCTGTGGCAGGCAGCGTATTGCTACCTTGGATTTGCTCCAACAGCCCCGGTGGGATCGCGCTATCGCCTGTGGCCAGGTAACGCTCCCGCGCTTCCTGCTGAGCACTCAGACGCATGGTGCGGCAGCCCCTAGAACGTTGGCGGAGATAGAGCGCGCCTTGGACAACTCAGCTAAGAGCTCGTCAAAAGGCGGGAAATGATCATCTCGCTCAATCAGGGTGGCAGTAGCACCCAGGTAGTTCAACGCTTCGCCGTACAGGGCCCAAACCGGACCGGCAATCGGCTGATCGTGGGTGTCGATAAGATAGTGACCGTAGTCGCTATGGCCGGCTAGGTGGATCTGGCGAATCCGCTCACGGGGCAGCTCCATGATGAATTGCCAAGGGTCGAATCCCTGGTTGCGTGAACTGACGTAGACATTGTTCACATCGAGCAATATCTCGCAGCCCGTCAGGCTACTCAGCTCGGCCAGAAACTGGGACTCGCTCATGCAGGACGTTTTCCACTGCACGTAGGCCGACACGTTCTCAAGCACAAGAGGTCGTTGCAATATATCTTGAACCAGCCGAACCCTTGATGCGACATGCAGCAGGCTCTCTTGGGTGAATGGCAGTGGAAGTAGATCATGCAGCTGGTGAGCACTGCCCCTGCTCCAACACAGATGATCAGCAACCCAGCGGGGCTGAACTCGGTCGGCTAGATTTTTCAATTGCCGCAAGTAGTCAGCGTCGATCTCATGAGGACCGCCAATCGACAGGGAAACCCCGTGCATAACCAGCGGATATTGCTCTTTGATCGCATCGAGGAAGTAGAGAGCTTTTCCCCCTCCGACCATGTAGTTCTCGGAGATGATCTCGAACCAGTCGACTGCGGGACGTTGCTCCAAAATCTGCTGGTAGTACTCGCTACGCAAGCCCAAGCCAAAGCCCAGCATGTTGCTTTTACTCATTAGAACTCCGAGTCAAGGGAGTGACTTGCACTCCCTTGGATGGGCTTACTCGCTGGTTTTACCGCCGGCCTCATCGCATTTTTCTTGGGTCATCAAGTTGAAGCCTTGACCTTTACATTCTCCCTGGCCTTTGCAGGCGTTCTTTGCAGTCATGCAATCTTTTTGCCCTTTACAGCCATTCACACCAAAGCATTTTACTTCGGCAGTTTTCGCATCCTGAGCCGCTTGTGCAGGCAGGATGGCAAATAGGCTGGCGGCAACGAGTGCCAATGCGGCACCGGTAGCAACGGTATTTGTGGTCGACATAGTGGCAATCTCTCTTGAGGGTTATGTGGAGGTCAGGACTATTTAGTGCCACTGACCCGAAGAAGCTTAGGCATCGCTGCCAGGCATGCCATAAAACGAATCCGCACAGGCTTCATTAGCGGGCATGAACAGACACTACAGAGCCCTGCAGAGTCTCCACAAGAAAGAAGTAGCAACCTGACAGAACTGTAATGTTCAGCTCAGGTTTATGACAGGGCACTCTGGTTAAGGTTACTTCGAGCCTGAAGCTCAATGCCTGATGGCGACCCAATCAGGGTCACTAGGCTAACTGAACTAAATCGAGGACTGTCCAGATGAAATCAATTAAATCCCTGTTCGTGGTTATCGCGCTTGCCGCGTCTTCGTTGGCAATGGCAGAAGGCGGTGCTGACCGTACTTTTGCGCGCATGGAACAGGCCAGCAAGGTCTCGATGGAAGCCTATCAACTGGCCCAACAACAGAAAAACGAGTCGCCGGTAGCTGGTACTAAAGCCAAAACAGCCGATCACGCCAACTGCTAGTTCGCGGTCAACCTGACAGAAATGTAATCACTTAGCCGGTTGAGATATGGCAATTTCTCAAGCTCGCTGTCGCAACGATTTGAAAAATCACGACAGTGGGCAAGGCTGATAGGGAAACCCCTCCCAGGATGAAACTAACAATCAACCTGACGTCACGGTTGGTTACCCCTGGTTCCTCCAACTGATTGGATATAACGGTATGCACTGCAAAACCTCAAGACGAACCTTCGTTAAAGGCTTGGCCGCCACCGGCATTCTCGGAGGCCTTGGCTTGTGGCGCACTCCCGTTTGGGCGGTGACCAGCCCAGGTCAGCCCAACGTATTGACTGGCACCGACTTCGACTTGTTCATTGGTGAAACGCCAGTAAACATAACCGGCGCAACCCGGACCGCGATGGCTATTAACGGGTCTATTCCAGGGCCAATTTTGCGCTGGAAGGAAGGTGACACCGTCACGTTGCGGGTGAAAAACCGCTTGACCGAAGACACCTCGATTCACTGGCACGGCATCATTTTGCCCGCCAACATGGATGGTGTACCTGGCTTGAGCTTCCACGGCATCGCGCCCGATGGCATGTACGAGTACAAGTTCAAGGTCAATCAAAACGGTACCTACTGGTACCACAGCCACTCGGGGTTGCAGGAGCAGATTGGCGTTTACGGCGCTTTGGTGATTGATGCCAAAGAGCCTGAGCCATTCAGCTATGACCGTGACTACGTGGTGATGCTGACTGACTGGACCGATGAAGACCCAACCCGGTTATTGGCCAAGCTCAAAAAGCAGTCGGACTACTACAACTTTCATAAACGCACCGTTGGCGACTTTATCAACGACGTCAGCGAGCAAGGTTGGTCGGCAACAATTGCAGATCGCAAGATGTGGGCTGAAATGAAGATGAGCCCCACCGATCTCGCCGACGTCAGCGCCTATACCTACACCTACCTGATGAACGGCCAGGCACCTAATGGCAACTGGACCGGTATCTTCAAGCCGGGTGAAAAGCTCCGTTTGCGCTTTATCAACGGTTCGGCGATGAGCTACTTCGACGTACGTATCCCCGGCTTGAAGATGACCGTGGTGGCCGCCGACGGCCAGTACGTAAGCCCGGTCAGTGTCGACGAGTTCCGTATCGCCGTTGCCGAGACCTACGACGTGATTGTCGAGCTCGCCGAGCAAGAGGCTTACACCATTTTTGCTCAGTCCATGGATCGCACCGGCTATGCCCGCGGCACTCTGGCTATACGAGAGGGCTTGAGCGCTGCAATACCCGAAACGGATCCTCGCCCCCTGATCGCCATGGGCGACATGGGTATGGATCACGGCAGCATGGCGGGTATGGACCATGGCAGCATGCAAGGCGACATGAGCGGCATGGACCACAGCAAGATGGCTGGAATGAGCCCTGGTGCCATGCAAGGTGACATGCCGGGCATGGATCACAGCAAAATGGCCGGCATGGACCATTCAGGTATGGCGGGGATGGACGCAGGCGCATCAATGCAAGCGCACCCAGCCTCTGAAACCAATAACCCGCTGGTCGACATGCAGACCATGACCCCAACCCACAAGCTGGACGATCCGGGCATCGGATTGCGTGGTAATGGTCGTCGCGTGCTGACCTATTCCGACTTAAAAAGCACCTTCCCCGATCCGGATGGCCGTGAGCCCAGCCGAACCATTGAGCTGCACCTCACCGGGCACATGGAGAAATTTTCTTGGTCATTCGACGGCATCAAGTTTTCGGATGCCGAGCCGTTGCGCCTTAAGTACGGCGAGCGCGTGCGCATCACGCTGGTCAACGACACCATGATGACGCACCCCATCCACCTTCACGGAATGTGGAGTGATCTGGAGGATGCGAACGGCAACTTTATGGTTCGAAAACACACCATCGACATGCCGCCAGGTTCCAAACGCAGCTATCGAGTAACGGCTGATGCATTGGGTCGCTGGGCCTACCACTGCCACCTGCTACTCCACATGGAAATGGGCATGTTCCGTGAAGTTCGTGTGGATGAGTAAAGGAGATATCTGATGAGCACTTTTATGAAGCGAAAAGCCCTGGTTGGCAGCGCTGTTATGTTGAGCCTTTCGGCTGTTCTGTATGCTCCGCTGTCATTGGCCGGTGCAGGTCACAGTGAGCACGAACAACACGCGACTCAAGCCCCTGCGTCTGAAGCCGCAAGTGAAAAAAATACCGCGCACGCGAAAGAAAAGGCTGCGGCTAGCCAGCAAATGGATCATGGCGGCATGGACCACGAAAACATGATGGATAAGCATGGCGGCAGCGAAGCCGAAGCAGGTTCGAACCATGACCACTAGGCTTTTACACCCGTCCCTAATAGCACTGGCAGTGTCGCTGAGCGTGCTTAGCAGCGGGTTAACTCACGCTGCAGAGGAAATGGATCATTCGGCCATGGGCCACGGTTCCATGCCGATGGACCATAGCAAGATGAACCACGGCTCTACCAAAGAACCGATGCCGGGCATGGATAATAGCCAGATGGGTCACAGCCAAAGCCAGCCCCCCAAAAAAGCTCCGGCTATGGACCACAGCAAGATGGGTCACGGCGCCATGCAAGGGCAGATGGAGGGTATGGATCATACAAAGATGAACCATGGTTCCGCTGAAGCCCCGAGAACCACCAGTCGCACGCCTATCCCGGTACTGACAGATGCGGATCGTGAAGAAGCGTTCCCGCCTTTGCCAGGCCACAAGGTTCACGCCAGCGCCATCAACAGCTTTTTCCTGCTCGATCAGCTCGAATACCAAGATGCCGATGAAGGCAGCACCTTGGCTTGGGATGCGTCCGCTTGGATCGGCGGAGACATCAATCGTCTCTGGCTGCGCTCCGAAGGTGAACGCACCAATGGCGTCACTGAGGATGCTGAATTGCAGGCCTTGTACGGGCGCTCGATTGGTCCTTGGTGGGATGTGGTCGCGGGTGTTCGCCAAGACTTCAAGCCAGAGACGCCACAGACTTGGGCCGCATTCGGCATCCAGGGTATGGCGCTGTATGCCTTTGAGGCGGAGGCCACTGCCTTTGTCGGCGAGAACGGCCAGACGGCTGCGCGCTTAGAGGGCGAGTACGACATCCTGCTGACCAATCGCCTAATCCTTCAGCCGACCGCTGAAGTGAATTTCTACGGCAAGAACGATTCGGAGCGAGGAATCGGCTCCGGTCTGGCCAACGCCGAGGTCGGTCTTCGATTGCGCTACGAGATTATTCGTCAATTCGCACCTTATATCGGCGTTTCATGGAGTCGCTCCTATGGCAATACTGCCGACCTAGTGCGCGATGAAGGTGGCGATATTGAAGACGCACGATTTGTCGCCGGTATCCGGATGTGGTTTTGAGAAACGAAAATGAAAAAAACAATTAAAACCCTCGTTGCGGCGAGCGTAGCCGGAAGTATCGCGGTAGGGGCCGTGGCCTATTTGGGTCTGGTCAACGTGGGGGCTGATGATCCTCACTTCCCTGCAGTGCATGCATTCCTGGCGATGGTCCGTGATCGCTCTATCGAAGTGCGCTCCAAGGATATTGCGGTACCTAACCTCAATGACGAGACGCTGATTAAAGCTGGCGCAGGCAACTACAACTCGATGTGCATCGGCTGCCATTTGGCAACGGGCGTCGCGGAAACTGAGCTAAGCCAAGCACTTTACCCCGCTCCGCCTAACCTTGCGAAGGTGGGTATCGATGGCAGTCCAGCCGCTGCGTTCTGGGTGATCAAGCATGGCATCAAGGCCACTGGCATGCCGGCCTGGGGCAAGAGTATGGGTGACCCGTACATCTGGGGCATGGTCGCATTCCTCAACCAGTTCCCGAAAATGGATGCCCAGCAGTATCAAGCGCTGGTTGCGTCGAGCGGTGGTCACGAGCATGGCGGCGGTGAGACCCGGATGCATAATCACGAGGGCCAACACAGCAGCCCCAAAGCAGGTCATCACGCCCAACCAGAAACTTCGCCTGATCATCATGCTTCGAATACTCTAGATACAAGCACCGGCGCCAATCATCACGGTGATTCGACGAGTACTACGGTCCACCATGAGGCCGATATGATGCCATCAAATAATAGTAACGCTGATTATCACGCAACTGAGCCAACTCAACAGGAGCAGGCCCCGACCGCTCCCAAAACCCACACTCACGCCAATGGCAAAGAGCACCTACATGACAGCTAAAAGTAAAGTAGCGCGAGTGGCAATGCTGGCCGCCTTTTTCATGACTTCAGCAGTTAACGCTACTGATGCCCTGACAATTGAAGTGCACCGTGATGCAAATTGCGGATGCTGCAAGAAGTGGATCTCGCACCTCGAAGCGAATGACTTCAAAGTCGTTGACCATATCGAAAGCAACATGACAGCAGTGAAGCAAGGTCTGGGCGTCTCGCCGCGGCTGGCGTCTTGCCACACCGCGGTGATTGACGGCAAGTTCGTCGAAGGTCATGTGCCGGCGGCTCAGGTCATCGAACTCACCAAGCGCGATGATCTCGTGGGCATCGCTGTTCCCGGGATGCCGGCGGGCTCCCTGGGCATGGAAGTCGATGGCGTAAAGCATTCCTACCAGGTCATTGGCTTGACCAAGGCGGGGACCGATCAGTTCGTTGCAGAATACCCCGTGAAATAGTACTGCCTGCCAGCACGGTTGCTTACGTCTGGTGTGGCCGATTCTTCTTCAAACTACCCATAAGTAGAAAGGGCTCCCGAGGGCGCCGAGGGCAGCCTACAAACCAAAGGAGCACTGTGAGGGAACAGCAGGACCACGACGCGAACGGGCGTACGCCACTCTTCCGAATAACGACTACCCAAGCTGCTAGACTGGCCTTTGCGGAAGTCACGGTTGAAGTAGAGATTTCAATTGAGGATGGTCAGGCTACTGCCTTCAATAAATCTTTCGCACTTCTCGTCGGCAGCCATTGCGGCTTTCCAGATAATGATGCTTAGAGCAAGTAGAGAAATTCCTAACAGGGTCCTGCTATTCATAAATGCTTCTGATGTCATTGGCAGTTGTCATTGTGTGGTCGCATCCATATACCAAGCGCGCCGGGCATAACTAGGCGCGCTTTGGCCATATTTGCACATGCCAAATAACGTCAGGGGGGACTTGAAAATTACTTTTCAGTCAGCGTGATGTCATTCATTAATTTTGGCTCCGGCAGCCTGTCCCGGCTACCCGATACTCAAGAATATTCAGATCACCGTTGGAGTCCTCGTAGGTCATCTGAGCCGGCATAACATTACAGCTAGAGTCCGTTGAGGTAGTGGCAACGACCCTTGCGACATCAAGCTTCATGCCGTAGCGGTAATGAATAACTTCGGGCGGATTCATCCCATTAGCTTCAGCATACTCTTGCATGGCTTGCTCATTGGCTTGAATCATCCGACCATAAACACGATCAGAACCTCCTTCTGCCACAGCAAAAGAAGAAATGGTCAAGATCGAAAGCGCAGCGACAGTTCTTAAGCCTTTCATATTTAATAACTCCTTTTAAGTAGTACTTAAAGTGTAAGCCCAAGACCCTGTCATAAACGTGAAGCTAGAATTACATTCCTGTAACGGATCTAAACACTTTGTGTAGGAGAAATTTTGGCGTATCAGTTTGTTGCGCCCCCCAGAATGGTTGCAGACATTAGCTTCACAAGATAGCGACTTCATCCTCCGCATTGGTAAGTAGGTTATTGGAAATGACCGCTTTGCTGAGGAGATCATTGCTTCGACCAGGTTGGTAGTAGTGCAGTCTTGATGACTCCAGATAATCTTCGTCCGTGCATACTGCCAAATGCGTGCGCTGCAGAACCAGTGCAGCGCACGGTATTGACGACTACATCAATGGAAGGGTGTAGCTGACGATCAAGCGGTTTTCGTCAACGTCATTGCCGAAGTTGGTCGAGCGCAATGTGGCGTTGCGCCATTTCACGCCAAGATTTTTTAGCGCACCGTCTTGGAAGACATAGGCGATGTCAGTATCGCGCTCCCATTCCTTGCCATCGGAAATGCCAGCACCTAAATCAATATCGTCGCCGGTAAGGTAACGGGTCATGAACGTCAACCCTGGGATACCAATGCTGGCAAAATTGAAGTCATAACGGGCCTGCCATGAGGTCTCGTCTTTGTTGGCAAAGTCGCCGATCTGCACATAGTTGACTAGGAACGGATCGGTGCCATTGATGTAGGCGTAACCGGTGTCTCCGCTCATGTTCTGGTAGCCAACGCCAAGTGCGTGACCGCCAAAGGCATAAGTGAACATCGCTCCGAATGCCTTGTTGTCGACGTTGCTGTTGCCCTCGTCGGTAGAGCGGGCATAGCGCAGATCAGTTTTCAGCGATTGTTTGTCACCTAGTGGCAAGATGTGCAGGGCAGTGAAAATATGCTGCCTGTAGAAGTCGTCTAATTTGCCATAGTTGTAGCCAGTGGTCAGGTTACTGTTCCATTTGTAGGTCGCACCGGCGAAGTTGAACTCATCGCTGGTCTGGGTGCCGCCGCCACTGATAGCGCGCGCTGCACCACTGGTAATGCTGAGGTCTTCGCTATCAGAGGAGTCACGCTGACTTACCTGCTTGAGTTGGCCTGCATCGAAGGTTAGGCCGTCAATCTCCAACGAGTTGAGATGCCCTCCCTGAAACGTCTGTGGAAGCAGGCGCGAATCGTTCGCTTGGACGGTTGGCAACCTAGGTTGAAGCGTACCCAGTTTCAGTACGCTGTTGGAGGCGCGCAGTTTCGTAGTTAAGCCCATCTCGCCATATTCATCCTGCGCGGCACGTGGTGCTTCTTTATCGCGCTTGAGCAGACCAGTGCCTGAACGATCGGCACTGGAATCCAGCTTGAGGCCAAGCATGCCGATGGCGTCGATGCCAACACCGACTGTCCCCTCAGTGAAACCGGACTCGTAGCGCAGCAGAAAGCCCTGGGCCCATTCCTCTTGTTTTGATTGCTTGGCTGAGTCTTGACGAAAATCTCTATTGAAATAGAAATTACGTGCTTCCAAACCAACTTTGTTGTCCTCAAAAAAGTCAGCGGTCGCAGGTTGGCTGAGGCCCATAATTCCAGTGCTCATTAAGAGGCCAATAGTGGGACGGCTAAGCCATTGAACTTTAGGTATGGCAATAAACATGTACTCTCCTTGTTGGACGTGTTGTGGTGGACGTGGCGCAGGCTCAGGGAGAGGTATTGCATTTATGTGTTATTCTGATGACATTATTGTTTCTCTAATCTAGAGTCGAACGAAGCCTAGGCAGGGCAAGAGTTTTAGCGCTAGCGATAAGATTTATGTTTGTTTCAGAGATATTACAATTTGAGGATCATAACTCTGATATTTCTCTACAGGATTGCTTAGTGAACCAGGTATGGCGATCATCGAAGCCTTTGCGGATGAGCGATAACAACTCCTGCACTTCTTGCCGCCCCGATGTCAGCGGAGAGGTGGAGACCCACACGACCCGCGCTAAGGCGAGCTCGAATAGCTCGTCAAGAGGTAACAGGTTTCGATCTATATTGGAGATATAGTTCGGTAGTAGCCCGATACAAGAGGAATTTCTGAGCAAATCCGCTACCCACTCTTGTGAGTGCACCTGAACGACCGAGCTCTGACGCTGGCGTATTAACTGATTCCATGGCTCGAAACTGTCAACCGCTGTATTTCCCGCGTACTGAACCAGCATGAAATCATTGAGATCCGCAACTGATCTTGGCAGGCGTTTCCCCGCATAACGTTTTGCCATATAAGCACAATAAGAAATGCGCGCAAGCTGCAATGGCTTGGTCATTGCAAAGCCTGGATTAGGCCTTGATTTGGCGGGGTCGGCGATCCAGACCATGACATCCACCAGCTCCTCGGGTTCGCCCTCCAGAGGGATGATTTCTAGTCTCGCTGCAGCGTGCTTACGTAGCCAGGAGATCAAGTCCCGGGCCAGAAGGTCGGTGAGCAATGCTGTTGGCACAGCAAGACGTACCAGCGGTCGTTGGATACTGGCGCCCTCTGGATGCAAGTCGCCAAATTGTCTCGCTAGCGTCTGCTGCAGTTGACGACCTGTCGCACTCAGGCTCAACTCGCGCCCCTTATATAAGAAAAGCGGGCTACCTACGCTTTCCTCTAACTTTCTGAGTCTTTTGCGCATCGGCACAACTTGCATGTTTAAGCTGCGCGCAGCCTGCCTAAAGCAGGCGCAGCGCGCGCTAGTCATGAAAATCTGTGCTAATTGACGGTCAATGGATAGTGAGTCAGACATGATAAGCAGTCAAAGTTCGTTCCAAGTAATTAGATGCACTTTGAGCTTAACGACACGAACATAACGCTAGGATCGCTGAATTATTACTTCTTTGTAATCTGACATAGTGAAATGAACTTATCCGCTCTGATTTAAGTTGCGTCACAGCACCATGATTAGCTTTAGCAAGTCACGGTGAGCCATCGGGTACTTTGGGGAAGATCAAGCGGAAAACGGTGAAGCTACCAGGGATGCTGCTAACCTCGACAGCACCCTGATGGAGGCTCATTATCGAGCGCACAATAGCTAGTCCTAGCCCAGTTCCACCTTCGGCACGAGAGCGGCTTGTGTCGACACGATAGAAGCGCTCAAACAAATGAGGGATGTGCTGCGCGGGAATACCAACCCCGGGGTTCCCAACCGATACGCATACGGTTTCGCTATGCCTCTCTACCAGCAACGAGATGTTTGCACCGATAGGGCTGTGTCGAATGGCATTTGACAATAGGTTTGAAATAGCGCGCTGCACCATTAACCGATCACCGAAAGTACGCCCCCCTCCGGCGATTCTCAGATTGATCTGCTTCTCTTCTGCGGAGATGCTGAACAAATCAACAACACGCCTTACCTCATCTTCCAAAATAATTTTTTCGAAGGGCACAAGGGATGCTGGGTGGCTAACTTGAGCGAGAAACAGCATATCAGTTACGATTCTGGTGACGCGCTCAAGCTCCTCTGTGCAGCATTCCAGTACGGCTTTGTACTCTTCTGGTGGACGCTCTCTTGATAGCGTTACCTGTGCCTTTCCCATGAGGTTGCTAATGGGCGAACGCAATTCATGAGCCAAATCATCAGAAAACTGCGATAGCTGTTGAACGCCGCTATCAAGCCGATGCAACATGAAGTTGATTCCATGAGCTAGCGTGCTGAGCTCTTGGGGCAGTTTATCCACGGAAATTCTATGGGTCAGATCCTGCGTGGATATAAGAGATGCAACTTGTCGGAATTGCCGAAGCGGTGAGAGGCCTCGCTTCACGATCCTCCATGCCCCCATGCCAATCAGAGCGAGTAAAAACGGGAGCAAAATCAAGGTTGACTTCAGGTAAGCGCTGAGCAGCGCTTCGTCTGCAGATCGATCGATAGAAAGCAAGACTCTAACAATATCGCCATCATTAAGCTGCATCACCTTGGATGCGGTTAGGAAATTCTTTCCCTCAGAATCCGACCAACGCTGATAACTCGTAGTGTCGGTGGCAGGAATGCTGGAAAGCATGGGCTCTAATGACCGCTCTCCAAGGTTCAAGAGTAACTTGATGCCTGATTTATTTTCGTAAATCGTCAAGTGAAGGTTGTCATGCCCCATGACTAAATCCAACAACGCGTGAGGCTGCTGGGAAATTGCATGAGCACTCATATCCTCAGCTAGGCTATGCCGAATTTGCTCCAGTTTCCCGTCTAGACTCTTTTTAGCCAAGGAATCCAACTCATGGGTAAGCGCGAAGTATGCTAGCGCCGCTAGCAAAACCACCAACGCTGCTCCCATTACGCTGACCGAAAGGCCAAGGCGCATTGAAAGACTCGTCGGTCTCATGCCCGTTCCTCAAGAACATACCCGACACCCCTAAGGGTGTGGATTAGCTTGCTATCGAACGGGTCATCAATCTTTGCGCGTAGCCTGCGGATGGAAACTTCGACGACATTCGTGTCGCAGTCAAAATTCATGTCCCAGACCAGCGAGATAATCTGGGTGCGAGAAAGCACCTCTCCAGAGCGGCGCATTAGCAGGTGCAATAGTGCAAATTCTTTGGTAGTTAGGTCGATACGCTGCTCACCGCGAAACGCGCGGTGCCTAGCCGGATCAAGTTCAAGGTCAGCTACCCGTAACACTTCTGGAACTGGAATTTGCTCACTGCGCCGCAGTAGAGTTCGGATTCGCGCAAGCAATTCAGGGAATTCAAACGGTTTGACTAAATAATCATCCGCTCCCAAATCTAGACCTTTAATTTTATCTACTAATCGTCCGCGTGCAGTCAACATTAATACCCGGGTGCTGCTAGTACTTCGTATATTCTCTAGTACTCTCCAGCCATCAACCTCAGGAAGATTTACATCGAGCACTACTAAGTCATAAACATGTTGTCGAACTAAGTGAAGACCGTCTACACCAGTGGCGGCCCTATCAACAATATAGCCACTCTCGCTTAATCCTTGGTGCAAGTATTCGGCAGTCTTTGGCTCGTCCTCGACAATAAGGATTCGCATAAAATTCACCTTAAAATTTACAGCCGTTATTGATTAATATTATTTGTTTTGGCGGCAGGGGTTAATTTTTTTCATCGACGGTCACGGACACGACCTACGAGGACTGATATTTTTCATATCCTAAAGCCTGTAGCGGCTTTAGGGTCAATCTGTTTCGCCATTGCTCATCATTCCGAATGGTTGTGCGACAACCCTTCGCAGCGCTTTAACTCGCCTGCAAAACTCAGCCTTTAACTGGGAGGCAATACAGGCATGACAAGCCTTTCTTGAGCGCATATGTTTCTAGATGTTGCGCATCATCGATATCATCTACCTTCTTGAGTGATGGCAATACTAATACAGGCCAACTTGAAAAAGCGCCGGATAACATAATTGTAATTTTTCAGTCACCTTGTTGATAGACCTAAAGCACTACATTCTGCCAAGAATTGGCGCCCTACTTATTCTCCCGAGTACTAATCCACAAACTCTCTCAGGCTCAGTAAGTAGCCCAGCCTTAATCTATTCCAGCAGAATATATGCTGCGGAGGGCTTTAAGTGTACGTAAAAACAATCGGCGGTTATAAAGTAGTTATCGATAAGTTCTGTATGCTTTTAGGCTTACTGGCAATATTGTTAGCTATGCCCGTTACAGCAGATTCTGCGGAATTAGCTGGGAGACCTATAACGTTTGATGAGGCTTTAGCGCAAGCACTATCAGAAAACCCAGAGTTCGCGGCAGCCCAATGGAATACAGGCATTGCCCAGGGCGCTCGCACTCAAGCCGGGCTAATCCCAAACCCCGAGCTGTCTTGGAGCGTTGAGGACACACGTCGTGATTCACGGATAACTAGCATTCAGGTATCTCAACCAATTGAACTAGGCGGTAAGCGAGGTGCAAGAATTGATGTTTCTGAGCGCGATCAGGACGCTGTAGCTATTGAATTTGAGCGCAAGAAAAACACTCTACGCGCAGAAGTCATTCGAGCCTTTTACTCGGCACTGCGAGCCCAAGAAGGGCTTCAGCTATCCACTCAGTCACTGGAGCTGGCCAGTCGCGGGCTTCAGGTGGTCGAAGGACGTGTAAAAGCCGGCAAGGCTTCCCCGATCGAAGTGTCGCGCGCTCAGATGCAGCTCTCCGAGATTCAACTGGAGTTGAATCGTGCTCAGCTCAACCGAAGTAACGCCTACAAACAACTAGCACTTGTAACGGGCGCCACGACGCCGAATTTCGATTATGTCGAAGGAGATCTTGAGCGCCTGCCAGATTTGCCATCGAAGGCAGATATGCTCGCACGCATAACGGATACAGCCGACCTGCGGCTAGCTAGTATGCAAATCCAACGTACCGAGTCCTCCTTAGAGCTCGAAAAGTCTCAGCGCATTCCCGATATCAACGTCAGTGTTGGAAGCCAATACGACGAGGGTCTTGGCGAGCGTGTCAACTTGCTCGGATTGTCAGTACCTCTCCCGTTGTTTAACCGCAATCAGGGCAATGTGATGGCCGCGGCTCAAGAAGCTAATCGCGCGCGCGACTTACGCAACGCCACAGAGCTTCGATTACGCGCGGAGGCAAAGCAGGCGTTTGAGCAATGGATAAGCGCGAGAAGTGAAGTCGATTCAATCAGCGGCACCTTGCTTCCGACTGCGAAGCAAGCGGTAGAGGGTGCCGTCCGGGGGTTTGAGATGGGTAAATTTGCATTTATCGATGTGCTAGATGCTCAGCGCACCCTTGTAAGCATGCGCTCTCAATATCTCAATTCATTGGATGAGGCCATTTCGGCTTGGGTAAGTCTGGAGAAAATCTACGGCTCCCAGATGAACGTCGAATTCAAACAAAAATCTTCCCACGCGCCCACATAACGCCTTGAACGGTCGCGTTATACAGCATGGAGCTTTTCCTGCCAGTAGAGCGCGTCTGGACACCGGATGTGCTTGAGTCAAATTTAATATTCTTATTTATATGGAGTTACCAATGGCATCAACAGCTCCCAGAAAGCAGTGGCTAATGATTGCGGCAGTTGTCGCAATCGGTTTGACCGTGGCGGCTCTGATATTAAGTGGCAGCCCTAGTAAATCCGGAGAGCAAGGCCATGGTCATGATGAAAGTCATAAAGATGCATCAGCTCATGCAGATCCAGAGCACCACGGGAATCCTTCGTCAGAGAAACATGAGGAGGCGGACCAGCATACAGATGAAGAGCATCATGAGAGCTCAGAATTCACTGAAGGTGAGCACGGCGGTAAGCTCTTCTCTGAGGGTAATTACGCACTTGAAGTAACAATTTTTGAGGAAGGCGAGGAGCCTCAGTTCAGGCTGTATACCTACCTAAATGGCAAGATTCTAGACCCTGCGGACAGCACGGTGAACATGACATTGTCACGCTTAGGTCAACCTGCGCAACTTATCAAGTTCAGCAAAGAGAATGAATACCTGCGTGTTAATTCCTCATTTGTAGAGCCACATTCATTCCAAGTCTCTATCAGTGCGAAGCACAGTAACAATAGCTACTCGTTTGATTACGAGCAGGTTGAGGCACGCGTGTCCATGACAGATGAGCAGCTTTCTCAGGGTGGCGTCACAATTGCTACCGCGGGGCCTTCGAAAATTGCATCCACACTGCAGATACTGGGCGAGGTTCGTTACAACGGCGATCGTACTGTTCAGGTGACACCGCAACTTGCCGGACGCGTTGATTCTGTGGCGGTCAGCGCTGGTGAAACTGTCCGCAAGGGCCAGCTACTGGCCAAAATATCCAGCCAAACCCTGGCCGACATGCGTGGTGAGCTACTTGCTGCCCAGCAGCGTTCGGCGCTTGCTCGCACAACCTATATCCGTGAAAAAAAGTTGTGGGAAGAGAAGATATCCGCCGAACAGGACTTTTTGCAGGCAAAGGTTGCCATGCAGGAATCAGCTATCGCAGTGCAACGCGTTCAGCAACAGATTGCCTCACTAGGTAGCGCACCAGCCAAAGGTCAAAATCTTACCGAGTTCGAGATTCGCGCCCCAATTGACGGAGTTATCACCAGCAAAAGCATATCGGTTGGAGAGGTTCTGAAAGAGGATTCTGCGGTATTTACCGTGTCGGATCTGTCGACAGTTTGGGTGGACTCAACAGTCGCGGCGAAAGACTTGGGGGTAATCGCCGAAGGGCAAGCAGTAGTCGTGAGTTCCAGCGCATTCGCTTACAAGGCTGAGGGCAGAATTTCGTATGTCAGCGCATTGGTTGGGGCCCAAACCCGCTCAGCCACTGCCCGCATTGTGCTCGCCAACCCAGAGCGGGTATGGCGTCCTGGCTTACCGGTCACGGTCGAAGTGGTTGCTGAGGAAAGCAACGTGCCAGTTGCTGTGGCAGTAGAAGCGATCCAGACCGTTCGCGATTGGCAAGTGGTGTTTGGCCGTTTTGGTAACCAGTTGGAGGCCCGACCTATTGAGCTGGGCAAGACTGATGGACGCTTCGTCGAGGTTATTTCGGGTCTAAAAGCGGGTGATCGCTACGCACTGAAGAACAGTTTCCTGATCAAGGCTGAGCTTGGCAAAGCCGGCGCGAGCCATGACCACTAATTTGGAGTCGAGCCATGAAACAAGTTACAGCTATATTTCGTCCGATCCGGCTTGAGGCTGTCGAGCAAGCGCTACACGCACTGCCACATCTACCCGGCTTCACAATTCTACCTGCACAAGGCCATCCTCGTGGTCACGGTAAAGATCACAGCTATATCGCTGACGAATGGAACCCCGACGCTCACCAACATCTCGTACTGGTAGCGTTCTGCGGCGACGAAATTGTAGATGGGATCGTCAAGGCCATCGAGAAGGCCGCTCACACAGGTGTACCCGGCGATGGGATCATCGCCGTGGCCCCTTTGACCGACGTATTGCGCATCCGTACCGGAGAGCGCGGTGATGCTTCGCTTTAGGGGAAACTAACATGTACGAACGATTAATTCGCTTCGCCATCGATCAGCGCTGGCTGATCTTGCTGGCTGTGCTCGGCATGGCAACATTGGGTATTTACAGCTATCAAAAGCTATCGATTGATGCGGTTCCCGACATTACCAACGTGCAGGTGCAAATCAATACTGAAGCAAAGGGATACTCACCTTTAGAGACCGAGCAACGTGTGACATTCCCGATTGAGACAGTCATGGCGGGGCTGCCCAAGTTACAGGAAACTCGCTCCATTTCGCGTTATGGATTATCGCAAGTAACTGTAATCTTCGAAGATGGCACGGATATCTACTTCGCGCGCCAGTTAGTGAATGAGCGAATACAAGAAGCCCGAGGAAACCTTCCTCGTGGACTGTCGCCAAGCATGGGACCAATCGCCTCTGGGTTAGGTGAGATCTACATGTGGACCGTAGAAGCGGAAGACGGCGCAAAAAAGCCAGATGGAAGCTCCTACACGCCGATGGACCTGCGAGAAATCCAAGACTGGATCGTAAAGCCTCAACTACGAACAGTAAAAGGTGTTACTGAGATCAACACCATTGGTGGCTATGCTAAAGAATTCCAAGTATCGCCCATTCCAGGGAGCTTGGTTGCCCATGACCTCAGTTTGCCTGACATTGTGGATGCATTGGAAAATAACAACGCAAACGTCGGGGCGGGCTACATCGAACGGAGCGGCGAGCAGTACCTGATCCGCGCCCCTGGGCAGTTAGGCTCGATCGCGGATATCGCTAACATTATTATCAAGAGCACCAATGGTGTCCCAGTGCGCATCGGTGATGTAGCTGATGTCGGCCTAGGCAAAGAGCTGCGTACCGGTGCAGCCACCGAAAACGGCCAAGAGGTAGTGCTCGGCACGGTGTTTATGTTGATTGGTGAGAATAGCCGCTATGTATCGCAGGCTGTCGATCAACGGCTAAAGGAGATCAATCGAAATCTTCCGAAGGGTGTACTAGCGAAGACAGTATATGACCGCACCGTATTGGTCGACAAAGCAATCAACACGGTAAAGAAGAACCTAATCGAAGGTGCTCTGCTGGTTATCGCGATCCTCTTTCTATTCTTGGGCAACATCCGTGCAGCCCTCATAACTGCGATGGTGATCCCGCTGTCGATGTTATTCACTTTCACAGGCATGGTAAGCAACAAGGTGAGCGCGAATCTAATGAGCCTCGGTGCGCTCGACTTCGGCATCATCATTGATGGCGCAGTCGTGATTGTTGAAAACTGCGTGCGTCGCCTGGCTCACGCGCAAGCTACTGCGGGAAGAACGTTGACGCGTAACGAGCGCTTCCACGAAGTTTTCGCTGCTTCGAAGGAGGCACGTCGCCCGCTGCTATTTGGGCAACTGATCATTATGGTGGTGTACCTACCGATTTTTGCCTTGACGGGCGTTGAAGGCAAGATGTTCCATCCGATGGCATTCACCGTGGTGACAGCGTTGCTAGGCGCTATGGTCCTTTCTGTCACGTTTGTTCCAGCGGCAGTTGCATTGTTTCTCAATGGCAGCGTCAGTGAAAAAGAAAACCGTTTGATGGTTTGGTTAAAGCAGGGTTACGAGCCATTACTGGACTGGGTCATGGTCCGCAAACCGCTGGTGTTGACTATAGCGACGGTCATAATGGTGTTGTCTGGTTTGGCTGCTTCGCGAATGGGTAGCGAGTTCGTGCCAAGTCTTGACGAAGGTGATATCGCTTTACATGCTATGCGTATCCCAGGTACCAGCCTCTCTCAAGCAATTGACATGCAGGTGCAGCTCGAACAAAAAATCAAGTCATTTGCTGAAGTTGATACGGTATTCGCCAAGCTGGGAACCGCTGAAGTTGCAACCGACCCAATGCCGCCAAATGTGGCGGACAACTTTGTAATGCTCAAACCGCGAGATCAATGGCCAGATCCGAGTCTCAGTAAAGTAGATTTGGTTGCTGCGCTTCAAAAAGCAATCGAGCAGATCCCCGGCAATAACTATGAGTTTACTCAGCCAATTCAGATGCGCTTCAACGAACTGATCTCCGGTGTGCGCAGTGACGTAGCGGTCAAGGTCTTTGGCGATGATATGGATGTCATGAACGAGACTGCCGAGCAAATCGCAGAGGTGCTGGAAGGTATTTCAGGTGCAGCTGACGTGAAGGTTGAACAAACCACGGGGCTCCCGATGCTCAGCGTGCAAATCGACCGCGAAAAAGCCGCACGGTTCGGTTTAAATGTATCAGAGATCCAAGACGCTATTTCCACCGCAATCGGCGGACGCGAGGCAGGTGCGTTGTATGAAGGCGACCGTCGCTTCGACATTCAAGTCCGCTTATCAGATGAGTGGCGCAATGATGCCGACAAAATTCAGCAATTGCCTATCCGCCTGGCCAATGGTGATAACAAGGACAGTCCGGGATTTGTGCGCTTAGCGGACGTCGCTACTGTAATTGCCGCACCGGGACCAAACCAGATAAGTCGTGAAAGCGGAAAGCGTCGCGTGGTCGTCACCGCCAACGTGCGCGGTCGAGATATAGGTTCTTTTGTTGCTGAGGCCGAGAGCAAAATCGCTGAATCAGTCAGCATCCCTACAGGTTATTGGACGACATGGGGTGGTACATTCGAGCAATTGCAGTCGGCTGCTAAACGCCTGCAAATTGTCGTGCCAGTGTCACTTCTACTGGTATTCACTCTGCTATTTATGATGTTCGGAAATATCAAAGACGGCCTTCTGGTATTTACTGGCGTGCCCTTTGCACTGACAGGTGGGGTCATGGCTTTGTGGCTGCGTGATATTCCGCTATCTATTTCGGCAGGTGTAGGTTTCATTGCATTGTCAGGCGTCGCAGTGCTCAACGGTTTGGTGATGATTTCCTTTATTCGTAGTTTACGTGAGAACGGCATGGGGCTGGACGAAGCCATCCGCGTAGGTGCGCTGACGCGTCTACGTCCGGTACTGATGACTGCCTTGGTGGCTTCTCTAGGCTTTATTCCAATGGCTACTGCAATTGGGACAGGGGCTGAGGTTCAACGGCCATTGGCCACGGTGGTAATTGGGGGAATATTATCATCTACGACGCTAACGCTACTGGTGCTGCCATTGCTCTACCGATTGGCTCATCGACTGCGTTAAGGACGGCACATTGCTCACTTAACAGAGTGTCTAATCCCGTAATAGGTTTACACCTATTACGCTCTCAAAACGCCCGACGTAAAGCACCGGGCGTTTTGTACCTTTATGTCAGATTAGACCGCATGCTGCAGTGAGTCTTAACAGATCCGTCGAGCATGCGATCCGCCTCAGCTAAATCTTTAAGCCGGAGAGATAAGAGCTACGTTCTGAATATCCCGCTCGAACACTTAGCCAAGATACAACAGGGAATTCAAGGCCAAGCACAATAGTATTATCGTACCGGTCTAGTGTTGTTTTTTTCAGCTATAGGTACAAAGTTGGTTGCTAATAAAGATCACTTTGCACATCAACTTACGCACCTTGAATCGCCAATTAGCATGCCGTCCTCACTAATCAGATGTGGAATGCTTTGTAAAATAGGACTGGCCACTAGTCCAACGGCTGATCTGCGCTGACCATCTACCCTGACTAAATCAACGGTATGGCTTCCTCGCCTGCCGACTCAGCGGGCATGTGAGATCGGTGAACCGCTGCCGCATAGCTGGGCACTTTATTCAGGCAGGTATGCTAGCTTTGCACCATTTTCGTTCTGGAGGGGGGAGTCAGGAGCAAAGACATACTTCATGTCGGCGCTTCTCATCACCAATTTCGTACTTATTCCGTAATTGCTTTGGGGCATCACTAGAGACCTTGTAGACCACCCGGCCATACTCGTGGCGCACTATTGAAATTGCTAACACCCTGCATCGACTACGTGGTGGTCTTAACTCATATTGGCAAAGGCGACTCGCGCGCGACTCTTTCGGCCACCCCGGTTCTGGTGTTGGTACAGCTTGTATTGCTGCCTTTTTACCTGGCCTTCATGCTGGTACGGTAGTCCGAAGTCGTAATCTCCATCGGCCCATTCGTTGAAGCGTTTCCTCTTCTAATTATCGCACCGATGTTTTTGGCGGTAGCTACAGCTGCTGAGGCCAAACGGTCAAATCTTGTCGCCGGGTGGAACGCAGTGTGGGCATGGCTACCCGTTCCTAAAATGGCTTCGGTTCTAATCGTGGTGGTTGGAACTCAGATATCTTCGGGGGGACGTGACATTACCCTGCTTGCTCCAGTTATACCTGTGTATATAGCTTTCTGGTATTGGCTCCACGAATGGGAGCGCTGGGATCAAGAGCTGCCAAATTGCCAGCCACGACAGCACGAACGGTTACCTTTAGCTCAACAACTCGAAACTCCCTGGTTGTTCTGCCTCTGGCATTAGCATTGCCTGAAGATATTCGAGGGCTTGCTGCCGCAGCAGTAATAACACAGACGTTGATCGAGTTGGTATGTGAGCTGATTTACATTCGCGCAGTACCGGCGATACCGGCGATCGTTTGGCGAGGGAAGCCCGGTTTTGCGTCGACAGCGGCCTAAATAGGTCGCCTGGCGCAATACGGGTTGGCCGGGCGCTTACACTTCAACCACAAAGTACAATAGATATGCTGGCTCCTCTTGACGGAGTACAGGGCTAACCCGAACAATTTTCCACCATGATGGGCGCGACAAGCTTTTTAAAGTTGATTTCTAACGTTTCTATCGACAAACCCCCGCTATTTGCTCCTCATTTTTTGTTGCTCATACAGCACGGCTTTGCTTTTCAGTACCCCCCCTTGCTGGAGCTTTTTAAACCAGCGATTCCGAACAGAATCAACCAAAAAAGTGACTGGACTATCTCATAGTAACTATAGCCCTGATCGAACACCAAGCAGTCAGCTTTGTACATCAACTCGTGTATGTAGCCCAGACGCTACTTGGTCATCAGACTCCTTACTGACCAGCATCCTCACTTAAGTGAGTGCCTAGTTTCATCAGAAATCAATATATCCAAAGAAATGCTGTGAGATATAAAAATCGTGTATTAAAAAAAGCGCCACGAAGGGCGCTTAGGGTACACCTCTTTCCAAAGGAGCTCGGGAGCTACTAGAGGTGAACATCGTATGGAGTTGAGCAATTATTCAGCGTTAATTTGTTTATTAATATCGGTTTCAGTCCGATCTTGGTCGTTAGAATTAACATTTAAATCGTCTGCTGGTTTAGCGGTAGACTCAACTCCGTGAATTCGTTTTTGATCGGCTCTGAATTTTTCTTGCGCGTTCATTGAGCGATCATAGCCATCTTCTGCATAAGTCAGTGTAGAGCCGACAAGAAGTACCGATCCAATAATCAGGGATTTCAAAATCTTCATAAGACTGGCCTCGTAAAAGTAAACAAGCAACTTGAGAAACCTTAGTGAAAAGCTCGCAAGGACTGGAAAATTTTACAAGAGGAAACCTAACACCAGCGTGAGCTGAAAATTACATTATTGATATCTAATCATTACTTGGATGCCGCGCATGAGCGAGCGGGGGGGGGCCCTCCCGCCCAGCCATAATTATTTACAGTACGCTAAGGGGATATTCAACGATTAGACGAACCTCATCCAAATCAGACTCGTAAGCGGTAGCACGCGTAGTCATCTGACGAACGCGGAAAGACATATCTTTCAATGAGCCTGTTTGCAGGACATACTTAGCTTCAATATCTCGCTCCCAGCGCTTCTGATCAGTTAGCGGGTTACCATCGTCATCACGCCGCATATAGACTTCGTTTGCACTGGAGTAGTCAGCATCTGAGCCCTGTGCATAGCGAGTCATGAAGCTCAGCCCAGGGATTCCGTAGCTTGCCATATCTAGATCGTAGCGAAGCATCCAAGAGCGCTCATTCGGTGAGTTGAAATCGCTGTACTGGATCGAGTTGTCGAGATAGATAGAGTCGGATTGGCGCAGGTAATCGAAGTCGTTATCACCATTATTACGCTGGTAAGACAAAGCGACGCTGTGGGCTCCAAATTGCACGCCTACTTTACCGCTATAGATATTATTATTGAATTCACCCAACTGCTGTTGGCCTTCGTCGACAGCTTTGTAGTAGTTCAAGCCACCAAACAACGAAATATCATCAGTCAACGGACGACTAAAGGCTGTCCCTGCATAGTATTGGTCCCAAACATCTTTAAGTTTGCTGCTGTAAAGGCTAAAACTCAGATTATCGCTCACTGAATAGTCGCCACCGAAATAGGCAAGCCATGACGAATCTACTGGGCCAGCGTAAAAAGTTTCAAAGTCATCGCGCATTGTGCTGACTTGCGGTTGGCTCATAGCATGCAAACGCCCCCCCTGAAGGGTAAGTCCCTCAAAGCTACTATTTTCAAGGGTTACACCACGAAAGCTTTCCGGTAACAGGCGAGAATCACCGTAGTGAACCACCGGAGTCATGGGGAATAAATCACCTGCCTTGACAACCGTATCGAGCAAGCGAACTTTTACTGCACCACCAACTTTAGAATAATTGTCCTCGGCTTCCCCTTCACTATTAACAGGTAATAGGTTCACACTGCCTCCGGGGCCATAGCGCCCATCACCAGTATCCAGTTTTAGGCCAAGCATGGCAAAAGTATCAATACCAAAACCTACAGTCCCCTGGGTAAAGCCCGACTCAAACTGACCAATGATTCCATGTGCCCAAGCTTCAGTGTAACCGTTACCTGTGTTGCTTGACTGGCCCTTCCGGAAGTCACGGTTCATGTAAAAGTTTCGATTGAGGATATTGAAACTGCTGCCCTCGACAAACCCATCAGCTTGTTCTTCTGAAACTGCAATGAGAGGAGTTGAACTGACAATCGCCGAAAATACTGCAAGGGAAATCTTGGTTTTATTTAGCATTTATTGCTCCTTTATAATTGGCAGTCATAAATATAATTCTTCGCCATTGCATTTTTATAGGTTGCGCACCCACAAGTGCTCCGCACCATCGGTGCTGAGCCATATCCTTGCAAGGTGGAGATAACTTGAAGATGATTGTAAAATTACAATTTTGTAATCTTAATTGACCACTAGTAATAAGTTGTCTTAAAGCGACATTTTCTTGTGGTTTTCAGCGATATTTCAATGTAACGGCCACGGGAAGCTTCAGGCGTAAATTGGATGGATGATGCTTGAGAAGTTTCAGTAAGCTCACAGTAGGGCTTGAAGGTCAGCGCCCGTCACTTAAATGACGCCTGATCATCACTTGCAAGCAGAGCCTGCAGATCTGATGGGACTGGCAAGGACCTGAAAGCATTAATTCTTGCGCGGCCTGTGTTGCCTACCGGGACCCAAATTTTAGAGAACAACAAGGCCGCGAGAATGCGCGATACTTGTCCGGCAACCTCTCGATAATCGCCAGTCTGCCAGCCGAGCACGAGCATCAGCCAGTGTGACTTGGCATGCAGCAAGGGGCGGCGCTGGGTCAGGATGTGCACTCGCTCTAGCCATTGAAAGGCAGTTGCACTGCGCTTTTCCTGCATGGCGTGCTCGGCCTCTTGAAAGGCCTGCTCAATTGCGAATTGCAATGCTGCCCTGATCTGCAATCCTCCCACCTCATTTTTTAAGCAGGCGCAGGCCTTTGAATACCACCAATAGGCTGACGCCCATGTCGGCGAAGCCGGCCATCCACATCGTCGCCTGACCCGTCAGGGTAATGGCGAGAAACAGGGCCTTGATTCCCAGCGCCAGTACGATGTTCTGCTTGAGGATTACGGCGGTCTGTTGCGACAGCCGAATGAAGGCCGGGATCTTGCGCAGGTCGTCGTCCATCAAGGCTACATCGGCCGTTTCGATGGCGGTGTCTGTGCCGGCGGCGGCCATGGCGAAACCGATTTCAGCTTTCGCCAGCGCCGGCGCATCGTTGATGCCATCGCCGACCATCCCGACCACGTAACCACGGGTTTGCAACGCTTCAATCGCCTGCAACTTGTCGACGGGCAGGAGGTTGCCGCGCGCCTCGTCGATGCCTACCTGTTGCGCGATAGCTTCTGCGGTGTGCAGGTTATCGCCGGTCAGCATGGTGGTCTTCACACCCAGCGCGTGAAGCTCTTCGATGGCCTGGCGGCTGGAGTCTTTGACGGTATCGGCAACGGCGAACAGGGCAATGGCACGCTGTGGATTGCACAGCACCACCACGGTTTTACCTTGGCGTTCGAGGCCTTCAAGTGTTGCCTCCAGCTCGGGGGAGCACAGGCCAAGTTCTTCAACCAAGCGGTGGTTGCCCAGGTGGAAATCCACGCCGTCGATGCGGCCTCGAACACCTCGGCCCAGCAGGGCTTCGAAGCCGTCAACGGCAGAGTTTGGCAGGCCGTTTTCAGTGGCGTGTTTGGCTATCGCTTGCGACACCGGGTGGTCAGAGCGGCTGGCGAGGCTGGCGGCATGGGCGTGGTAGAGCGCGGCGTCCTGCTCAACCAGCGGCATGTAGTCGGTTTGTACCGGCTTGCCGTGGGTTAGGGTGCCGGTCTTGTCGAGTTCTAGGAAGCCAAGCTTGCCGCCGATCTCCAGATAGACGCCGCCTTTGACCAGGATGCCTTTGCGCGCCGCCGCCGCCAGGCCACTGACGATGGTGACGGGCGTCGAGATGACGAGGGCGCAAGGGCAGGCGACGACCAGCAGCACCAGGGCGCGATAGATCCAGTCGTACCACGGTTCGGCCATAAACAGCGGTGGCACAATGGCGACAGCCAGGGCGAAAAGAAATACAACCGGAGTGTACACCTTGGCGAATTGATCGACAAAGCGCTGGGTCGGCGCACGTGAGCCCTGCGCCTCCTCGACTGCGTGAATGATGCGGGCCAGCGTGGTGTTGCCGGCTGCGGCCACAACGCGGTATTCCAGCGAGCCGGCTTCATTGATGGTTCCAGCAAAAACCGGGTCGCCAATGGTTTTCTCGACGGGCAGGCTTTCCCCTGTGATCGGCGCTTGGTTGATGGTGGGGTTGCCAGCCGTTACCTCGCCATCGAGGCCGATCCGCTCGCCAGGGCGAACCCGCACCAATGCGCCTAGGGCGATGCTTTTAACCTCGACCTCAAGCCATGTGTCGTCAGCTTGCTGCACCGTGGCGCGCTCTGGGGTGAGGTCCATCAGCCCACGAATGGCATTGCGCGCCCGATCCAGCGACTTTGCTTCGATCAGCTCGGCGACAGAAAAAAGGAACATGACCATGGCCGCTTCTGGCCATTGCCCAATCAGCACCGCACCGGTCACCGCGATGCTCATCAGCGCATTGATGTTCAGGTTACGGTTTTTCAGGGCGATCCAGCCCTTCTTATAAGTCGTCAGGCCGCACAGCAGAATGGCCAGCAAAGCCACGCCGGCCACCACCCACTCAGGCGCAAGCTCGGCGAAGTGCAGCACTTCAGCCGATACAGCGGCCACACCGGATAGTGCCAAAGGCCACCAGGACTTCTTGCGCGGCGCGGCTGGCGCTTCACCGTTTGCCGTTGCTGAGCCCTCGATCACTGGGGTGAAACCCAGGTCGCTAATCGCTGCCAGCGCGACGGGCAGTGCGTCTACTGTGTGGCTAAACGTCAGTACGCGCTGGATCAGGTTGAACTCCAGTGCACTGATGCCAGGCAGTGAGGACAGCTTGTCGCGGATCAGCTTTTCTTCCGTCGGGCAGTCCATCTGTTCGATTTTGACGCGGGCTTGCCCCTCAGTAGAGAGCGGTTCTGCTAGCATACCCAGGGACGAAATCGCCGCTTCGATAGGCGCGGTGGACGGCAAGGTTTGCCATACCCCAAGAACGCGATTGATCAGTTTGAACTCGAGTTTTTCTACGCCCGCCAGCTTGCTCAGCTTGTCCTGAATCAGCGTCTGCTCGGTGGGACAGTCCATTTGCTCAATACGAAAGCTGCTGAGCCTGGAACCGGCTGCGGGGCCTAGCGCTGCAGCACCAGTGGTGGAGTTTTTACTTGCTTCGTTGAAGTCACAGCAGACATCCTTTGCAACCGCTTCAGATTTTTTTTCGTCACCGCAGCAGCCAGCCATGGGGGAATCCTCGTTGATCAGTTGTGCAGGGTGAACACCCTGAAGCCACTACAGGGTCAAGCATTTGTCGAAGAGGTATTTGATGAAAATTGGAGAGCTTGCCAAGCTTGCCGATTGCCAGGTTGAAACGGTTCGCTATTACGAGCGTGAGGGGCTGTTGCCGGCTCCGGCCCGCAGCGAGGGTAATTACCGCCTGTACACCAGCGAGCACCTTGAGCGGCTTACGTTCATTCGTAACTGCCGAACCTTAGACATGACCCTAGACGAGATCAGAAGCTTGCTGGCGCTGATGGATCGGCCAGAAGAGAACTGTGAGGGTGTGAATAACTTAGTGGATGAGCACATCGAGCATGTGCAAGCGCGCGTGACCAGCCTGCTGGCACTGCAACAACAACTGGTTGAGTTACGGCATCGCTGTGCCTCTGAGCGGGGCGTAGACGAGTGCGGAATCCTTCAGCGCCTGAACACTACTGGCGGAGTCAGTGCGCTTCCAGATGATGGGCACACCCATGTTGGGAAAAGTCACCGCCATTGACCATTACCACAAAAGAGCGCGGAAAGTATTCCCCCACACGCGATTCACGTTGTAGTTGCCAACCCCCGCCTTAATGGGAGCTTCGTCATCAAGATGAACGCCCAGCTCGATAGCTGCTGTGCCTGCTGGTTGCAACGCCAAGCGAGTCGACCGGTGCCTGTGCAAGACGCATGCTGTAACACAAAGCCAATCGACAGCTGCTGCGGGCCCGCTAACGTGCCATCCCCATATAAGGAAAAGGGCGAGTAGATAACGATGAGAAGCCAGATAGCCCCCTCCGCTAACCCCTGGGGTTTGCTGCTCGCCGTGTGGCTGCTGGCGTTGGCCGCGACCCTAGCCGCCTTGTTTATCGGTGAAGTCATGGGCAAAACCCCGTGCGTGCTGTGCTGGTTCCAGCGCATCTTCATGTTTCCTTTGGCGGTAATGCTGACGGGCGCCCTTTACCGCGCGGACTTCGCCGTTTGGCTGTTCGCCTTTTCCCTGGCCGTTATCGGGTCGGGCAATAGCCCTGTATCACTGCCTGCTGTTCATGGGGGTGATTCGGGAAAACCTCAAGCCGTTCAGCCCCGGGACCTCCTGTTTCGGGGCCGACATGCTGATCTTGGAGTCATAACTGCGCAGTACTTCGCCCTCTCTCCAAGTTCCAAATAAAGCACACGACGACATGGCCCTGTACTTCTTGCATCTGTCCACCGACCGGCGAGCATCAGGAAAAGAAGCCCAGCGGACTGGGCAGTGTCAGTTATTGCTAGAGATTTCCGGTCAACAGCATGACCTCAACTCAGGCTACTACGCAGTCTTTACTGGATGTTATCGCACGCACGCTGCTGACCCGTAAGGGTAGATATGCATGAAGTGCAGAAACAAAGCCAGTTGAAGGCAACCGACATTGGCTAGCCACCCTTTGACGGCAGCTTGATCACTGAGCCGCCTTTGGCAGGCTTACGAAACACAGGGCTATCATCTAAGAATTCCGCAGGATCGATATTCTTACGGCGAGCAATCATAGAGGCGTATATAAGTCTTTCTCGCTCCCTATTCAATTGCTTCGTCAATTCCTGGACCTGTGCCTTGAGCATTTCGATCTGGTGATCTCGATCACGATCTCTGGCCGCTTTCAGCGAAACCTCTTGATCGAACTGTTTCTCACCACGAGCATAACTTTTAACAATTCCCTTAATACGCTGAAACTCTTTTTCAAATTCCTTATTTCGCCACAGGGTCGGCTTAGACACACCAGACTTATCGGTAATATACTTCCACCCAAAGTCGGAAGGATCTATAAGCTGCCTTTCAAATTGCTGCAAGACCGAGAAAGCTTTACCCCATTGCTCAGTAGACGTAGTCACAATCAAGCTACTCCACATTGGAATACACAGTCGCTTGGAACAGAGCCACCGGTCTTAAATGGTTGATAGTCCTTACTCTTTTCAACTTGAATGTCGTTAAGCACCATCTCAGAACTATCTAAAATATAAGAAGCATTTCTAAAAATCGCCATTTGATGTTCAATATGCATTTCAACAGACTCTACCGGGATACCGGGTCTATTCAAGGCTTCAAAAAGCCGCGCCAACTCCATTTCTGCTCTATTACGCTCTGACTCGACTTGCTTAATTTGAACTGGATCTAAAAGATCTACAACAAACTCTCTACAGCCCTTTCCTGAATTACCGGTCAGACACTTCAGATGAAATTCGCAGGGCTTCAAATTAATATCACGAAAACAATGTCCAAGCGGACCGTAATGTACGGTTTGCAGCATATCAGTCAAAACAGCCTGCACATTCTGGGTCGGAATATTATTGTCATTCCAAATCTTGACCTTATTCGCCAAATCACCAATAAATCGGGACTGCTCAGAAAGCATAAGTTCACCGACCTTCTCAGCACGTTCTTTAGCAGTCTGATGATCGTAATGCTCACCTTGACTGTCAGATCTTCCCATCCACTTATTGACAATACTTGCAGCCAAACCGGCCCGGAAAAGTGAATTAGTTTGCCAATGTCGTCCCTTGTGGGTCTGAAACGTACTTACAATCTCTTCATTGGCTTCAACACCGTAACGGAGAAACGCTGACTGCCCCTGCCTAGCTGGTTTTATCGCATATAGAACAGAGAAATAACCAAGGGTAGATGGAATGTGTTCGTTATACACACCGCCAAGATTGCTTGGAACAACAAATAAATAATCAGAGACCTTTTGATTTATCCCAAATGTAGCCGAACCAATCTCTACTCCATCCGCTAGAAGCTCCTCTTTAATTCCCTGTATTAGTTCTGATTTAACTTTCGTATTAACTGATACAAAAGCATCTACGACGGCGCTTTTAATGCTGGCCTGTTCAACCAAGAACCCAGATACGGCATGATATTTTAGCCTAATGTTATCCGGGGCCGGTCTGTAAAAAGTCTTTCGCTCCTCTGTGACTCTTAAAAACGAGTAAAATCCAGTTTCACTACCATTTGCGATGGAGGTCATAGTCTTCTGGTTAAACAGTTCTGGGTAGAGCTTTTCAGCATCTAATATCGGGATATAAGCATCGTAATTATAACCACCACTGACAATAGTGCGTATTGCTGCGACTGCGTCGTCACTACTAAGATATACGATTCTTGCGCCATGAAGGCACGGCTCACCTGTCAAAGCAAAGGCCTCCAGAGAAGCCAGGTTTTGCGACTTCAACCTATCTTTTAGAGCGTGCACATCCTTAGAACGACTTCCTTCAGGTTTACGATTATGAAGCACCTCAAAAAACTCAGAATATAAAACAACATTTCGGCGGAGCTCTATCAATTGGACAAGACGCTGCTTAACATCAAAGCCTCGTAAATAATAAGCACACTTTACTTTTCCTAGCGATTTTGAAGTCACCTTAAAGCCGTTTTTTTTGTAAAATTTGAGGAGCGCATTTGAGTCTCTTGATTTTGAGGCAAATGGTAAGTATTCACCCAAATTTTTAAGTTCGACAAGTTCATCATCAGGCAGATACTTAAGAAGACGCAACTGCCTCTCAGCCTCTGAGGCATTAGACTCAATTTTTTTATAAAGACGGTCTAAAGCAGACTGAACATGCCGATCAATCGCTTCTATTCTTGTCTGAAACCGATTATCCAGATTTTCGGCATAGGAACCATCTTCAATGCTCAACGCTTGCTCTCTATAGGGTCCGCAAATTTCATCAATTCGCAGAACCGCTTCACAGATTGCATCTCTCCAGATAGTAGGGACATACCTAGCGATCGGCGCCGTACCCTTTTCTGTCCATACTCTACAATACAGTTCGCCACTTATTGTAACTAAGCAATTCTTAGGTAACCGCAAAACCTCGCCAATTCTTAAGCCTAAACCATATTGAAATGCCTGAGTCAGAACAGACAGCATATCCATCTGAGCACGAAAGCTGCCATCCCACTGCTCTTGTACCGCCCACTTCAACGCAATGATTGTTTTGACCAACTCAGGAAGCGGCAGTTTTTCTCCAAGGGCAACACGGCCATACTTATCTTTATCTTGTAAATCCTGTATACCTATGAGGTCAAAATTGCTAACGATCAAGGAAGAATCGAAGACAAATCTAATAAAATAATTTAGCGCTCTACACGCTCCAGCAGGTGACTTATAGTGAGCTATAAGATATTTGAACGTTGTCATGTAGGAAGATTGATCAATCCCTCTAAGGCTGAAAACCCCCTGACCAGCCATGTACTTAACAGCAGCAGCCAAGTCCATAACACGGCCAGCCGTTATCCCATTGTGATCCGACCTTCTGCCCCAGAGATAACTTACCAAGAAGACCTTGTTCAGCAGCATTAACTCTGGGTTAGTTTCTCCACGAGCCAATAAATAAACATTATGCCTGCCGTTATATAACCAGGAAAAATCCTCCCACTTTGATCCTTTAAAGCATGCGAGTTTTGAAAATCTCACTTCAGCTATGCTGGCAAGACGGCTTAGCTTAATCCGAAGCTCCTCATGCAAAATATCCTGTGCCATTACATTTTGCATTCAGATTTCCTTAACATTAATTAGGACCACGTCCTGCCCGTCAGAGTAGGCAATTGCAGCACGGCAACCAGCTATTGCCTGATCAATAACTGAAACTACATTAGCGGTGCTGACAGTTAACAATTGATCTTTTCGCTCGACCAAACCCTCTAAAGCACTTTCATGAGCTGCTACATCTTTATTAGGGCAAAATCTGTCACACGAATAGCAAGCTACCGCTGGTTCTTCGAAGCATACTGATTGAGCCGCGCACTTCCCTATAACATTAAAATTTCTTGGCTCACATACATGACTATATATATTATTTACAAGGTCACCTTCTCTCATCCAAGCAGCTGTGAATTGCTTCTGTTCAATGCGACTCAACGTGGCATTTTCGAGAATTTCCCACATCTCATGAGTGAATCTGAAGTAGTGTTTAATACTGTTTGTATCATTGTGATCAAGTAAATCGGCAAGCTCTTCTGGGGAACAGCCGGACATTACTGCTTGCGTGCCAACCGTATAACGAAATCTATATGCACATAAATTGAATTGCTTTCCGGTACGAGGGGAAAATGGCAGCCTATGTTCATTTCCCCAGAGAATATAATTAATTCTGGCACTCGACTTTTGGTAAAGTACGGCTCGCTTTGACTCATCTGAAAAATAGTCACTTGACAGCCGCTCTGTATCTTCCCAGTAGTGACTTCCTAAGGAATTGCCGTCTCTTTCTAAATGTATCGGATTTGAACTAATAAAAAGTGGAAGCTCTGCGGGATTAATACCATCAGGTAATTTTGTAGAAACCATGTGAGCCTGGATAAGACTTGCAGTTCTTTCTGTAAGTATTCGAGAGCTGAATTGAACTCGCCGATTGCGCGAATTTTGCTTCACGCGCGGCACGTTAAGATATTTTAATCCGCTTTTACCGTCCTTAATGAAGTCTTTTCGTTTCAATAAAGAAACTTGTATCGGCCTCAATCCAAAACATAAACATAGATCTAACAGCAAACGAAATTCTAACGGAAGCTGCTGATTATTAACCTGATCCGACAGTACGGAAATTTCCTCTCTTGTAAATGGGCCTCTGGCTTCATCCATTACAAATAGAGCTAAATACGAATTTACTTTACCTGAATAATTTCGGAGCTTATGAAACTCCTCATATGACTCTAACGAAAGATCTTCATATCCGCAAAGCAATAGAAAATTCAAGAATTCCTTACAAGCAGAGATGAATGCCGCCTTTTCTTTAGTTTCAAGCACAGAAAGTCCGCCCAAGAAGTCGTTGATATGAACTCCTTTAGAAATCTCACAGGCAAAAAAATCCAGAAATTTATATTTAATTCTAACGGTTGAAGTGTGATACCGCTCCAATATATACCTTAGGTAACTCCTCACAACCTCTCTTAATTCAGTATCCAGAAGATTAAGATACTGTGATTTAAGATAAATAAACTCACCCGTATCATCTGGCAATTTTATTACAGATCGAAATCCCCCATGATCATCAAATAGTTCGATTTCATAGCCAAGCCGACTTTTTACAAAAGCTCCTCCTGGCCACAGATCTGAAAGCTCATCGTTTGCAGCCAACGCCCACTGAGTCTGAAGTCCATTCATTTAATTAACCGATTACGCCTTAAGCGTTTCTTGTTGAAGCAGAGCTTGTAACTCAGCTACTTTGGCTTGTATCGATCCCTTTGCATAATGATCTGGCATATTACTGTTCTTACCCCACCCGCCTGCCGCTTCCTGAATAGGGGCTTTTAATAGCTTACGACTTAAACCGCTTTCACCTTTAAATTTTCTATCCAGTGCCTGATTCAAAAGATCATGAAATGTATTTCGAAGACGATGAGGGCTGAGAAGGCCCACAAACTCTGGATATTGTTTAATTAGCTCATTAAGAATTGAATTAGGAGTCTGCACTGAAAGAGGACGCCCATCCCGGTAAGACAAGAAGACATAGCTTGTTGACTGCCAGCCGATGAATTCTTTTCTGATATTCACAATGTAGTGTTCAACCAGCGCAGCGAGCTGATCATGTAACACTACCTGCCGACCGAGGGTTTTAACTGAAGGAGACTCAGCGCGGGGATAATCAATCACATCTTTACTCTTGACGATATCGTAATACTTTCGCATCCCTGTGAGCTGAAAATTGTTCAATTTCAACAACAACGTCTCACCTTTACGATTTCCGCCCAACATCAAAAGAAGCAGGAGAATATAATTTCTCCATCGCACCTTATAAATTTTCCAAGGATTTAAATTATTGCTTGCATCAGGGTCAATAATGGCAATGAACTTAGCCTGAAGCTCAGGAGTAAGGCCAATCCTGTCTTTTTTATCGCCCCTGTAAGGAGCTTTCATATACAACTTGAAGCCGGCAGTCATCCTCTCAAACGAACGCTTAGCAATTTTAAGTTGTTCTAAGTTTCGAGCACACCGCCCCTCATAGAACAGCCATAGGTAATCTACAAATTTTTTTGCGCCTCGCATGCGGGCACCATACCAATTTGGATTAACTTGTTCGCCAGTCTGTTGAGCAAAGCCGCAATACGATGAGAAAGCTTCAATCTCCCCGATTGTAAGAGGATTAAGATTTGCAACGCGCTCAATCAAATTTATTTTTTGAATTTCACAGAATCGATAGAGGATCAAAATAGAACTCTGATCAACTCTTATGGTGTTTGGCTTCGAGCCATTGTCGAATCGTTGCAAAGCATACGCGCCGGCAAATATATCAACCTGGCTACTTTCAGTTACTAACTTTAGTTTTATACCGCCCAATTTATCAAAGA
>NZ_AFFX01000017.1:0-49368 GCF_000222125.1 Pseudomonas sp. S9 | reverse complement strand
AAGCCAAAAGGAGTTTGTAATGAAATTGAATGCCCTATCGACCGCAACGCATGGGAGCCGGTCATCTCCAGTCAAATTATGGAAATTCAGCACTTCGTTTCTGCTTGCCGCATCCATCATAGTATCTGGTCAAAGCTGGGCTGCAGAAACAGCTAAGCCTGCAACGGATGCGACCAAAGCCGCTAACGATGCTTTGCTCAAAGAGCTGCCATTTGACGACAAGACCTCCTTCGACTTAGCGCACAAAGGCTTTATTGCTCCCCTGCCTGCAGAACCGATCAAAGGCGAAAAGGGCAATATGATCTGGGACCCAAGCAAATATGGCTTTATTAAAGAAGGTGAAGCCGCGCCGGACACGACCAACCCAAGCTTGTGGCGCCAATCTCAACTAATCAATATTTCTGGCCTGTTTGAAGTCACCGACGGCATTTACCAAGTCCGCAACTATGACTTGTCGAACATGACCATCGTCGAAGGCAAAGATGGCATCACCATATTCGACCCACTGATTTCACAAGAAACAGCGAAGGCAGCGCTCGACCTGTACTACAAACATCGGCCGAAAAAACCTGTGGTTGCAGTCATCTACCCACACAGCCACGTTGACCACTACGGCGGCGTGCGCGGTGTAGTCGATGAGGCAGATGTTAAGGCCGGCAAGGTTAAGATCTACGCACCGTTAGGTTTCCTTGAGCACGCCGTGGCCGAGAACGTTATGGCAGGTACTGCCATGAGCCGCCGGGCCAGCTATATGTACGGTAACCTGCTGCCGCCAGACGCCAAAGGGCAATTAGGCGCTGGTCTGGGTACCACCACATCGGCAGGTACAGTAACGCTGATTCCACCAACCGACATCATCAAAGAAACCGGTGAAACCCACGTAATCGACGGTCTCACTTACGAGTTCATGTATGCGCCTGGCAGTGAAGCCCCGGCGGAGATGCTCTACTACATCAAGGAGAAGAAAGCCCTTAACGCTGCAGAAGACTCCACGCATACGCTGCACAATACCTACTCGCTTCGTGGCGCCAAGATCCGTGACCCACTCGCTTGGTCGAAGTACCTCAACGAAGCACTGAAACTCTGGGGTGATGACGTTCAAGTGATGTATGCCATGCACCACTGGCCGGTGTGGGGCAACAAAGAAGTGCGCGAGCAGTTATCGCTACAACGCGACATGTACCGCTACATCAATGATGAAACCCTTCGCCTAGCGAACAAGGGTTACACCATGACCGAAATCGCGGAGCAGGTGAAACTGCCAAAGAAAATTGCTACAAAATTCTCCAACCGCGGTTACTACGGCTCACTGAATCACAACGTCAAAGCCACTTATGTTCTGTATCTTGGCTGGTTCATTGGCAACCCCGCCACATTGTGGGAGCTGCCACCTGCAGACAAGGCTAAGCGTTACGTTGAAATGATGGGTGGTGCTGACGCTGTGCTGAAAAAAGCCAAGGAGTATTACGACAAAGGTGATTTCCGCTGGGTAGCCGAGGTAGTCAACCATGTGGTCTTTGCTGAACCGAACAATCAAGCGGCAAAAAATATGCAAGCCGACGCGCTGGAACAGCTGGGTTATCAAGCTGAGAGCGGCCCATGGCGCAACTTCTACCTCACAGGTGCGCAGGAACTTCGCAATGGCGTGCAACAACTTCCGACACCCGATACCGCAAGTCCTGACACCGTCAAGGCGATGGACTTGGATTTGTTCTTCGACTTCCTGGCCATGCGTTTGAAAGGGCCTGATGTTGCCGACAAGCACATCACTCTCAACCTTGACTTTACCGATCTCAAACAGAAGTACACGCTCGAGATGGTAAACGGTGTGCTCAACCACACCGAAGGCATGCAAGCTAAGAACGCCGACGCGACCGTCACCTTAACGCGTGAAACCCTTAATAACGTGATGCTAAAACAGACCACGCTAAAAGATGCGGAAAGCTCAGGCGACATCAAAATCGAAGGTGACAAAGGCAAGCTCGAAGAGCTAATGAGCTACATGGATAACTTCGACTTCTGGTTCAACATTGTGACGCCATAACGTCTCAACGGAGGCGATTGGTTTAAGACAGGCCATCGGAGTTATCTGATGGCCTGTTTTTTTGGCCGCGTTAAAAAATTAACTCGATACAACACGCCCGCAGCTCTTGATCGACGACCCTTAACAACCACAGCGTAGCCCAACAGTATTCTTGATAAACTCGCGCTCTGTTCCGTGTTTTGATATTGCAGGTAGCAGCCATTCTGTCGGTATCGATTTACCCATTAACTCCCCGCCAGAACAGCAACCTCAAGTGAGAGAAGTCACCATGTTTACAGGCTCTACCCCAGATCTATCACGTCGCTTCAGCGTGGCGCCCATGTTGGATCGAGCCGACTAAACAGAAATACGCATATATTTCAGCAAGTTATAATCTGAAATTGTTTTGCTGTAGCAAAATTCAAGCAAGGGAGAACACGGGCTTGCTCCACCATTTGCATTCGACCTGACCAGCCATTTGCATCAGATTAGGCCTGCACGATCCGTGGATATGATCGCCCGCAATCGGCCTATTCTGTTGAAAACAGTCGGACGCGGTTTTCTCCGCAGAAAAGTAAGCGCATGAGATTGAAATCTTGAATTGCCGCGGTAAAGCATTCGAACACAGATTTCACGTAGCAACGCACAAAACAGGCCCCTATACCGATCAGGTTCCTGGCAATTTTTAAAAACCGACTTTTTCAACAGAATCGGCCAAAAGCAGCCACTCGCGTACGAAGTCGTTCGACCCAGAGACGGCATTTGGAATGGCCAGTCTCGACTGCGGAAAGCGGTTGTTCAGCCGTTGTGAGAAATGGCATGAGCTGACTCGTGGGGACATTCCATGCTCATTAAAGGGCGAGGAAGCTCCTCGTCCTCAGGCACTAAAGTATTGTGGAGCTATACCCGGACAATGGCTCACATCTTTTCCATTTGGGGCGTCATCATTGCGCTTGCCATTCGAGCGCAGTATTCGTCGGCCAAATCCTCTCGGGTCATCTCCTTCAATCGTTCAACGTCAGGTGCATGCCCCATGAGCTCAATCAGTTTCTCTTTTGTGCTGCTCGAGTATGTTTCCCATAAGAAGTCGAACCAGTCCAAGTCAGTCTTCGGAGACGAACGGCCAGCATTTTTATCAATAACGCCGAAAAAGGTCTTAGGGTGTTGGACGTGGGCCTTTAGTTCATCTTCCGTCAACGGAATCTTGACTATGAAGCGCTGTTGATCGTCCGTGCGAACGACACACGCGGCCTCTCTCCACGTGGGCATAACGACGCAACTCTCTACCGTAGCCTCTATCAGTGTTCCGTTAGGTGCTGGCACTTCCATCCGCTGACCAACCTGTAGCCGTGTCTTGGAACTTCCATCTGAGAACGCCTCAGCCTCTCCGTCGAACGTAGTGGGAATGCGCCGGTGCTTCTGCATGGACTCCAGTAGCGCAAAGACTGGCGCATGCTGACGCCTAGTTTTGATCTGCTGAAGCAGGGTTTTGGGCCCGGGGTGAAGATCTTCGAGGTGGAAGCCCCATAGCAGCACTCCAGAAGGCAGATCAATAGCATCAAGGTGATGCTCCTCTGGCTCGTACGTGACTATGACATACGCCTGAGGAAGCGTTTGCCCAACCGGATCTCGCTCATATAGCCTTAAGAGGTTTTCAGCCTCTACAAGCGCTACTGGATTAGATTGGCCCCTGCCCAGTTCCAGGCGCCCGTCATTTGTGTCAATGAAAACAATGCGAGGATGATCCGACTTTTTGCTCAAAGCGCGATTCATTTGTCTGTTGATTTTCATCCGCCTGCCTTCTCGTCGCTTGGCCTCAACGGCGTAGATAGCACCGGACTTAGCGTCAGTGGCAATGAACTCAACGTGGGTACTACGTCTGTCAGTTTCATCTTGGAGCTGCAGGCTGAAGCCTGCCCGAAGCAGGGCGGCAGCGACTCGCACCTCATGCAACGCGCCGGGAAAGTTCTCCGCGCATTTGATTCGGTCGATAAGCAATTTCTCGACCTCAATGGCGTGCTTCAGGCTGTAAAGGTCATATGCGAAGCGCATATAGGCACCTATGGCCCCCGTCATCGGCTGAGCAACACCTGGCCCAGTCTGTTCAATGTGAGCTTTCGAATGCTCATAGCTGCGGACAGCCCAGGTGAGAATACGATGTCGCTCTTCTGGAGGCTTGCCTACCTCTGACGTCCACCATTCTCTGCCCAAGACGATCCTCGGGTAGTCGCTCAGGAAGTCGTGAAACGTTTTCCACTTCTGTGAGAAATGCATCGTGTTACCGACGGCTATGACTCTGTGATCATGGAACTTAGTGGAAATGATCGACCTACCAAGGCCCTGCTGCTCACGCCTTTGAAACTCTTGGGCTTCATGATGAGCGAGTTTCATCTGCATCTGCTCGTACATGCGCGGTACATTCGGCCCGAGACCGTCGACAGACCCATGACATTTTTTGAGCTTGCGGCCGCTACCGCAAGGGCAGGGATCATTTCGACCAGGCTTGTTGCGCATCCGCACAGGCTTCCCGTCAGGTGGAATTGAGCGCCACGAAATGGCCGCTTGCAGCAGGTGTCGAAGCTGTCCGTCTAGCCAGAACGGCTGGGGCCAATTGGTTTAGGCCGCGGGCTCGGAGTCAATCGTACTTACATGGTCCCACTCGTCCTCCCGCTGCCCCCAAGCCTTCGTATCCACGATAATGGAGTCATCCTCCATTACTAATGAATCACCGGTAGGGTCCTCGACAGAGCAGGTGAGGCTGCAGCGAAACTCAAACGAATCATCTTGCAAGTGACCATCACCGCGCCGAACATCCGAGTTAGATCCCCACTGTAGTTGAACATTTATAAACCCGGCTGCAAATAAATGAACAGTGTCGTGGGTGATCCGCTCTACCCCGCTGATATTGACACTGACGTCTTCCAACGAATAATGATGAGCTACGCTATCCAACGCCTCGAGAGAGTCAGAAACGACCTCGTAGATAGCCTGGTCTTCGATCGCTTCATAAAGGCTGTGAGCTATGCGGCTGCGACAGTTAAACATCGCCACTCCCAACCCTCGTAAGGCATCAAGCGATTTTTCGACAAGCATTTGGACTTCCAGACCAGGAAGGTTGAAGGTTGCCTCTTCTACGTGCGTGTACTTGCTCAACTCGGTTAGCGAGTCTCGGATCGCCTTGCGTTCTGGCGACAGATCAAGCTTCAGCTCCATTGCAACGTATTCGTCTGAAAGTCCTCCCTGAACCACGTACCGAGCGTGCTGGATCTTCGTGACCCCATCTCTAATGTGAGGCAGCTGAATCTCGTCTTTGTACCAAGGACACTTCAGGACCTCTGCTTTGGGGGCCCGTTGCATCAGAATAGAGTTGGTCAGCTCCCGCAGTGCGTAGGCGAAGTTGTTGAAGCGGAGCTTATTATCTAGGTCTTCCAAGTTTCGGAGTGCTGCGGCATAGAGACTGTGATGGAATTCATCCGTCCCCAGCAGCCAATCTACTGGATCTTCGATAGCGATCATTTCATCAATCATGCGTCAGCAGCCTTCTCGGTAGTCATTGCCCTTGGTTTTGACCCGTGTGAGTGCCAGTCACACGCGAAAATGTGATGAAGCTCATAGCTAACACTCCGAGGATACCGAGGCCTCACGAAAACTTGGCACTTTTCAATCGCCTCTTGATTCGTGTACATATCCGAGCGGCCGCTTTTGGGCGCTCTCTGTCGGTGACGACAGACAGGAGTCGCCCAAATAGCTGCCATTCGAACAGAATGCGCAGGTGAATGTGAGCTAGACAATATGCCACCTGCACATGAATCATGCTTCGCAAAGTTTGACCTGTACGTCGGATGCTTGAAACGGTTCGTCACCATTGTCGGGGCGAATTAGATAGGCATGGAGGTGTCGTAATAGCAGTTTTTCAACAGTCCCCGTTACTCCGTCTCGCTCGCCAGATACTACAGTCAAGCGGTCACCGACGCGAAAACGGAGCTTCGACAGCGCTGCTTGGTCGATTGCTTGATTCCATATCGCCTTTTTCTCCTGGGTATCAGGGTCGTCGATTCCCAACATACGATCCGTGAAAACATACGACTTTCTCAAAGGTTCTACTGCCTCTGAAGCCTTTCCTGACTCCAGCAGTTCGACTCCAACCCGAAACGATTCAATACGAAGACTTTCCAGAATCGTGTCGTCAAATGGATAAGAGAATCTCACCCATTCTGAAACATGGCCCTCAGGGTTTTTAACCTGAAACTCATAGCCTCGCCAACTCAAAGGTGCTTCTGGAGCCCCATCACTAGTAGAGATTTCTAGGTAGTCTCCAAAATAAATAGTGGGAAGCTTCCAGAAGTAATCGCTGTTACCTGCAGGAAGGCCTCCACCGCTTCGGCGGGATGTCCACACCACGCCGGGCACGAAATTTTCCCCTTTAAATATCAGTGCAGCGTAATAGCCTCGATGAAGGTTATTTTCTTGATAGCTTACGGGGGACCAAGTGACTTCGGTCAAAACCGGCACGGCTCGCTGTGCGCCTGCAGAAGCGTGGTATCCACGAAGTGCAACCTCCTTTGAATTGTGGAATGGTACTCGTCCGGGCTGCTTGGGCATCATTTGCGTCCGGACCATGGTCAACCAAGAGATGTCCTTCATCGCCGCACTTGTCAGGGCGAGACGTGAAGATGTCAATGCTGCCTGCGCTTGCTGTAATTCTGCCGCGAGACTGGCAGCCTGTTTTTCAAGTACTGTTGCGCGCTCTGCAGATTTGTCCCGTGTCTCCGATAACTCTTTTTCAAGAGCGTCATGCTTCAATTTGAGATCGTCGACTCTTAGAATAAGTGAGGGGTCGATTTTTCCGAGAATACTGTGCCGAAGCTCCGGTGACAGTTCGCCCAATCTCTCCAATATTTCGTTTATATGGGCTTGCTCGTCGGAGGCGGACCCATCTTTCAATCGTTCCAGCAATTGAGGTAAAAAAACATGAAGATCTACGCCGGTGTAAAACTGAGCCCTACCCCGGCTAATCGCTGGCGCGAGCCTAGTAAATACGTGAGCGTACTTGCTGCGAATAACATCTTCGTCTGACTCATAAAATGTCCAAAGGACATCTGGATTCAACTCCGTGTCACTAACGAGATCTGACAGGCTGGACATGAAAATATCGTCCCAGCCCCCACACCCCATAACAACCAATGTGCGGTTCTGCAGCAGTCGCTCAAGTGAGCGTTTTAGTTTATTTCGACGGCTTCCGATTTGCGTCGGAACGTGTAATGTATCCGCACCATACCAATAGCCATGCAGGTGCACTATCTGGATACCAGGGCCTTCGGATTGGTTCAGAGATCCATCGTCATGCATCATGGTACGGATATACATACCGTGAGCGGTGCGAATAGCGGCCTGGATCAATGGATCAAAGTTTGTCGTCAGGACAGTCTTGCCCAATCTTCCCGAATGATTTGCCAGAAGCTTGCCTAGGGCAGTCAACGACGGGCGGAGATGCCATCCGGCAAAGTCGTCGTCGAGAGCTCTGCACGCGTTTAAGTCTAGAGTACCCTGTGTATTGGCCTGAATCGGGATCACTTTGCGTGACTTAAAAACTGCACGACGAATCACCTCGTTAACTGCATCCTGCCCCCTGTAGGCCTGCAATTGCTGAAATGCCTTTTGATACGCGGCCCCCACGTCCGGTTGATCTCGAACAGACGCAAATGCACTTGGTGTGTCTATGAGTGTTTCTTCTACGAGGCTCAGGATGTCAACAACACTGGGCACGCCGGGAGCCCCCTCACTTTCAGGTAGGGACAGTGCCGATCCGAAAAAGAAAATAATTTCTCTTGATGAGTTGGCGACCCTCTCAAGGAGTACGTCGTAGTCATGGAAAGTCGGACTGGGATTTGTCACCGGCACGCTCTGGGGCTCTGTAAAGATTCAATAGCGAGGGATGGTGGTGCCATCGTACGTGTTTTTCGGTTAGTGAATATGCCTACGGTGAGGAAGTATACCCGGCCTCCGCATAACTATGGATGGGTTTCTGATTGCCTCCAGAAAGGCAGCTATTGTCCAAAGCGGCCTACCCGGCACTGCAGCTTTCGGCTTGGAGCGGTCATCCAGGGTGAGCATTCAGCTGCCCACACTCCCCAGTATGCGTCCAGCGAGCAGCATTGGAGCCTTTGGCATTATGATGCCACTTTGCATAGTATAAAAACGTGGCCTGTCCCCTAAGACCATGAAATTTCAAAACTAGACTCAGGTAATTTAACTTGATTAGAAAAACGCCCAAACAAGTACTTTGCCGAAAGCAAGAGCAAGGATGAGTGCAAACAAAGCCACTATCACACCGTACAACTCAGAGAGGAATCCTTGAATCCTCCGAAGATACGAATTTGAAAAATATAGCGCACTACACTCAAGCTCGATATGTTCAATCAGATTTGACGACACCTCCCGTATCACAAACGGAGCTCGCATTAACTGTAGCTCATCAAAAAAATCAACCCTACTCATACCAACAATAAGAGAAGTATCAATAACATTTCTCCCAACATGGGTATTAAAATTATTCATACGTAGCTCAATGTGCAATAAAAGCCCATTAAATATATTTTCAGCATCTGACGCAGAAAAGGTTAATTTGGAAATTTCCTGCTCTACCCAACCTGGCAACTCATCAAGCTTATCTATAATTTTATCTTTACGCTTCAAGGCCTCAGCACGCCTATTAGCGACATGCTGGAGGTAGATAGTAAACATCCAACCAAGAAGTAAAACTGTAAGCTGGACAGGCAGATTCTGAAAACTCATTAAAATTTACCACCCGCTGCATCAATCCTATCCTTTATCAAGGCTTCGATACTTTTAACCAAACTATGTGAGTAAGTTAACCGTTCCTGCAACTCCTCCCATGTAAATTCTTCATCACGTATAAGCCCACCAAATGCCTCATCAAGAAAGGATCGCCCGTACCGGTTATACCCATCCAAATCTACGTGGACATAATCATACTCACGAAGTTTTGGAGCCAACCATATTTCACGAAAATATTGACCACACCCGTCGCCATCATCCGGGTATCGACCATAAGGTTTCTTACTGAAATCCTTTACCACACTTATAGTGAAAGAAGTGCTCATGATATCTCAATATTCCATTGAACTAAGGTTCCGGGAAAGCTTTTTTTAAGCTTTGCTTCCCCAGGTTTCTGATCCTCAGCGCTGAACGTGTACAGGCCATTATTGCTAAACACCCACAGTAGCCCATCATCAGTATCGTTCACTAGAGCTTTTATGCTCTTGCTTCCCTGACCATGTTTTTCCTGTTTGGTTCCAGAAACATCACTTTGCATAGAGTAATATATTAATCGCTCATCAGGAATGTGTTTTGGAACTAAAACACTAAAACCAGGGCTCTCCAACTCTGGAATCTCTTCGACCAACCTTTGATATTCATCAGGATTGGCATATTTCATCAACGGAAAAAACCACGACTGCCTAACTACGGTATTTGGAATACCCACCCCGTAATCATATATAGCCAAGAACAATTTTTTACCAAATGTGCTACACATCAACCACCAGCGCTTTTCATCTAACGGCGTATCAGGATATGCATGAAGCCTAACATTATTGATAGTTTCCGAAACTGCATCACCATAAATATGTTCAGTGGCCGGGCTCATTTTATCTTTAAATATTCTACGCTGAATATAATCGATAATTTCTTCCATTTGCTCGCTCCCAACACTGGAAATTATGGGCATGGAACGCGCAGAATCTAAAGAATAACTAATATCGTGACCTCTTATCAACTTCAACAGATTACTGGATTTTATGGTTTTATTAACAGCTGGTGATTTTAATGAGAAGGCAATATTAGCTCGCCCTTTCCTGCCAGACCCTGCTTTTTCAATAGCAGCATAAACGACAACTAACGCTGCAGCAGAAAAACCTTTGGTTCCACTAAAGTCGACTAAACAATTTCTAACTCTATACCTCTCATATATTTGATTAATGAAATTCATCGTTTTAAAATATGGAGATAAAACCCCGCCAAGCTCATATATTGATATGTACTCTGGTGCGACAATAACATCTTGCCCTAGCACATTTCTAACGACACGAGGCCTATGAGCTAAATATTTTTTATCCTTTCGCTTTAGTGCATTTCTCCATCGCATAACTCCAGCATTATGGTGAAAAGTTTTCTTCTCTGGGTTTAATTTCTTCATCAGACGTCCATATAAGGATCACTACGCCTGATTTCAGCGAGATCTCCACAAACTAGCAAACCTTCATTCGGAGATGGATATAACCGAAGTCAGCCATTTCCGCCAGAAAAATACAACAATAATACGACTAGAACAGCCCGCCAAGATCAGCCGGTTTCCAGTTCGTAAACACCAGTTCGCCGGTGGTTTCGGCTACGCCTTGGCGCTGGTTTGTGCAACTGTAACGGATATCCAGACTTTCCATGTGGAAGCCTTCAAATGCTTTGCGGATATCCGGGTGATCGTTGATGCTGACCATCACCTTGCCTTTGCAGCGCCGCATGAAGTCAGCCATCTGCAGGTACTGGTCGTAGGGGAAGTCCACGCCATAGCCTTCTGTTTCCCAGTACGGCGGGTCCATGTAATGGAATGTATGCGGGCGGTCATATCGCTCAGCGCAATCCAACCACGACAGGTTCTCAACGTAGGTTCCAGCCAGGCGCTGCCAAGCGGCGGATAGATTCTCCTCGATGCGCAGCAAGTTGATTGACGGCCCGGTGGTGGCGGTACCGAATGTCTGCCCGCTGACCTTTCCGCCGAACGCATGCTGCTGCAGGTAAAAGAATCGGGCGGCACGCTGGATATCCGTCAGGGTCTCTGGCCGGGTGATTTTCTGCCACTCGAAGATCTGCCGGCTCGATAGCGCCCACTTAAATTGGCGCACGAACTCCTCCAGATGGTTCTGCACTACGCGGTACAAACACACCAGGTCGCCATTGAGATCATTCAGCACCTCGGTTTTGGCGGGCTGTGGCCGCAGGAAGAACAACGCAGCGCCACCAGCAAAGACTTCGACGTAGCATTCATGCGGTGGAAACAGCGGGATCAGGCGGTCTGCCAGACGGCGTTTGCCGCCCAGCCATGGAACGATGGGGTTAGTCATAGATAGCAAACCTTTACTGTATAAATAAACAGGTGCTAGGATCTCCCCCGCTTCGTGCACGGAGTGAGAAGCCTTGGCTTGGCTTGCAGGTATGGCTGCAGGTTAAGTGGCCGGTTTAGGTGCTCGAACACCTGGACCGGTCGCTTCTTTTAGGATTTGAAGAGCTTTAGAGGTGCAAAAACATGGATAAAAAAGGGCTTGCTCGCAGCATTGCTCGACGCTACGCCGCGCAGATGCTGCGTGACGACGAGCTACATGCCAGAGCGTTCGAAGACGAAGAGTTATCAAAGAGTGAACGGTTGGAAGCACACGCAGAGTTGAAACGCATTGCGCGCTCACTCTGTAAAGAAATTGATCACTGACATAGCTAACTCATAATGCGACTCCTTCTATGTGCGGATGAATGATTTACCGAACAGTCCATAGCTGATCTATTCGTGTGGTATAGCTCTGGCTCATTAGCTCGCGGCGCATTCCCCAATCAGGGGAAGCCGGCACCCCACCAGGCCGAACGGTTCCCCTTCCCCACTTGGCGTTGATCGAGTCGAGAACTTTCATCACTTTTTCTGCAGCTTCTGGCTGCGTGACGGCAAACATATCGTCTGTAAACTCACCGCGCTGCCGCAGATCCAGCAGCAAAACCTCTGCCTTGCTGAATGCATAACCTTCTCTGAATAGCCCGCTTAGCCCTTCGACTACAGCTTTAGTGATTTGCCGGGTGTCATCGGTCGGATATGGGAGTTCACAGGTGACCCCACGGGCAAACTTTGGCTCATCTGGATTGAACATACCCGTGCGGATGCTCACCCTCACCTTTTTACACAAAGAACCCTGCGCCCTTAGCTTCTCGCAAGCACGGGCAGCATATGTTGCAACTGCTTCACGGATAGGCGCGATGTCGTGTAGTCGTTTGCCAAACATTCGAGAGCAGCATATCTCCTGCTTAGGCGGGGCCACTTGCTCTAGCTCCAGACAAGGCACACCCCGCAGTTCTCGCGCTGTTTTCTCGATGACAACACTGAACTGTTTACGAAGGGTCCAAGCGTCGGCCTGCGCTAAGTCCCAAGCAGTACGAATGCTCATGCTGTTCAGGTGCTCTGTCATGCGGCGACCAACGCCCCAGACCTCACTCACGTCGATGACCTTCAGCAATTTGTCGCGCCGAACCGGATCACGAATGTCCACCACACCGCCCGACTGGCGTTGCCACCTTTTCGCGGCATGGTTGGCCAGCTTGGATAGTGTCTTGGTGCTGGCAATACCAACGCCTGTAGGTATGCCTGTCGAACGCAACACCTTGGCCCGTATCTCACGGCCAAGCATTTCGACTCTGGCATCAGCTATACCGCTCAGGTCGGCAAAGGCCTCATCAATTGAATACACTTCTACCGCCGGGACCAGCGACTCGATCACGGTCATTACACGCTGGCTCATGTCGCCATACAGGGCATAGTTGCTACTGAATGCGACGATGCCGTATTGTCGCAGCTTGTTTTTGATCTGGAAGTAAGGCTCGCCCATCTTGATAAAGGGCTTTGCATCAGCCGACCTGGCTATCACACAACCATCGTTATTCGACAGAACGACAATCGGTGTACGCAGTAGGTCAGGCCTGAACACACGCTCACAGCTTGCGTAAAAACTGTTGCAATCGATCAGGGCAAATATTGGCTCAGCCATGGTGATCATGACTCCGTATGCTATAGCCCACCACGCCCCATATCAGCAGCTCATCACCTTCAAGAATGTATATCGGAGGGTAATGCGGGTTTTCCGAGAACAATACGATCTGCGCACCCACAGCCCCCAACCGCTTGACCATGGGTTCAGCGTTGACGGCGGCGATAACGATATCACCTGGCTTGGCCTCGATTGACCGATCAACAACCAGCAGGTCACCGCTAAATATCCCAGCATCTTGCATGCTGTCGCCATCGACCCTTACGAGGTAGGTGTGCGGCGCTCGCAGCTCTAGCAGCTCATCAAGCGAAATCTCTTGCTCTAAGTGATCACCTGCTGGGCTGGGGAACCCAGCAGGAACCTTGAACGAAAAATATGGGAGCACAGCGCTCGAAGGTGAAAGTTGCGCTAAAAATAAGATACCCATAGTACCAGCCCCAAATAACTGTACAAATACACAGTATACCTAGGAAAATCCAACCTCAATATAGCGCCAACTTTTTCCTTACCAACGGTCGTGAGAGTGCGGCCACTCAAAAAAAATGCACAAACAAATTGCCAAAGCACAATATGTATCTGATAGCCTCAAAGCCCCGTATTCAGGAGTTTCCCATGCCACCAAAACAGCTCAGCTCCTTTTGCAATCGATGCTCCGGCACTACCAATCACACTAAACTCCATGAACTGATTCAGGAGTGGGCTGGAAATCATGACGGTTTTGGCTACGAATACTCAAAAACGACCTCACTCCTCCAGTGCAAAGGTTGCGAAGAGGTGACGCTTCGTGTTGATCACTGGCACTCCGAATATGATGCTATCGACGAGACAGAGTACTACCCACCAAGAATCTCAAGACGCCCTCCAAAATGGGAGAAGGATCTTCCTTATGAGTGGAGAAAGATGCTTCGCGAAATTTATACAGCTCTCCACTCAAATAGTAGGCGCTTAGCAATGATGGGGGCACGCGCACTCGTCGATATGTATATGAACGACACTATCGGTGACATCGGGCACTTTACTGAAAAGCTTAGCAAACTAGCGTCTGATGGCCACCTTGGCTCACAAGATAAGGAAATACTGAAGGCTGCTCTCGAAGCAGGTCATGCAGCCTCACATCGCGGCCACATACCTAACAGCGATGAAATTAATCACACCATGGATATTGTTGAAAATTTACTGCAGAAATACCCACTCCAAAAATCTGCTGTGGAGCTTCAGAAACAGACACCAAAGAGAGTTCGTAAAAAGCAGCCCTAACCCACTGTCAAAACTCCTTTAATGAATCATAAGATCGCTCGCACATCAGTCCTGCATTCCGAGCGGCGCCAAACGCTGCAGCCAGCTCTCCTGCTCTTTGGCTAGCGCTTTTAAACAGTTCCCCGAGCACCACGACGGCAGACTCGGCTGTCTTGCTTCCTGTGGCAGTACCGGAATACTTGGATGCTGCCAGCTTGATACGGTCGATTTCTTCGCGCAGCCGCAGATTGATACCAGTGATAGCATCAATATCAGCAGCAAGCTGTGCCTGTTTTTGTTGGCCATCTCTACGAATCCCCTCTATTGCCGCTTGGCGGCGCTGCTCTTCACTACGCGCCTGATCACCTGCAGCCCTTGCTGCCTTTTCAACTTGGCCAACGTATTCGCTATGCTTGGCCTGCCAGCTGTTGTCTGTGATTGCCCATTACCCCCAAGCGCCAACACCTGTCAGCGCCAGTGCTATCACCGCATAAGCGATTAAGCGTTCAACTGATAAGCCGCTCACTGCAGTACCTCCCGCGCCCGTTCCCAAAGCTCTAGACGATCTTTCAAGCCATTCACGCCGCCGTTGATCTTGCGCGTGACCTTGGTGAACAACCCCTGATCGGCCAAGGTGTTCAGCTCTTTTGTCCACCAGAACCAGCCTGCAGACTGAGCGGCCCATTCTGGTTGCTCGAGCAATTCAGGTGTGCGCAGCAGGCGGTCATCACCGAACAGCGCGGCGCTGCACTTGAGGTAATTGAAACGGCCAGTGATCTGGATCAGCCCCCGACCTCGGTAGAACTGGCCATCACCATCAGCCTCAGGCGTGTTGCCTAAGCGTTCAGCCAATCGGCCCGTGTCGTACTTGGCCAGGTACGCATTACCGCCCAGCTCACGGGTAAATTGCAGTTGGCCAGACTCATGACCGACCTGAGCCAAGAACATGGCCATGCGCTTGGGGCGGTCGAATTGCCAGCGCTTGGCTGCAGCGTTGATTGCAGAAACAAAAACGCCCGCGTGTTTGCGGGCGTTTGGCATGATGTGCAGCAGCTGCTGCTCGGTTAATTCCATGATTCCTCCAGGCGTAAAAAAGCCCGCACATGGCGGGCTGATTGGTTGTAGCTAACTACTTAAAACTTGGTGATGTGATATACAAGCCAACGGTCAGGCAACAAATGCCATCATGAACTGAGCTTTGTCGCAGCACTACTGCTCACTGCGTCAGCACTCAATTCCATAGCCATAAGCTGTAAACCAAGCTATCCAAAGGTCGCTCACTTCAGAGCAAGTCAAATCAAAGGAAATACACAATGCCGATCTCAACCAAACTGCATTGTCCAAAGGCATTCCTTACCCTGCTAATAGCTATCCCTACATTGATGACCGCTTGCATTGCAGTTGCGGCACCGAAGCTCTGGGTAACGGCCGATCAAGTCGCGCGCCATACCTGTCCTTCCGATGAATGTGGTGTTGCTGGGTACCTAATGTTTCGAGAAGGTGTCCAAGCTTTGGAGACGAAAGGATCTTGGGTTCGCATAACCAAGCCCTACACAGCCTCTTGCGTTGGAGGTAACAGTAAATACGTTAAAAGCGGTAACCCTGCATGCGTCGCGAACAATGGCATTACCGAAGGGGTGTTCGCCGAGTGGGTATCAACAAAATCCCTTTCAACAAATAGACCTGTAGACCCAGCTCAAGGCGCGACCGGCGATGACGCGCTGGTCAAAGGCTCGGACGATTATCGTCTTTACAAAAATCAGTTCACTAAAGCAGCACGTGAACTCATAAACAACGGCACCTGCAGCACAGCCGACTTCGAAGAGATTGGCGGCTGGATGGCATCCCCCGCAAAAGATCAAGGTATGTATTTTACGTACTGCGGAGGCATGACAACTGCCAATCGGCTCTATCTCGACGTGAACTCGGGAAAAGTGAGTCGGTAACTACGCAGATATCTAGTTACTGATATCCAAGCTCCAACTAAACCTCGATATCGTACTGCGGCAGGCTTGGCGCCTGCCCGGTGATATCGCCGTCAACGATGAAGGCTTTCAGCCCCACCGCTACATCAACGCCACGGGCTGTGATCTGCACGCCGTTGCGCAGCTCGACGACGCTGGTCGATGCTGCAGTGTCGATGCTGATCACATCGCCCACGGTGCGCACGCCACCAGGCAGTAGGCCAATAAACTTTTTCCACGGATTAACTGTTGCCATGGGCGCTCCTAGTAATGGCGCTCGAGGCGCAGTGTTTGTTTAACCCGCACGGCGCCGACACCTTCAGCGCTGATGTCAGTGCCAAGGCACAGACCGCGCCAGATATCACCGCCCTCTGGCTCACGCACCTCGCAGAGCATGGCAGGCTCAACCAGACCGGGGTTGCCGGTGTCACTAGGCGGAAACAGCGGGATGTAAAACGTCTCAATCGACACGTTGCCGCCCTTGCTCAGCTCACAGATGCCGCGTGACCGGGCTGCTGCTGTATCGGTGATCAGGTCATCGAGCACGTCCGGGGCCGGGTTGTCGCCTGCAGTACCTGTGCGGCGAACCCGAACACCCACGCCCTGATTGGTGCCCGACACATAGACCGTGTTCCATGCAGGCTGTGGCGTCCAGTCACCGGCAAGCTCGGTCATGATGGCAGCAGGAATGATGCGGTCTAGCAGCGCAGCGCCCCAATTCCACGACGCCTCCCGATAGCGCGGCAGTACGCTCAAGGCATCGCTGTCGCGAGCGGGACGGATCACGCCGCCTGTTGCTTCAGCAATGCGCGCAATCACCTGCATGGCGGTCTGGCTTTGGTAGCTGAACGCACCTGCAGGAATCGTCCAGTCAGCCGGGCCAAGCGCGGCGCTGTCCCAGTTCAGGGTAAAGCCGGTGTTGAGCAGTTCGTTTTCAGCGGCTTGCCGGGCATTGATCGGCGCGGCATTCAGGTTGCTGCGCAGCGGCGCGTATGGCGCGGCCAGCAACTGGCTACGCGTGGCGCCTTGAATGCTGTAACGCTCACCCGGAAAGTTCTGTTTGCGGCTGTAGCGCTCGACCAGCAGGTTCCACGTCCAGCCGTTAATGGTCAGCTCCAGCGTTTTCTGGCCACCGGCATCAGGCTTGACCAGGTTAAGCGCTGTGCGCCCGGCCACGTCCGCGCTAAAGCTCCAGCTGTAGGCATCGATGTCGAGTCCCAGCTTGATATTGGTTACTTCAATCGGCGTGCGATCAGGCAGCACAACCAAGGTCACCAAGTTGGCGATCATGTAGGTCTCCAGAATATCCGGCTCATCCGGTGTGTCGATCACGTAAACAGGCCCGGTGTAATCCGGGTAGGTGATGCCTGTTGGTACAGGTTCAGTCGGTCGCCCCCAGCCCCATGGCAACGTCAGGCGCTTGCTCAGTTGCCGCGCAGAACTGAAAGACACACCCACACCGCTGTCGACCGGCTGAATGGCCCGAGGCGCAGGCTCATAGCGAAAGTCAAAGAACACCAACGGCGAGCTGCTGGGCGAATAGCGCTGCCCTTCAAATGAAAACTGCAGGGCGCTGCTGCCCGGCACGTACAAACTGGCCAGCAATTCACCTGCAGAGTCGTAGCGTGGGCCAAACTCATCACTGCGCTGCCAGACCTGCCTGACACCACTGTCCTGCTGCCCCGGCATCGGGTTATAGATCAGGTGCAGGCGCAGATCCCGAGCGCGGATGCTGTGATTCCAGCCTAAACATCTGGACCGATCCTTGGGGTCGACATCATCCCAACGCGAACCACAGGCAACCGAGCGCGGCGCCGCAGTGTCCCAGTTCAGCACGCTTGCCAGATCTGCTGCAGGCGCATCGCGCCAAGCTGACCGACCAAACTGATCACGGCCTTGGCCGACACCCCACCCTGCCGTTGCTCCGGTAGAGAGCGGCTGGAGGTTTGACCAGGGCAAACTGCAGGCAACACGATCCCGGCGCTGCGCCTGTTGCCAGGCGGCGCCCACTTCTCGAATAAGCATCAGGTCAACTCGAAAGGGAAAGGCCCGTGAGCCAGAGGACGGTAATAACGAACAGCAACCACTCGGGCGGAGCCGATTAGGCGGGCAGCATTCGGCTCTTCAGCAATCCACCACTCAGGCTCAGTGCTTGGCAGGTTACCCGCCTCAGTCACCTCATAGAGCCAGCCAACGTACAGGGTAGGCCTGACCCGATCACCCACCGACACCGAAGCACCTGCAACAAACGACGTCCCGAAATCATCCAAGGCAACCGCGTACCCGGCAGACGATGCCACTTTCAGGTCAACATCAAGCTGGCCTTCCAGCGTTTTGCCGAACCCGCATACACGCCACTCACCGCTAGAGGTTTTTTCTATCGCAATCACTTCACGGTCACTGGGCGCATTATCCACCCAAACCCGGGCGTCAAATGTCGCAGGAACGGTCGGCACCCCAGAGGACACCTCGGTACTGATGTCGAAAACTATCGTCCCGTCTTCGACAACCTCGACAGAAATCCCCTTGTACTTAGCGGGAGGCGCATCATCCAGCCCCACAACGAACAGTGGCCCATCAACCTCAGACGCTTGAAACTCCCGAGTAGGCGTATAAACCCCGTCAGGCCCGACTGCAAAATAGCTGGACATGAACGGATCACGTGGCGTCTTGTACACCCGAAGCTCTTTAAACAAGACTGTTTCCTGGCCTTCCCTGAGAACTTTAAAGCGTATCTTCCGCCGCTCAGGAAAAACTGCCAGAGGGCTAATGCTTTTACGAAGCGGGAGGGTTATCAGCATCACCAATACTCCTCGTCAAACATCAACCAGTAGCAGCAGGAGTTATAGGGCGAACCACTGAATGGCAAGACCTTGCCGTACTCAGCCGTGTCTATAGGGGAAAACAGCTCGCCTAAATCTGTAAGCTCAGTCCCCCGCAAAAAGGTGTAGTGATGGGCATAGTTGACGTTCTCCATGTTTATAGGCTTAACCAGTCCTCGCAGCTTTGCCTGACCCGGTATGGCCAGCCCACCATAGGTGAGTTGCGGAGTCGTTATAAACACCTCCTCGGGCAATGTCGGGAACGGCGAAGCGTAGGGGCTATAGCCCTGAGGTACGTTATTTTGAATAATTGCGGTTGTTGAGTACCCTTCGAAACTCAACTGTTTAGTTGGGCCGTAGTCCGGAGGTATGACCCCGGTGATCAGATCAGCGAAACAAGCTGAGGTCGGGTTACCTGAGCCATTAGCTTCCGGTGTTGAGGGGTTAGCCCCAAGAAATCCCCCGGAAAGCTGGTACTGGCTTGTCCCATTGCCCCCGCCTATAGATACAAACTGCCCGGTGCTGATCTCTCCGATGTACAGGGCAACCTTATTCATATTCGGGTAACTCTGTGAGTTCTGGTTGGCATTCAGAACATCACTACTGAGTAAAAAGTAAAACGTTTTCCCGTCAGCAATGATGCTCCAGCGAAAAGGGTCAGAGTTATGCCATACCCCCGCTTGCTGGGCGTATATGGTGGAGGGTGACTGAGTTGAGTAAACACTCGTCCTCATGTTCACCCCTTGAGGCAGGGTTCCAGTCAAGTCGGTTGGAGGGGCCTCCATGATGTAAACCCGAAACACCGGGAAAGCCCATGGAAAATAGAAGGCAACAATCCCGCTCTGATTTGCGTTCTGCAGGTACAGAACATTAGCCGTCTCATAGATGACCGACCACCCCGCCCCCGGCTTGCCCGGATAGCCCGTAACCAGGCAAGCCTTTAAAACTGCAATCATGTTGGCAGCGAAGTTGGCGTAAGCCCCCATAGCTCCCGGCCCGCTGGCATCTGACCAGCTATATTGAGTTGGCATCAGTCAGCATCCCCTCTTATTTGCAGCTTGAATTGATCATCTTCAACCGTGCCCTGCCCGCTCAGAACAGTACGCACGACCCACAACGGCCCGAGGCAGCTGTCGGTGTTGAAGCGCACCCCGTTGCCTGCGAACCAGCCACTGCCCCAACCTTCCTTGCGGATGGTGAAATACGGCTCACTGGTTTCAGGGTTGATTGGCGAGCAGTCTGAGGACGTGGTGCCGGTTGCAATCACGCCCAGCTTTTCCTCCACCACGTTAAAGCTGGTGGTGCCGGTGAACACCAGCGCCCACTTGGCATCAATCGCCCCACGGTTGGTGATGATCAGCGGATAGCTGAGCTGGTTGTAATTGGCCGTGGTGCTGTTGCCTTGCGGCGCATCCGTCCAGTTTGGCGCGCCAACGTTCCAGGTCGCTTGCGTAAACCAGTGATGCACCCGCGCCTGCAGGTCGCCCCAGCTCACAGCGCTCGATACCTTGGTTTCACCGGCAGGCAGCGCCCACGGCATCGGTGAGCTGATACCTAGCTGGCCACTGATCTGCACTTCGGTGCATTGGGTCATGTGTTCTACCCGGTCACGCACAGTCAGCGGCAGGCTGAGCGGGCTGCCTTCTGCATCTTGCAGCACCAAGGGATTAGCCCAAGTAACGCGACCTAACTTACGATCCACGCTGTAGCTGGTGGCAACCAGTGACAGGCCGTTGCTATCAACCACATCGATCTCAGCCTGTTGCGTGCGATCCAGCTGCAGCGTCCCTCCTGCAGCCGGGCTGGCCACCACCGTTTCATCGGTGTGGTGGATGATGAGCACATCACCATCACGGAACACCGGCACCCGGCCATCCGATGGCAGGCGCACCGGATCGAGACCGATCAAACCGGCATCAAGCGGCAAGCTGGTCAGCACCACGGCGTTGTAACGCAACAGCAACGGAATCACCGGGATGTCGCTTTCGCCGGTTTCATCATCCATGTCGGCGGTGAAGTGCAAGCGCACGATGCCAGTGGTTATATCAACGGTGCCCTTGATCACCGGGTTATCAAAAATACCATTGGCATCGGCAACCGCAGTCACCACCGTGCCGTTGTCCACCCGCACGGCAGTAATCTGCAAACTTGCCGAACGCAGCGGCGCACCCGGTGTGCGAAAGGTCATGCTGTTGACGCTGAACCCGGCATTAGTGGTCAGGCAGGCCAGCACGGTGGCACTGGCCGCTGCGCCTGCTGGGTAGCTGCTGAGCACTGCAGTACCGCCCGCGTAATCCACCGAGCCGACAGCAATACCGGCGTTGGTTTGGCTTGAGATGTTTTTGTACAGCACGCCCGAGCGATCAACGTAGGTCTCACCGCCCCAGGTAAACACCAGCGAACCCGGCACAATAGGCTCGCCAATGGTCGGCAACAGATCGATGCTAACCGGCGCAACCGATTGCGTATCAGTCTGCTCGCCATACTCTTCACCGGCTCCCTGTGCGGCAACCACCAAGGTACCGCCAAAGCTCTCGCGCAGATTAACCGTGGTGCTGACCAGCACAGGCTCTGGCGTACCCCACACGCCGTGCGTCAGCTTGGTCGAGTAGGTGTATTCAACAAAGTCATACAGCTTGGCCACCTGCAGTGTGCAATCGCCGGTGCTGTAATTGATGGTGCCGGTGCGCCCTATCCAGCCACCGCTGGCGTTGTCGCTGATGCTGTTGGCCACGTCCACATCGGTTTCATACACCGGCAAGGTGCCGCCGCTTTCCACGACCTTCCAATTGATGGCTGGCACAGCAGAACGGCGCGTGGTGTTCCAGGTGATGTGGACACTGCCAGGCTGCAGCGGCGCGCCGGGAATCGTAAAGCTCGAGACCCCGCTGCTGTCGCTGGTCACCGACAGTGGCGTGTTGTTGACCGTGCCCTGTTCGTAGGCGTACAGGATGCCGGTACCGGCGTCGGGCGTCAGGCTCAGTTCCAGCGTGATCTCGCCTGAGGCGTACACAATCAACCCGCTCCCGCCGTTACCCGCAAGCGTGCCCTGCCCGCTGTCGGTAATGGTTTTTTCAGCACCGCCAGCGGTGTAAGAGACCACCAGCGAGCCGGGCAGCACGCCGTCATGGGGCAAGGTGTGCTTGATCTTGGCCTTTGAAGCCAGCGCCGCGCCGGTACGCTGAGTAACAGCTGATGCATTGGCGCCCACGTAGGCATAGATGATCGAGCTGCCGACATCTGGCAAAGCGTTGAGCGTGATCGACACCGAGCCGGTATCAAAGGCAATGCCGCCAGCGCCTTCACCGACCAGTTCACCGTTGCCCAGGTCGCGCAGTTCCTGCCATTTGCCCAGAGCCAGATAGCTGACCACCAGTGTGCCGGGCCGCGGTACCGCATCGGCCAGATTCAAGGTGTACACATAGCCGCGGTTGCCCAGCGTGATCTCGACTTCACCGCTCACGGTCTCGCCAGTGGCAGGGGCACCCCGCCGGTAGGTGGCAGGGCGCCCCCCCCCCCCCCCCCACCCATTCCCCCGTTGCCCAGGTCCCGCAGTTCCTGCCATTTGCCCAGAGCCAGATAGCTGACAACCAGTGTGCCGGGCCGCGGTACCGCATCGGCAAGATTCAAGGTTTACACATAGCCGCGGTTTCCCAGCGTGATCTCGACTTCACCGCTAACGGTCTCGCCAGTGGCAGCCGCACCGGGCTGATAGCTGGCAGGCGCCGCCCCCGTCCACGCGGAACCGGAACGGGTTACATTGATTTCCCCAGTTTCATAGTCGATGGTGCCGCTGGTGATCCAGTTGCTGCCCGAGATAAACCGCAGGCCGCCCTTGCTGTCATCACCGTATACCCCGCTGTTTGCCGTCAGATTCAGGGAACCCGGTGCGCAGCCGGTACCAAGGAACGAACGCGACTGGCCACCCGTGACGGCTACAAAGGTCAACGACACCGAGCGAGCCGGACCCGCTGCAAGCACCATGCGCCGCTGGTAGCCGCCCAACTGATCGATCAGGGCGCTCTCACGCGTAGCGCTCGGCACCAATTGCGAATAAACACTCTGCACCCGCAGCGACAGATCACCCTCGGCCACGGCCAACGCCAGCGGGCTGATGCCGTAATAGCGCGCCGCATCGGCCACTTGCGTGGTCAGCACTTGCGCCTTGGCTTTGCCATCCAGCGAGGAGGCCGCTGTGCCTGCTGGTGTTACCTGACCGCCCGGCATGGTCTCAAGCAATGCGGCGCTGATCGAAAGATCCAAGCGCCGCCGTGTGAAAGTGATGTAGTTGCCGTTGCCGTAATCGAATGCAAACTGCTCAAGCCGCGAATCAACCGAACTGATGCGCACATACTGCTCATGAGCCGTTGAGACCAGCTGATACACCTCACCAATCTCAGGGATGCGCTGCTCTTCACGCTGCACGCAGGCAATGGCGCGCTGCCCTTTGAGCTGGTTGCCGAGCAATTCAAACGGCGCTGAGACCGCAGGCACCACATAACTCTCGATGGCGTTACGCGCATCCTTGCGCTCATCGGTCTGGCTGCCGGTGTTGAACAGCAGCACCGACACGCGAGGATCAAGCGGCGCCTTGACCACAATCGAATGCGCGCCCAGGTACGGGTCGGCATTGGTGGTGCTGACACCAGCAAACACCTTGCGCAGGTTAATGCGGCCAGTCGTACGGTCGAGACGGGAGATATCAGGGAACAGGTTATTAATCTCTGCATCCGTCACCGCCTGCCCAGTTGCACGCCCGCCGCCATCTTCCTCATCGGTCAGGCGCTGGCTTTTTAACAGCTTTACATCATCAACATTGATCGTCATGCCAATCTCCGGGCATTAAAAAACCCGCACAGAGCGGGCTATCGGCAGGGTTAATATCGCGGTTTATGGCGCAGGCGGCGGTGCAACGGTGATCAGCCTGAGGCTCACGTCATACGGGTGATCGTCAGGTGGATTAACCAGGCGTTCCAGCGGGCGGGCCTCAAGTGGTGCGCCGTTGATGCGGTTGAAGATCACGAAGAACTCACGCCCATCCGGCAGCGTCAGCGGCATCCCCCGCCCGGCCTGATCGCGCAGTACTTCGAGCTGGCGAACGTCCGACAGTGGCGTCCAGACCCCGCCATTACTGCGCAGGGTGATCGGGCGCCCGTACAGCTTGACGCCCTCCTGCACAAGCAGTGCCCCCGACAGTGAGCGCTCCTGCTCCTGGGCGATGACATCCCACTCGAACTCATCGACCCACTCAAACTGATCATCAAGCTCAACGCTATCAAGCATCATCTATAACGCCCTCAACCCGGCATCCTGCAAGATGTCGAGCAAGTTGGTTTCATCCTGGTCAGCGTTCACCGCTACATCCACCGTTTTGCCCTTGGCCGTTTCCAGACGAATGATTTTCGCCGGGGCGGCTGCAGGTGTTGCAGTAGCGGGCTTTTGCGCGTCGATGCGCTTTTGTTGCTGCTCGAGCTGGCGTTTCTGGTTGCTCTCCTGCTCAAGCTGGCGAAGCGTGCCGAGCGCCTGGACCAGGTTGCTGACCGCATTGCCGTCGCCGCTGGCCTGGGCCTCGGCCAACTGTTGCTTGAGGTCGGCCTGGCGGCTGGCAAAGCGGCGCTTATCGATGCTGTCCTGCTCACCGCGCAACTGGGCCAGTTCATCGCGCAGACTGTTCAGAGTCGTTTTGCTGCCCTCACTCAGCTGCTTCATCTTTTGCTTGGCCGACTCAATTGACCCCTCAAGCGTGCGCAGATCAGAGTCATTCAGCAGGCCCAGCGTATGGCGGGCTGATTCAGCTTTGCGCGCGAACTCACCGACCGTAATGCTGCCATCTGCATAACCTTCCTCAAGGCTCTGCAAGCTGGCCTTTTGCTTGAGGAACTGCACCTGCAGGCGTTGGCTTTGCAACTGGGTTTCAACCGCCCACTTGCCGAACGCACTCACACCGACCGTACTGGCCGCTTTCTGCATTTCCCCCATTGCCTGGGTGGCCTGCTGTAGTGACTCAGTGGTGGCATCCAGGCTGCTGGTGTCCAGCTCGATGTTGGCCGTGCTGATGCCGTTGAGCTTGTCGAATGCCTCAAGCGCAGCAGCACTGAGTTGCGCCAGTGGTTCACGCGAGCGCGTGAGCACGCCGCCAAAGAAGTTTTCAACATCGGCCAAGTCCTTCTGGACAGCTTCAGCACCACGGCGCGAGTCCTCCATCGCCTGACCACTGGCCCGGCGCTCTTGCGCCATGCGCTCGCCCGACTCACGGCGCAGCTGCTCGCTGGTGACGATGGCCTCTTTGTCGGACTCGTTTTTCGCGTCCTGTGCTTTTTTGCCTTGCTCGACTGCGCCCTTGAGTTCTTGCTGCCGCTCAGTGGTTTTCTTCAGCTCCTCGTTGTACTGCTTGGCCGTGATCGAGCCATCGTCATACAGCTTGCGCAGCGCCGAGCGAATGCTGTTGATATCAACATCTGTCTTGGCACTGCTGATCGCGGCTTGAACCTTTGAAAGGTCACCTAGCTTGTCGTCCAGGTCAGAGACCAGATCCGCTGCGCCACCTGCAGATGAACCGAGAGACTTGAGCTTGTAGCTCAATACAGCGGTTGCTTGCTGGTACTCCTCGATACTCAACGTACCGGCTTTTTAGGCTTTTCTTAGCGCTACGCGCAGACCTTCAATCTGCTTAACCGACTTGGATGAATCGATCAGATTGACGGCGTTCGCCAAGTCCGCAATGGCGGTTTTGCCGCTAGCCGCCGCATCAACGATCCGTTGCTGATTGGCGATCAAGTGGTCAGCATGCGCCTGGTCGAGCATGCGTTGTTGTTCAAGTTCTGTTTTGACCGCCTGAGTTTTCTTCGCTTCGTCGGCAGTCCGCTTTTGCGCACTATCCGCCGATTTCTGATCGAGAAAATCCCAAGCACTGCCGATCTGTTTCAGATCAGTATCAGCTTGCTTTGCATAGCCATCGCTCAGCTCACCGAGAAAGCTGTACAGCCCTTCGGCCTTGGCCTTGATCTCAGAGCCGCCAAAGAACCCGGCAATTTGCCCACCTGCCAACAGCACAGAACCCAGTGTGAGCTGCACGCCTTTGGCCAACGTTGCCGCCGAGCTGGTAACCAAAAGGCTAAAGGTGTTCCAGACCGTACTCAGCGTGGCAGTTGCATACTGCCCGGTGGAGACGACCTGGTCGATGGCAGGGCCTACCTGCTTGGCCAGCTCTTTGGCTTTGTCTGCCAACCCTACAAAGTCGAGTTTATCGAGCTGCTGAATGTATCGCTCGACCGATTTGGCACCATTAACAAAGGTATCTGACAGCGACTGCGCAAGCGCATCCAGCCGCCCGTCCCGGTCCATCTCGCTTATTTTTGCTCCAAGCTCTTGCAGCTTGTTCTTAGCGAAGTCCAGCGCACCCGACGTTGCAACCCGATCAAGGAAGTTTTGCCAAACATCACTCAGGTTGCTTGCAAGCCCGGTCAGGGAGCTCATACTTTTCGCGGCTGTGCCGTCAGCACTTTTACCGATTTCATCGATCAATGCTTTGATGACATCACGGCCCAATCGGCCTTTGGTAGCCAGCACTTGAAGCTGGGCAGCATTTTTACCGGTGACTTTTTCCAGCAACGACCAAACCGGCACACCCCGCTCAACCAGCTGCAGGATCTCCTCGGTCTGCAGCTTCTGCTTGGCGTATGCCTGACCGAGCGCCGAGGCAATACCTTGCAGGCGCTCCATGCCGCCGCCAAGTTCTTCATTCTTGTCGACCACAGCCTGCAAGCTGCCGTCCATGGGGTCGAGACCGTAGGATTTGAGCAGGGCAAATGCCTCGGTCACCTCACTGATTTGCAGCGGCGTGTTCTTGGCAAAATCCTTAATCCAGGCAACCGCCCGCTCACCGCCTTCAATCGAGCCCATCAACGAAGCAAGTCGCTTATCCAGCAACTCAAACTAATCGCCGGTTTTCAACATCGATGAGATGCCGTCTTTCACAAAGCCAATACCAGCGCTCAGACCTTGCAGGGCTTTGTCGACCAGGTAGATGGTGATCAGCCATTTGGAGAAACTGACAGCAGCTTGCGTAACACCCGTTCTGACCGCGCTCACACTGTCTGCATGCTGATCAGCTGAGCGACTTGCAGCGGCTTGCTCGCGGCTCAGGGTTCTGAGCTGAGCGCTGTTTTCACTCAACGCCTGCTTGGCTTGCTCAACCTCATTTGCCAGCCGCTTTTCTTCGTCGGCCAGCTTATTGGTATCAATACCAGCGGCCTTGGCAGCCTTGCGCTGATCGTTCAGGCTACCTTCGAGCCTGTCCAGCTGAGTCTGCATACGCCGCGCTTCACGCTCGGCGTCTTTCAGGGACTGTTGCAGGCCCTTCGAGCCCGGCGCTTTGTCCAAGGCGTCACGCAACTCTTTAACCTGCTGCTCGCTGCGCTGAACCGCCTTGCCTGCCTGCTCGACAGAGCGCTCAGTGCTTTTCAGGCTATTGACCAAGCCTTGAGCATTCTTAGCCGCATCAAGCGACTTACCCAGTTCCTCAGCCTCTTTGCCCAGAGCGGCAAGTGCCTCCTCACTCTTTTTCGCCTCGGGCGATAGCTCGTCCTTGCCCCGCAGCACAAACTGAATCAGGCGGTCTTTGATACCCATGTACTTTTCTCCGGGCAAAGAAAAACCCGCCGAAGCGGGTTTTAGATGCAAATTGTTGAGCTATTTAGCTGAGTACTTCTCTTTCAGTTTCGCTAGACGGTCAAGCTGATTCTCAGACAAACCGCTGGAATCAAACAGTGCCTCACCACCTGGACCATCAAGCCTCACTACTTCAATCGTGAACACTGCATCATTAGGAACGTCAACCTTTCCCCACTCACTGAACATATTCGGAGCTAGCGCCCAGTCCATAGATTCTAGGGGCTCTATCCCGCCAGAGATCACATGGTTAAAGTCCTCGACAATCCAAGGTATGGATCGACCAGGACTTGCTATCGTCCCTTTGAAATAAGCCCGAGAAACAGGGTGAGCTGTACCGTTATAAACGGTCATTTCTATAATAGGCTCTTTGATAGCGGAGTATTTTCGGTCTCGCTGATAAAATCGCGAGCGACTGACAGTGAATTTAGCTAACTCTACTTTGGACTTCTCAGCAGCAGCTAACTCACTCTCCAACTCAGATATTTCTTTCAGCGCTTGTTCTTTTTCTTTGGCGGCTCGTTCTGCCTTGATGACATTGGCTTGAGCTATTAACTCATCAGCAGTCTTACCGTTAACCTCAGTAAGCATTTCGACAGCCAGCGTGTCTGAGGATTTTTTGCCAGACATCACCGCCGCCAAATCCATTTTGCTGAGAGCCACCAGTTGAAGTGCTTCGGTAAATTCTTCTTTTTTTGTGCTGTCGAGCTTTTCGGAAACCTTCACAACTGAAGCTTTCAAAGCAGCCTCGCTGGACCCATCCAGTCTTGGCTCACCACAACCTGCCAACAAAACAGCTGAAACCAAGGCAATTAAAATTCGATAATTCATTGTTCCCCTCCCAGAGTTACAGTGCTGGCACTCTATATCAGAGTGCCAGCACTGTCGCCTGTAATAGTGAGGGGTTGGGCGCCTTTAAGCAGCCTTGTCGACAATGTTCATCTCGCAGAACTTGGAGATGTCAGTGCTCAACACCAGCGGATCAGCCAGCAACTCAGCTGGGCCTTCCAGCTTCAGATACTCCTGACCAAACACAGGGAAGGACGCGAGCATGCCGAACTTCACGCGGCGCAGGTGCAGGCTGTATGGCTCTCCGCTTTGAGCATCGTTGAGACCCGCGATGAAGATTTCCAACTCAACCTGACTGCCGTTGAGCATTTGCAGAGCGCTGGACTTGCGGGCGGTATAAGTGAGCTTCACACCGGCAGAGGTAATTGCACCACTGCCCGTCACCAGAATGCCGTGAGGTGTCAGCAAGTAGTCAGTGCCTGCAGCCAGCGGACCATCTGCCGTGGTCACAACGGTGACTGGCGCTGACAGATCAGGCAGGTTTTTGAATGGGATCAGCTCACCCTGAACGCCCTCACATACCCGTGGTTCTTCAGTAATGATGCCTGCGGCGACTGCTGTGATTGTCGAACGCGTGACCCGTGCCACGTTAGTGGCGGTAAGGTCGTACAGGCCGATAGTGGCTGTCACATCGGTGACTTGCTCACGCACGTTACGGTTACCGCCGCCACCACGAAAGTTAGGCAGTGTTTGACGGTTGGTGGTGAAACCAATAGTGAAAGAATCGCAGTTGCCCATGTCGAGCAAGGCATCCTGTGACTGGTAGGCACGAGCATAGGGAATGCCCTCGCCAACAAACGAGCGGTCAATCTGGGACATGGTGTTACTCCGTGTATTCAGGGCGAAGAGAACGCAGGCTTACTTGGCTGCAGCCGGTTGAGCAGGAATAGCCTCTGCGGCTTTGTCCTTAGCTTTTGCAGCAGGTCCAGGCTTAGCGGCGAAGCCCTTGCGTTGGGCGTGATCGGCAACGGCCTGGGGCACGTCCTGCTCGCCTTGTTTGTAGGTCTTAACTACGCCACCAGAGGAATAGTTAAACGCTTGGGTGATAGAAATCTTGGGCATTGCGGTGTCCTCACTTGAGGGGCTGTACATAAGTGACGAGTAAAGGCATCACATGACAGGCCCAGCGCCGACCTTCGGCAGGCGGCATAGGGGTTTCGGGTTGAAAGGCGACCTGTTGGACGCCAGTGGTAGTAAGGCCACCCTTGGTACCGGGCAGCGCGGCTTTGATGCCGATACGCCCGGCACGCAGCAGCGGTGCAAATCCCCGCTGTCGAGTTATAGCCGTGATGTTCAGCGTCACTTGCTCTCTTACACTTGCACCACCTGCAGCGCGATCAATCTCGGCAGTACCGCCCTGCTGGATGATGATGAATTCATCTGGCAGCCCTTCGGTATCCTCTGCGTCAATCACGCGCATAACGCTTTCCTCGAGCACCTGGCTGCCAAACAAATCAACAACAGCCAAGCGCGCGATTACCTCCGCAACGATTTCGGATTGAATATCTTTAGGCATAGTTATGGCACTACGTAGAAGGTGATCCAGTGGCCGTCATCGCTGGCGATACCGTCCAGATGCCAGGTCTTTCCATCAGCCCCCCAATGAACCGCATCGAGGCGAAACGCACCCTGACGGTCATATGTTTGAAGAGCAGAGCGCCTGACAGAAATGGTCACCGCTCGCGCAACCAAGCCCTGAACCGTATCAATACGTTCAGCATCCTTGTCGAGCATGATCAACAGCGCACTATGTTGCAGCGTGCCGTTGGCGGATATGAACTCGGCAAGCCCATCGCTCAGCGAATCTTCTATAGCGGCATCCATCGCCGCTATAGAATCACCAAACCCGGCCATGCTTAGATTGTGACCGTACGCACGGCCAAGGGCTTGGTGCACAGGTGCAGTGGGTTGGACTGAGCCTCGCCCGCAATACCTTTGTCATAAGGCATGCGCTCCAGCTTGGAGTAGAACGGCAGGCCCAGGGTGTTGACCGTCTCCATGTAGTCGGCCGGGGCAAAAGTGGTGATAAACAGACCCGGAGCACCTTCTGGCACAACGTGTGCTTCATCCGTACTGACGAAGTGTTTACTGCCCATTTGGCCTTTATAACGCTCCCAAACCACACCACCGAACGAAAAAGCGACGCGGCGATCACCACGCAGTTCTGCGGCCTGCAGTGTGTTGAGGTAGGTGTCACGCACCTTCGGATGAGCAATCAGTTTTGCCCAGAAATTCTTACCGGCGTAACCACGCGAGCCAGTGGTAGGCACACCACTCAGCGCATCTTCCTGCTTATCCAGTACCTCAACGATCTTAACGCTGACGTCTGTTTCTGGGTTGTTAAGCTCGAGCGAGAAGGGTTTGGGCTTGCTCAGACCAAACGCCTGATAAATGTTCAGCAACACTGTTTCACCATCAGCATCAATGATCTGGCCCTTGATAGCACCGATCCGCTGATACTCATGCGTGAGCTCCATTTGCAAACGGCACTTACGCACCCGCGCAGCAACAACTGCTTCTGCGGACTGGAGCTCAGTGCGCGAACCAAAAGCACGAATGCCTTGGATCTCGTCCGCATGAATAGTGAAGGTTTCCGGCAGGTGCACAGTATTGAAAGGGATCATGGTGCGCTTGCTGCCTGTAACCACTTGAGCAACGCCACCGCGTGGCTTCGCCGCAACCAGCTGGAGAGTGTTGCCATCTTTCTCAATCTGCTGGGTGACGGTTGTGCTGCCCTCCTCTTCGAACAAACCAGCAGCGGCGATCTGACCAGGTACTACGTGCTCTTCGTTAATCACCGCCAGCAGGTTGGTGACGCTGAACGCCTCATCTTCAAAAATCGAAATCTCAGCCATGTCAGGCTCCTAGAAATGACTAGCCCCGCATCGGCGGGGCTAAGGGTGTCAGGGTTATTCGGCGGTATTATTCGCCGAGCGTTGGGTTATCCGGGGCCGAGCTGCGCACCACCAAACCTGCCGCGAGTAGATCGACTTCACTGGCGTCATCCAGTCCAATGAGCAGGCTGTCGATCACCTCTGCGTCACGTACAATGCCGACCGCCTGGACATCGTTTTCAGTTGCGTCGACACCAGCCCACAAAATGCCACTGGCTGCACGGCGGCCATCGTCAGTACCATCAACGTCGTAAGCCACCCACTCGCCCAAATTGGCAAGTACATCGATGACAAACGAATCGCCTTCAGCGAAATCCGTCGCTCCGTCGGCCAGCGTGAAAGTCAGCCCGGAACTGGTAAATGCGGTACCCACGACACCTTCACCGAGTTGAAAGCCGGTTGGGTCGGTAACCGTGAACTTGCCGCCATCGGAGCTGGCCTCGGTAACAGTCACCAAGTAGTTGCCGCTAACAGCTGCGCTAGTTACAACAATGCCGCCCAGCACACCGTCACCTGTATTGTCCGCATTGGCGGTTGCCACACCAGCGTTTGCAGCGGTGATAAGAGCGATCAGCGTTCCGGCGAGAAGACGCCCTGCCCCGGCACTGATTACGATGTTGGCGCGGCTGCGCGAGCCGCTTGCCTCCGACAGGAGGAATTCCCCGGCGTGAACGCCTTCGGTTTTGATGTCCATGTTTCCTCCTTATGAGGATTTAGGTTTGCGGCTGGCGTAGATATCGCCAGGGTCTACTGCCTTTGCCGTCGGCGCTGGCTGGGTTTCTGAAAGCGGTGGTTTGTTGTCGATCTCAACCTGGCTGGTGCTGGCCACCACCTTGTCAAAGAGCTTTACCCGGGCAGCGTCAGCGTTCAGACCATCAGTAATCAACTGCTCCGCTTCACCAGGTAATTTGGCCAGCACACATAGATCACGAACAGCCTTGGCTCGTACAACTTCGGCCTGAACGGCGGCGCGGCTTTTTAGCCCGCTGGACAAGATCAGCACCGAGGTGAGATTGGCCAGACCAGCAGCCTGACAAGCATCGGCAAGTTCCTTGGCCAACGTCGCTGTATCGGGTTCAGGCTCTGGTTCCGGATCTGATTCAGGTTCCGGGTCTGGCTCATTACTGGCGAGCAAGTCATGCGCTGCCTGTGGTGGATGTTGATAGCGGTTCAGTATCTTGCCGTGGCTGTTACTGAATTTTGGGTAGTCGCCAGTCAGAACCTCATCAACAAACCCGGCATCCTTGGCTTCGCCTGCAGTGAACCAAGTTTCCTCATTGATCAGTCGCCGCAAATCGGTATCCTCAATCGTCAGAGGGCGGTGCTGGTAGCTGGCGACAATACCGTCAAAGGCTTTGTCCATCATGTCTGCGACCTTGCGCAGATCAGCGCTGTCACCTGCGGCAAATGTCCACGGGTTGTGAATCATTAACAGCGCGTTGTCTGCCATCTCGACACGATGAGCCCCGGCCGCAATGATGCTGGCCGCGCTGTAGCAGGCGCCGTCAATACGGGCAGTACAACGCTCACCCAAACGGTTGAGCGTGTTGTGGATTGCAATACCGTCGAACAGGTCACCACCGATTGAATCAATAGCCACCACAACCGGCGATGTCCCGTCGTCCAGTGCCTGCAGGTCACGAATGAAATCGGCTGAAGTGATTCCCCAGTAACCGATCTCGCCATACACGTAGATCTCAATGGCCTTATCAGCGCCCTCACCGGCGGCACGAATGCTGTACCAGTGTTCGGCTTGTACCTCAGGCGCAGAACCACCACGATTTAAAATTCGAGGGTTGGCCAAGGTACAGATACCTTGCAGCGCCACCGCTAGAGCGGTGCTGAGCCAGTGTTTACGGATTACGTTCATTCTTCTTCCTCTGGTTTCACCGGCTGGACCGGGCTGTTGCTGCTGTCGTAGGTGAGTCCCAGTCCTGCAGCACGCTGATTGTCCTGGGCGTTTTCTTCGTCGATCAGTTCCGCGTCGTAACCCGTGCGAAGTACGTGCTCACTGCGGCTAGCCAGCCCGCCTTTGATTTCTTTTAGCTTGCCGTCGACGTCCTGAACCGGGTGAATGTATGGGTGGCCCTGAGGAATCCAGCGGGTCCGCAGGTATTCACGGCGGCGGGCAGCGTAATCAGGCAATGCGATCGCACCTGACAGCACAGCCGTATCCATCCATGCGGCGCGCACTGGCCGGCACAGCTGGAACACATACACACTGAATTGCAGTTGCTCGATCCGCCGGCGGAAATCGTTTAACAGCACGCGTAGTACGCGGTCGCTGATGTCGCCCATATCGCCAGATAAGAGCTCATAGGGCAGATCAACACCGACTGCCGCGGCTTGAAGTTGCTGCCGCATGAAGTCGACGTAGGTACCACCAGCATCAGGCGGATCAGAGAATGTAACTTCCTCCCCTTCCATCAGCTCCTGCATAGAGCCAGGCTCAAGCCCAACCAATGGGGCCCCATCGCGATCAACCACTACAGGGACGCCAGTAAGCGGATCAATCTCGGGTTGAGTGCCCTCGGTGGCTTTACGAGTGATAAAGCCCGCGAACAGGTTCGACACCTCTTGACGGAACAAAACCGCATCGTCGTAACTGTCCAACGACTTCAATCTAAGCAGCACTGGCGCCAGTCTCGGAACACCTCGCAACTGGCCGCCCTCAGTTGGCTCGAAAATGTGCAGCACCTGGTCAGCAGGTATCCGGTGCAAGGCGTTGTAACCATAAGCACCAGAAAACACATCGCCCGGGTGCATACCGTGCATCCAGTACGCCACCCGCTGGCCAATAGCATTGAATTCAATGCCAGCTCTTACCGTGTTGCCTGAGCGGGTGCGAAAGTTGCGATCAAGCGGCACGTACTCAGCGGCCAGAACTTGCAGCTGCAATGGCACCGCGTAACCGTCCTCTGGTCGGCGATAGCGCATACGAACAAAGCATTCGCCGGTTTCTTCAACCATACGGGCGATCAGAGCCTGCTGGCCGTAGAAGTCGGACAGACCGTCTGCATCAGATTCGTCAGTCCAGTCCTCCCACAGTTGACGCAAAGCGGCACGCAGATCGGCGTCCTTAATCGATGCTCGCGGCGTGATTCCGGTGCCAATGATGTTACTGACACGCTTGCTGATCGCACTGTACGCATACGGATTAGCCCGAACAGCGGCCTTCGACCGTTTGCGCAAAGCGGGCAGTGCTGGCAAGGCAACTGCGTTCAACGCCCCCTCTGGAGCGTCCCAACCTTGGGCGCGCCGCCCGGTGCCAGCGCCTTCGTAACTGTTACTCAGGCGTCTTGAGACTCCACGGGTACGTACCATCAGATGCCCTTGCCTTTGCTGAATAACCGAGTGATACGCGGACGCCGCGATGAGATTGCTGCTTCTTGTGCGGCAGCCTCGGCGTATTGCGTCTCGAGGATGCGCAGGCTTGCCAATGCAGCCCGATCCAGTCGCCGGTCACCCTTCTGGATAGATTGGCCGGTTTCTAGGATTTGCTTGATCGAGGCCCGGACATCCGCCAGGCGTTGTTTGGCATCGGTCATGGTTGCCTCACATAGGGTTAACGCCGCTTCAGGTATCCGCTGCTTGAGACGCGGCGACCAACTCGAGGCGGGTTTGATTTGGGTTGAGTTGCCACTGCTGGGCTGACCACTGCTACTGGCGTACCAGCGGATGAGGGAGCGTCATCAACAGGCGTAGGACGATCCGCGAACAAGCTGCCTTGACCAACTGCGGCACGAAGACGTGACCACTCAGGCTCTTTGTGGCGGTGCAAACCTAGGTAGTGCGCCATGGCGAGGTTGTAAACCAGGAGATCGAGCGCTTCGTTTCGCTCGGCCTTGCCCTTTACCCACTCAATGCGCTTATGCCCCTTCACGTAACGGGCGATTTTGCGTTCCGCCACAGCCTGTTGATACCAGTCTTCTGGCAGATCCTTGGAGAAGTGAATCGCGCCTGGCCCCTCGTTCAACGCATAACGGTTATAGATCCAGTCTTTGGCCGTATCGGTACCAATCATCCATAGCTCTACACCACGCTTTTCGACCGACCCTTTTCTAGTCACGTCTACTTTTGACGGGCGCTGGGCAATGACTGGCCGACCTGGCTTACTCGCCCCCTTAACCGCAAACACGTTACGCCAACGGCGAAGCCGACAGAACTGATAAACCTCATCCGTATGATGTCCACCGGAGTCAACAGCAGTGGCGCAAATCGCCATCTCAACACCAGAGGTATGCCGGTAACGCGCTTTAAGCTTCTCATCAAGAGCGAGCCAAGTACGGTCGTCTGCTGGGTCGCCACTGATGACTTGCTGATCAACGACCCAGCGCTCCATGCCTTCACCCCAGCCGATAACCAACAACTCGAGACGGTTGTGCTGTGTGTCGACTGCAGCAGTGAGCATAAGAACGCCACGAGGCACTGAGCCCAGGTCGTAATCCTCTGCACGAGCTTGCAGCTCACTCGCCCGGGTTACCTCCTGAGCGCTATCCCACAAGCGTGCCAGACGGGTGTTGTAAAACACCTGCATTGGCTCAAGGTCACCTTTGTCCTGAGCCTTCTTAGCCTTGTCGTGTTGCTTCGCCAAACCCAGCCAACTGACCCAGCCTAAAGGTGCATAAAGTGCATTCAGGTAAAACCCAACCGTTTCACCATCACCTTCAGCGTGAGCACGCCATTCACCTCGGGCCAACATATCGCCCTTGTGGTGTTCATCAATCAGGCATCCGCACTCTGGATTGGCGCAGAGGTACTGCACCCTGCTGTAATCCTCGGTGTACTTGAGGTTCTCCCATTCCAGAACTTGCATTTCATGGCAGTGCGGGCACGGCACGTAGTAATGGCGCTGGTCACTCTCAGCAAATAGATCGGCAATACGTGAAGCGCCTTTGATCGTTGGGGAGCTTGAAAAGTAGACCTTAGCGTTGCGGCCGAACGTTGACGTTCTGGTTTCAGCCAGTTCGATTGGGTCACCTTCGTTGTCGACGTCTACATCCCAACGATCTACCTCATCGCCGTAAACGTAACGAGCAGCAAGCTCTGCCAGGTTTGCTGCAGAGCCAGCAGTGGTTGCGTAAAGCGTGCCACCTTCGAACTCTTTGGTATCCATGGTATTGCGGGCATCGCGGGAGCGGGCTTTGGCCACTCGCTCTTTTAATACGGGCGTTGCGGCAATCGTGTGCCCAACACGCGTAGACACACGCTTGGCCAGCCCCAGGGTCGGCAATAGCATCAAAATGTTCGACGGTGCCATATGGATACAGCCCCCGATAAAGTTGAGAGCGATCTGTGTCTTCATCAACTGCGAGGCAACCATAGTCACGACGCGGCGGCATGGGTGAGCTGGTGACAGACAACGCATTGGCTCCCGCGCATAAGGTGTGCGTGCGGTGCGATATGGACCAGGCTCAGCAGCACCAGACTCACGCGGGATTCGCATGTATTCGTCTGACCATTCATCAATCCATAACTCAGGATCAGGCTTTACGCCTCGTATGTATGCCGACCGGTACACGGCGGCACCATCGGCATACTTTGTATTCATTGCTTCAACTCGGTGGTTTGATGACATCACTCAGGTCAGAGGCGCTAACGCGCTCAGCATCCTCGAGTACGCGGCGCATTCCGGTAGTTAGCAGTCGCTCAACTTCCCAAGGATCACTAAGTGCAGCCAGCTCAGGGGATATCTGTTTAGGCAGGCCCAACAACAGATCACGCAACATCCGGCCGGTATCAAAGGCTGCAGTTTCAACCGCACCGACTTCTACCAAATGGCCATGCTGCTTCAGGTATTCGTCTTCGGCGAGTAACGCCAGGTAGTGTTCACGATGGGCGCGAGCTTTTTGAAAGTCCGGCTTACCTACAACTTTCGATGAGGAGTCAGAGACCTCTGAGCCAGGTTTGATGTGAGCAGTAACGCCCTTGCTGATTCGCTCCTGCTCATGCCGCTCAGCGACACCCGCTTTGCTTGGATCAGAAGTTTCATCCAACAAAGCATTGGTAGCGGCAACATCCACTTTGCCGTCAGGTGTTTCTATCAGACGGCCGGTTTTCACCAGTTTTGAGACGTAAGACTTCGACCAACCTCTACTCGCCGCAAACTGTGACTTACTTAGTACGTCCATTTGACCCACCTGTTAACCGTTCACCTCAAGCGGTTAACCAGTTCACCGCAGTTCACTAACTTCCCAAACCAGCCGCTAACGGAAAAACACGGTTCGAATTACCCTTAACGAGTCGAACGCCCTAGGGGCCCCCGGCTATCAGATGCGGAATAACACCAGATCATCGCTAGCGGCTAGGCTGCGACTGTGGCCTGCGCTTGAAGTTGTTCGGCAAGTTGCCGCTCAAGGCATTAGTGATGGCCTTATCGACGTTCGTCTCAAGGTTTGCATCAGCAGTGCGTTCGACTACGCCGTGGAAGTCCAAGCGGCGGCGGTACTGGGGCTGGGATACGAACGCGAGAACCATCTGTACAGTCTTGCCCCGACGCTCTGCGATACCGATTGGCGTCTTGCCACGGCGCATAACAAAGTACGCTTGCTCGTGGCCTTTCTTGATTGATCGCCAACTATTGGAGGCGTTGGCGGTGTATCCCGCACTCCCCTCAAGCGCTATTAAGCCCGAAAGTATTTGCTGCATCTGCCCGCGACTGATATTGCCGTATGCATCCAAGCGAGCCCCTGCCGCAGGCGCGATGAACTTACCCGCAGGCAGTATCCGTTTGGCCCTGAGCAATGACTCACTCTTCTTCTCTGCGCGAGGGCCACCGAACACCTGCGGCGCGACCCAGTCTTCGGGCGCGAAACCTTTGGAGGCGTTGTCCTTTTCGTCCTTAACCCACACGGCAGCTTCAAGCGTATTGGGCTTGGCATTGAGGATTCGTATCGCATTCAGCGTGAAAGGTGTTGGCCGATCAAACACATCTGCCATCTCGGCTCGCAACGCCAGCCGCGCTTGATTGGCCGTGTGGTTAAGCGCATCGGCTAATGCTCTTGCCGCGAGACCTTCGCCCAATGAACTCAATGAGGCTAATGCTTCATCAAGACCGTTGGCGGATATCGTGCTACGCATTACAGTTACCCCAAAGACCCGCTGTTACTGGGCAATTCACACTTAACGGAATACATAAATGGACACGGTAATCCAAGGCCTCATGCTTGTAATGGCAATGCTTGGGCTCTACATGCAATACCTAAAGAGCAACCAAGAGCATAAGGATCAGCTCAACAAGCTACTGCGTAAGCTTATGGGATCAGCTTTTAGAATCTTTGCTTATGCGGTTATCGTGACCACATTCATGCTCTCGTTTGCAGGAATCTATCTATTTTGGACTGGCAGCGAGCCAATCCAACGCAAGGAAGTCGTTTTACTTGTTCTCCACTTCATCAACGTTTTCACATACGGATTCTTGACTGTTTCAATCCCTGTCAAAGCATTGAAAAAGCGGCACTCATCTGACGATGAAACAGACCCACCTGAAGCTGAGCCGGTGTAGTCAAAGAGCTGATATTAGCGCTTTCACTTGTTGTCTTCTGGCGTTAATGGCACATCACACACGCCTGCCCGCTTCGCTATCCAGCGCTCGTAAAGCGCGCTGGCAACATCGGCGCCCATGGTCGCGACAATGAATCCCAGCCCGGCAGCAACCAACACTGCCGCGCCGCTTGCCCACACCATCAGCATGGTTGCCAGACCGAACACGACCGATGCACCGGCGCGCAAGATGACGCGGTAAAACAACTCCCAGCCGCGCAGGCCAGCTTTATCGGCGCGCCACATCTCACCGCTGAAACCTGCTACCACCGCGATAACGAGCACAACCCATACGGGCATCTCCGTCAGGGCGTGCTGTTGCTCCTGAGTCATACGTCACCTCAAATGCCAGAAACAAAAAACCCGGCACGATGGCCGGGTTTGGATGAGGCTTGCGAGTTGCGTACCTCTTTGAACGTGACTGATTTATACCCCCTCAATCCGTTGGCAGCAAGGGTGAAGCGCTGCCATACCTGCAATCAACGGCAACGTACAGGCAATCAACGGCAATATAACAAGACTGGCTACCGCGCCGCAGGCAGTGCCCCACGTGCCCCACATGCCTAAAGACTGGAGGGACGCTAAAACCTCAACAAAAACAATGCGGTGTCCCACTACCCTACTATTTATTAACTTTCTCCCGTAGAGAGATATTAATTAACGCTGCGCGTGATGCGCGCGTGTGCCTGTACGCTACACATGCGGGCATCTGATTTAGGTGGGGTAGTGGGACTATTGCAGGTATTACGCGGCCTGCACATGGCCCGCTGGCAAAATAACGGGCGGGACAGACTGGGACTTCGCACCACATCAGGCTGCGCGCTCCAGCAGCATACCTGCAATTTCAAGATGAGCAGCATGCAATCGCTCATAAAATTGCGAACGCCTGCACCCACAGCGCTCCCACTTCTGGTGCTCAAGGCTCTGGCGATTCAGGTAATGCTCATGCACGACCATCGCCAACGGCACGGCAAGATGCTTGTTAACTATCACCTCGATATCGGCACTCCAGCTCAACAGCATCCGGGAGCCGCTTCGGGAGCCACGAATAAGCTCGCCCTGACAATCCATCAATTGCCCGAGCATGCTGCTGCCAGATCCTCCACCATCGCCCCCATGCATATCGAGCGCCCACAGCTTTAACATCTCATCCATCTCAGGGATCAAAACGGATACTCCTTCTCTGGTTCTATTTTCTCGCCACGTTTCCACTCTGGCGGCTTCATATACACATAGCCCCTTGTGCCGCTGGGCGATGAACCGCGCCTGCGACGCGGCCACTTGAGGCGATGCATGATCTTCCCCACCCGCATCTGCATAGGTTTATCCCAGTGGCTTGGGTCGATGTTCAGTGCATGCTCCAAAATATGCGCGCCTGTCACGCTGTCGCCGATATGCCTTTCAGCCAAATACTTGATGATTGGCTCTTCCCACATATCCGCCTGATAGCGCTGATCTTGCTCAGCGGCGAACACCTCAGCTTCATCACGTTCAACCCACCACACATGCCCAGCCCGATAACAGGCCACGGCCTCAGCCCATAGCTGATCACGGTCTGCACGCAACCCCTCCAGGTCGACTTTGGTACAGGTCACAGGCCAATATCGCCGGTTACCCGTATCGTCTTTCAGGTATTCGTCCTGGTTAGTCGTACCCACAAACACACACTGGCGCGGTACATCGAGCACGCGCCGCCCGTAGCTTTCCCGGTAGCTGTCAATCGAAGCTGAAAAGAACTGCTTGGCGCGGGTTGATTCAGCCTTGTTGAAGGCGTCCAGCTCACCCAGCTCGATGATCCACTTGCCCCTGATCGCCTGATAACCGTCCTTATCGCCAAGGTTGAAGGGCGTATCCATGAACCAGGCACCACCGAGCACTGACATCGAGGTCGATTTACCGGCGCCCTGAATACCCTCAAGAATCAACACCGAGTCAGCTTTGCAGCCCGGCTGAAACACCCGAGCAACAGCCGACAACATCCAGCGCTTGCCTACCTTTTGCGAGTATTCCGTGTCGGGCACACCCAGGCGCTGCTGCAGCCAGAACTCAAGACGCGGCGTCTGATCCCACTCAAGGGTGTCCAGGTATTCACGCACTGGATGAAACGCATTGTCATGCGCTACAGCGTTGACCGCCTCAAGCACTGCCGCCGACTTGACGCGCAGGCCATACACATCCGCCAACCAGAGCGTGACCCGCACATCATCCAGGTCGCTCCAATCACCGGGCTGCCCGCCATAGGGCGGTGTGCGCATCTTGCGGATCTTCGAGCTGAATGAGTCATAGGCGACCACGCCATCCCAACGTCGGTCGTTACCGAGAATCAGCGCCACATTGTAAGGGTGAGCAATAAGCCCACCCTTTTCGGAATACTGCAGCTTTTCCCGCCAACCCTCAGTCGTTGACGGGCGAACTACCGCCAACACCTGGCGCCGTACAGCATCCAGCGACTCAGCACAGTGCAGGTCGTTAAAGTCCGTCCAAGCGTCCTCGCGATCATTGTCGAAAACCGGCACCACAACATCACCGCCAACCACGATGGATGCGTTCTCAGCTTTCTTCACACCCGTGTTGTACGGGTTGCCGCGAATAACTGTTTTCCAATCATCATCCGCGCAGAACAACAACTGCCGCCCCGGATAACGCGTGCGCAGGGCTTGAGCCACAGGCAGCAGGTTACCTGCATCGAAACACACTGACACAGTCAGCGCTGTCGCCATGTGCAGGCTTTCGCCGGTCGCAGGCTTGCGCCGGTCGCATAAACTTCACAAACTAAAATCACATCACCCGGCTCAGGCTCAGGACCGATCAGGTGAAATGCGCCCTCTTTTTCCAACCCACATGGCCAGTAGGTTTTGTTGCGCCCAGTGTTTTCTTGCTTTTCCGGGTACAACACCTGCAGGCCGACAATATCGCCTTTAACATTGCGCATTGGCACAAAGGCGGTGCCAGACTTCGCCTTATAACGCAGCCCGAAACCGGCAACCCGCTTTGCATCCAGATAACGCGACCCGCCCTTCTCGCTCAGGTGTTTCCACATGCCAGCAGCGCGCCGAGCCGCCGTTTTATGTTTCCGTGCCTCAGCCTCAGCAGCTTTGCGCTGCCCTTCCTCGGCACGGGCTTTCATCACCGCTCGGTCTTCGCTGCTGAGTCGTCCACCTTTCGGTTTGATCTTTTGCCACGACCCCTTCTCGCCAGATCGCCAGTCACCAAACGCCCCACAGTAGAGCGTCTTACCGTCACCAGTCATGTGCTCATAAATCACATACCAGCCGGTTTTATCGGGCGCCTTATCGCCCTCAGCCTCACAGCGCGTGCGCTTTTCCAGCACCAGAGGCGTCTCGGGTTTTAGCCCGCCCGCCTGCAGCTGGACCAGCACGTCATCGAGCAATTCGTGCCTGTCAGTCATAAACGGCGGGCCTCTTTCAGCTCATGTATCTGCTGGCAATCGAAGCAGCGCACGCACTCCGATTTTTTCAGCGCCTCAACACGCCCGAGAGGGATTGAATCACCGCACTCCTCGCACTCATCTACGATTCGCCCTGGACGAGCAAGCTGTCGCGCAAAAAGTCGCCTATCCAGCTCCTGCAGGATGTTGTCATTGGATACATCAGCGATGTCAGCCATGTTTGCGCGCCTCCTGATTCATCTGGCGCACCACAACACCGAGCTTGAGCACGGCTTGTACCAGGCGCAGAGCCAGTTGCTCATACTCAGCACACTCATCGTCATCCAACGTGCCGTCATCAAGGCTTTTGGTCAGGTGCAGCGTCAGGTGGCTCTCGCGGTTAAGCAGCTCGCTGATCCCGGTCAACAGCGCCTTTGGCGTATCACTCTCGCGCAAGTCTGAAATATCAACCCCGACCCAGCCGATTGGATGCAGCAAGGCGTCAACAATTCGCGGGTCGCGAGTCAGATCAAGGATCAGCTCAAGGTCGCGAATGTTCGGTGTGTGAGTTTTATTGGTAAGGCTGAGCTTGTGGTTGAGCGTGGTGGGATTGGTGTCGCCATCTACGGCGGCAATGGCGGTAGCCCCGCCTGGATAGTCATGTGCTGCATGATGCAGCGATTGTTGTAAGGTCAAAATTGAGCGGCTTGCGCGCTCAAAGCTGCACCAACGAGAACGGTACATGGCAGTGCTCCTGAAAAGCTGCCAGTGACCGCAACGAAACTGCTTGATACAGTAGCGCTGTGATCACTCAACAGGTGGTCATGTGTTGTAACCGGTTGCTCTGTGGTGGAAACGCCGGTTACATCCCCAAAGGCAAGGCAAGCAATCCGTTGCTCGCCCTGCCGATACAACCAGCCGTTCTGTGGTGGAGAGGCTGGCAACCCAAGGCTTCCGGGCCTTGGTGGTGTAGCTAGTCAGCGTGGTACTCGGTGTGCTCCGCTGACTTATTGCACCCCTCCCGCATGTGGTGTGTGCGAGAGGAGAAACTGGGCGGCCCTTCGGTCGCCTTTTTTCTAAGCGGCCTGCTGATCCGGCATTTCGCCAAAAACATCAGGTCGCAACAAATGCCGTGATACACCGGTAGAGGCTTCAACTCTCAGCACGAACTCTGCTGGGCATACACCCTTAACTTTCAACCAATGCCACAACCGCTGTTGGGTTACAGTCTTTTCAGGCGTAGAAAGAATGCGTGCAAGGGCAGACTGTCCATTAGCTAGCTCTATTGCCTTCTCAAAGGCAGCTTTCATCTCGCATGGGGTATTCATGAGACTTCCTCACTCAAAACTCACGCACAAATTACAAACAAAACTGTCAATAATCAACAGGTATTTCTGTTGGAGCATTAACAAATTTATTTGTAGCCTTTCCGCATGAATACTCAAACTGAAAAGCAAAGGGTCATTGCTGACCTGTTCAAACGTCGCCGCGCGGAACTCAAGATGTCCCAGGCGGATGTAGCTGCGGGCGTGCAAGAACTTCTCGGCGGTGAGATCTTCAAACAACAATCGTACGCAGCGATTGAGTCGGGCAAAACCAAGCATTCCAAGTACCTCGCTCAGATAGCTAGGGTGCTTGGCATTCCTCCTAAAGTTGTTGATCCAAGCCGCGAAGGCCCACGGCTCGTTAAAGAAACGAGTATCAGCTACAGCGAGCAAGCAACTGTCATGAATGACATAGTGAGAAAATTGCCAGTGATCGGCTCAATTGCAGCAGGGGCTTGGTGTGAAGCTATTGACGAGTTTCAGCCAGGCGATGCTGAAGAATGGATAGACTCACCCGGCCCAACTGGCCCTCGCGCCTTTGTATTGAGGATTGAGGGAATCAGCATGTTCAACCCTACAGGTCCAGTCAGTTTCGCTGATGGCGATAAAGTGGTGATTGATCCTTCGATAGAAGCGGTGAAAGGTGACTTTGTAGCAGCCAAGCTGACCACCTCTGATCGAGTAACGTTCAAGCGATTGCAGCAAGAGGATGGCGAGTGGATTCTCGAAGCAATCAACCCTGACTGGGCTCCTAAATACATGCGTATGTCCGAGGAATGGCATATCTGCGGTAAGGCACTTTGGAAGGTTCAAAAGCTTTAACAGGTAAAGCCACAAACAACGCCACTACAAATAACAAGCAAAGCTGTTGACCTATTTACAGTTTTGCTTGTAGATTTATCTCATCTCTCCACCACAGAGCCGAGGTAAATCATGTCCAACGCAATCCTGTACGCCCTCCCGACGTGTAACTCCAACCGCACTTTTGAGGTTCGTCGCCTTGCCGTAATGCACGGCTGCGCCTTTGCAGGCCGGGTTAGGTCAAAACCAAAATCAGCCCCTACACTCGCTCCAATCGATCCGAACGATGGAGGGCGTGCAGCATGAGCCGTCTCTCCCTCAACGCCAGTGCCTATCTTCGCTTACAGGCTCAGGTTGGCCTAAGCGGCACCTTCCACCACACCCTGCACACGCGTGATTGCCGCCACTCCGTACCGGTCAAGATTGAGATCGAGCAATGCACGGTCGGGATCGAGGTAAGGGTGCAAATCTGCGGCACCCGCAATACGTGCGTTAGCCTCGCAAAAAATCGTAAAGATAACGCAACACGCGTGGCCAGCTTTATCGAAGGCATTGCCAACGGTTGCGCTCCTGTAGGCGTGCCAGACCTAGATGAGTATCAGGTCGTGAGTGATATAGAGGCAGACCTACGCCGCGCAATCCGCCACGGACGTGGCGCCTATCACATGATCGCCCACGAACTGGAACCTGTTCTCCTGATCCAGCGCAACCCACGCGGCGGCTACACCGCACGCCCTGAACTGGACGACACCATCTGCATGCTCACCTTGCCTGCTGACACCCAGCGCGCCTACACCATGCTGGCCGACAATCTCAACCGCTTCCTGCAGGGCTACCGCAACAGCCTCGCGGCAGCTGCGTGAGGTGCCGCCATGACCAATTCACTCAAGTACACCGCTGGCCGTTTAGGGCTTGGGCATCGCAAGTTGATGCAACGCATGCGCGAGGTAGGGCTGCTCGATGCGCATAACCTTCCTGCACACCCTGATCGCGACAAGGCGTTTCTGGTCACGCGTGAAAACCGCTACCACCACCCGCAGCATGGCCTGCAGTACCCGCGCACCACACGGGTAACGGATGCAGGTATCCCGTGGCTGGCCAGAAAGCTGGGCATTGAGCGCCCGCTGCCAGATCCGCAACAAGATCCACGCGATGTCGCATAACCACGAAACAAGGCCACGCCAGTACGCCCGCCAGATCATCGCAATGCAAAGCAAAGATGAACGGCGGGCAGCTCTGGAGGAAGTGCCCGAACATTTGCGCGACCTGGTGCGAACGCACGTAGAGATCGCCTGGAACCACCCAAAGGGGAAAACCAATGGACATCAAACTAATTGACGCGCTGCTGATCGAGCTGCTGCAGCTGCCAGAACAACGCCGCACGCCTGAAAAGCTCCTGGCCAACCTGACTCTGGCGGCAACAGCTGCCGGGTTATCACTCACAACTTGCGCCGCGCCGCTTCAAGTCGAGCACCTGCAGTTAGCCGCTGCCATCGACCGGCTCGCCGTCGAACTGGGCGACCAGTACCGCGCCCGCGCAATGCTGCGCCTTGGGCAAGGCATCGAGGGTGTCGAGCTGGCCGCAGTAATTGAACCAATAGACAGCACCTCGCCACTGCCCCGCTTCGTTGCGTTCGGCTCAACCGCCCGTGCAGCACTGGCAGGGATCAACAAAGACATCCGGGCCAGCAATCAACCCCAAATAGCACAACCGCCTGCCCGGCGCATCGCCGGAAAGCTCGCAATCAACCGCCTGAAAGATCAACTACAAACCGCAACCAATGAGGCTGCAGCATGAGCACGCAGGCCCAGCGCGAACTGCGCCTGCCCCCGGCACCACGCTCGCAGACTGTTGAGCTATTGCATCGCAGCCTGGGTGATGTGCTGATTCCAATCGACCAGGTACGCACCCGCTACTTTCGCAACCTCAACGACGAAAACTTCACCCGCGCTATCAACACCGGGCGTGTCGCTCTGCCAATCACCACATTGGATGCGAGCACTAAAGCGCCCAAATTCATCGACATACGCCACTTGGCCATCTTCATCGACGCCCGAGCCGATGCGGCTGAGAGCGAACTGACAGAACAACCCTAAGCACCCCGCTGCCACCACCAGCGATATCAAACCCCAGGAGCACACCATGGACTTTTCAATTCAACAGATCTACGCAATGTTCGCCATGCTCACCGCTTCCGCAGTGGCGGGCCTGTTCTTCTACTGCATCGGCCTGCGCACCGGCCAGACAACCGGCTACGAACACGGCCGAAAAACTGCAGCACTACACTGGCGCAAACTGCTGAAGGTTAAGCAGGAGTCGAATGACGAACTGCGCGCAGAACTGGCCACACGTCATGGCGAATTATTCGCTCTGCGCCAAAACATCAAGTCCGAGGCTTTCGACCACGCCAAAACCGTCGACTACCTACAGCGGCAGTTCGCATCTGCCCCCTTCAATGAAGATGATCGCGATGTACTAAGCGCGGTACACGGCAAGCTGCTGCTAGCGGCAAATACTTTCGACGCGCTCGACTCGCCGGATCAGGCTCGCTTTAGCCGTGATCTGCAAGCAAAAGTGGGCGACATAATCAACCGTATCACTGCCGCCCAGGCCACTGACGTTAAACACCCTGATAGTGAGTTGATTGACTGGTTAGAAAACGATGCCAGCGTCGACTTCGACCTGGAGCGCTGCACGATCAGCTTCGTGGCCAGCCCCGGCAGCGAGATTGGCATCACCAACATCCGAGATTTACTGAAGACAGCCAAGTTCGATAGTGAGTCTATGGCGTTCGACCAGATCCTGCTCGAGGCAGAACAGGAGACTGCAGCATGAGCCGCAATTATCCATTGCTACGCCTAAGCCCTGACGCCGCAGGCAGGCTGCAGCACGAGCACACCCGCGCCGTTGCTCGCCTTGAAACTATCACAGCCGAGCTGAAAGAACTTGAGAACCAGGTGCGCACTGAATATGGCGCTGCCACTCTGTGGCGCCTGCGTGCTGCAGCCCGCAACCAGGTCACGCTCAAACAACTAAAACGGGAGGTCGCGGCATGACACAGATAATCACCCGGCTCGCCCGAAGGGCTTATTCTCTGCCAAAACATGACCCCGCAACGACCCAAGCCACCGCAACCACAGCAGCTAAGGCCGAGCGTCAGCACGGCGGCGACCAAGTACAAAAGCAATGGTCATACGCTGCTACCACTGGTCGCCAGCAACACCTGAGCGGTGGCGTAATAAAGAGTCTCTGCTGCACAGCAGCAGGCATTATTAATGCACCAAGTAGCGCCAACACAAGGCACTTATACCCCACGAAATGCGTGCGCTGGGCGCAAAGTACGAGCACAACGCTACGCTATCAACCCCGCCCGCACGCGCAGCTTGTCGTGGGGTATACGCACCACCTGAACAACAGAGATACGTGGTGTTTACGTTCAAACCAAGGCAGGAGGTAACCAAATGAACACTAGCTTTCTGCTGATGGCCCAATACAACGGTGCTGTGATCATTCCGCTTGAGCGGGTTTGCGCAGATTACTTTAGCCACCTGACGCCGGAGAAAATGAAAATCAAGGTCGCTGCCGGGCAGATTGATCTGCCCTTGGTACCGATTGAACGCAGCCAGAAGTCTGCACGCGGCGTTCATTTGTCAGACCTAGCAGCTTATCTTGATGCCCAGCACAGTAAGGCCAAGGCCGAGCACGACAAACTAATGGGCCGTGGCTCACGCCGCGCCTCTTAATCCGTCACGGCCCCTATCAAGGGGCCAGTTACAACCATTTCCAGCCATGGCCAATCCTTGTATGGATCGCCATTCCCCCGCAAGTGCGTATAGCGGCGCATTGAGTTCCAATCCCGGTGGCCCGACACGCTGGCCGCTTTCGGAATATCCCAACCCATTTCAAAGAGACGCGACACGCCATCATGGCGCAGGTCGTGAAAGTGCAGATCTTCAATCTCTAGGAAACGACACGCCCGCGTGAACGAGGCCGACACTGACTTAGCGTTATAGGGAAACACCTCATCAGCAACCCGTGGCATTGACTGCAGGATGCGCCACGCTTCATCCGGCACCAGGCACCACACATCGTTGCCGTACTTTTGACCTGGATTCTTCATATCAGTAATCAACACCCGCTTGCCCGCTTCATCCATGGCATCCCAGCGGATTCGGGTTATCTCTTCTTGACGGCGAGTTGAGAACAGCGCAAACACCAGGACGCGCACCATATCGATCTGTTGCTTGCGCCGGTCGCGCATCTCGCAGAAGTAGTTAAGCAGGCGGTCCAGCTCATCCAGCGTTGGGCGACGAGCGCGTTCCTTACTCTTGCTGACAGCGCCCATCTTGCGCAGCACCCGACGCGCATCAGGCATCGCCATAGGGTCAATATCATAGCCCCATGCAGGGCGGGCAACAGCAAGCACGGCCCCGAGGTGGGCGAGATCATTGCCCACGGTTTGAGCCTGGATACCATCTTCTTGCATCCGGCGTACACCGTAGTCAACAAGCTGCTGGCTGGTGATATCGGAATCCTCAACACTGCCAAGCCATGTCTCACTAATCGCCTTGAGCGTGGCGCGCTTGGTTTTTCCGAGCGGCCTGATCTTTTCGTACTCATCCAGATAGCGGTCGATCATTTCCTTGACCGTCACACCTTTACGATTTGCTTTAGCGATTGCACCTGGTTCGGCTAGTTCTGTCTCACGTCGCTTGATCCAAGCCTGCGCAGTTGCCTTGCGGTCGAATGTCTGGCTTTCCTGATAAACTGTGACGCCCTGCTGCATGATCCTGATTTGCGCGGTATACCGTGCAGATCCGTCCTTGCGCTTGCGGATGGTTATAGAGCCCATAGGTTTTGCTACACGACCAAATTGATTTGCTACATTGTAGCAACGTCGATTTAGAAACAAGCAAAAAAGCGTATAAACGGTAGTAAATGAGAGATACAAAATTGCACGCAAATACCAGCGCAGAGCCAGCAATACCAAGGCCAGAGCTAAGCAGGAGGTTTTCTGTTGCGCCGATGATGGA
>NZ_AFFX01000018.1:0-29337 GCF_000222125.1 Pseudomonas sp. S9 | reverse complement strand
GTTCGCTTACCTGGTCCCAAGTGAGTGCAGAACCGTTCAAGTCCTGCATTTCCTGTTGTGTGAGTGACACCAGAGAGCCGTTGCAGACGGGTTCGCCGCCTGCGCTAACTAACCAATCGCCCTCACACGCCAGAAAATTCATTCGTCGCTCGCCAGCTCAGCGACAGGTTTAATTTCAGGCTCGCCAGTTAGCGAGCAGTCAGGGCAGACCGTGTAGTAAGGCGGTTGAGACAGATCAGCCAAAAAGTCGGACTGATCAGGCGCTGTGTTATGCAACTGGCCCATCACACGCAGGCAGAGATTGCAGACGACGCGATCAACTATCAGCACGGTCATGCCCTCCGATTAGCTGGCTTTTGCCGAGTCGGATGGTTTGGCCGTGCCAGTGCTGGACGGGGTTGGTGTTGGGCTCGGTGCAGAACGAGTGCCGGGCTTTTCTACGGCCTCGATGTGGACAGCAAGATTGTTGCCTTTCTGTTTGCCAGCACGCGCAACCTCGAAGGTGATGCGCACTTGTTGCAGCGGGTCGAATTGAGAACCGGCGGCGAACACTTCATCAGAGACTTCGTTAGGCACGTCCATGCTGACAATGGACAAACCGTTTTCAGTGATGCCGTCGGGTTCATCGCCGTAGAACACTTTGACGATCTTTACATCGTTGCCGTTCTGGCTGAATGCCAGTTTCTGAGTGCCGAGAAATGCAACTTCCATAGTTGAACGAGCCATGTTTACCACCTCTTTGAAGTGCGCTTGATTGCGCGGTTTTGCCTTTCTTCGGGCTGAGTTTTCCCGCACCGGATAACTTTCAGTTTTTCCGGTGGGTGGCTTTCAGATCGAAGCGGCTGTTTACGTTAAATCGCTAAATTCGCTGAGTTGCTGCGCTTGAATTCAACATCGTCGGAGCGATAAGGCGTGCTGGGTATGAATGCGAAAACCGTGTTGCTTGGGACAGATACCCACATTGCTGCGCTGCTGTGGATATCTATCAACCTTCGACCCCACAAGTGGGGCCCCACTCAGGTCACGGACAAAGCGGGTTTGCACCTGAGCTTTTTTAGAGGCAACAACAAGGGGCGCTTTGCCTGCTAAATTCTTAGTTGCCTTGGCCTTAACCTTGGGCATGGAATTACATGACCCAGCACCGAGACGACCGAACATAGCCTTAAGCCTGGAGAGCGAAAAGCGGGTTGGACAGTGAAGGGAGTGGCCACGCCCCTGGAACAACCCGAGGTAATCGCGTAGCACGAACCGGAATACACCGAGCGCCAATAGATAGAGGTAAAAACCAATTACCGAGTAGGCAAAAATGGTTGTGACGAGCTGAATCAAGTTATAGAGGCTCATTTTGTGACCGCCCAAAATGCCAGCAGCTGGATCAACAGCACAGTGCAAATGATTGCAAAATCAACCATCGTTAAGCCGATCTCAGAGAAGAACATCAGTTAGCTCCCACACGAACAGAGTCGAGCACATGGCCGCCCCATTGCTGAGCAATTGCCACGGCAATTCCTGGATAAGTACGCGAACGGTTCTTCCAGCGGTCAGGCCCTGGAGCCATGTAATGCACAACAGGTTCACGGCCATCGACAATGTCGGTAGGTTTAAGAGCTGGCAGGTTCTCTAGCCAAAAATGTGTTTCCTTGCGCTCGCCGTGACCGAACATCCAAGGCTGTACGATCTGATCTGGCTTGCGAATGCGCGTAGAGATGATTGATTTAGGGTTCTCCAAGGCTTTGAACTGAATAGGTGCAGCCATAAGCGTGCGGACAAAGTCCAGCGCACGGGCTTGGCGTCCATCGGCAACCTTGGCGGCAAAGTGACGAGCACCGGAAACAGCAAGGTCAGTACACGGCGGATGCGCAATTAATAGATCCCATCCCCAATCAAGCAATTCCAGGACATCACCCTGGATATGCTCGCCTTCAGTTTCAGAAGGCAGCAGATCACAGCTGACCGCATAAAACCCTATTTCAGTCAGAGCATCACGCACACGACCGGAGAACTCACACGCAACAAGCGCCGTTGGCTGCCTCATTGGTTTAGCCCTCCAGGGTGAAAGGTTGATGCAGAGGAACAAACGGAACCGGCTTGCCCGAGTCGTAGATAACGCTCCAATACTTCGGCGGTCGGTTGCTGGGCGTGTGTTTCGCGCATTTGTAAGCCGTCTGGCAGTACCAGCGGCCATTGACGAGATACGGCAGCCCACGGGTTTTGCAGTCGCTGCAGGGTGTGGACTGGTAAAGATCGGGCTTGGCCATTTCGGCCAGTGTCCAACATACAGAGCAGGCGCAGCCCTGGGCGTGGGGCTGCTTTTGGTAACTGTTCATAGTTAGTCATCTGAATAGTCACCCGCGCAGAAGATCGACTTGCCACGATCAAGTTCACGGCGAATGCGGTGCAGATTGATCACGCGACGGCGGCCAATCTTGACCGTAGGGATAGCTTGAGACTCAACCCAGCCGCGTACTACATCGGGGCTAATGTCTTCAATTCCGAGCATTTCAGCGAACACAAGCTGAGAGCAGAAAGGCGCATCACGAAAATCGGTGACGCGTTCGGCGTTTCCCTCTACGCTAAAACCCACTATTCCAGACTGTTCCATGTTTTGATCCTATAATCCGAGCAAAGAAACGTGCTTGCAGATAAATGTACTTAATACACATGTACATATTACACCTAAAGCATAAAATGTACATAGAACATTTATGGCTATTTTCAATGAGCGAAGGCATCACCGATAGAGGCATCCAATTACTAGAGATGGCCAGTATCAAAACGCTTGTAGAGACCGGGAGTACGGAATACGTGCGCTGGCAGAACATCAAGCGAGGAAAAGCGAGGATAGGAGCTAACGAGATAGAAATTCTCGGGCGTGCTTTCCCTCAATACCGCTGGTGGCTAATCACAGGCGAGGTTCAACCAGGTAATGGACAGACGAGCCCTGCATATGACGAGGCTAATAGAAACTTGACCAGTCCGAGCGCGGGATAGCGATCACACAAAAAATAGCTAGGCGCTGGTACGCCCGAAGGAATGGAGAATGAGTATGAAAGGGATATTTGTTGTACTCGCCCTGGCCGCAGGCCCTGCCCTTGCAGAAGAGCCAAAGTCAATAGCAACACAAGTCGGTGATGCAATACGCCCAGCTGCAGAAGCCTATAGCAAGACCATGAATAGGCTAGTCAGTGAAATATTTGCTGGCTCCAACAGCCCGATGGGCGAAGCAGCACGTGCAAACCTTAAAGCCCAGGATAAGCGAGAACGCGAAGCCAATCGCGGAGTTAGACGCACCATAAAAGAATGCATAAAACCCGGAAACGTCATTGATGATGACGTGAAAGAGTGTACTGAGGGTTTGAGAGAGAAAGAATGGTAATCGTTATATAAAACAGGAAGGATAAAAATCATGAATAAAAGCCCTGAGGTGCGGGCTTTTATATTATCCAGCTATTCCTACGGAAGGTACCATTCAACCATATTCCTTATATACATAGGAGCATCATATATAGAGCGTTTAAATTCAATATCCGACTCCGATATACTCCTTATATATGGAGTAATTTCAGCAACCTCCTCTGGTGGAAAACCATATCTCATCAGCAGCATATGCATAGCGTCGTTCGTGCCGAATCTCAACAATTCAATCATTTTATCCGCACGATCATCAAAGCGTAACACCTTATAAATTTTAAAGGCTGCAACAAAAACATCCGAAAGAGAAAATGATACGACTTGATCTAAGTAATCATACGTATCAAAAACCACAGCATCATAACTGACACTTCTAGCCAAAGTTCCCTGACTGTATATTGAGTACACCTTCAAATCGCTTTGTGGCAACTTATTTGCTGGCTGAGAAAACTCAGCCTCCCCTCGCTTACCATCACTACGACGAGAAATATAGCTATAACGAATTCCTACAATCTCTTTGAATGACCTACCCTGAAACGTTTGGAGCATAATAGCTATAGCATTCTTAAAAACATTTCTCTCTCCTGCGAACAAATTTCGACCCAGTCCGCCCTCGAAAATAATCAAAAAACAATCATGCAATCTAGCTTTTTTATCTGCATTGGAAGCCCCATGCAAAACATCTTTCAAGGTAACGTTAGGTGCATAGAGAATATCCAATATACTAGCAGCAGCGTGTGTCACCTCATCAGAGGAAAGACGCTCAACTTTAGACTTAGGCAAATGCAGCTCATCATCAAAACTACCATTTTTTATTGAGTCAAGAAGTTCAGCCGTATCACTTTCTGCATCATATGGCAAATCTACTACTGACTTCTCCCTCAATCTAAAACTATCATTAATTCTTTCAATGAATAGCTCGGGACTTTTAGTAAACACATAACCATAATCAAATTTTGCTGTATCTGAAAGTCGACCTGCTCTTCCAATTAGGTTCTTGAAAGATAATGATTTGTCTTCACTCCCCTCCCCCTGAAATCTCATATTCTCTAGCCATACAATGTCAAAAGGCATATTAACCCCCTGAGCCAAAGTACTTGTAGCGAAGCAAATTTTTGCGAATCCAGCTCGAATAAAGTCTTCAACCATAAATCGAACTTCCAAAGGAACCGAACCATGATGAATTACAACTCCCTTCTGAAGAAGCTCAACCATTTTAGATTTATGATCTTCCTGATTAGCCCCAAGCAGCCCTTGAACAGACTCAATAATATTTTTTGCCTTAGGGTGCGAAACAACAGGGAAATTCTCTATATACTGCTCATACCCATCAAGAAAAGTTCCATTATAGATAGATGTTTTTGAAACATATATAAGTATGGAGTGCTCACCATTAAATGCAAAATTATTGAACCCTCCGTCAAACTCCACACACCCCTTTACTTTATGGCCATTATCATCAAATGGTGAAAATACATAATCTCGGCCATTTTTATGTTGAAACACACAAACTTTACCTACTGTGCCATGAGTGTAAGATCTAGCATAACCACTCTCTAACGGTATACCGTGCTTTTTAAATTGTGCATCAGGATTATCAACAAAAGGATGTGCAAAAATAAGTCTAGCAAGTGGGAATGCTTTTTGAATCCGCCGAATCAAAACATCAAATACAACCCCCCGAGCTAGGTCCTCAGACACATGCGCTTCATCAAAGAAAAAAACAGTAATATCCAGTTTAGAGCTCGACAGAAATAAGTCTCTTGCTCGCTCTGGAGTAAGAATAAAAATCCTTCGCAAGTCACGACTAGTAAAAACAGCATCAACAAAAGATGTGATCATAACCCTCTTATCACCATGAAAACGCTCTCTCATGGTATTTATATATTCAGCAATTAATGCCCTCGAGGGGACCACTACGACAGCATCCCCCTTTTGCTCCGCAATAAAATCCCTAATAGAATAAGATTTACCAGCACTAGTTGGAGCAGAAATTGAAACGAACTGCTTATTATCAACAGCACGGCGAACACTTGCCTGAACCGGTGTTAAATACTCCCCATATCTAGTCTTGTGTGCCTCACCTATAGAGCTCAAAAGAAAAGAATAAAGATTCTCCGGACTTAAGACTTTATAGAAAAGCCCCAAAGCCGAAATAATTCGCTCCTCAAGCAAACTAAATTCTTCAAAATGAAAGATGCAATAGCAACTTAACGTTTCAAGAATATCTGAGCTTATAGGACCATTGCGATGCAGTTCATCAAGCACACGAACTAAATCGGCATACGGATCAACACTATTCTTGATATTCTTAATTTTCATGCGTCACCCCTACCATATATACAAAACTTGCCCCGCTCTTCTTGGCAAAATCAATGGCTCTTTGCAGGGAATTTCTGTAAACAATTAATGGATCTTTCGCATTAATCGAAAACGCGGCAACTATGCCATGAAGATTATTATTCAGGTTTTTAATACTTGCCGGAGAAGCCAGATTCACCAAGTGCACATAGTCTCTTTTATGCTTCTTCGCCAATACAAATCTCGCGGCCTGATCCAAAGCGACACCATAGCTAGTACTTCCTGAAGAATACTTAGCCTCCCCAAAATTTAAGTAATCAGAACCACACACGCTATGAAAATCAAAACCTTCATTTTGTTTCGCCTGTGGCTTCCAAAGCTCAGCGATTGGGATCAACGTATTTTTAAAAACAACCTCTAAAGATTTTGCCGCCCCCATAGAAACCATGAGTTCACCAAACTCATCCACGACGCTACCTGCATCTTCTGCAGACTTAAAAATATTGATAAGTTGATCAGCAGTCTCTTGAACCGTATATTCGTACGCTTCTTTAGCCCCCTCATCCAGATCTACCATCCAAGATGTATCTACAACAGAAGCTGCTAGCATCTGCGATATCTGTGATATCTGAGAGACATGGACATGGCAAAGCTTGACGAACTCCACCCCTGTCGAGTTGAGAACTTCGGTAAATTCACATCCCCAAGATGTATCAGAAATCTTTTGCCCATAACTTATGACCATATAAACACCTTCAAATAGCACTAGAGCCGGGAGAGCACATCCAGGATTCGTTTGATTAGATGGTTTGCTAGATATAATGAAGAGAGGCAGACTGGAGACCTGAAACGCAGTACGCCCCAAATAGCCAAGTCCTTAGAAAAAAGAGACGCACTAGTATGTTGCATACATGAAGCTTCAGAAACGTTGATCATCCTTACCTTCAATTGCTCATCCTTGCATTGGCACATTGCCACTACGGGTAAACCTAACGCGTGACGATGACTACGTAAAGAGTGGAAGAGACTACATTACCAATTTTTCTGAAAGGCTATGGTGCAGCGAGATCAAACGATGGCAGAAAGCAGCAGTTCATGCAGTCATCTGGAGCAGAAAGGCGTGACGCAAACGATTCATAAATCCGCAAACTGAAAGTCTGAGTAAAGCTCAGAAAGCTAGAAATTATCCGGCAATCGACTGGCCAATACAGCGATCAAAGATGCAGGCCAACGCAGTGTAATCACATACCACTGCATCAATATTGGCCTGCATCCACTCCCCTTCTTGGACAACCCACCAGTCGATCTCGTAACCGGCGTTAATGATTATGTGTTCAAACAGGATTCGCTGGGCTCTGCCGTTACCCTCCCGGAAGGGATGAATCACATTCAGGTCGCCAAATAACTCTGCGACAGCCAGAACCAGCTCAGCACGGCCAAGCGGCTCAAACCAGTCAGCGCTAGCCAAATTACGGAAGTATTTTTGAGACTCGGCCTCGATTCGGGCAAGGTTGCAGAAATGCGTACCGCCTTTTGAAATATCGACCGTGCGCAATTCTCCGGCCCACTCATAGACATCAGTGAACAGCTTGCGATGGATGCGCTGCAGGTATTGAAGATCGTAGGGAGGGAGGTCGAACTCGATTTCGCCAGCGGCGATTTCAGACAGAACGCGCTCTGCTTCGTTTAGGTCATCATCATTTGTGATGTTAAGAAGGTTACGAAGAACGTTCGTACTGGGATAGCAATAAGGGTCTTGCCCTGTGCCGTACTTATCAAGCATTAAGCTGGCTTGTTGCGGTAGGCTCTTAGAACGGACTCACGGGTTGGAAGCTTACGCACAGCGTCTGCCCGAGTTACCTGGAAGCCTTCCAAACGGAGGCTGGCAACATAGTTAGACTGACGAGCCTTGGCGTAGTAAGCCTTTTTGGCTTTAAGGGATGCAGCTGGCATAGGTAACCCCTTTCGTTGCGTACTGAATTATTATAGCGAAAACCTGCAAAATTATCGCCACAAAATGAATATAACAGCCGCTTGCTGAACGATGACTACATCACAGGTATTTTTCTGCAAAGCTCAGTAGCAACCAGTTTTGTCCTGCCTCAAAAGCCCGTTTTATGGGCTGAACAGGGCTTACAAGGCGCTACTCAAGCTATTCATAATGCTGGGGTCCGGGGTTCAAGTCCCTGCGTAGCCACCAAACAAAACAAGGGTTTACCGAAAGGTAAGCCCTTTTTTGTATGCGCGTTAGAGCGCTCTTGGTACGAGCTCGTCTTATCGCCCATGCGCCGCAGCGCTTAGCTGGGCCGTGTCGACACGTACGAATATTGAATCGCCAATTGCGGTGAGTACATCACCCGCGTAAACCTCGCAGATAACCCGGCTCTTGCGTCCTACTTCGCCTTCAACTTTAGCACGCAGGGTGAGCGGTACGCCCATTGGTGTTGGCTTGATAAACTTTATCCCGAGATTACCCGTGACGCAGTCAATGCGCGGCAGGCTGCCGACTTCTCGACCTTCTGCCCGAAAATGGTAGGCCATTGCTGTCCAGTTCGAATGGCAATCCACCAGCATGGCGATCAAGCCGCCGTATACCAGTTCAGGCCAGCCGGTATATTTGTCATCAGGCAGGTACTCAGCCACGACGTGCACCTTGTCTTCATTCCAGTGGCTTTTGATCTGCAGGCCATGCGGATTGCTACTGCCGCAGCCGTAGCGGATGCCTTCTGGTGCGGCTGTGTCCTGGAGTGAAGCGCTGTGCATGGTGGTACTCCTCATGAATGACTCTGTGTTGTGTGCTGCGCTATGCAGATGCCTGTCACGCCTAAACCCGGCGAAAAATAATGCAGCGGCGCTGTGATTTCAGCTTACGCCACACCGCCGAACGGCCTCATAATCAGCAACCAATTTAACAGTGATTATCGTGCTCTGGCATTTAGCTCAGTGTGCTTAATCTGTGGAGCCATGCAATGAGCAACAACCTGGGCAACCTGCGAGCCGAGCGTGACATCGAACATTATCCAGTGAGGAACAGCGCTACCTACGCAGGGCTTTGGAAGCAGATAGCACTGGGGATTGTGGCCGGGTACACGGCGCTGAGTGTGCTCGGTTTTATTGCTGCGATGCTATGGCTGAAGCTGGCAACCAGCGGCCTGCAATTACAGATCCCGAGCTAATCGATCGCCCTGGCCTCAGCCGTTGGCGCATTACTGGCTTTCATCTGGGTAGCCAGTAGCAGGCCGCTGAAGATCAAGCCGCCACCAATCCAATGATAGGCCAACAAGCCTTCCCCTAGCAGCACCAATCCCAGAATCGCCGTGAACACTGGCATTAGATAGCTTGTCAGCGCTGCTTTTGCGGCACCGACGACACGAATGCCATGGTTCCAGGCAAGGTAGGCAAGCAGGGAGGCAAACAACGCGGTGTAGACAATGGCTCCCAATGTCGTCGCGCTGACATTGGCTTCGGCGCCCTGGGCCAGTTCGAACAGGTAAAACGGCAGGATCATCGGCACACCCAGCAGCATTAGTACACCCAGCAGTGCCAACGGAGGGATAGGCTGCAAGAACCTGGCCCAACGCCTCAGCAACAAGGAATACAAGGCCCAGTCCGTCACGGCCAGCAACATGATCAAGTCGCCACGATTGAACGACATTGCCGTCAGGGTGGCCCAACTGCCCTGGGTAATTAAAATCACCAAGCCTATGGCCGCGATAAGCATGCCTAGCCAGGCACGTCGCGCTGGCCACTCGCCAAGCAGTAATCCACCACCGATAAAAGTAACCAATGGCAAACAGGTGCTGACCAAAGTGATATTGATCGCTACGGTGCTTTGCGCCGCGCTGTAGAGCAGTGAGTTGTACGCGCTGATACCGCTGGCAGAGAGCACCAGCAAGCGCCAGCCAGCACGTTTCAAGTCGGCAACATGCCGACGCAAGGGTGCTATCACGAACGGCAGGAGCAGCACGCAGGCAAGGCTCCAGCGCCAGAACGCCAAGGCAAATGGCGAAATGTCATCGTGAACGGCTCGAGCGACCAGCGCATTTCCCGACCAGCACAGGATAGCGAGCAATAGGCCGAGCATGGCCCATGTACGAGAGTTTTTCATAACGGTCAGTTTTGATCGATCGGGCGCAACCGGTATTGCGAAGGCAATTGATCAATCCCCTCGACCGTTACATTCAGGTCTTTCCAGCGTCCGTCCTTGATACCGTAGATACAGCCATGTACCGACAACGACTGGCCGCGGTGCCAGGCGTTCTGCACTATGGTCGTATGGCTGACGCTAGCGACTTGCTGCATGACATTGAGCTCACACAGGCGGTCTACCCGATCTTCTTCATTGGGCAGTTTTTCGAGGTCTTTATAGTGCTCGTAATACAGATCACGAATAGTACGCAACCAACCGTCAATCAAGCCGTACTGCCGGTGTTGCATGGCCGCACGCACCCCGCCACAACCGTAATGGCCGGTGACCAGGATATGTTTGACCTTTAGTACTTCGACGGCGTATTGGATCACCGACAGGCAATTCATATCGGTATGAAGCACCACATTGGCAACGTTGCGGTGAACAAACAGGTCACCAGGCAACATGCCGACAATCTCGTTGGCAGGCACGCGCGCATCGGAGCAACCAATCCACAGGTATTCCGGCGTTTGCTGACGCGCCAGCTTGGCAAAAAATTCTGGATCGCGTTGAGTGATTGCCTGAGCCCACCGTTCGTTGTTGTCGAAGAGGTGCTGTAAATCACTCATTCCATCCACTCCAAAATATCAAGATGCGCCTAAAACGACACAGTGAGCCTTTGACAAGTTAACAACCGCAGCAGTCACAGCTGAGCGTAACGCCGCCACCAGCGGCCTAGTTGCGCTGGCTGCTGGATCGCCTCGGCATGCCAATACTGATGCCAGTGGCTCGCCAAGTCAGCAAGTTTGGGCCAATCAATCTGCTGTTGGCCCAATGCACCAAGCAACAAGGGTTCAAGCTGATCACGGCTGGCCCGCAGTTTAACCCTGAAATCACTGTCTGCAAGACATCGGCGGTGCACCGCCTCAAACCGCCACCACAAACTCTGCTCAATCGGCTCGAGTGGGTCGCTTAACAATGCCGTGCCGGATGAAGGTTCAAAACTCAGTGGCTGGAACAGACTCAGGCAGGGTGCCGAGGTTGCTGTTGCAGCAACGAATACACCTTGATCGTCCAGGCTTGCTAGCAGACTCGAGGTCGTTTGCGATGGGCGCCATACCTTGCCTGCATGCATACAGACCTGGCGATTATTATGCCAGGGGAAGTTGTCGCCCAGGTCGCCATGATTACGTAACGCTGCAGCCAACTGCATAAATCCAAAAGATTCCGCCCCTGTATCCAGAACCCTCTTGTTGGCTTGACAACGCTGTTGCGCACCGGCGATCCAGGGCAGCAAGCGGGTGTCGAAGATTCTTGCAAAGTGAAATTCGCCCTTGCCATCCCAACAGTCGAGTTTACGCGCCTGTTCATGCAAGCGCGGGCTATGCAAATCAAACTCAGAACCCAACGTTAGCGCATTGGAAATAGCCCACTGCTCCACACGCTTGGCGACCCATAAATGCCCTGCGGTTTCGAGCACCCATGCCTCGTGCGGATCAGCGATCAGGAAGCTGTTGTCATAGCGATATGACTTATTGCGATACCCCGCCGCCCCACCCTGACCGTGGATATGAATGTTCTCGACAATAACCTCTAGCGCTTCACGAGCAGTCGCTCCGCGCTCCAGGCCGAGGCGAACCAGATCCATTCCCAACAAACAATTGGCGTTTTTCTGGGTAAGCTTGGTAAACACAGCCTGATTGCCGATGGCTACGCCGCGATCATTGACCCCCATCTCTCCACCCCACATCCAGCTGGGCTGGCTCAATAGCAAGCCGTGGCGCTCAGCTGTTTGCGCAATACTTTGGTAGGTGGTCATCAACGTTGCCCTGCGGTCACCACGCACTTCGGGAATACGAATCAAACGTTGTGGTTCTGCAGCTTCTCTATCACTGTTTTTAGCAAACCATGTTCGCCCCCGATGGCGTACTACTAAAGAATCGCACATCACTACACCTGTTCCTCACGTCATGGCTGAGCATGGGAAAATTATTATTAAAGCAAACAGCTTAGTAGCTCTTTGCCGGTGTGCATGACTAATTGCAGCGCAGTAGATAAATAAGGGGAACGCGCATGACAGCTTGGCCTTAGCTGCAGCTGGACATAAAAAGCGCAGTGAAAGGCAGGAAAGTGCTTGAGGGTCAGGCACAGATTCCAGATAAGGTTGCAACCTGTGCGCAGGAAAGAGACGGGAGGTGCTTAATCAATCAAGGTGCAGGCCATAACCAGTGCATCTTCGCGCCCACCCACTGCCGGGTAATAATCGCGGCGGCGGCCTATCTCATTAAAACCATAGCGCTCATAGAGTCGGTATGCCGCCTGGTTACTGGAGCGGACCTCCAGAAAACACTCACCGGCCTTTAGCTCCATCGCACGCTGCATCAGGAACTCAAGCAGGCGCAGGCCATAACCTCGCCCCTGATTTTCAGACTTGATAGTGATGTTGAGCAGATGCGCCTCATCCAGAATCACATTGATGACGCCGTGTCCCACCTGTTGTGTTCCTTCAAACATCACCCAGCTGTCGTAGGACTTGAGGCTGTCCATAAAGATGCCGCGGGTCCATGGGTGACTATATGCGGCGTACTCAATTTTCAGCACAGCCTCAATATCCGCCTCGGTCATGGGGCGGAACGATAATGCATCACTCATTCAGACTGACTCATCCAACGTTGTTTCACACGGCGCATCGCCTGCCACAACTCAGCTTTGCGTACAGGTTCGTCCATTAATAGCTCTAATCCAGGTACTGCCCAGGCTGGGCCTATACCTTCAATCTGCAATTCCCGGCAGTAATCGCCTGCGTCAGCTTCACCGGCAAATCGTATAGCAGGCAAACCAACCAGCCACAGGCAGCTACAGGGCTCTTGCTCTTCCAAACGAGCAGCCACGAAACTCTGAACAAACTCGAGCGCGGCTGTCGGCCCTTGGTCCATGTTGCCGCGCGACAGTAATGGCCAGCGCACCGGCTGACCTATGATCTGCGGACTGTCTGGTAAACCGGCAGCCCGGAGCAAATCCTTGAGCAACAAGTAGGCTGGATCACGACCTTGCAAAGGCTCGCCTGTAGGCAGCTCGACCAACACAGCACAATGACCCGCGCGTAGCAATTGCAATGCAAAGCGCGGAGGCGCCTCCATGGCGATTTTGGGCGTGGGTAAAGGTGTCTGCGGCTCATCACTGACTACTGGCCGAATATTGCGCTCCTGCGACTTAGGTCGAGGTACCTCAAGCCGAGGATGAACAGTTGCTGGCCTATCGCCAACAGGAGGTGATTCCGGCTGCGCAATTGCCGGCGGCTGAGCCTCGCCAACAGGCTCTTGCAAAGGCTCCAATAGCTCTGGCCGCGAAGGTGCAGCGAAGGGTAATGCCACTCGCGGCAGCCAACTGGCGACCTGCATAGCACTCAAATAAGCCCTGCGGCGTAATTCTGGAATCAAACGTTTGCTACCCGTGGATGTACATATTGGCCTGTATTGGGTCAACGCATAGGTATGACCCAATGGATACAATACCAGCAACAGCACCTTTACTAATACCAATACGTCCACTCGCTGCTTTGCCCAACCAGGGCCTTATCTTGTCATTCATCGCGCTGGATTGGCTCTGTAGACCAATGGCCGCTTCCCGAAAGCGGGGTTCCACCTGGCAGCCAAGCGACTGACGGATCATTCTTGGGCAGGGTTTTAGTCAATTTTTTGCAGACAGCAGGTTGTGGAAAATGCACAGCGCTTGAGCCTTGTCTTCAACCAGGATAAAGCATCACCCCCCACATTGCTGAGGCCCTTCTGAAAGCGCCTGCGCGTGGCTCGAACTGGCAGCTCTTGCTGCTATTTCGAAGGTATGACAGTGCAAGGACGGCCCCCTGATTGTTTTCACACGGGGACTCAACCTGCGAACCAGCCTTTGGCAGATGCCTCGCTAACGCTCATGAGTCCACATCAAAGCGCTGATAAACCGCCCCTTAATTGATAGGTGTCGCGGTTAGGTTTGCTCCTATATCAGCATTTTGCACTTTAACTCCGTAGAACGAGGTAACACTGCCCCCAGTGGGGTGCACATTCTGAAAACGCTCGATATTTATCTCTTTGAAATGTGCCCGTGCGTTCACAGCGAACCCAAGTGGATCCGGGGTAATTGGTGTACACCCGGTACTGTTTTTTATACACACACTGGAGGGCGCAACATCCAGGCCGAGGTCGACATTGAAACCATAAGTGTTTTGATCTGGATTGGCTGGATCACCATCCGATGTATAAAAATTATCAATAACCCACTGAGCTCCCGTCCCATTTTCATTATTTACCCGGCCATTCTCCAGGATAAACTGGTTGCGTTTGGGGTTATTGGAGACTGCATCCTCAGGACTGCCGGAGTTGTCCCTAACGAAAATGCTTTTCAGCTTAGCGCTCAACCCTTCATTGCCACGGTCATCCCAGCGACCGCCACTTGCCGTGCAGGCGCCGGCATTCGTACCAGAGCCGCCAACACACAAAGCGCCTGCGCCGCCAGAGCTCAAGGTAAGTGATGAACCCTGCTCATAACGCTTAAGTACAATCCTGCCAATACTTCTTCCGGTGTCTTTGTCACCCAGGCGCAAGTCGGAAACATCAAGCTTCGACCAATAAGTGCCTTTTCTAAACTCGACGCCTTGATTACTGACATCAACGGAACCATCGCGATAATGCATCTCGTACTCTGCCCCACTGAGCCACAACCCTTGACTACTTTCATCTACATTAAGCGCCGCGTTCGCTTCCGTGGTGTAAAAGTCGGCATTAAATCCAAAACCATCACCAACATAACCTCCTGGCTTGATCGTAAGATGGCCATTGAGCGTGAAGTCGTAGGCTGGAAAAATCGAAAGCAATACCAATAACTCTGTTCCCCCTTGGAGTGGAGCATCAGCTTGACCAACACGTATGCCATCGAGACTATAATGACCAACAACATTGTTAAGCCCGAACCGGATACCGTCGAAATGCCCATCGAAGCCACCGCTCGAGGGGTCTAGGTCAGCAAGCCCGGCGTAGCAACCTACACCCAGGCCGGTTGCACAACTTTTAGTCACATCAACTGTTACCTGACCTGTACCGAAGCTGCGCAAGCCGCTAAACCACAAGCTGTTATTGTTGTCGGTCAGCGATAACGAGCTATCTACCAGGCTCCAGCCAATATCTGCCGTGATGCCTTCACTCCCGGAGTGGCTATCACCTCCGGGACGGAGCTTGAGGTAGTTTTGGAACGGACCTTGATTTTGAAACTTCAAATCAAAACCGACACTTCCTATACGTTGACTGGCCGGGTTTCCAATAATCAATCCCTCAAGCGCAGCAGTGAGATTGAGGTCCTGAAAGGCTAACTTGACGTAATTGCCCTGCGTGTCTTGCTCAAGGTCTAGAGTCAGGCCTGACTGGCTGACAATCGCACCCGAATAGTTTTCAGCTCGCAACACACCGGCGTCGGTATATTGAAACAGGCTGTTGGCAACAGTTATATCAGGCGTCAGGCGCAACCCTTCTCCGCTTTCCCCGCCTCCCGAGATACTGATACTGCCCCCAAGCCGTAGATCCATCCGCAACTGACCGAAACTACGTTCGTATTGAGGGTCACGAGTATCTGGCGCACTTGGAGTTGCTGCAACGCCATCAACCGCATCGGAATACGCAAGATCAAGACCAACCCCACCAACAGAGGCAACAAAACGAGAGTCACCAAGATCGAGTTTTACCTGCTCGCCATTCCCGCCGCTGACAATATCCACATAGGCATTATTCAAATAGGTATCAAACGAGACACCTTTGACAATCAGATCGAAACCGTTATCGCGGTAGTAAAATGTGGTATCGGTCAGTGAAAGCTTGCTGTCATCAACGAAGAACCCGCGGACGCCACTGGCCCCACCGCCTCGTAACTTTAGTCTGGCCCCCAGTGTTGAGAACATCCGAAGACTACCGAAGCTATTCGGATTGCCAGCGAGCTCAACCTTACTGACAGTTAGCTCAGTCGCACGTCCCGCATGTTCGACTTGAAGCTGTCCAGCCGCAACGTCTATCGCTGTATTAGATGCACTGCTGCTGGATAGCGGTCGGGCACTGACCTCCTTAAGACTCAGCCTCTGTCCATCTTGCGTATGATCAATCCTACCAGCGGACCAACCTGGCCCTGTAACCTGCAAGCTAATACCGTCTTGCCCTGAAATCTCAGACAGGTCGTTATCATCAAGCACTTGCATCGCTTGCAGCACTGAACTGAATAAACCAATGAGACATAGCGAATAACGGTACATAGCTTAAAGCCTCAGTTGCTAGGAAAAACTAAAACATTACCCTGCACTCGAGTGGTGCCATCAATTGTGATAGAGAAGATATTCGTTTGCTGATAACTTGGATCACCACCTTGTGCAACACTCAGTGCTTTATTTCTCCAACCACCTTGATTAGAAACACCGAATGTGAAATTGGCATCTTTAAATACAATTTCATTCGGCAAGCCAAACTCCAATACATCTTGATTGAAAACCGCACCATCGCCTCCAAAACCGCTATTAATCATGCGCGTACGCAAAGTCAAACCTTCGAAACTAAAAATACCCTTAATATTATCCAGCACATACCAGCCACCAGACTCTTCGGCACGAACAGCTACACGTAAGCCACAGTCACCGGGAACTGTGGAGCCCACTGCTGCACAGCTACGTTGATTTGCGGACCAAGTGGCCGGATTGTTGGTTGTCGGAGTATCCCAGAGTACGCCGCCCTCTTTGTTAATGCTCAACTCACCAGACAAATACACGCCTCCCCGCCCATTGAATTGGCTCAAGGTAGCATCATCAAGTGCCTGCATCTCTGCATGCAGGGCCGTAGCAAAGACCAGTGGAACAATAACAAGCGCTTTATAAATCACGGCTAGTCGCCTTCAGATAGTTGATGCTCAGACCTTCTATTGAATTGCGGCCGTAGTTATAGCCGCCGGAAACTGTACCGTTGTTGCCTGAGCGTAAGTTACCAATAACAATGTTTGTTTCAGGTGCATTGGTATAGAAGTCATTGGCAATTGCATTTCGTTCCGCTGCAGAACGTGCAGAGCCATTAGCCGCTCGACTGACGGGATTGGGGAGTTCAATTACAAACTGACCATCACTGGTTACATCAAATAATAACGGCTGGCTCTTACCGTAACCCAAAGCAATATTGAAATAGGTATCGCTTAGGCTTAAGGTCCTGTCTGCTTGTTCTTGGTCACTCGCGCAGTTTAAAGAACCGGGAATGCAAGACATCAAATCTATACGTTTTGCGAAAATATTTATACGCGCTTCGCCAACCAACTGATCCCGAGCCTCATCGCCCCAAAGCCGTAAATAACTACCGTCCATGATCAACTCGACAATATCGATATTGAGTATATCGGTACGCCCTGCTGCAACCTGAAAATCAAAGCGAATACCAGCATCGAGACGTTCACCCAGGCGACTTGAGCAGTTAGTGCCTGCGGCGGCAAAACCCGCAATACAAGGGTGCCCCATGACACCAGTCAAACGCTCAGGAAACTTCAACTCAAGAATAGCGACTTCATCAGGAGTGGTTTGTACCCACACGCCATCATCTCTGAGAGTTAAAAGATCTTCACCCTTACCAAACTGAAGCTTGAACGGATTGCTAAGGCGCCCGAGGTTGACCGGCTGCAGATTGCTGCCTTTATTACTGCCGGTTGAAGCCAAATAAAACTCATGAACCGAGATAGGGATATTTTCACCCGCCGCATTGGTAATATCATTAATAAATATGCTCGATTCAGATGCATCAAGCAGTATGCCTTCAAGTGAGAAAGCAATGCCCTGGCCGTTCACACCAGCGAGTTGTTGATCGTTCATTTCCAGCATTTTTGCTTGCACCGGAAACACAATCAAAGCGCCGTACAACAGGCTATATAACCCTTTCATGCTTAGCACCCCACAGTCGCAGAGCCCAGGCAGGTATCCTCTCGCGCAATACCGTTAAAGGCTTGTTCAAAATTGAGCTTGATAGGTGCCACGAGGTTGCCATTTTCATCGCGATAATTGGGAATGTTTAAAAAGGCGCCGGCAAGTACATTGCGAAACGCATTGCTGTCCTTGTCACGCCAGGCAACATCCTGGGTCTGCAAGGACAGGAAGAATCCACGAGCAGCACCCTCTATTGCAGCAGTATTTGGATTGTCAGCTAAATTCAAGTTGCCAACGGGTAACGATTGGAAATTGCCAAGCGGGAAGCAGGTTGGCAGCGAAAGGACCTCACAACCATTGGATGAAAACAAGCTGAGTAATGCATCGGTGAAGCCTGTTAAGTTGCAATCACTGCAGCTCAGGCGCTGACCATTTTCAAGCCCTGAATAAGTGGCGCGAATCAGATCGGAATCACCGCCTTGGGTGACCAAGCCAGCATCCGCCTGCAGCCTCGTACGCCTGGTGACGCCTGCAAGGGTCAGGAGAACGTCTTCAAAGGTATTCGCTGCGTCAAATATAGGCGATGCCGTACCTTCGATCTTGATCGGGATGTTGCCAGTCAGGCTCTTAATATCCCCTGAAAGATAACCTTTGGCTTCATCAAAACCGACCCTGACACCGACGACCTTATTGCCATCATATGCCAGCTCCAAGTAGGGGTTGGTTATTTGAAACGGATTAACCGTATCATCGGCGTTAACAGTACCCAGCGCAAAGTTATTGATCAGAATATCAGCACTATCGACGGGCTCCCCCGCGCGAGGGTATTTACCCAGTTCGAGCTGCTTGATATTTAATTGTGTTTCAACCTTCAACCCTAGATTAATACGGGTGTAGTCAATACCTGCATTTTGATCTGTCGTCAGGTTAATAAACGCTTGACCAGATACATCCGACAATTCTTTATCGGCCATCTCGATCATTTTTGCACTGGCACTTGTACTGGCAACTCCAGTGCAAAGTAATATCAAAATACTTTTTAAGAATCGAGAAACCGAATTCATAATGCCTCCATGTACTTACTTCTGACGAAAGCAAATGCCTTTCGCCTGTAATAAATATAGGAACCACTGGCACAAATCGCCCCCAACCAATAGTCGAGGGTTAAAAGTCGAATCGGTTATTTACGGACCGAATTAATGCGAACTGTTACTCATCACCACATCCGTAGAACGCTGTCCATATTGCTGGAATAGCGCTAAAACATGGGCTGTAATTGCACGAGTTAAGGCATCAATACTCAGTTGCGAGCAATGTGCCAGGCAGTTGAGTTTTATCCGGTGCAAGTGAAGTGATGGCATTCGCGCCTCGTACTCGCGTAGATCCCCTTTTACCAGTACCGGCAGGAATATTTCACCCAGTGTCTTATAACGCCGAATAAGGAGCCTCAGTCCATCATGAAAAGGCAACTCTTTGGAGCCCACCAGTCGATTTCCACTCGGAATCTTTAGGTACAATCCGGAGTGCCCCATGGTTTCGCCAGGGATGATGTATACCCCTGTGGCTCCAACAGCCGCGCAGGGAATGTCCTGAAAGGTATCATGCCAAGCCTGCTCGTCCGGCAGAATGGTAATACTGCCGTGATTGCTCTGCGGGACCACGAAACTGTAGTTGCTATACAGCTTTTCTATGTAGGGCGAGTAGACGCACAGACGGTTTTCGAACCGTTGCAAGAAGGCAATTGCCTCGCGTCGATTGGTGATTGCATGCAGATCCCAATCAAGGTGGTTCTGCTGCTCCAATCCGGCCCAGTAATCTTCAATCAAAACAGCCGTAGTGGCAGACATGACAGGTACCAAAAAGCGTGGGGGGGTTCCACCTTCATCGCAAATTCAATGCCAGCGCAATCTGGCATTCAAATGCGAAGTAGCCCACATCTTTTAGCCAGTCTTGCTGTTCCAGCAGTCGCATACTGCCGCAATCTGTCACTTCCGTGACTTGATGAGTCACCATTACTGGTACTCATCCCGTGCTGCAGTACAGAGAAACGACCTCTGATCGGTTGTAACTCAAGCGTTTTTCCAACGATGCAGTACAATTGGCGTTTTTCAATTGAGTGATTGGCCTCTCAATGATTGACCCCAAGCGCGTATTGCGTGCCCTCGCCGAACACTGGACGTTACTTGAGCCGCTTTGCGAGCACTTTGACTCCGGGACCTTGAGCCTGACCGAACTGCGCAGCCAGCTTTCAGTACAGTTGCCGGAGAGCACGCCAGTCGATATCACCATGCTGCTCGATCAGTGGATTCGCCTGGACATATTGGTGCCGGTGGCCAAAAGTCCCAACCGCTTCGAGTTGAATGCGCAGATTCATGACTTCCTGGCCTACCTGCGCCGTGAACATCGCCTTGGCCTATGCCTGGAAATCGAGGCCTACCTGCGCCACCTTGAGCGCTTGGCCGGTTATATAAAGGATGCATTTGAAGTCCGTGATGCTCATGACCTTGCGCGGCAGCTGCGCTTGCTCGACATGCGCGTACGCGATGTACTGAAAAAACTTCTCAACGATGAACAAGCGTTGGTCGCTGTCGCTGACCGTGCCAAAACCAGCGACCGGCAAATCCCCCTGCGCCAACGCTATGCTGAAGTACTGGCGACTTGGGACGAATACGTCGAGCCAATGATCCAGCTGGTTGCCGCCGATGGTGCCTTCGAGCAAGGCGTCTACCGTGTTGAGCATGTACTGCTGCGCCTGTTGAGCGAGCAGCAGCGTCTCGGCCAGTTGGTCGACGATGACCTGCTGCTGCGAACCCATGCACGTATTCTCGAGATGCAGACCACCGCGCAACTGACCTTGCGCCGTGCACGCGAGCTATTACTGCCGCTGCGTGAAGAAGCACGCAGGCATAACGCCGTGACACGTGGCGCGGCCCTGGCGCTTTCAGCCATTCGTCGCAAAGGGCTCGATGCAGTGCCGCAGGCGTCAATGCCCATGTTCAGTCGCCCGCAAAGCACCTTTCTTGGAAGTGCTTCGCAGGTCGAGGCTTATGTCTACGCCCTGGCCCGCTTCGAACCCAAGCCTGCCCATTTCCCCAAAGCCAGCAGCAGCCGCAAAGGCCAGGCTCCTCGTGCACCGCGCACCGCGCGGGAAATGCTTGAGCGATGCGAACAAGCGCTACCGCTGCCTGACCTGATGGCTTGGCTACTTGAGCAGGAGCCCAATGGAGCAACCGATGAGTTGCTGTACTGGTTCTCTCGATTATCGCGTGACTCACGCTTCCAGCGTGACCGCCTTGAGCGGCGCGAATACCTTACCGCCGAGCATCAGGTCAACCTGAGCTCATTCGCCCTGATTAAAAGTAATCCGGCGTCCAGCAAAGCCGAAAAGAGCAGCGTATGAATATCGACCTTTCCGAACTGAGCCACTTGGCCCCTATATTCCGTGAACTGTTCAAGGGCTACCACGTCAGTCGCCGTGACCCGGAGCTGTATACGCAGCTATCGAACCAACAAGACCAATATCGCGCGCTGTTCAAGGCGCTTGGTTTTGAACTGACCTGCGACCCTCGCGGCTTCTATTACTTTGTACCTGAGCAAATTGGCGCACAGGTCAACAAAACGGCACAGCGTCTCGCTCTGTTCACTTTTATCCTGGTTGAGCACCTGGCCGACCAGGGGCGCGATCCGCTGGCGGTGCTTGACGGTGGCAGCCTGGGCCGCGACGAGTTGCCTGCGTTACTGGAAAAATACCGCGACCTGTTTGTCCAGGCCGAAGTGACAACCCAGGACGAGCTCGAAGAAAAGGTTATGCGTCGTCTTTGCCAACTGGGTTTTGCCAGCGAAGACAACGGTATCTATCGTTTTCTGGCGCCTATGCACCGGTTCCTCGATGTGTGCCTGTCGGTCCAGCAAGACCGTGATCTCGCGGCCAGCCTGCACAGCAATCTGCCGCTGCCAACACCTGTGCTGGTCGATGATGAAGAGGAAGACATCATTCGTCTCGACGAAGCTGCAGTAAAAGTTGATGAATTATCCGAAGAACAGGCCATAGCTGAAGCCATCGCCGCAGAACGCGCAAACCAGGAGGTTGATGCATGAGCCAGGAACGCTACGGCATTCGCCGTTTTGCCTTGTTGAACACTGCCGGCTACAGCCTGGGGATTTTCCCACTGGAAAATCCGCTATCGGTCTATGGCGCCAACAACTTGGGAAAAAGTGCATCGATTAACGCCCTGCAATTCCCGATACTCGCACGCATGTCAGACATGAGCTTTGGCAAATACAGCCTGGAGCAATCGCGCAAGTTCTATTTTGCCACCGACACCAGCTATATCCTGGTCGAGGTTTCATTACCTCATGGCACCCATGTGATAGGTGTTGCCGGGCGCGGTCCAGGCGGCGGTTTTGGTCATCAGTTCTTTGCCTACGCTGGCGAGTTGAATCTTGACCACTATCAGAAAAATGGCACCTGTTTACGGCAACGCGAACTGTTCAACAACCTCGAACGCGAAGACATGAAGGCCTACGAACTCAAGCCCGATGAATTGCGGCGCCTGCTGGTTGGCGGGCATACCTCGATTCCGCTGGACCTGACGATTATCCCGCTGCGCTCGACCAGTGAGCAGAGCCTGAAAACCTTTCGTGCGCTGTTCATCAACCTGCTGCACATGCGTGAAATCACCGCAGCCAAGCTCAAGCAGCTTTTTCTTGATGCTTTCGAGCATAGCTTGCGCTCAGGCAGTGTTGACTATATTGCTGCTACTGAAGAGGCGTTCCGCGATGTACGCCGCATGGAGCAGGATTACCAGGCACTGGTGACTGCCGGGCCTCTGATCGAAGCGTTGTCTGCGGGTGTAGCACAACGCGAACTATTGCGCGGCAAGTTGCATCGCCTATCGCCGTTGCTCGATAGCTTGCTTGGCACCTGGCAGGATTACGCAGGGGCGCGCCGCGAGGAGCTGGTCATTCAGGCCGAGCACTATCGCAACGAGCAAGATGGCTTACAAAATGAACAGCGCAGCAGCACCCAGGAGTTGATGCGCCTCGAACGTGAGATCAGCGAAATTCAACGCTGGCTTGGCGAGCTCGATGTGCTGACGCACCGCTTTGCCCTGGTCGACAACGTGCAGCAACTGGAGCAACAACTCCTGGCTGCCAAGGATGCCCATGACGAACTCGCCGGTGCGCTGGCGCAATCTCGACAGTTCTCCAGCGAAGACCTTGATGAGCGCCTACGTGACCTCGATAAGCGCCTCAAGTCAGTCAAGCAACAGCTTGAGCATGCCGATAACAACAGCTACTCGCGTTTGCGCGAGGAGTTTTCGCAGCAAGATGTAGATCGCTTGATGCGCCTGTTCAATGGCCAGCTCTTTAGCTTGCCTCTGGGCGAAAAAGGCATTCAGGTCGAGGACGGTGAAGCCTGGGTCAAATCCCTTGAAGCAATCCTCGATGGCTTCAAGGGCGAGCAATTTGAAGTCCCGGGATTGTCCATCAACCTTTCCCACATCGAGCCACCCGCTCTGCAAGCGCTAGCTGACCGGGCAGCGTTGCGCGATCAAAAAGACCGTCTCGACCGCGAATACAAACAGCTGAAGACTCAACAAGCCGTCGCAGCAGACCGCGCTGCGAGCAAGTCCCAGGCCGAGCAGCTGTATAAGAATGTCCTCGACGCACAAAAGGCGCTCGAAGACTTCCGTCGCAGCGAGACCTTGGCAGCAGAAAAGCCAGGCAAGCTAGAGCAGCTCGCAGAGCATGAAGCCGCTCAGGATGAATTGAAACGTTCCAGTGATGCCTTCACCGAACGCGTCCAGCAACTCTCTGCCAAGCTGCAACTGGTTGGCCGCCAGCTAGCCGACCTTGAGGCCAAGGAGCGTACGCTCGAAGATGCTCTGCGCCGCCGCCAGCTATTGCCGTCCGACCTGCCCTTCGGCACCCCGTTCACCGACCCGGTGGATGACTCGCTGGATAACTTGCTACCGCTGCTCAATGACTATCAAGATGCCTGGCAGGGCTTGCAGCGTATCGATGGCCAAGTCGAGGCTCTGTATGCACAGGTACGCTTGAAGGGCGTAGCCAAGTTCGACAGCGAGGATGATGTCGAGCGTCGCCTGCACTTGCTGGTCAATGCCTATGCGCACCGCCAGGATGAGGCTCTGACCCTGGCAAAGGCGCGCCGTGCAGCGGTGACAGACATTGCCCGTACCCTGCGCAACATCCGCAGTGACTACGACAATTTAGAACACCAACTGGCCCTGTTTAACCGCGAGATCAACAAGCGGCAGGTCTCGAACCTCGAAAGTTTCCGCATTGTCCTGGCGCCGAACAAGGAAGCGCTCAAGCATATTGACCAGATCATCCACAGTGCCGGTCAATATGAGGAGGGCGAAACCCTATCCGTATTCGACCTGTCGCAATCAGCCGATCAAGACGCCAAGAACGAAGAAGCCAAAGAGTACCTGGCGCGCCTCGTTGCAGCCAATCACAACCAACTGGGCTTGAAAGAGCTGTTCGAGCTGTCATTTGAGATCACCAAGGTTCATGGCCAGCCAGTGATACATACCGATATCGACGGCGCGGCGTCCAACGGTACGACCATGACCATCAAGGCGCTGACCAACATGTACTTGTTGTTGCACTTGATGGATCGCGAACAGGCTGGCCGGGTACGCTTGCCTTACTACCTTGATGAGGCGGCAGACATCGACGAACGCAACCAGCAAGCCCTGATAGAAACCAGCCTACAGTTGGGCTTCGTGCCAATTCTTGCGTCTGTTAAACCACAGGTTTCAGCACACGTCGCGATTGACCTCGAAGGCGGCAGTGGCCCGAACGGCATCTATATCGATGAGGCGGACTGGAAGTTCATCAAGCCACGGGAAAAGACAGCGCAGGAGGCAAAACCAGTACCTGCCGAGGAAGCCCTAAGCTAAAGCCCAATGCTCGTATAAACAACAAGGGCCGCATATGCGGCCCTTGTTGTTTCAGCGACTACTTCTTGGGTAGCTGGATTTTTGGCGCCCAGTGCAGCCAATCATCCTCTGGGTCATCAAACAGCGCAAAGGTTTGGCCGGGGATTGCCTGTTTGCCCATATCGGCGTTGTCTGGAGTCGCGAAGGATACGCCACCAGCCAATACCGTCTCCAGCGATTCGGTTCGTAGCTTCACGCCTTTGAACAGCCCTGCATCGACACCTATACCCGATGTATTCCAGAACCGGCTTCCGGTGTGAACCAATGCCTTGTAGCGAGGCTCAATCAAAATGTGGATAAGAACACGATCAGCCGTTGCTCCCAACTCATAACTGACCACTTTTCCAACCACGATCTCGCGGTAGGTAACAGGTACGCCAGTCTTCAAGGAACCGCGACGCGAGGCACTCAAGACCAGGCGCAAGCCCGCTTCGCTTTCGGCTAAGTTCGGTGGGTCGGTCAAGGCAATAAATTGAGTGCGCTTGGCTTCCTGGGTATTACCAGGCAAGACCTCAACATACTGGCCACGTACCAGGGTATCGAGATTGTCCACCTGCGTCAGACCCAACTCCGGTTTGACTACCCAGAACTTACTGCCAGCCCGGGCAACCCTTGCATCGCCTTGAGTAATACGCGCATTGAGCTGAACGGCCTGCAAGTCTTTGGTCAATTCAAGACTTTCGATAGTACCTACATCCATACCCTTGTAGCGAATCGGCGCACCTGGCTTGAGCCCGTCAGCACGATCCACCCGAATACTGATCATCGTGCCTGCCTTGACCGCATCATCACGATCACTGTGCAGGTTGAACATCTGTATTCGTTTATTGGAGCGTGGGCCGTTGAGGTCTGCAGTTTCAAAAGCTATGCCACCGGCAATCAGCGTTTGCAATGACTCACTTTTGACCTCAATCCCCGACAAGCCGCCCTTGAGTGTTATGCCGCTGGCGTTCCAGAAATAGCTGGTGCGGTTGACCAGATGCGCGTACTCGGGCGTGATGTGGACCCCCAGTAGCACTTCTTTATTATTACGTGCCAGTTGATAGCTCTGAACCGTGCCCACTTTAATCTGGTGATACAAAATGGGGCTGCCCACCTCAAGTGAACCAAGGTTTTCACTGCGCATAACCAGGTGCAGGCCAGGAGCGCCCAAATCAAGTGGTGGAGCCTTACTACGCGCCTCAAACTCGCGCGCAGGCGCTGCACCCTTTTTGCCTGGACGAACGGCAATGTAGTTCCCTTTAACCAGTGCTTCAATGCCGGTAATACCAGCCAGGGAGATCGAAGGTTTAACGACCCAGAACTGAGTACCCTCAACCAGGTAGTGCTCGGTCAAGGGGTCCAGGGTCAGCTCTGCGGTAGCCCCTTGTAGATCATCATCTACCTTGAGCTTCTTAAGCATGCCGACCTGGATTCCCTTGTACATGACTGGCGTATGGTTTTCTTCGAGGCCTTCGAAATCAGGGAGCTTCACGACAACCTTGAGACCTGCTTGCGCCGAGTCAAAGCTGTCATACAAGCGAAATGGCTGGGACGGATCTGTTGGCGGGCTATCCTTGCGCGTCTCAGGCGTACCAAAGGCAATCCCTCCGGCAACAATGCTGGCGAGCGATTCAGTGCGTACCTTGAAACCCGATAGCCCAGCATCGACCGTGATACCGCTGGCGTTCCAGAAACGGGTATGTTTACGCACCAGGTTGGCATACTCAGGCTCAATGAATATGTGGATACGAATCGTCTGGCGATCATCATCCAGCACATAGTCCTTGACCCGACCCACCTTGAGTTGGCGGTAGAAAATCGGGCTGTCCTTATCGATCGACCCCAGGCGATCAGCCTTGAGCGTCAGATGCAGCCCGGGCGTATCATTGGACAACGGCGGGGCCTCATCTAGCGCTTTAAATTTCAGGGTAGGCTCGCCCTTGCCCGGACTCACGGCAATGTAATTACCTGAAACCAGGGTTTCCAAACCTGTCACACCGGCCAGAGACACACTGGGCTTGACCAACCAGAAACGTGTGCCAGTGAGTAAGTGCCCCTTGGCCTCTTTACTCATCTCGATGGTGGCGACAACATCATCAGCCTTGCCTTCGCTGTCGAGATTTACCGCCTTAACCTTACCGACTGAAATCCCTTTATAGATAACTTCCGTCTTGCCAGCCTCAATCCCCCCACCGCTTGCAAACCTGACCTCAATCATGATGCCCGCTTGATCGTATGCCTTCCAGGCCAGCCAGCCACCAATCAACAACGCGATGATGGGCAAGATCCAGATAGCCGACCAATTAGAGGCCGGTTTTTTTTTTAGCCAGGGGCAGATCATTCATCGTTTTCATCCGTATCCGTATTGTCCCAAATCAAGCGTGGATCAAAGGTTAAAGCCGCAAGCATGGTCAGGATAACCACACTGGCGAATGCAACAGCACCCCAGCCCGGCTCAATGCTGGCTAATGCGCCAAACTTGACCACAGTTACTAAAATTGCGATTACAAAAATGTCGAGCATTGACCAGCGGCCAATCCACTCGATAAAACGATACATCCACATGCGTTGGCGTGCCGACATGGGTTGGCGGCGTTGTACGGAGTAAAGCAGCAAACCAATACCTACCAGCTTGAACGTAGGCACCAAAATACTGGCAATGAACACCACAGCTGCAATAGGGTACATCCCATAGTTAACCAGCTCGATCACGCCAGACATTATGGTATCGGCCTGGCCTTTCCCCAAGGAGCTAACCTGCATGATCGGCAGCATATTTGCCGGGATATACAGGATCGCCGAGGTAATCAGCAGCGCCCAGGTCTGTAACAGGCTATTTGGCCGACGCGCATGCACCCTTCCCCCGCAGCGTGGGCAGAACTGCTTCTCCACTTCTGTATCAATCGGGCTCAACTGATGGCATTCATCACAGACCAGCAACCCAGCATCAATTGCTCTCACTGGCGCGCTCCTCACCTGATAACCCTTGCCATATCTGATGGGGAGACATGGTGACCTCCAGCCACACCTGTAGCAGCAACAGGCCGATAAAGCACAACAGACCCATGCCAAAACTGAGGTCAGCAACGTCAACCAACTTGACTACAGCGACGAGGATGCCCATCAGGTACACCTCAAGCATGCCCCACTCACGCATATGGTGGTACATGCGGTACAGCAATAGACCATAACTACGGCCAAAATCGAAACGAATGCTGAGCAAGACGAACAGTTGAATCAATAACTTGAGTAACGGAATCACCATACTGCTTAAAAACACAACGACAGCAACCGACTGCATGCCGCTGTTATACAAGCCAAGTACCCCCGACCACACTGTGTCCTGGGTCTGTTGCCCAAGTAGATTGAGTTCGATGATAGGTAGAAAGTTCGCAGGTACATACAGCAGCAGAGCAGCCAAAACCAATGCCAGGCTACGTCGTATAACTTGGTGTCTATGGCTATAGAGCTCGTAGCCACAGCGCGGACACTCGACTCTCTCACCGTCCTCAATTGATTGATTTCGCATCAGCAGGTCGCATTCATGGCAGGCTATAAGCTGCTCAATGGAATGTTCTGTCAGCGATGTTGCTTCAATCGGCTCCGGCATAGATTTCCCTTCACAAAGTGAACCTAGTGTAAACGAGGAGTTATCACTCTGATGAAAAACAATTGCTGGCTGGCAAGCCAGACTCTTTCAAAAAGTGTGATCAGACTAAGCCTACCCTATCCCGCCATCCTTACTGGCTGCTAGCGACGGGCTGCGCGGCCATGGCATGCAGTGGTGTGCAGTCGTGCTTTTGTTTAGGGCAAAGAGAAACCCCAGACCATTTACATGATCTGGGGTTTCGGTATAGGCGCTTGACGATGACCTACTCTCACATGGGGAAACCCCACACTACCATCGGCGATGCATCGTTTCACTACTGAGTTCGGGATGGGATCAGGTGGTTCCAATGCTCTATGGTCGTCAAGCAATTTGTTTGAAGCCTCGTCTTGGACGCTGCTTCGAATCGGGTATGTGATGTTTGTAGTGTTGCAAACTTTCGGTTCTATCAACTTCTGTTATGACACTCAAACAGCAAATTGTTTGGGTGTTATATGGTCAAGCCTCACGGGCAATTAGTATGGGTTAGCTCAACGCCTCACAGCGCTTACACACCCCACCTATCAACGTCGTAGTCTTCGACGGCCCTTTAGGGAACTCAAGGTTCCAGTGAGATCTCATCTTAAGGCAAGTTTCCCGCTTAGATGCTTTCAGCGGTTATCTTTTCCGAACATAGCTACCCGGCAATGCCACTGGCGTGACAACCGGAACACCAGAGGTTCGTCCACTCCGGTCCTCTCGTACTAGGAGCAGCCCCTCTCAAATCTCAAACGTCCACGGCAGATAGGGACCGAACTGTCTCACGACGTTCTAAACCCAGCTCGCGTACCACTTTAAATGGCGAACAGCCATACCCTTGGGACCGGCTTCAGCCCCAGGATGTGATGAGCCGACATCGAGGTGCAAAACCCCGCCGTCGATATGAACTCTTGGGCGGTATCAGCCTGTTATCCCCGGAGTACCTTTTATCCGTTGAGCGATGGCCCTTCCATACAGAACCACCGGATCACTAAGA
>NZ_AFFX01000019.1:0-15448 GCF_000222125.1 Pseudomonas sp. S9 | reverse complement strand
GTAGTTGCCAAGATCATCGAGTAATCGGTTGATTTGTCCCTCTTAGGCCGACATAATGGTCGGCCTAATTTTGTTCTAGGTCAGTAGCTCAATTGGCAGAGCGACGGTCTCCAAAACCGTAGGTTGGGGGTTCGATTCCCTCCTGACCTGCCATTTTCAAATGAATTTGGCGCGTCTTTTAACAGGATCCTCGTAAATGAATGCAAAGGCTGAAGCCAAAGAAACTCGCTTTGACCTGCTCAAGTGGCTGGTTGTTGCTGCTCTTGTAGTGGTTGGCGTGGTTGGTAATCAGTACTTCGCGGCTGAGCCGATTCTGTATCGTGTGCTGGCTCTGCTGGTTGTTGCTGTAGTCGCTGGTGTAGTTGCGTTGCAAACCACGAAAGGCCAAGCCTTTTTTGCTTTGCTCAAAGAAGCGCGCGTCGAAATTCGTAAAGTTGTCTGGCCAACGCGTCAGGAAACCACGCAGACCACGTTAATTGTTGTGGCTGTTGTTTTGGTAATGGCTCTGTTGTTGTGGGGATTAGATTCCCTGCTCGGCTGGATTGTTTCGTTGATTGTCGGCTAAGGGTGTCCCGTGGCTAAGCGTTGGTACGTCGTGCATGCTTACTCGGGTTACGAGAAGCATGTTATGCGTTCGTTGATCGAGCGTATAAAACTCGCTGGTATGGAAGATGGCTTTGGTGAAATTCTCGTGCCTACTGAAGAAGTGGTCGAGATGCGCAATGGTCAGAAACGTAAGAGCGAGCGCAAGTTCTTTCCGGGTTATGTCCTGGTTCAGATGGATATGAGCGAAGGTACTTGGCACTTGGTTAAAGATACGCCACGTGTCATGGGCTTTATTGGCGGTACGGCTGACAAGCCGGCACCGATCACTGATAAAGAAGCAGAGGCGATCTTGCGTCGCGTTGCTGATAGCGGTGATAAGCCCAAGCCTAAGACGCTGTTCGAGCCAGGTGAGACAATCCGTGTTATCGATGGCCCATTTGCTGATTTCAGCGGTGTCGTCGAAGAAGTTAACTATGAAAAGAGTCGTGTCCAGGTGGCAGTTACCATCTTCGGCCGCTCTACACCGGTAGAGCTGGAGTTCAGCCAGGTCGAGAAGGCATAGTTGACATAAGCATCCCTGACCCCGCAGTTATTGACTGCGGGGTTTTGTCGTCACTGGGATAAACGTGCAAGTAACTGGGGAGCCGTCAAGGCGTTTGAACCCAATATTGGAGTAGCTCATGGCTAAGAAAATTTCGGCTTATATCAAGCTGCAGGTAAAGGCAGGTCAAGCTAACCCTTCGCCACCGGTAGGTCCGGCACTGGGTCAGCACGGTGTGAATATCATGGAATTCTGCAAGGCGTTCAACGCCAAGACCCAAGGCCAAGAGCCTGGTCTGCCGACTCCAGTGATCATCACTGTATACAGCGACCGTAGCTTCACCTTTGAAACCAAAAGCACCCCGGCTTCGGTTCTGTTGAAGAAAGCAGCTGGCCTGACCAGCGGTTCTGCGCGTCCGAACACCGTTAAAGTTGGCACCGTGACTCGTGCTCAGCTGGAAGAGATCGTTAAAGCAAAACAAGCTGATCTGACTGCCGCTGACTTGGATGCAGGCGTACGTACTATCGCCGGCTCCGCACGCAGCATGGGCCTGAACGTGGAGGGTGTGTAAATGGCTAAGCTGACTAAGCGTCAAAAGGCAATCGCTGAGAAAGTTGAAGCTGGCAAGGCTTACAACTTCAACGAAGCTGCCGCTCTGCTGGCCGAGATTTCGGCTGTCAAGTTCTCCGAGTCTGTAGACATCGCTGTGAACTTGGGCGTTGATCCGCGTAAATCTGACCAGGTTGTTCGTGGCGCTACCGTGCTGCCAAACGGCTCGGGCAAGTCTGTTCGCGTTGCAGTGTTCACTCAGGGTCCAGCTGCTGAAGCTGCTCTGGCTGCCGGCGCTGACCGCGTTGGTATGGACGATCTGGCTGCTGAAATGAAAGGCGGCGACCTGAACTATGACGTCGTAATTGCATCGCCTGATGCCATGCGTGTTGTAGGTCAGTTGGGTCAGGTACTGGGTCCTCGTGGCCTGATGCCTAACCCTAAGGTCGGCACTGTTACTCCTGACGTAGCAACTGCTGTGAAGAATGCCAAAGCGGGTCAAGTACGTTTCCGTACTGACAAGAACGGCATCATCCACGGTTCCGTCGGTAAAGTCGGTTTTGAAGCCGAGAAGTTGAAGCAGAACGTTGAAGCTCTGATTGCAGACCTGAAGCGCCTGAAGCCATCGACTTCCAAAGGCATCTACGTTAAGCGCGTGACCCTGAGCACTACCATGGGTCCTGGTTTGATCATTGATCAGGCTTCGCTCGACGCATAAGGAATAGGGCAGGCGTGAGTTTCGCGCCTGCTTGCAAAAATTGGGGTCCCTGCCTGGCGGGGGCTATCCAAGACCGTAGGTGGCGCAAGCCTTAAACAGGAAAACCTACGCAGATGGTGCTCCCGGTTCTTTACCGAATCAGACACCAAAACGACATCCGGCTTCGGCCAGATGAAACGGTAACAAGCAGGAGTTTTACCCGTGGCAATTAAACTCGAAGACAAGAAGGCCATCGTCGCTGAAGTCAACGAGGCTGCCCAAGCTGCCCTGTCCGCTGTCGTGGCTGATGCCCGTGGCGTGACCGTAGCTGCAATGACCGGACTCCGTAAAGAAGCTCGTGAATCAGGTGTTTACGTTAAAGTTGTACGTAACACTCTGCTCAAGCGCGCAGTCGAAGGCACTTCTTACGATGTGCTGAACGACGTCTTTACTGGCCCAACCCTGATTGCGTTTTCCAAGGAACATCCGGGCGCTGCTGCTCGTATTTTCAAAGAATTCGCCAAGGGTCAGGACAAGTTCGAGATCAAGGCCGCCGCGTTTGAAGGTAAGCTGATCGCAGCCAACCAGATCGACGTACTGGCAAGCTTGCCGACCTACGACGAAGCGATTTCTCAGCTGATGAGCGTGATTCAAGGCGCTACCAGCAAGTTCGTTCGTACTTTGGCAGCTGTTCGTGACCAGAAAGAATCAGCTGCTGCCTAAGGCATCCAGCACTCTTTCGATCATATTTGTTTATTTGATAGCCGCGAAGGCTGTCCCCCAATACAGGAAATTAGAGTCATGGCTCTGACTAACGAAGACATCATCAACGCCGTATCCGAAATGTCCGTGATGCAGGTTGTAGAACTGATCACCGCTATGGAAGAAAAGTTCGGCGTTAGCGCTGCTGCAGCTGTTGCTGCTGGCCCAGCTGCTGGCGGCGCTGCTGCTGAAGAACAGACCGAATTCAACATCGTTCTGGTTGAAGCTGGCGAGAAGAAAGTAAACGTAATTAAAGCAGTTCGCGAACTGACTGGCCTGGGCTTGAAAGAAGCCAAGGCAGTAGTTGACGGCGCTCCTGGCGTTGTTAAAGAAGGCGCTTCGAAAGAAGAAGCCGAAGCTGCTAAGAAAGTTCTGGAAGAAGCAGGCGCTAAAGTCGAGCTTAAGTAAGCGACGACCTTGCGTCTACAGCCCGAGCGACTCGCTTAAGGCTGATGGCTGGTGGCTTTGCCACCGGCCTTTTTCCGTTCCAGGCCGGCTCTCGTGTGGCTAGCCTGGGGCTGAAAACCCCACCCAATGTGGTGGCGCAAACCAAAGGGGTTTGCAAGAGTTTCTGGCTGCTCCCGTCGGAGAGGCCAAATAAGCAGGTGACCAAGCTGGGGAACGCTGATGGCTTACTCATACACTGAGAAAAAACGTATCCGCAAGGACTTTAGCAAGTTGCCGGATGTCATGGATGTGCCTTATCTCCTGGCCATCCAGCTGGATTCGTACCGCGAATTCCTGCAGGCGGGAGCGACAAAGGATAAGTTTCGCGATATCGGCCTCCATGCCGCCTTTAAGTCCGTTTTCCCGATTATCAGCTATTCCGGCAATGCTGCCCTGGAATATGTCGGTTATCGCCTGGGCGAACCGGCTTTTGACGTCAAAGAGTGCGTCCTTCGCGGCGTAACTTATGCCGTGCCGCTGCGGGTTAAGGTTCGCTTGATCATTTTCGACAAAGAATCGTCGAACAAAGCGATCAAGGACATTAAAGAGCAAGAAGTTTACATGGGGGAAATCCCCCTGATGACAGAGAACGGTACCTTCGTTATCAACGGTACCGAGCGCGTCATCGTTTCCCAGTTGCACCGTTCACCAGGCGTGTTCTTCGATCACGACCGTGGTAAGACGCACAGCTCTGGCAAGTTGCTGTATTCGGCTCGCGTAATTCCTTACCGTGGCTCTTGGCTCGATTTCGAATTCGATCCAAAAGACGCTGTATTCGTACGTATCGACCGTCGCCGCAAGTTGCCGGCATCGGTACTGCTGCGTGCGCTGGGTTACAGCACTGAAGAGATGCTTGACGCTTTCTATGTGACCAACGTTTTCCACGTCAAGGGTGAGTCCCTGAGCCTGGAACTGGTGCCACATCGTCTGCGTGGTGAAGTTGCTGTTCTCGATATCAAAGACGAGAAGGGCAAGGTCATTGTTGAGCAGGGCCGCCGTATCACTGCGCGCCATATCAACCAGTTGGACAAAGCCGGCATCAAGGAACTTGAAGTTCCTATCGATTACCTGATTGGCCGTACCAGTGCCAAGGCGATCGTGCATCCGGCAACTGGCGAAATCATCGCCGAGTGCAACACCGAGCTGAACGTTGAAATCCTGGCCAAGGTTGTCAAGGCGCAGGTTGTACGCATCGAGACCTTGTACACCAACGACATCGATTGCGGTCCGTTCATCTCTGACACCCTGAAGATCGATTCGACCACCAACCAGCTTGAAGCCCTGGTCGAGATCTATCGCATGATGCGTCCTGGCGAGCCGCCAACCAAGGATGCAGCCGAGACCCTGTTCAATAACCTGTTCTTCAGCCCAGAGCGTTACGATCTGTCGGCTGTAGGCCGGATGAAGTTCAACCGTCGTATCGGTCGTACCGAAATCGAAGGTTCGGGCGTACTGAGCAAGGAAGATATCGTTGAAGTCCTCAAGACTTTGGTTGATATCCGTAACGGCAAGGGCATCGTCGATGACATCGACCACCTTGGTAACCGTCGCGTACGTTGTGTTGGCGAAATGGCCGAGAACCAGTTCCGTGTCGGCCTGGTACGTGTTGAGCGTGCAGTCAAAGAACGCCTGTCCATGGCTGAAAGCGAAGGCCTGATGCCGAGGCCTGATGCCGCAAGACTTGATCAACGCAAAGCCAGTGGCTGCCGCGGTCAAGGAATTCTTCGGTTCCAGCCAGCTCTCGCAGTTCATGGACCAGAACAACCCGCTGTCCGAGATTACCCACAAGCGTCGCGTCTCTGCACTCGGCCCAGGTGGTTTGACTCGTGAGCGTGCAGGCTTCGAGGTTCGTGACGTACACCCGACTCACTACGGCCGTGTTTGCCCGATTGAGACGCCTGAGGGTCCGAACATCGGTCTGATCAACTCCCTGGCTGCCTACGCGCGCACCAACCAGTACGGTTTCCTCGAGAGCCCGTACCGTGTGGTTAAAGACACGTTGGTGACCGACGAGATCGTATTCCTGTCAGCAATCGAAGAGGCCGATCACGTGATCGCCCAGGCTTCGGCTCTGATGAACGAAAAAGGTCAGCTGGTTGATGAGTTGGTGGCTGTACGTCACCTCAACGAATTCACCGTTAAGGCACCTGAAGACGTAACCCTGATGGACGTCTCGCCGAAGCAGGTTGTTTCGGTTGCTGCCTCCTTGATTCCGTTCCTCGAGCACGACGACGCCAACCGTGCGTTGATGGGTTCGAACATGCAGCGTCAGGCAGTACCGACCCTGCGTTCGGACAAGCCGCTGGTGGGTACTGGTATGGAGCGCAACGTAGCGCGAGATTCCGGTGTCTGCGTGGTTGCACGTCGTGGTGGTGTGATTGACTCGGTTGATGCCAGCCGTATCGTGGTTCGCGTCAATGACGATGAAGTTGAAACTGGCGAAGCCGGTGTTGATATCTACAACCTGACCAAATACACCCGTTCCAACCAGAACACTTGCATCAACCAGCGTCCGCTGGTGAGCAAGGGTGACAAGGTCAAGCGTAGCGACATCATGGCTGACGGCCCGTCGACCGACATGGGTGAGCTGGCTCTTGGCCAGAACATGCGCGTCGCGTTCATGCCGTGGAATGGTTACAACTTCGAAGACTCCATCCTCCTTTCGGAGCGCGTGGTTCAAGAAGATCGTTTCACCACGATCCACATCCAGGAACTGACCTGTGTGGCGCGTGACACCAAGCTTGGGCCTGAGGAAATTTCCTCGGACATCCCGAACGTGGGTGAAGCTGCTCTGAACAAGCTGGACGAAGCGGGCATCGTGTATGTCGGCGCTGAAGTAGGCCCAGGCGACATTCTGGTTGGCAAAGTGACGCCTAAAGGCGAAACCCAGCTGACTCCGGAAGAGAAGCTGTTGCGTGCCATCTTCGGTGAAAAAGCGTCTGACGTTAAAGATACTTCTCTGCGTGTGCCAACAGGCACCAAAGGTACTGTCATTGACGTACAGGTCTTCACCCGCGACGGCGTTGAGCGCGATGCGCGTGCGCTGTCGATCGAGAAGACCCAGCTCGACGAGATCCGCAAGGATCTGAACGAAGAGTTCCGCATTGTTGAAGGTGCAACCTTCGAGCGTCTGCGTTCGGCCCTGGTTGGCAAGGTAGTTGAAGGCGGCGCTGGCCTGAAGAAGGGCGCAGAGCTGACCGACGAGTTCCTTGACGGTCTGGAGCGTGGCCAGTGGTTCAAGCTGCGCATGGCTGACGATGCACTGAACGAGCAGTTGGAGAAGGCCCAGGCCTACATCTCCGACCGCCGTCAGCTGCTCGACGACAAGTTCGAAGACAAGAAGCGCAAGCTGCAGCAGGGCGATGACCTGGCTCCAGGCGTGCTGAAAATCGTCAAGGTTTACCTGGCAATCCGTCGTCGCATCCAGCCGGGTGAAAAGATGGCCGGTCGTCACGGTAACAAAGGTGTGGTTTCGGTAATCATGCCGGTTGAAGACATGCCGCACGACGTACACGGTACGCCGGTCGACATCGTACTCAACCCGCTGGGTGTACCTTCGCGTATGAACGTGGGTCAGATTCTCGAAACTCACCTGGGCCTTGCGGCCAAAGGTTTGGGCGAGAAGATCAACCGCATGCTCGAAGAGCAGCGCAAGATCGCTGAACTGCGTAAGTTCTTGCAGCAGATCTATAACGAAATCGGTGGCCGTCAGGAAAGTCTTGACGAGTTCAGCGACCAGGAAATTATCGATCTGGCCAAGAACCTGCGTGGCGGTGTGCCGATGGCCACTCCAGTATTCGACGGTGCCAAAGAGAGCGAAATCAAGGCCATGCTGAAACTGGCAGATTTGCCAGAAAGCGGCCAGATGCGCTTGATCGACGGTCGTACTGGTAACCAGTTCGAGCGCGCGACCACTGTCGGCTACATGTACATGCTGAAACTGAACCACCTGGTGGACGACAAGATGCACGCGCGTTCCACTGGTTCCTACAGCCTGGTTACTCAGCAGCCGCTGGGTGGTAAGGCGCAGTTCGGTGGCCAGCGCTTCGGTGAGATGGAGGTCTGGGCGTTGGAAGCCTACGGCGCCGCTTACACATTGCAGGAAATGCTGACCGTGAAGTCGGACGACGTAAACGGCCGTACCAAGATGTACAAGAACATCGTTGACGGCGATCACCGTATGGAGCCAGGCATGCCTGAGTCCTTCAACGTTCTGATCAAAGAGATCCGTTCGCTCGGTATCGACATCGATCTGGAAACCGAATAACACGTGACGCGAATCGGCGATGGAGCACTTTGCTCCATCGCCAGCTCCGCCAGGAGGAAAGGCCTTGAAAGACCTACTGAATTTGCTGAAAAACCAGGGTCAAGTCGAAGAGTTCGACGCCATCCGTATTGGGTTGGCATCGCCTGAGATGATCCGTTCGTGGTCGTTCGGTGAAGTTAAAAAGCCGGAAACCATCAACTACCGTACGTTCAAGCCTGAGCGTGACGGCCTGTTCTGCGCCAAGATCTTTGGCCCGGTAAAAGATTACGAGTGCCTGTGCGGTAAGTACAAGCGCCTCAAGCACCGTGGTGTGATCTGTGAGAAGTGCGGCGTTGAAGTTGCACTGGCCAAGGTTCGTCGTGAGCGTATGGCCCACATCGAGCTGGCTTCTCCGGTTGCCCACATCTGGTTCCTGAAGTCCCTGCCAAGCCGTATCGGTTTGCTGATGGACATGACCCTGCGTGATATCGAACGCGTTCTCTATTTCGAGAGCTATGTCGTTATCGATCCAGGCATGACCACCCTTGAAAAAGGTCAGCTGCTGAACGATGAGCAGTATTTCGAAGCCCTGGAAGAGTTCGGTGACGACTTCGACGCGCGTATGGGCGCCGAGGCTGTTCGCGAGCTGTTGCACGCTATCGACCTGGAACACGAGATTGGTCGTCTGCGCGAAGAAATTCCGCAAACCAACTCGGAAACCAAGATCAAGAAGCTGTCCAAGCGTCTGAAGTTGATGGAGGCCTTCCTGGGCTCCGGCAACTTGCCAGAGTGGATGGTATTGACTGTTCTGCCGGTTCTGCCGCCAGATCTGCGTCCGTTGGTGCCGCTGGACGGTGGTCGGTTTGCGACTTCTGACCTGAACGATCTGTATCGTCGCGTTATCAACCGTAACAACCGCCTGAAGCGCCTGCTCGATCTGTCGGCGCCGGATATCATCGTGCGCAACGAAAAGCGCATGCTGCAAGAAGCGGTTGACGCATTGCTCGATAACGGCCGTCGCGGTCGCGCCATCACAGGTTCGAACAAGCGTCCGTTGAAGTCCTTGGCTGACATGATCAAGGGTAAGCAAGGTCGTTTCCGTCAGAACTTGCTTGGTAAGCGTGTTGACTACTCCGGTCGTTCGGTAATTACCGTAGGTCCAACCCTGCGTCTGCACCAGTGCGGCCTGCCAAAGAAAATGGCCCTGGAGCTGTTCAAGCCGTTCATTTTCGGCAAGCTGGAAATGCGTGGTCTGGCGACTACCATCAAGGCTGCCAAGAAGATGGTCGAGCGTGAGTTGCCAGAGGTTTGGGACGTTCTTGCTGAAGTGATTCGCGAACACCCAGTGCTTCTCAACCGTGCACCGACCCTTCACCGTCTGGGTATCCAGGCATTTGAACCGGTTCTGATCGAAGGTAAGGCAATCCAGCTGCACCCGTTGGTTTGTGCGGCCTACAACGCCGACTTCGACGGTGACCAGATGGCTGTTCACGTACCGCTGACGCTGGAAGCCCAGCTTGAAGCGCGTGCGTTGATGATGTCGACCAACAACATCCTGTCGCCAGCCAACGGTGAGCCGATCATCGTTCCTTCGCAGGACGTTGTATTGGGTCTGTACTACATGACCCGTGAAGCTACCAATGCCAAGGGCGAAGGTCGCGTATTCGCCGACCTGCAGGAAGTTGACCGCGTATTCCGTGGTGGTCAGGCGTCGTTGCACGCCCGTGTAAAGGTGCGCATCAACGAGGTCATCAAAGACCGCGATGGCAGCATCACCAAAAATACTCGCATCGTCGACACCACTGTTGGCCGTGCGCTGCTGTTCCAAATCGTGCCGGACGGCCTGTCGTATGACGTGGTCAACCACCCGATGAAGAAAAAGGCGATCTCCAAGCTGATCAACCAGTGCTACCGCACTGTCGGCTTGAAAGACACCGTCATCTTCGCTGACCAGCTGATGTACACCGGTTTCGCATACTCGACTATCTCGGGCGTTTCCATTGGTGTTAACGACTTCGTTATCCCTGAGGAAAAAGTTCGTATCATCGACGCGGCAACCGAAGAAGTTAAAGAGATCGAAAGCCAGTACGCATCGGGCCTGGTAACTCAGGGCGAGAAGTACAACAAGGTTATCGACTTGTGGTCGAAGGCTAACGACGAAGTCTCCAAGGCGATGATGGCCAACCTCTCGAAAGAGAAAGTGGTTGATCGTGAGGGCAAGACTGTCGATCAAGAGTCCTTCAACTCGATGTACATGATGGCCGACTCCGGTGCGCGGGGTTCTGCTGCGCAGATCCGTCAGCTCGCTGGTATGCGTGGTCTGATGGCCAAGCCGGATGGCTCGATCATCGAAACGCCAATTACTGCGAACTTCCGTGAAGGTTTGAGCGTACTTCAGTACTTCATCTCGACTCACGGTGCTCGTAAGGGTCTGGCGGATACCGCACTGAAAACCGCTAACTCCGGTTACTTGACGCGTCGTCTGGTTGACGTTGCCCAGGATCTGGTCGTTACCGAGATCGATTGCGGCACCGAGCGCGGCCTGTTCATGACGCCGCACATTGAAGGCGGCGACGTTGTAGAGCCATTGGGTGAGCGCGTATTGGGCCGAGTAATCGCCAATGACGTATTCAAGCCAGGCACCGAAGACGTCATCGTGCCAGCTGGCACCTTGGTTGATGAGCAGTGGGTTGAATTCATCGAGCTCAACAGCATCGACGAAGTTGTGGTGCGCTCGCCAATCACCTGTGAAACCCGTTATGGCATCTGCGCCAAGTGCTATGGTCGCGACCTTGCACGTGGTCACCAGATCAACATCGGTGAAGCTGTCGGCGTAATCGCTGCCCAGTCGATCGGTGAGCCGGGTACCCAGTTGACCATGCGTACGTTCCACATCGGTGGTGCGGCTAGCCGGACCTCGGCTGCCGACAGTGTTCAGGTTAAGAACGGCGGTACTGTCCGCCTGCATAACCTCAAGCACGTAGAGCGTCTCGACGGCGCCCTGGTTGCTGTATCGCGTTCCGGTGAGTTGGCCATGGCTGACGAGTTCGGTCGTGAGCGTGAGCGCTACAAGCTGCCTTACGGTGCTGTAATTTCGGTCAAGGAAGGTGACAAGGTGGAGCCGGGCGCAATCGTCGCCAAGTGGGATCCGCACACTCACCCAATCGTTACCGAGATGAAAGGTACTGTGACCTTCGTTGGCATGGAAGAAGGCATCACGATCAAGCGTCAGACAGACGAATTGACCGGTTTGACCAACATCGAAGTTCTGGATCCGAAAGACCGTCCAGCTGCCGGCAAGGAAATTCGTCCTGCGGTCAAGATGGTTGGCGCCGATGGCAAAGACTTGCTGCTGCCAGGTACCGATGTACCGGCTCAGTACTTCCTGCCAGCAAACGCCTTGGTTGGTGTAGCGGATGGTGTGCAAGTGGGCGTGGGTGATGTAATCGCCCGTATCCCGCAAGAAACATCGAAAACCCGTGACATCACCGGTGGTCTGCCGCGTGTTGCCGACTTGTTCGAAGCGCGTCGTCCGAAAGAGGCTTCGATTCTGGCGGAGATCAGCGGCACCATCTCCTTCGGTAAAGAAACCAAAGGCAAGCGTCGCCTGGTGATTACACCGACCGACGGTAGCGATCCGTACGAAGAGCTGATTCCGAAGTGGCGTCACCTGAACGTGTTCGAAGGTGAACAGGTCAACAAGGGTGAAGTTATCTCCGACGGTCCAAGCGATCCGCACGACATCCTGCGTCTGCTGGGTGTAAGCGCGTTGGCCAAGTACATCGTTAACGAGATCCAGGACGTTTATCGTCTGCAGGGCGTTAAGATCAACGATAAGCACATCGAGACCATCCTGCGTCAGATGCTGCGTAAAGTTGAAGTGGCCGAGTCCGGTGACTCATCCTTCATCAAGGGTGATCAGATGGAGTTGACCGCGGTGCTGGGTGAAAACGAGCGTCTGGCAGCTGCCGACAAGTTCGTCGCCAAGTACACCCGCGTACTGCTGGGTATCACCAAGGCGTCGTTGTCGACTGAGTCGTTCATCTCGGCAGCCTCGTTCCAGGAAACCACTCGCGTTCTTACCGAGGCAGCGGTTACTGGCAAGCGTGACTACCTGCGCGGCCTGAAAGAAAACGTGGTCGTGGGTCGTCTGATCCCGGCCGGTACTGGTCTGGCTTATCACAGCGAGCGAAAGCGCAAGCGTGATGCCGAAGCCGGTACTGGTCTGGCTTATCACAGCGAGCGCAAGCGCAAGCGTGATGCCGACAAGCCAGTACGTGTCAGCGCCAGTGAAGTGGAAGCTGCACTGACCGAAGCGCTGAATTTCAGCGGAAATTAAGAGCTTAATCCCGCCGCTTCGGCGGCGGGGTTGCATCTTGACTGGGAGGCTGAGTCTCTTTAGACTCATGCACCCCTAAATTTGGCAGGGCATGTTGCTCTGCCATTTTGCTTTGTTTGAAAAGCAATAGCGTCGAAAGACAACAGTGGAGCTAAAGATGGCAACTATTAACCAGCTGGTACGTCAGCCGCGTAAGCGTATCGTCGAGAAATCCGACGTGCCTGCGCTGCAGAACTGCCCGCAGCGTCGTGGCGTGTGCACTCGCGTGTATACCACTACGCCGAAAAAACCTAACTCGGCTTTGCGTAAAGTTTGCCGTGTTCGCCTGACCAACGGTTTCGAAGTTTCTTCGTACATCGGTGGTGAAGGTCACAACCTGCAAGAGCACAGCGTTGTTCTGATCCGTGGCGGTCGTGTAAAAGACCTTCCGGGTGTTCGCTACCACACCGTTCGCGGTTCTTTGGATACTTCCGGTGTTAAAGGTCGTAACCAGGGTCGTTCGAAGTACGGTACCAAGCGTCCTAAGTGATAGCGCCCCAGTAATGGGACTTGTCACTAAATTGCAGTTATCTATTTATTTGAGTCGATAAGAGTAAGGTCGGGCGCATTTGCGGTCCCGAGCTAACCTGAAGACCGTTTGAGGGCTTATCACATGCCAAGACGTCGTGTAGCAGCCAAGCGCGAAGTGCTTGATGATCCAAAATACGGAAGCCAAATTCTGGCCAAGTTCATGAACCACGTAATGGAAAGCGGCAAGAAAGCCGTTGCCGAGCGTATCGTTTATGGCGCGCTGGACAAGGTTAAAGAACGTAAGAACAGCGATCCCCTGGAGATCTTCGAGAAAGCTCTCGACGCCATCGCTCCGCTGGTCGAAGTGAAGTCGCGCCGCGTTGGTGGTGCTACTTACCAGGTTCCTGTTGAAGTACGTCCTTCCCGTCGTAATGCTCTTGCCATGCGTTGGCTGGTAGATTTCGCCCGTAAGCGTGGCGAGAAGTCTATGGCTCTGCGTCTGGCTGGTGAGCTGCTGGACGCTGCCGAAGGCAAGGGTGCTGCAGTTAAGAAGCGTGAAGACGTGCACCGTATGGCTGAAGCCAACAAGGCTTTCTCGCACTACCGCTTCTAATTTTCTAGCGCTTCTAAACTTTGCGAGGGCTATATGGCTCGTACTACTCCGATTAACCGCTACCGTAACATTGGTATTGTCGCGCACGTTGATGCCGGCAAGACCACTACGACTGAGCGGGTTTTGTTTTACACCGGTGTTAACCACAAGATGGGTGAGGTGCATGATGGCGCCGCAACCATGGACTGGATGGCACAGGAGCAGGAGCGTGGTATCACTATCACCTCCGCGGCAACCACTGCTTTCTGGCAGGGTTCCGAGAAGCAGTTCGACAAGCACCGCTTCAACATCATCGATACCCCCGGCCACGTTGACTTTACCATTGAAGTAGAGCGCTCCTTGCGCGTACTCGACGGCGCGGTCGTTGTGTTCTGTGGTACTTCGGGTGTTGAGCCGCAGTCTGAAACCGTATGGCGCCAGGCCAACAAGTACGGCGTTCCACGTCTTGTTTACGTAAACAAGATGGACCGCGCCGGTGCAAACTTCCTGCGTGTAATTGGCCAGATCAAGGCGCGTTTGGGCCACACTCCGGTACCAATCCAGCTCGCTATCGGTGCAGAAGATAACTTCCAGGGTCAGATCGACCTGATCAAGATGAAGGCTATCTACTGGAACGATGACGACAAGGGCATGGCTCTGCGCGAGGAAGAAATTCCTGCAGATATGCTTGAGTTGGCTCAAGAGTGGCGCAGCAACATGGTTGAAGCTGCTGCTGAAGCCTCTGAAGAGCTGATGAACAAGTATCTGGAAGGCGAAGAGCTGACCACTGCTGAAATCAAGCTCGCCCTGCGTCAGCGCACCATCGCTGGTGAAATCGTTCTGGCTGTATGCGGTTCCTCGTTCAAGAACAAGGGTGTTCCCCTGGTTCTCGACGCGGTAATCGACTACCTGCCTGCTCCGGTTGATATTCCAGCGATCAAGGGTTCGGACGTTGATGATGAAACCATCGAGATGGAGCGTCATGCAGATGATGCTGAACCGTTCTCGGCCCTGGCTTTCAAAATCGCTACTGACCCATTCGTGGGTACTCTGACCTTTGCTCGTGTTTACTCGGGTGTACTGAGCTCCGGCGACGGCGTTCTGAACTCGGTAAAAGGCAAGAAAGAGCGCGTGGGTCGTATGGTGCAAATGCACGCAAACACCCGCGAGGAGATCAAGGAAGTACGCGCTGGCGACATCGCTGCCCTGATCGGCATGAAGGACGTCACCACGGGTGACACTCTGTGCTCGCTTGAAAAGCCAATCATCCTGGTTCGTATGGACTTCCCAGAGCCGGTAATCTCGGTTGCTGTTGAGCCAAAGACCAAGGATGACCAGGAAAAAATGGGTATCGCACTGGGCAAGCTTGCTCAGGAAGATCCATCTTTCCGCGTTAAAACTGATGAAGAGACTGGTCAAACGATCATCTCCGGCATGGGCGAGTTGCACCTCGATATTCTTGTTGACCGTATGCGTCGCGAGTTCAATGTTGAGGCCAACATCGGTAAGCCGCAGGTTTCGTATCGTGAGAAGATCACCAAGTCTTGCGAAATCGAAGGCAAGTTCGTACGTCAATCTGGTGGCCGTGGCCAGTTCGGTCATTGCTGGGTTCGTTTTGCTCCGGCAGACGAAGGTCAGGAAGGCTTGCAGTTTGTCAACGAGGTAGTGGGTGGTGTTATTCCTAAGGAATACATCCCGGCTATTCAGAAGGGCATTGAAGAGCAGATGAAGAACGGTGTTGTTGCCGGTTATCCGCTCATCGGCCTGAAGGCTACTGTGTACGATGGTTCCTACCATGACGTCGACTCCAACGAGATGGCGTTTAAGGTAGCTGCCTCCATGGCGACCAAGCAGTTGTCCCAAAAGGGCGGCGCAGTTGTGCTTCAGCCTGTGATGAAAGTGGAAGTAGTAACACCTGAGGACTATATGGGTGACGTGATGGGTGACCTGAATCGTCGTCGTGGTCTGATCCAGGGTATGGAAGATACGGTTTCCGGCAAGGTTATCCGCGCCGAAGTTCCGTTGGGTGAGATGTTCGGTTACGCAACCGACGTTCGCTCCATGTCACAGGGTCGCGCGAGCTACTCCATGGAATTCTCCAAATACTCCGAGGCTCCGTCGAATATCGTCGAAGCTATCGTTAAAAAACAAGGCTAATCCAGCCCTTTAGGCAAGAGGTTCACTGTCGTGGCTAAAGAAAAATTTGAACGTAAAAAACC
>NZ_AFFX01000020.1:0-7850 GCF_000222125.1 Pseudomonas sp. S9 | reverse complement strand
GGATGGACTTCAGTTCTTGTGGATTCATTATTCGAACACCCTGGGGATAATTGTAGAGTCGGTACGAGTAACAAACCGAGGAAATACGTTATCGTACAACTATATAAATTGCCAACTGGATTTTTTATCCAGGCCGACGGAATGCTCGTGCTCGACGGAGATCGGGTTTTAATCCTGGCAAGGGATCGACGTTGGGCAACCCCTGCTCCAGATGGGTTGAAGCGCGAATTCTTGCCAATAACGCAGTGATCCTCCGGGCAGCTTTCTTTCCAAATCGTTAAAACATCGACTTTAGTCACGTTGACAAGCCGGAGAAGCCCTGTTGAAATCAGTCCATAAATAGTTATACGACAACGTATAACCACACAAACAATAACAATTTAAATGTCAGAGGCTACCTCATGACCACCCAATCCCCAGCCCAATCGCGCTTCTCACGCCTGCTGCTAACCGGCGCCGCTGGCGGCCTAGGCAAAGTACTACGTGAAAGCCTGCGGCCTTATGCAGACGTCATTCGTCTATCCGATATTGCGCCAATGGCACCCGCGACCGGCCCACATGAAGAGGTCGTTCCCTGCGACCTGTCTGACAAGGCAGCTGTGCATGCCCTGGTTGATGGCGTAGATGCCATCCTGCATTTTGGCGGGGTATCCGTAGAGCGTCCGTTCGAAGAGATCCTTGGCGCCAACATCAGCGGTACCTTCCACATCTATGAAGCGGCCCGCCTGCATGGCGTCAAGCGCGTGGTCTTCGCCAGCTCCAACCATGTAATCGGCTTCTACAAGCAAGACCAGACCCTCGATGCGCTCTCCCCTCGTCGTCCGGATGGTTACTACGGCCTGTCGAAATCCTACGGCGAAGACATGGCCAGCTTCTACTTCGATCGCTACGGCATCGAGACGGTCAGCATCCGCATCGGCTCCTCGTTCCCCGAGCCGCAGAACCGCCGCATGATGTCGACCTGGTTGAGCTTCGATGACCTGACCCAGCTGATCGAAAAGTCACTGTTCAGCGCCGATGTCGGCCACACCGTTGTCTACGGCGTATCGGACAATGCACAGGTGTGGTGGGACAACCGCTATGCCGCGCACCTGGGTTTCAACGCCAAGGACAGCTCAGAGGTGTTCCGCGACAAGGTCGAAGCGCAGCCACCAGTGGCGGCAGACGATCCCGCAGCGATTTACCAGGGTGGCGCTTTTGTTGCCGCAGGTCCTTTCGAGTAAGCCCAGCGGCTTAATCATCGGTCCCGTAAAACAACAAGAGACGCAGCCATGCAAGCCGAATTGATACTTGATGCCCGTAATAGCGTTGGCGAAAGCCCGGTCTGGAACGTGCAGGAACAATCATTGTATTGGGTCGATATTCCCGCCAGGCGCCTGCACAACTGGCAAGCCGCCAACGGGCAAACCCAAAGCTGGCAAGCCGAAGAGATGCTCGCCTGCATTGCCTGCCGCACCGAAGGCCAAGGCTGGATCGGCGCGATGCAAAGCGGCATTTTCGACCTGCAACCACAGCATGACGGCAGCTTGCGCACGCAACTGCTGGCTGGCGTCGAACATGCACAACCTGGCATGCGCTTCAATGACGGTCGCTGTGATCGCCAGGGTCGCTTCTGGGCCGGCAGCATGCTGCTGGATATGGCCGCAGGCGTTTCGGCAGGTGCGCTCTACCGCTTCACCGATGGCCAAATGACCAAACAGCTGGATAACTTCATCGTCCCCAATGGCCTGGGCTTCAGCCCGGACGGACGCACCCTTTACCTGTCCGACTCGCACCCCAGCGTGCAGATGATCTGGGCATTCGATTACGACACCGATGCAGGCACCGCGCATAACCGCCGCGTATTCGTCGATATGAATGCATTCCCTGGCCGCCCGGATGGCGCGGCGGTCGATGAAGACGGCTGCTACTGGATTTGCGGCAACGACGCCGGGCTCATTCATCGCTTCACCCCGGACGGACGCCTCGATCGCTCCCTGGCGGTACCGGTCAAGAAGCCTGCCATGTGCGCCTTTGGTGGCGCCGACCTGAGCACCCTATTTGTGACATCCATTCGACCCGAGGGTGATCTGTCCGATCAACCGCTGGCCGGTGGCGTGTTCGCCCTTCACTCGGGGACCAAAGGGCTACCTGAGCCCCTGTTCCGCGGCTGATCCACCCGCTGTTCAACACTGTTCGCAACACTGCACTCAAAAAACAACAAGACTGGAGATTCAAATGAATTTCAAACGCAAGTTGCTCATCGCTGCTCTCCCTTTGGCCTTTTGCCTGTCTAGCGCGGCTAACGCCCTGGAAATCAAATTCGCCGAGATCCACCCGGCAGGCTACCCGACAGTAGTTGCTGAAGAAGCGATGGGTAAGAAAATCGAAGAAGCCAGCAACGGCGACATCACCTTCAAAATGTTCCCGGGCGGCGTGCTCGGTTCAGAAAAGGAAGTGGTTGAGCAGACCCAAATCGGCGCCATCCAGATGACCCGCGTCAGCCTCGGCATCGTCGGTCCGGTTGTGCCGGATGTAAACGTGTTCAACATGCCATTCGTGTTCCGCGACAGGGAGCACATGCGCAAGATCATCGACGGTGAGATCGGCCAGGAAATCCTCGACAAGATCACCAACTCCGAATTCAACCTGGTCGCCCTGGCCTGGATGGGCGGCGTTACCCGCAACCTCTACACCAAGAAGCCCGTACGCAACATCGAAGACCTCAAGGGCATGAAGATTCGCGTCATGGGCAACCCGCTGTTCGTTGACATGATGACCGCCATGGGCGCCAACGGCATTGCCATGGACACCGGCGAGATCTTCAGCGCCCTGCAAACCGGTGTTATCGATGGTGCCGAGAACAACCCGCCAACCATGCTTGAGCACAACCACTATCAGAACGCCAAGTACTACACCCTCACTGGCCACCTGATCCTGCCTGAGCCAATTGTAATGTCCAAGGACACCTGGAACTCGCTGAGTGCCGAGCAACAAGCACTGGTGAAGAAAGTGGCCAAGGAAGCCCAATTGGAAGAACGCAAGTTGTGGGATGCCAAGTCGGCAGCCAGCGAAGAGAAGCTCAAAGCCGCGGGTGTTGAATTCATCACCGTCGACAAGAAGCCCTTCTACGACGCCACCGCTCCGATCCGTGAAAAATACGGCGCGCAATACGCTGACCTGATGAAGCGCATCGCCGACGTCAAGTAACAACCTACTCTCTATAAAGTCCTTGGCGGCAGGTGCAAGCCTGCCCCAAGGCAGCGTGGTGAAGTTAATGAAGAACACCCTGTTACGCGTCAACGACGTGATTTACACCAGCTGCATCTGGGTTGCCGGCCTGTCGGTGGCAACCATGGCCGTGATCATTCCCTGGGGCATTTTCACCCGTTATGTATTGGGCAGCGGCTCCAGTTGGCCAGAGCCAGTGGCAATCTTTTTAATGGTGCTTTTTACCTTTTTTGGCGCCGCCGCAAGCTACCGCGCGGGGGCTCACATGGCGGTATCCATGGCCACCGACCGCATGCCGCAACACCTGCAACGCTACATAGAAATACTGGTTCAGTTGCTGATGGCGACCATTGCCCTGTTTATGCTGATCTGGGGCATCAAGCTGTGCGCTGCGACCTGGCACCAATTCAATCCATCATTGCCTGACCTGCGCGTTGGCTTGTGCTATTCGCCTATTCCTCTGGGCGGCGCCTTGACCCTGGTATTTATTCTTGAACGCCTGTTCTTCGGCGACCAGAGCCGCCGCCGCGCGGTCGATTACGAACAACTAGAAGAAACCAACGAGGCCGTTTCGTAATGGACGCTTTTATTCTCTTGGGCAGCTTTTTGCTGCTGATCACTCTGCGCATGCCCGTGGCCTACGCCCTGGGTTTGTCTGCACTGGCCGGCGCCTTCTGGATCGGCATTCCGTTCCATGCGGTGATGATTCAAGTCGCAGGCGGGGTCAATAAATTCTCGTTGCTGGCAATCCCCTTTTTCGTGCTCGCCGGTGCAATCATGGCCGAGGGTGGCATGTCGGGTCGCCTCGTCGCATTCGCCAGCGTGCTGGTGGGCTTTGTCCTTGGCGGCCTGTCACTGGTCAATATCGTGGCATCGGCATTCTTCGGCGCGATTTCAGGCTCATCGGTTGCCGATACCGCATCGGTCGGCTCGGTACTGATCCCGGAGATGGCCCGCAAGGGTTACCCACGAGAGTTCTCCACTGCGGTGACCGTCAGTGGCTCAGTGCAGGCGCTGCTGACACCACCTAGCCACAACTCGGTGCTGTACTCCCTGGCCGCTGGCGGCACTGTGTCGATCTCGGCGCTGTTTATCGCCGGTATTGGCCCTGGCATTTTGCTGACCTGCGTGATGATGGGCATGTGCCTGATCTTCGCCAGACGCCGCAATTACCCTAAGGGCGAAGTGATCCCACTGAAGCAAGCGCTGAAAATATGCGTCGATGCGCTTTGGGGCCTGATGACCATGTTCATCATTATCGGCGGCATTCTCAGTGGTGTTTTTACCGCGACCGAATCAGCCGCCATTGCTGTTGTCTGGGCCTTCTTCGTGACCATGTTCATCTACCGTGACTACAAGTGGCACGAGTTGCCCAAGTTGATGCATCGCACGGTGCGCACCCTGTCGATCGTGATGATCTTGATCGCCTTCGCCGCCAGCTTCGGCTACATCATGACCCTGATGCAGATCCCGGCGAAAATCACCACGGCCTTCCTGACGCTGTCGGATAACCGCTATGTGATTCTGATGTGCATCAACGCCATGCTGCTGGTATTGGGCACGCTGATGGACATGGCGCCGCTGATCCTGATCCTGACGCCAATCCTGATGCCGGTCATCACTGGCCTGGGCATTGATCCGGTGCACTTCGGCATGATCATGCTGGTCAACCTGGGCATCGGCCTGATCACCCCACCGGTTGGTGCCGTGCTCTTTGTGGGCGCGGCCGTGGGCAAGGTCACCATCGAGAACACCGTCAAGGCGCTGCTGCCGTTCTACTGCGCATTGCTCATGGTGTTGATGGCCGTTACCTACATTCCAGCCATTTCACTTTGGTTGCCAAGCGTTCTGCTGTAGAGCGCTATAGTTTGGGCGCGCCGCCTCAATGGCGGCGCTCTCATTTATTCGCCAAGGAATACACCTGCTAATGTCTGCCACAGCCCCACTGCCCCGCCATATCGCCGTACTGATCCTGGCTGCGCTCGCATGCTCGTTCGCGGGCAACCACATTGCCGCACGGATTGCATTCGATCACGACACCGGCCTGCTGCTTGCCATGCTCTGCCGCGCAGGGGTGACCCTTCTGGTATTGGCGGCCTTGGTGTTCTATCGCGGTGAAGCACTGCGCTTGAGCCGCCAGACCTGGGGCTGGCAACTGGTACTTGGACTGCTGATTGCAGTGCAAAGCTTTTGCATCTACTCGGCAGTGATGCGTATCCCGGTTGCACTGGCGCTGCTGGTGGTCAACCTGGCGCCAATCTTTCTCGCCCTGCTCAGCTGGGCGCTCGGCGGGCCAGCGCCAACCCGCCGGGCCACGGTGCTGATGGCCACAATCCTGTTTGGCCTGGTCCTGGCGCTGGATGTACCCGCCCAACTTGCCAACCAGCGCGCTGTGGATGCGAGCTGGATTGAAGGCGTGCTGTTCAGCGCAACCGGTGCCGCCGTATTTGCCTGCGCGCTGTGGATAACGGCCCATCGCCTCGCGCCTGTGCCTGGTACGGTACGCAGCATGCTCACGTTACTAGTGGTGTTTGTCTCGACCGCACTAATCGGCGCCAGCGGCCTGCTGCCGGGCGGGATGGATCTACCTACGGCGCCAACGGGTTGGATCGCCCTTGCCTGCCTGGTCCTACTTTATGGAATGGCGTTTTCAGCGCTGTTCGTATTTGTCAGCCGACTGGACATTACCCGCAACGCTCCGGTCATGAACATCGAGCCAGTGGCGGGCCTGCTGTTTGGCTGGCTGATTCTGGACCAACTCCTCAATGGCTTGCAGATCGTCGGCGGCCTGATCGTGGTCTGCGGCGTCGTGCTGCTCGCCTCCAGCAAGCAACCCTGAAGCTCAATACCTAAAGCGCCGATCAACACCTGAGTACTGAACGAGTTATTCACTATGCCTGCCTCGTTGTTGCACCTGGAAGACCGCTTGACCCGCCTCAGCCTGATGCCTGCAGTTGGCGGTAGCATTGCCAACTGGAGCAGCAAGCTAACGGGCCAGCCATTGCTACGCCACAGCGATCAACAGGCATTGAGCAGCGGTTCACCGCGACCCCTGGCTTGCTACCCGCTGGCACCCTGGTCGAACCGTATCGCCGAAGGCGGCTTTGAATGCCCCAACGGTTGGCAAGCGCTTGCGCCAAACACTGACCACGATCCCTACCCAATCCACGGCAGCGCATGGCAACAAGCCTGGCAGGTTGATGAGCACAGCAACAGCCACGCACGCCTGAGCCTCAACAGCAGCGCGCCATTTGCCTACCGGGCAGAGCAGCATATTGAACTGAGCGATGGCCAGCTACGCATGTGCCTGCAAGTGACTCACCTGGCTGCAAACGCGGCATGGCATGGCCTGGGCTTTCACCCTTACCTGCCACGCACAGCGCAGACCCAGCTCTGCGCGAGCGCGCAACGGGTTTGGCGGGCAACTGGCGAGGCACTGCCAAACCGGCAAGACGCAATACCGCCCAACTGGCAATTCAACTCGGCTAGCCCATTACCCACCGAACTGGTCGACCACGCCTTCACTGGCTGGGACGGCAACTGCCTGATTATCCAAGCTGACGCCGGCTATCAACTGGCCTGCCAAGCCAAGGGCGCCGATTACTTCCTGCTGTTCTGCCCGGTTGACCGTGACTTCTTTTGTTTCGAGCCGGTGAGCCACCCGATAAACGCTCACCACCTGCCGGGCAGGCCGGGGTTGCAGCTATTGGAGCAAGGGCAGTCGATCCGGCTGGAATTCAGCCTGCACTATCAACCTCTAGGCCAAGCTGAACTCAGCGGTTAAATCCGGCGAGCCATTGGCAAAAAATGCGCGCGAGGGCCTCGCGTGTCCAGCAACTGGTATGGATGCCAAATCAATCAGGAAATAATCAAAAGTCATCCTATAACCAAAAAATTGAAATAACCTGGAATTACCGGAAGTGGTTAATTGACAAAATTATCACCAAGAATTCCTTGCGCCCAAAATATTTTAAAAACTCATTAAAAACAGTCATGTAGCAGCAAACTAGAGAAAATCAAATATTCCGTATCAGCCAAAAGTAGGCGTTGACAAGAACAAATCAGATTGCAAATAATCCGAATCGTTGTACGACAACGCACAACAAAATAATAATAAACAGAACAGGTCACACAATGACGACTACAAGCCGTTCAAATCGCTTGCCCCAAGGCCCGCAGCGCGGGACTGCCCTGCGCTCGACGCCAGCGTTGACAGACTAACCAGCCCCTATCTTCCCCTGTATCCCGCACCAGGCCATTTCGTCACGCCCACTAAAAGTGCCGTGCCATTTGCCTGGCAATAGAAACAACTCCAACTGGAGCAAAATAATAATGAGTTCACGCAAGATTCTTTCACTCGCAGTTGCCAGCGCCATTGCCGCATCCGCCCTGCCGCTGAGCAGCCAGGCTGCCGGTTTTGTAGAGGATGCCAAGGTCAACTTTGGCCTGCGCAACTTCTACATCAACCGTAACTTCGTAAACCCGGCCTACAACCAAGGCAAAGCCGAAGAGTGGACCCAGAGCTTTATGCTCGATGCTCGCTCAGGCTTCACCGAAGGCACTGTTGGCTTTGGTGTCGATGTACTCGCCATGACCGCGATCAAGCTCGACGGCGGACGCGGTACAGCCGGCACCGGTTT
>NZ_AFFX01000021.1:0-4077 GCF_000222125.1 Pseudomonas sp. S9 | reverse complement strand
CGTGATCCTCGCCAGCGCCCGCCCGAGTTCATCACCCGCTTTGAAACCATGCGCCACCAAGGTCACGAAGTGCACCTGGTTACTCAAGACCCGCGCTACCTGGATGTTCACTTGCGTCGCCTGTGCAATGGTCATGTGCATTACTGGCGAGTCTTCAAATCTCAACAGCTAATCCGCTTCGAGTCTGAGGTGGTGATCGAGAAAGTCGAAGTCAAAAGCAGCTTCAAGGACGCCGACAAGAAAACCGTCCGACTCGATAAAAAGTATTTCAGCACCTACACCAGCACCAACGCAAAGCACCATTTCCAGGCCAAGCTGCCGACCAAGTTTATCTTGGCTATTTTGGTGATCATCGTTGCCGGTGTGCTGACTTATCGATTTTACGAGCGATACCAGCAAGGCAAGGATGGTGGGGCACAGTCCACGCAAGGCGCGGCCAGTAATGACAGTGTTGTTGACAAGGTTACGGCCAGCGTTGGGTCGTTTATTGGTTCATCACCTGGTAACGCTGATACGCCTAGAAAAGAATCGCCTCAACACTACGCACAACGCCGTATACCTCGTATCGAGGGCATACCGTCATCAGCCCCTATCTACGATGAACTCACTCAGCCAGTGAGCTATCCGCGGCTGTACTGCATGTCCAGCACCGATCCCGACACCTACGCCCGCTCGTTCTCGAAAATGCCTAGCGCAGTGGTGAACGGCAAGCCGACGGTGTGCCAGTGCTACACCCAGCAAGGCACAAGGGTTTCTACCGAGTTCAGCCTATGCAAACAGATTGTTGATAACGGCTATTTCGATCCGTCGATACCTGACCGAGACAATCAACAGCAGGTACTCCAGGCGCAAGACCGGCCGAACCCTAATCGTGCTCCAGGTTTCGACCAGGGCAAACCGAGTACCAGCATCACCGTTGTAGGCAGTGAAAAGGGCCGTTTCGTGTGGTGAGTGTCAGGGGCGAGGCTCGCCCCGGTTTTGCACGCAGAGCGGGTTCCGAGCCCGCGCGCAAACCGCGCGCTGACGCCCCTGTAACACGTCATATAAACAGAACTGAATAACCACACTAAACCAGATAGTTGGGTAGAAAATGGCTAAGGCAAAAGACTTCAATCGGATTGATCCGGAAACAGGCTTGGAAAGCACAACAAGCCGTTTATTTGTTGATCCCGGCCAGATGGGTTTCATCGACCTGTCAGACGTTCGACTGCTTCGCTGTGGGGTGGACACTGTTCGCCAGCTTTATCAGGGCATGGTCAGGCCTGAAATCATGGCCTTGTTTGAAGTACCAGGAACAATTGTCGACTTTGCAGGGCAGCGCTGGCACTCGGGACGGGTAGGGCGTGACTCTGGCTACCAGTACAAGCTGCAAAACGCTGACCTTGGCCTGATTCTGTTGGTTAAGAACTTCAACAAGAAGCTGGACGTGATCGGTCCACACTTGAAAATCGAAGTCTCGCCCCATGCAATCGACAACCTTTCGCCGGAACGTCTGCAGGCACGCATGGACTACTACGCACACCAGTTGTTGAGTCATGTTGAGGTCAACCAATGTGCGGTTCACCTCGCGCTAGACCTGCAGGGCTGGACGCCTCCTGTTGATCTAGTCGCACAAATGCACTGCAAGGCGCGTATGCACCGTGACATTAGCGGGATCAATGAAATTAAGTGGGCTACTAAGTCGAGCGTGTACGGTCGGGGTGAGACCTCTATGTTCGGCTCAGCTAACGGCGTGCAGCTCTGTATCTAAAACAAGACCGAGCAAGCCCGAGCCACTGACAAGCTCGACTATTGGGAAAGCGTCTGGAAGCGTCGTGACAGCTTTGACGATGTAGACCCAGACAACTACAACCCAGACCAGGACGTATGGCGCATCGAGCTGCGTTACCACCATTCAATCATTCAGCAATTCGCTAGCGGTTCGGTAGATCTGCAGACCGCTGCATTCATTGAAACGCGCACCTTTGCTGACTTCTCAGCGCACTTGGATGGTCTGTGGCGCTATGGGTTGGGTCAATTCAAGCTGCTAGCACGTCCTGGTTACTTTCAGCCGATCTGGACATTGATCCGTGAAGACGTGCGGGTTGATCTGCCAGTTGATTCCCTGCTCGATGAAACCGAGTACAAGCGCTATTACAAGACCTCGCGGGGCTTCTCCGGCAAGAACGTCGAGCTATTCCTGGGAAACTTCGTAAGCCTACTGGCAAGGGAGCGGGTGGGCGCAAAAAAGGCATTTGATCGGCTGCAGGATTGGGAATGCTGGCCGGTTATCCGTGACCACTATGCAGCTAAGGAAATGACCGAGCACGATATCTACAAGCACATCAAAGCCTTGCTTGAAGAACGTAGCGTTAGATGGGGTAGGGCTGTATGACTGTTCGTAAAGATGGCAAAACATGGACGGCTGATTTTTATGAGAATGGTCGCTCCGGGCGCCGTATACGCAAGAAGGGCTTTGCAACCAAGTCTGCAGCTCAACGCTATGAGTCTGACTTTTTTGCGACCTATAACGAAACGGGTAGACCACTTGATGATCGTCTATCCGACTTGGTAAACATTTGGCATTCCCTGCACGGCTGCTCGCTGAAAGATCAGAAAGCTAGGTTGTCTCGTACGCTTGCTGTTGTTGAGCGCTTGGGCAATCCGCGTGTGTCTGACTTCGATGCTTTGCGCTGGGCCAGATACCGGCAATCGCGCCTTCAAGACGTGTCGCCGCATACGGTTAACCACGAACAACGCTACCTCTCAGCCGTCTTTGCTGAGTTGATCCGTTTAGGCGCTTGGACGGGCATCAATCCGTTAGCCAACATCCGCCAGATCAAAACCGATCAAACAGAGCTGTCATTCCTGACGCTCGATCAGGTTTCACAGTTGCTCGATGAATGCACCAGGTCGAAGAACAACCATGCATATCCGGTTGCTCTGATCTGCTTGGCCACTGGCGCTCGATGGGATGAAGCTGAAAGTCTGACCCGTGCTGCGATCTTTGGGGGAAAGGCGCATTTTCACCGCACCAAAAACCGCCAGTCGCGCTCTGTACCGATACCTAAAGAGGTTGAAGCCGAAGCATTAAAGGTGGCTATGCCGGGTAACGGTCGTTTGTTTATGTCCTGCAGGGCTGCTTTTCGTAGTGCCTATGAGCGGTGCGGCTTTCAGACTCCAGGTCAGCTAACCCACATCCTGCGCCACACCTTCGCCAGCCATTACATGATGGGGGGAGGGGATATTCTCAGCCTCCAGCGAATCCTGGGGCATTCATCAATCACCATGACCATGCGCTATGCACATCTTTCGCCTGATCATCTTGAGTCTGCGCTTAGGTTTTCACCTCTGGCTCAGGCGAGCTATTTGGCCAAATCAGGGGGGGTAGGCAATCGGCAAATTTAGGCTGCATTTTTCTTATTACTACAGCCGCATTTTTGTCTGTATTTATGATCGCTAGGGTCATTGCAGTCATTGTGCTGATTGCGTTTGAGTGCTTCATGTTCTTGATCGTTACGATCTCAGGCGTGCCGATTTGTTGTAATTTGAACGGCATTATTCCCGCGTGTACAAACGAATTCATTTCGGACATTAGCCCTACTTGAAGATCTTTAATCATTGCGTTTGCAGAGGGCGGAAAACCTTCAGCTCGACTTAGCGCTTTTATCATTTCACTAACGCTAGGTAGTTTTTTTGCTACTTTTAATGCTTCGACTGAAAGCTCTCCGGTCAGCTTGCTGAGTGCAGTGTCACTAGCGACGTACAGCACCCATAGTGCTCTAGTTAGTGATTCAAACTGAAGCCTCAGCAGGCTAGCAGCTGATATGTTGTTGCCGATGCGAGATAGCATTAGAAGGCTTAAACCGTGCTGCAACGAAACTGTACATAGCGTTTCACAGGCTATGCATCGATCGTCGTCGTAGAACGATTCTGAGGCGAGGACTCCGCCGAAGTAGTCAAAGAGTTCGGTTGATCTTTTGAATAGCTGGTCAATAGCTTTAGTCGTCACAGCCTGATTCCTTGGATGTGGGCACGCTGTAGTCACTTTGTAGTCACTCGTGCACACAAAAAAGGGCTTACCTTTCGGTAAACCCT
>NZ_AFFX01000022.1:0-3054 GCF_000222125.1 Pseudomonas sp. S9 | reverse complement strand
TAGCCTTACCACCATTAAAATAAAGGCAGATACTTGCATATCTGCCTTTATCAAATGGAGCTCATGAGCGGATTTGAACCGCTGACCTCACCCTTACCAAGGGTGTGCTCTACCAACTGAGCTACATGAGCGAATAGTGTCGCGAACACTGCAAACTTGGAGCGGGTGGCGGGAATCGAACCCGCATCATTAGCTTGGAAGGCTAAGGTTCTACCACTAAACTACACCCGCTCAACTTGCAATTAACGCTAAATCTGGTGGAGGGAGAAGGATTCGAACCTTCGAAGTCGTAGACGTCAGATTTACAGTCTGATCCCTTTGGCCGCTCGGGAATCCCTCCAAAAGGAAGCGGCATTCTCAAGAGAAGCCACCCTACTGTCAAGCATTTTCTCAATAAAAACCTGAGCTTAGCGCATTTGACAGTAACTTCGCTGAATTGCTGTTTAAGGCCACCCTGCGAAGCGGGCGCCATTCTATGCAATCTATTGCGAGGATGCAATGCTTTCGCACGGCATTAATTGATGTTTTAGCCCATTAAAATCAAAAGCGAGCTTTTCCAGTAGCGAATCATCAGCCAAACGCCGACTTTCCGGGGCTATACGCACCCAGTAGCTACGATGCGCACGCGGTAATTCACGCAAGGAAGACTCGTAACCGACATCTTCCAAGCGCTGAATCACGCTTTGCGCCGAATCCTTGCGTGGAAATATTCCCAGGGAGATACCGTTTTCCAGGTCTCCCTGGGAGATCAAATAGCTATCAATGTTTCGCGCTTGCAGTTCTTTAAGCTGGCGCAGGGAAGCCGATCGGGATGCCAGAGGCGGGATATAGACCCAATAATCCACCCCAGCCTGATCATCGACCGAACGCACCTGCGAGCTGATATCAAGGCTTATCAGCCGCTGCTCGACGACCTCAGCCTCAGAGCGCTGTTCAAAGCTCCCCAAATACAGGCATGTATCGTCTTCAGGAGCCTGTACAACCGGCGCGCGGCGCTGCTGGTTGTCGGTTTCGCTGAGCAACTGGATATCACGCTTGGCGCCCTGCTGCTGCGCCATAGGTGCAACTTCTTTTGGCCTAAGCGGTGCCTGCTGCTGATGCCAGACGTAATAAAAAGCGTTCAGCACCACCAGCAATAGAAATATCCAACGCATGCAAACCTCAGGACAGCGGGCAGGCTGCAGCCAAACCCTTGAAAACCAAGTCGGGAGCAATTATTGCACCTGGCGCCATATCGACGGCCACCACTGCATCCCCTCCCGTGAGGAATACCACAAATGTATCGCCCAGGTATTCACTTGCAAGCTCTAACTGCGTTGCAACAAAGCCTTGCAGCATAAGCGAACATCCGCGCTCTACCGCTTCAGCGGTGGTACGCCCTGGACCGTTTTTCTGTTGCGCGCGCTCTGCTGTGTCGTCGCTGTAGCGTATCCGACGAGTATGGGTACGCAGCTGATTGCGCATCAGGGGCACGCCAGGAAAGATATAACCACCAAGATGTTCACCATCAGCACTTACGTAATCAGCAGTAACAGCTGTTCCCAAGTCCAGCACCAAGCATGCCTTGCCTGCATACAGGTAAGCACCGACCAAAGCCAGCCAGCGATCAAGACCTAGCTGCTGATATTGCTCGTAGCCATTGCGCACCCCTGCAAGCTCAATCACTGGCTGCGCACAGGCGCACTCGACGCCAAACCGCTCATTGATCAAGCCCACCAGTAATTGAGTTTCAGCATCCGTACGCACGCTCACCAACCTACAGGCCGTGACGTTCAGGGATTCCTCATTCAATGCAAGCATCAGCTCTGCATCAGAACCGACAACCCCTGCGCATATAATGCGCGATGCATCAGCCGCCAGTACCCGCCACTTAATAAAACTATTGCCGCAATCAAGCTCAAGTATCATCGCTCAGCCTCAAGCTCAACTCACCACCACTGAAACTGCGCTCCTGACCATCAACCTTCAGGCGAATAGCACCCGTGCAGTCCACACCCATTATTTCACCCTTGATCGGAGTCTTGCCCGCAGTAAGCGTAGCCATGCGCCCTTGCCAAAGGTGATTGGCTTGCCACTCATGCTGTAGCGCGGCGAATCCTTCACGCATATGCACAGCCATGTATGCCTGTAAATGCTTGCTAAAAAACTCGACCAACTGATTGCGATCAATCGCCCTACCCAGCACCCTAGACAATGACGTCCAGGCCTGTGTAATCGCATCAACCTCAACGACCTTCATGTTGACGTTAACACCGACGCCGATGACGACATGGCACTCATCACCTGGATCCCCGGACATTTCCAGCAAGATGCCCGCAATTTTCTGCCCGTCAACCAGCACATCGTTCGGCCACTTCAAACCAGCATCACTGACGCCAAGCTCCTTTATGGCCTTGAGAAGCGCCAATCCAACGACCAGGCTGAGCCCTTCTATCTGGCGCATACCACCGTCAATACGTATTAGCAGGCTGTAATACATGTTCTCAGCAAATGGACTGACCCAGGCACGGCCTCGACGACCACGCCCAGCGGTTTGCTGTTCAGCCAACAATAGAAAGGGGGCCTGCTTGCCGGTACCGAGCAGTCTCAGGACTTCTGCATTGGTTGAGTCTACCGACTGCAAAACCGTAACTGGCCAGCCCAGCGAAGCATGACTGGTCGACAGTCGCTGCTGATCGAGCAATATCAGTGGATTCTGCAATTGATAACCACGCCCACGTACCTTATGAATCGTTAACCCAAGCTCAGCTTCAAGTACCTGCAACTGCTTCCATACCGCTGAACGACTGATACCCAGCTCCGCACCCAAAGCCTGCCCCGAGTGGAACCTTCCGTCCTGTAGAAGCCGCAATAATGGCTGCATGTTTTGCTCGAAAACTATTGAGGCCCGCATGATAACGGCGGGGCGCAGCATTGCCTACTCGCCAACGGCTCGATTAACCGTACAAATAAGCCGATACACCCAGAATTAGCCGAGTAACGACCATCAAGCCGTGCTTCTTTGCAATGGATATAACTGCCCTGGCTATAGGCTGCGCGGCCAGTCGTGCTTTT
>NZ_AFFX01000023.1:0-1935 GCF_000222125.1 Pseudomonas sp. S9 | reverse complement strand
TTCTCTTTTTGGAGTTCGCCATGAACACATTCAGCTACCAGGTCTACGTACTGATCATCACCAGTCTGGCGTTCTACCTGATCTTCTTCGGGCGGGTTTGATATGAAGCGTCTGCTTATCCAAACCACTGTGCTTGTGCTGTTCGCGTTCTCTGCGTCGGCTGCTTATTCAGAGGATTATTACTGGCAATGCAGTTTGCCCGGTTGTACTGCCCAGCCTGACCTCCGCAAAGCTGCAGAGCAGCTATTAACACTTCAAAACTTTAATTGGCAAAGCTTTGGTTTCATGGGCTGTACTTTCGTTAGGCAAGACTACGGTTATTGCAGTTATAGCCATCCTGGCGGTGTTTATCAGCCACAAGCAAACAGGTACGGAACCACATGCCCACCCGATCAAACGTATAACGCTGAAACGGGTGGTTGTGATGCTCCTGAACCTGACAAGTGCGCTGAGCTAGCAAACACAAGCTTTCCATTTAGTAAGTCCGGCGCCGCTGGTGATGGCTATGTTTCGCTTTCTGCTGATCGCAAGTTCGGCGTTGCTAGTCAGTCAGCGTGTCATTCGGGCTGTGTCGCCAATACAGCTGACCAAAAATGCACGACTCGCGTTACCGGTTCCTATTTTTGCCAGGGTACTGGCTATTACACGGGTGCTGAATGTGGTTCTGGTGGTTCTGCTGAGGTTGAACAGTCGCCTGTTCCTGACTATCCCGAGCCTGAAACCATTCTCGAAGACAAGCCTTGCATACCCGTTTATAACGCAGATGGCTCAACGACGTGCACGTCTGAAAAGTCAGTTGAAAAAGAAGGCCAGCACTGCGGCATGTTCAATGGCGAGCGACTCTGCGTTGATGCCCAGCCGTCGAAGAACCAGGTCGATATCCAGACCGATACCAAAGTTCAGACCAATCCTGATGGTTCTAAGACCACAACTAAAACAGATACGGCCACCGCGACCAAGTGCAATGGCACTGCTTGCCCGACAAAAACTACCGTCACCACAACCACGACGCATACCGACAGCGCGGGCAATAAGACAGGCACCACTGGCACCTGCAAAGGCCCTGATTGCCCTGACCAGCAGGGCAACCCTGATGCCGATGGTGATGGCTTTGGGGATTGTATCGGCGGTAAATGCGAACAGGGGTCAAGTGTTGGCGGCGAAGGATGTGATGTAGACCTTGCCTGCGAGGGTGATCCGATTCAATGCGCCATTTTGCGCAAGAGCAAAGAGCAACAATGCTTTGCCGAAGAACAAGCCGACTTCGAAGGCCATAAAGACGATATCGAGAACCTGGTTCAGGGCGACAAGTTCGAACTCGACGAAGGCGGCGATGATATTGATGTCCCGGGCCTGATCAACAAAGGCACACGGTTCCTACCTGCTAGTTGCCCGCCTGATGAAACGGTGAACCTGATCACTGCTGGCGGCCACACCTTCAAATTCACCTATGAGCCGCTGTGCCGTGCTGCTACAGACCTCGGCAACCTCTTTGTGGCTTTTGCTCTTGTCTTTGCCGCGCTGTATGTCGGGCGCTCTGTAGGGGGTAGCTAATGCAATACGTATTGCTTGTTCAAATGCTGATCATGGTGCTCGGCCCGCTTGTGCGCATGGTGCTCAAGATGCTCGGTTTCGGCTTTGTCAGCTACGTGGGTTTTAACCTGGTGATCGATGCGGCCAAAGATGAACTTATAGCGCGCATGGGCGAAGTCGGGCCGGTAATCATGCCGATTCTTGGTCTGGCCAAGGTGGATGTGATTGTGAATATCTACTTCGCAGCCATTGCCACGCGCTTTGTTCTTGCCGGCATTGATAAGGCCGCTGATCGCAAGCGTAACCAGGTCTGGCACAAGCCGGGCGGCACCTCTATTGAGGCTTAAGGGGGTTCTCCATGCTCTATATACGCACGGGGAAACCCGGCCACGGTAAGACGCT
>NZ_AFFX01000024.1:0-1704 GCF_000222125.1 Pseudomonas sp. S9 | reverse complement strand
TCTAAAGACAACTCGTCATCAGTTCTCGGCCTTAGAATCCCGGATTTACCTAAGATCCCAGCCTACTACCTTAAACACGGACAACCAACGCCGTGCTGGCCTAGCCTTCTCCGTCCCTCCATCGCAGTAATTAGAAGTACGGGAATATTAACCCGTTTCCCATCGATTACGCATTTCTGCCTCACCTTAGGGGCCGACTCACCCTGCGTCGATTAACGTTGCGCAGGAAACCTTGGTCTTTCGGCGTGCGAGTTTTTCACTCGCATTGTCGTTACTCATGTCAGCATTCGCACTTCTGATACCTCCAGCAAGCTTCTCAACTCACCTTCACAGGCTTACAGAACGCTCCTCTACCGCTCATCCAAAGGATGAACCCGTAGCTTCGGTGTATGGTTTGAGCCCCGTTACATCTTCCGCGCAGGCCGACTCGACTAGTGAGCTATTACGCTTTCTTTAAAGGGTGGCTGCTTCTAAGCCAACCTCCTAGCTGTCTAAGCCTTCCCACATCGTTTCCCACTTAACCATAACTTTGGGACCTTAGCTGACGGTCTGGGTTGTTTCCCTTTTCACGACGGACGTTAGCACCCGCCGTGTGTCTCCCGTGCTGACACTTGCTGGCATTCGGAGTTTGCATCGGTTTGGTAAGTCGGGATGACCCCCTAGCCGAAACAGTGCTCTACCCCCAGCAGTGATACACGAGGCGCTACCTAAATAGCTTTCGAGGAGAACCAGCTATCTCCGAGCTTGATTAGCCTTTCACTCCGATCCACAGGTCATCCGCTAACTTTTCAACGGTAGTCGGTTCGGTCCTCCAGTCAGTGTTACCTAACCTTCAACCTGCCCATGGATAGATCGCCCGGTTTCGGGTCTATTCCCAGCGACTAAACGCCCTATTAAGACTCGCTTTCGCTACGCCTCCCCTATTCGGTTAAGCTTGCCACTGAAAATAAGTCGCTGACCCATTATACAAAAGGTACGCAGTCACAGAACAAAGTCTGCTCCCACTGCTTGTACGCATACGGTTTCAGGATCTATTTCACTCCCCTCTCCGGGGTTCTTTTCGCCTTTCCCTCACGGTACTAGTTCACTATCGGTCAGTCAGTAGTATTTAGCCTTGGAGGATGGTCCCCCCATATTCAGACAAAGTTTCTCGTGCTCCGTCCTACTCGATTTCATTGAAAAGAGATTTTCGCGTACAGGGCTATCACCCACTATGGCCGCACTTTCCAGAGCGTTCCGCTAATCTCTAATCAACTTAAGGGCTAGTCCCCGTTCGCTCGCCACTACTAAGGGAATCTCGGTTGATTTCTATTCCTCAGGGTACTTAGATGTTTCAGTTCCCCTGGTTCGCCTCTTACACCTATGTATTCAGTGCAAGATACCTAACTTATGTTAGGTGGGTTCCCCCATTCAGACATCTCCGGATCAAAGGTTATTTGCCACCTCCCCGAAGCTTTTCGCAGGCTATCACGTCTTTCATCGCCTCTGACTGCCAAGGCATCCACCGTATGCGCTTCTTCACTTGACCATATAACCCCAAGCAATCTGGTTATCGTCTATAACGTGAAGTAGACATTCGCCAAAATTTGCAATTGAGAACTACAAATTTTACCTTGACCAGATCAATTACCAGTGAAAGTAATCAATCAGTCACTTCTATCACATACCCAAATTTTTAAAGAACGATTTTTCTTTCTAGTCAAA
>NZ_AFFX01000025.1:0-1259 GCF_000222125.1 Pseudomonas sp. S9 | reverse complement strand
TTGCCAGCGATGCACCTGTGATGAGCCGCTTTGAAGCCATGCTCAGCATGCGCGATTACATTGCCCGTCATCTGCAGGAAGAGCGCGCAGCCATGCACCACGTCACCCGCCATATGCTGGGCCTGGCCCAGGGTTTCAAGGGTGCCAGACGCTTCCGCCAGTTGCTCTCGGTGGATATTCACAAGGCCAATGACCCGCTGGAACTCTTCGACCAGGCCGCTCAATTGCTCGAAGGACATTGAGCCCCGATTCGCCCTCGGGTAATGTCAGGGGATCCGCAACGACAAGGTTTAGTCATGACTAACAAGCTGGATCAACTTAAACAGTTCACTACCGTTGTCGCTGATACTGGCGATTTAGATGCCATTGCCCGCCTAAAGCCGGTCGATGCCACCACCAACCCTTCGCTGCTGCTCAAGGCCGCCGCCATGCCACGCTACGCTGAGCTGCTGAAAAGCTCGGTCGATGGCTGTAATGGCGACTTGAACCTTGCCTGCGACCGCTTCGGGGTTGCCGTTGGCCAGGAAATCCTGAAAATCATTCCCGGACGTATTTCGACCGAAGTCGATGCGCGCCTGTCCTTCGATACCGATGCAACATTGCGCCGCGCCGAGCGCCTGGTAGAGCTGTACGAGCAAGCAGGCGTTGGACGCGAGCGTATCCTGATCAAGATCGCATCCACCTGGGAGGGTATCCAGGCTGCCGAACAGCTCGAGAAAGCGGGTGTGCAAACCAACCTGACATTGCTCTTCTCCTTCGCCCAGGCTCAGGCTTGTGCCGATGCCGGTGTGTTTTTGATCTCGCCGTTCGTGGGCCGCATTTACGACTGGTACAAAAAAGCTGAAGGCTGCGATTTTGTCGGCATGGCTGACCCTGGCGTGCAATCGGTAACACGCATCTACAACTACTACAAAGCCAATGGCTATGACACCGTGGTCATGGGTGCCAGCTTCCGCAACCTGGGCCAGATCGAACAGCTGGCTGGCTGCGACCGCTTGACCATCAGTCCGGACTTGCTACAACAGCTTGCGGATGATCAAGGCAATCTCGAGCGCAAGCTCAATACCGGCGCGACTGGCGAGGCCAAGCAAACACTGACGCAAGCGCAGTTTCGCTGGGCAATGAACGAAGACCCAATGGCCACTGAAAAGCTCGCCGAAGGCATTCGCCAGTTTGCCAAAGACCAGCAAAAACTCGAGCAGTTGCTGAGCAGCTAGCCGAGGACCACTTCGTAGGGTGTGACAACGCGAAGCTTGTCC